>JBNKGM010000007.1:0-82531 GCA_050289825.1 Robiginitalea sp.
GCTCACAATGGCTTTTTCTTCCCTGAGCAGGGCATTCAGCAGGGTCGATTTGCCCACGTTGGGTTGCCCGGCAATGGCCACGGGGATACCTTTCTTGATTACGTTGCCCAGTGCAAAGGAATCGAGGAGTTTTTTGAGCAAGCGGCTGAGCTGGTCGAGCAATTGGTTGAATTGGGTGCGGTCGGCAAACTCAACGTCTTCGCCTGAAAAGTCAAGTTCAAGGGCGATCATAGAGGCGAAATTGAGCAGTTGCTGCCGCAATTCCCTGATTTCGGAGCTGTACCCGCCCCGCATCTGCTGCAGCGCGATCTGGTGGCTGGCCTCGTTTTCGGACGCGATCAGATCGGCTACGGCCTCGGCCTGGCTCAGGTCCATTTTGCCGTTCAAAAAGGCCCTTAGGGTAAATTCCCCGGCTTTGGCCATGCGGCAGCCCCGAGTCAGGAAATGCTGCAATATTTCCTGCTGTATGTAAGGGGAACCGTGGCAGGAAATTTCCACAACCTCTTCCCCCGTATAGGAACGGGGGGCCCGGAAGACGCTTACCAGCACCTGGTCGAGCACCCGATCTCCCTGCAGCAGGTCGCCCAGATGCAGGGTATGGCTCGCGGCCTGGGCGAGCGTGGTGCCGCTCACTGCCCTGAAACTGGTATCGGCCAGGGCGATGGCGTCAGGGCCTGAAATACGCAGCACGGCAATAGCCCCGGCTCCGGGGGCTGTGGCGAGGGCAATAATGGTATCCTTATCGATCATCGGGCTGGAGGGTCTAACACCGGCATGCTGCAAAAATACGACGAAAAGGCAGAAGGGCCGCAGGGGAGAAGGAGGTGCTGGCAGCACCTGGCTAACCTGCTTGTAACATCTTGTCGCAGATTACGTCATATTGAGTGTAGTCATCAATCAATCTAAAGCACTATGGAACTCGTCAATCAAACCACGCTGCGGCAAGACCGCCCCCTGCTTACCCTCACCCACCTGAGCCAGCTGCTGTCGTATGTGATCGGCGTAGGCAGCCTGATCGTGCCGCTCATTATCTGGCTGACCACCCGTAACACAGTGGCCGACATGGACCAGCACGGCAAGGCCATCGTCAATTTGCAATTGAGCCTGCTGCTTTACATCATTGTGAGTATTCCGATGATCTTATTGCTGGGGCTGGGTATACTAACGCTTATCGGCACAGCCATCCTGGGATTTGTGCTGCCTATTGTGAATGCCGTGCGGGCCAGCAACGGGGAAGAGCCGAATTACTTCATGACCATACGTTTTCTTTCGTAAGCCCGGTGTATAAACGTGAAAAGGCGGCCCATGGGCCGCCTTTCTTTTTTCGGTTGTTATTGGGGCCTGTGGCCCGAATCTTAATTGTTCAGCATCACCGGCATTACCAGCATGGTAACCTCTTCGCCCGGGTCGAGCCCGTCGGCGGGGGTGAGGATGCCGGCCCGGTTGGGCAGGCTGAGCTCCAGGGAAACCTCATCAGAACTCAGGTTGCCCAGCATTTCGACCAGGAAGCGCGAATTGAAGCCGATCTGCATGTCGTCGCCCTGATAGGAGCAGGTGAGGCGCTCTTCGGCCCGGTTGCTGTAATCGACGTCTTCGGCTGAGATGTTGAGTTCGGCCCCGGCGATTTTCAGGCGAATCTGGTGGGTGGTTTTATTGGAGAATATGGAAACCCGCCGTACCGAACTGAGGAATTGCGAACGCTGGATAACCAGTTTATTCGGGTTTTCACGCGGTATTACGGCCTCGTAGTTGGGGTATTTCCCGTCGATCAGGCGGCAGATCAGCTCTGTATTCTCAAAGCTGAATTTCGCATTGCTGTCGTTGTACGAAACGGTAACCTCTTCTTCACTCCCCGAGAGGATGCCCTTGAGCAAATTCAACGGCTTTTTAGGCATGATAAACTCGGCCACTTCAGAGGCATGGGCATCGCTGCGCTTGTATTTCACGAGCTTGTGGGCGTCGGTAGCCACGAAGATCAGGCTTTCGGGACTGAATTGAAAAAAGACACCGCTCATTACGGGCCGCAGGTCGTCGTTCCCGGCTGCGAACAGGGTCTTTTCAATGGCCGTGGCCAGGATATCGCCCAGAATGCGCGTGGTGCTCGGGTCGGGCAGGTCTACCGCTTTTGGAAATTCGGCCCCGTCTGCATAAGCCAGGGCGTATTTCCCGTGGCTGGATGAAATCTCTACCGTGTTGTTGTCTTCCACCACAAAAGTGAGGGGCTGTTCGGGGAAGGTCTTCAGGGTATCGAGCAGCAGACGCGCGGGTACGGCAATGGTTCCTTTATGGTCTGAATCTACTTCCAGTACCGAGCTCATGGTGGTTTCCAGGTCGGAGGCCGAAACCGTCAGTTTTTTCTTGTCGAGGTCGAACAGGAAATTATCGAGGATGGGCAGCGTATTACTGTTGCTGATTACGCCCCCAAGTACCTGGAGCTGCTTCAGTAAATAGGTGCTGGAAACAATGAATTTCATGTAAACGTAGCTTTAAAACCAGGCCTTTCGGGCACAAGGGCCGTCGGGACTCCTGACAAATATATCCCAAATGAATGTGGGTCGAAAACAAACTTATTAACAGCACTCAGGTGTATCTGCGCCTGCGCGCTGTCCGGAACACGAGCCCCGCCAGGAGCACCATCAGCAACGGGACGCCGATATTCAGGAGCTGCCACCGGCTCTTTTCCTTTGAAATGCGCATGGGGTCGAGCAGCGGGATGCTTACCTGCTTGTTGCGGATGTTTATAAGTCCGTTATCTTCCAGTAAATAATTCATGGCATTGACCAGAAATTCCTTGTTGCCGTAGAAATTATTGGTCCATTGGTCGTACCCCAGTTCCAGGGGCCGCCCGTTTCTCAGTTGGTTGGCGGCTATGTCGCCGTCACTAACCACAATGAGTTTGTTCTCAGGCCCGGTTTCCTGAAAGGCGGGGAGATCGACTTCCCGTACCCGGTTGCGGTACGCCGATTGGAAAGCGCCTTCCACCAGTACGGCCAGGGGGTAATTCCCGGGGCCGAAGGCATCCGGGTCGGGTTCCATACCCAATATGTCGAAGCTTACCATTTTAGGCGTGCCCTCCAGGCGCGACCGGGGAGAAGACCGGTACAGCACCGTTTTGCGATAGGTGTTGGCCAGGGTGTCTATACTGCCGGCAAATTGAAACCGCAGGGCTTCCAGGTTTTTGTTGATAGGGTGGTCGTCTGGCGAAAATACCATGGGGTCGTATACCCAGGGCACCGGGCTGTACTGGGAATCATTCCCTTCTCCGGTGGCCAGTACAATCTGACTGCAAACCAGGTCTGCCACCAGGTTCGGGTTGAGCCGCACCCCGTATCGGAACAAGAGGTCGTCGAGGTTGAGGGCCCGGCCCAGGGCCATACCCTGCCCTTCCGGGTTTTGGAGGCTGTCGAGGTCCATGGCCACAGCGTCGACCAGCCACAGCATTTTACCGCCCCGAACCATGTACTGGTCGAGTACCAGTTTCTCAGCCTCCGAAAAGGCCTCGGTGGGTTTGGCGACCAGGGCAGCGTCGAACTGCGTCAGTTGTTCCAGGGTTCCCGCCGGGTTGGAGGCCACGGAATCGAGGGTAAAAGGGGCAATGTTGTAGTAATCGCGAAGGGCTGTGAGGTAATCGGCCAGCAACGGGTCTTCAAGCTCTCCGTTCCCCTTCAAAACGGCAACGCGCTTGCGCCCGTCACGTCCCAGTTTGGTGAAGGCGTCGGCAAAGGCGTATTCGAGGTTCTGGATGGAGCCGTTGATGCGTTCTTCCATAGAGGCGCCCAACTGGTTGCGCAACAGGGCCACCTTTTCGGTTCGCTGGCCGTAATTGACCATGGCCCAGGGAAAGACCAGTTCCTGAGAGACCTTCCCGTCTTCTTCGGTAGTTACGCTGGCCGGCTTCAGGCCCAACTCCTGGAGTTGCTGGATAACCCCCGCCTGGTTTTCAGCCCCTTCCATAGGGTCTACGAAATCGAACTGAATGTTCGGGTTTCGATCGGCAAACTGTTCGAGCAGCAGCCTCACCTCCCGCTGCAGGCGCGCAAATTCGGCGGGCAGGTCGCCCTCCAACAATACGTCTATGATTACCGGCCCGTCAAACCGGTCGGTAGCATCAAGGCTGGGCTGGGCCAGCGTAAAACGGCGGTCTTCGGTTAAATCCCAGCGGGTATACCAGTATGCCGAGAGCAGGTTCACCAGCAACAAACCGGCCAGGGCCAACAAGAGGGGCTTCAGGATGGGGCGTTTCTTCATTGTCGCAGGCGGTTGATGCGCAGGGCGGTGAGATAGCTGAAAAAGGCCGTTAGGCTTAAAAAGTACACGATGTCCCGGCTGTCGAGTATGCCCTGGCTTATATTTTCATAATGGGCTTTCATACCTGCGCCTGCCACCCGAAGGGAAAGGCTGCCATTTTCGAGCAGGGTAGCCAGGCTTTCAAACCCGTAATACAGCAGAAAACACAGCAAAATAGCGAGCAGAAAGGCGGCTATCTGGTTCTCCGTAAGGCTGGAAGCGAACAATCCGACAGCCGTGTATACGGCCATGAGCAAAACCAGGCCCGCATACGACCCCCACACCAGGCCGGTGTCGAGGTTGCCCGGGGTGGTGCCCAGTGCCGAGATTGTATACACATAGAACAGGGTAGGGGCGATTGCCAGGGCTGCCAATACAAAAACCCCCAGGAATTTTCCCATGACAAGCGATGAGAGGGGCACCGGTTTGGAGAGCAATAATTCCAGGGTACCCAGTTTCCGTTCTTCGGCAAACGATTTCATGCTCAGGGCCGGAATGAGCAGAAGGAATACCCACGGCGCCATAAGAAAGAAGGGGCTCAGTTCTGCAAAACCGAAATCGAACAAGTTGAAAGGGCCCTTAAAAACCCAGAGAAACAAACCGCTGAGCGAAAGGAAAGCCACCATGACCAGGTAGCCAACCGGGGCGGTGAAAAAGGAGGAAAGTTCTTTTTTAAAAATGGCAATCATACGCGCTTGTTCCAATTAAGACCCGCTTTGGTGTTGAAGGCTCCAGGCCTGTGCCTTATGGGCAAATAACATTTTGGTCTGCGCCCATACCCTGTTGAAAAACTCCGATTTGCGGTAGGCTTCCAGATGCGCTTCGCTTTCCCAGATACTGAAGGTAAAATAGACCGCCGGGTTGTTCAGGTCGCGCATTAATTCCAGCTTTTTGCAGCCGGGGAACGCCCGGATATGCTCAGACGATTCTGCGAAAATGCGTTCAAAACTAGCAATATTTTCCGGTTCAAAAGTCATATGGACAATTCGCGTGAGCATTCAATGAAAATTGATGAGGATGGTGTCGCGGTAATCCAGGCCCAGGAGGGTTGCGGCGCCCCCCACGGTTTTGAGGTTGCTTTTGAAAATGGCCAGCTCGAGGTAACCGGCCGAGTTGAACAGGGCCAGCAGGTCGCCGGGCCCCCGCCTTTGGGAGGCCGGTAAATCA
Organism: Robiginitalea sp.; assembly: GCA_050289825.1. GTDB lineage: Bacteria > Bacteroidota > Bacteroidia > Flavobacteriales > Flavobacteriaceae > Robiginitalea. Next base: position 5,455 of record JBNKGM010000007.1, read on the forward strand.
AAGTTGATCAGGCCGCTATACTGTTCGTAGATGTCGGTAAGTTTCTTATTGCGGGCCTCCAGGGTTAGTTTGCGCCCCTTGCGATAGGCTTCAATTAGGCTGCGGTGAATGTTGGTAACCACATTGCCGTAGTTGTCGATATAGATCACGCAACCGGTAATGGAATTGCCTTCCTGGGTTACCCGGGGTACAAATTCCTTGATCGTGAGCCAGTTACCTGTGGGTTTCCCCACTACTTCGAGGGTGCCGCCCCGGGCCAGGTGGCAGGCTACCCGGGTAAAGACGTCAAGAACCGGGAAGGAAGATGCCGGGGTGTTCGGGAGGTTGATCTCAACCACCTTCTCGGGTTTTACCTCTTCGGTTATAAGGCTGATGACCCCGTTGTCGGCTGTAATGAAGTAGTGCCCGTCTACCAAAATGGCCAGGTGTGTTTTTTCGGGGGTGCGCTCTGAGTCGACCCCTACGATATGGATGCTGCCATCGGGAAACGACTTATACGCGTTTTTGAGGATATAGGCGCACTCCTGAATGTGGAATGGGCTCACCTGGTGTGAAATATCAACAACGATGGCCTCTTTGAGCTCTTTGTAGATAGTTCCTTTTACGACGCCTACAAAATGGTCTTTAAGGCCAAAATCTGTAGTCAGGGTGATGATTGGCATCCGGGGCGCTGTTGATATTTTTTTAAGCCTTCAAACTGAATTTTACGTAAGTTTGACAGACAAAATTAACGAAAAAAACAGCGGCGCAAAGCGGTCTTTGCGGCCTTCCTTCAAACATCCCACTTTTTGAACGAACTCAGCCTAGAACTCACTGATATAAGCCCCAGAGAATTCTTCGGGGAACAAAATTCGAATATTGACCTGCTGAAGAAATCGTTCCCGAAGCTAAAAATCGTGGCGCGGGGCAACCGCATTAAGGTGTACGGAGACCCGCCCCTGCTTGAGGAGTTCGGGAAGCGTTTTGAAATGCTCACCACCCATTTTTCCAAATACAACAAGCTTGATGAGCGTGCTATTGTTCATATTCTGAGCAGCAACGGGATTGATGAGGCGCATACGCCTTTCCACAGCGGCGATGTGCTGGTGCACGGGGTTAGCGGGCGCCTGGTTAAGGCCCAGACGGCCAATCAGCGCCGCCTGGTGGAGGCCGTGGGAAAAAACGACATGGTATTTGCCATCGGCCCGGCCGGCACCGGTAAGACCTATACCGGCGTGGCCCTGGCCGTACGGGCGCTAAAAAACAAACAGGTCAAACGCATCATCCTGACTCGGCCTGCGGTGGAAGCCGGCGAAAACCTGGGTTTCTTACCAGGCGACCTCAAGGAAAAACTCGACCCCTACATGCAGCCGCTATACGATGCGCTGCGCGATATGATCCCGGCCGAGAAACTCGTTAAATATTTGGAAGACGGAACCATACAGATAGCCCCTATGGCTTTTATGCGGGGCCGTACTCTCGACCATGCCTTCGTAATCCTCGACGAGGCCCAGAACACCACCCATGCGCAGATGAAAATGTTCCTGACCCGTATGGGGAAAGACGCCAAATTCCTGCTAACGGGCGACCCGGGTCAGATAGACCTGCCCAGGCGCGTGATTTCCGGGCTCAAGGAGGCCCTGCTCATTCTGAAAAATATTCCGGGCATCGAAATGATCTACCTCGACGACAAGGACGTGATCAGGCACAGCCTGGTGAAAGAGGTAATCGAGGCTTACAAGACCATAGAACACCAGAATTGATATGAAAACCATAACCGAGACCCACTTTCAGTTTCCCGGCCAGACTGGGGTGTACAAGGGAAAGGTGCGGGAAGTCTATTACCTGGAAAACGACTTGCTTATCATGATTGCCACAGACCGCCTTTCGGCCTTCGATGTGGTGATGCCCAAGGGGATTCCCTATAAAGGCCAGATCTTGAACCAGATTGCCACCCGGATGATGCGCGACACTGCCGACCTGGTACCCAACTGGCTCGTAGCTACCCCCGACCCGAACGTTTCGGTAGGTATTCGCTGCGAACCCGTGAAGCTGGAAATGGTGATCCGCGGCTACCTGGCCGGGCATGCAGCACGGGAGTATAAGGCGGGCAAGCGTTTACTGTGCGGGGTGCCCATGCCCGAGGGCATGAAGGAAAACGACAAATTCCCCGACCCCATAATTACGCCGGCCACCAAGGCAGAACAGGGCGACCATGACGAAGATATTTCGCGGGAAGAACTCCTCAGGCGCGGCCTGATCAGCGAGGCTGATTATGCCTTATTGGAGCGCTACACCCGGGCCTTGTTTCAAAGGGGCAGCGAACTGGCCGCTTCCAGGGGATTGTTGCTGGTAGACACCAAATACGAGTTTGGCCGCACTCCTGACGGCACCCTGGTGCTCATTGACGAGATCCACACCCCCGACTCGTCCAGGTATTTCTACGCCGAGGGCTATCAGCAGCGGCAAGACCGGGGCGAACCCCAAAAGCAGCTCTCCAAGGAATTCGTGCGCCAGTGGCTCATTTCGGAGGGCTTTCAGGGCAAACCGGGCCAAATACTCCCGGTGATGACCGATGCCTACGTAGAATCGGTTTCGGAACGTTACATCGAGCTCTACGAGCAAATAACCGGGGAGGCATTCCAGAAGGCCGATACGCGCGATTTGGCAGGGCGTATCGAAAAAAACGTACGCAACTACCTGGCCTCCCGCTAAAAATTAAAGCAACAAAAAAACGGCCGCCCGGAATCCGAAAAGGTTCCGGGCGGCTGTTTTATATCAGTGCGGGCACTGACTTCAGGGTATCGGGGTTGTAAGATTTGGTATCTAAAACTAGGCATTCCCATTCAAAATCGGATAAACGGATCGATTTTTTCGATGAAATACATCGCGTTAGGCGCTTATCCCACCTTACCTATCCGAAGCAGTTGTTTCCGGCTATGGATGCCTTTCCCTTTGAGCAACTCCAGGATGTGCATCAGGGCCATGGCGGTGAGGTAAGCATCGCCCAGGGCCGTATGCCGGTCGGTACGCGGGAGGTCGAACCGCCTGGCCAGGTCGTCGAGGCTGTAGAATTCTTTCCGGCGCAAAAGCGGCGTTTTCAGGAGGGTATTCTGGTAGAGCAGGCCGGTGTCCAGGCACTTGTTTTGCAGGGGTTGCAAGCCCTGCCGGGCCAAACCTTTTTGCAGGATGGCCCTGTCAAAACTGATATGGTGCCCCACAATCAGGGCATCCCCGGTATAGGCCATCAATTGTCCCAGCGCCTCGGCCTCCGAAATGCGAGGGTGGACACCTTCCCGTAAAATCCCGTGGATGGGTACCGAGTTGCGGTCAAAGTGCTCCTGTTCCAGGTAGAGCTCCAGGGCTTCCTTTACGAGTATACGCCCGTAGTGCACCCGTACCGCCCCGATGCTCAGAATGCGGTCGCGCTCGGGGTCAAGGCCTGTGGTTTCGGTATCCAAAACCACGTAGCTCAGGTTTTCAAGGGGGGTGTCGTTTTCATTGTGCCGCGCAGGGGACTTCAACCAGCCGGCCGGGTTCCAGCGGCTCGCGCTCTTTTTTGCGTCGCCTTTCATACCGGGAAGGTGGCTATTTTGAAACGGAGGGCCAGGAGTTCCTGCACTTCCTTGATGGTCTTGAAGGTGCGCTTGAGTTTTACCTTTTCTTCCTTATTCAGCGCATCCAGCGCGATAAACCGGCCCGAATCGCCATGGCGCAAACCCTGTTTGGTACGGAATTTCAGCAGGGCCTTGGTGGCGTAGGAACACGACAAAAACAATTCCCGGTTGTTGGGCTCCAATTCGGCCAGTTTCTCAAAGCGTTCGGCCGTGCCGTTAATACCTTTGACCCGGTGTGAGAGGATCAGCACCCGGGCCGCGTCGGTAAGGGGCATCAGGGCGCGTTTTTTGATGTCGAAAAAGTCTTTGTACTTGCCGTCCTGTTCTACCAGGAATTGCCGGAAAAAGCCGGTGGGAGAGGGATTTTGCAAGGCCCCGCTGGCCAGGTGCCCGCAAAAGGCCCCATGCTCCGCTACCTGCTCGAAAATGTATTCGGAGAGCTCGCGTACCAGTTCGGGTTTGCCATAGCTCAGGTTGTAGTCAAAGAAGATGGACGATAGCAGTACCTGATCGGCCCCGGGATTGCTGATCCACCCGGCCAACTTTTCTTTCCAGGCGTCCAGGCTCAGGCACCAGTCGGGGTTGGAGGCCATCATTTCGGCCGGGCAATATTCAAAGCCGATGGTGCGGAGCCCCCGGGTTACCCGCTCGGCCAGGTTCAGGAAATAGGAGGTGGTTGCTTCCAGTTTCCGGTCTGCCACATTTTCAAAGACCAGGGCATTGTCCTGATCGGTTTGCAGCAACTGTTCCCCGCGGCCCTGGCTGCCCATCGATAGCCAGGCAAAGCCCACTGGGGCCGGGCCTTCCTTTCTGAGGGAAAGGGCAATAACCCGTTTTACGCAGGCGTCGTTGAGCTCTGTAATGATTTTCATGACAATAGACATGGGCAGGTTGTGCTCCAGGTAGCCCTGCAGCAAATGGGCAATCTGCCCCCGTATGGGCTTGAGCGATTTGATCTTCCGGGTGCGCTTGATAGCCCGCATGAGTACCTCGGGGTTGTTCCCCATGGCCAGCATCAGGTCGTATTTGGAGAGGATGCCCGTTACCGGGCTGTCGGGGGTACCGTCTTCGGTAAGGCAGAGATGGCTGATGTCGTGTTTCATCATGGCCAGCTGGGCCTGGGTGATGGTCAGTCGATTGGGGTAGGTAACCACCGGCCGTGCCATAACATCGCCGGCGGGGGCCGAAATGGGGTGGCGGCCAGAGACTACCTGATTCCGAAGGTCTTTGTCGGTAATGATCCCAATGGGCAGGCCGTCCTGGAGAATAAGTACGGAACCTACGTTCTTTTCAGTCATCAGGGCTGCTACTTCCCATACGGGAGTTTCGGGGTTGCAGCTAACGATTCGCTTGGTGGGAATTACCGGCAACAACTCCGAAAAGCGGGCCGGGGCCCGTTTGGCGGCAACAACCGCTCCCGAAACCAAAACACCTGAATGTTCTTTTGAATAGGGGTTACGCGTGTTGGAGGCAAAGCTTTCAATCAGGAAATTGCCCACCTCCTCGTACGTAGTCACAAAGGGCCGGAAGCTTTCTATAGGGATGGCGTATAAGATGCTCTCTTCCCGTGCACGGGCCTCGAGCCGGTACTGGTCGCCCGCCATCAGCGGCCTGAGCCCGAAAATATCGCCCTCGTCGCATATATCCACCATTTCGGCTGTTTCGGTGCGCCTGAGGTCTACGGCTCCCTTGTTGACCACATAGAAGTAGGGGTGGGTGGCATCGCCCTCCCTGAAGACGAACCCGCCCTTTTCCTTATACACGATTTCCACTTCGAGGGAGAGGCGCTCAAGGTCGAGGGCCGTCAGCTCTTCGAAGGGCGGGTAGCGCCTCAAAAAATCGGCCACCCGTTCCGAGATGAGGTTGCTCATAGGGCAGGTTTTTCTTAAAAATAATACATCTGGGGCGGATGGCAGCGGGCTTGGGCAGCAGACATAAAAAAACCGCCCTGTTGAGGGCGGTTTTTAAAGTAGCGAGGGCGGGAATTGAACCCGCGACCTCAGGGTTATGAATCCTGCGCTCTAACCACCTGAGCTACCTCGCCATGAGGTGGAAAAACGGCTGCAAATATAACTTTTAATTCCGGTGCAGCCAACATTCACGGGCCAAAAAAGATTTTTCCCAATAATTTTTTTATCATGCATAAATCTATATATTGCCCGAAAGTAAACAGCTTAGCAGTATGCCCGAGAAAGTGAAATTCGAAATAGAATTTGTGATTCAATCTTCTCCCCAACTGCTCTATCAGTATCTCGCCACACCTTCAGGCCTGTCGGAGTGGTTTGCTGACAATGTAAATTCCAGGGGCGAACGCTTTACCTTTATTTGGGATGGCACGGAAGAAGTGGCCCGCCTGTTAAAGCGTAAATCGGACGAATTTGTGCGATTTGCCTGGGAAACGGCTACCCCCGATACCTACTTCGAAATGCGTATACTGGTTGACGAGATTACCAGCGACGTATCACTTTTCATTACTGATTTTGCCGAGTCTGACGAAGTGGAAGAAGCCAAGATGCTCTGGGAAAACCAGGTTTCAGGCCTGAAGCAGGTACTCGGCTCTACCTGATCAACGGGGGAAGTAGTATCTTTGGCCTTGGAATCAAGGCTTTTTTTATGGTCAATTATAACGGCGACCTCTTACCCGCCACTTCCCACTACCTGAACCACACCAACCGCGGGCTTCGCTACGGGGATGCCCTGAGCGACACGGTCAGGTTCAACGGCAGCGTCTTGCTTTACTGGGAAGACCACTACTTCGCCCTTATGGCGGCCATGAGGCAGCTTCGTATGGAAATCCCCATGTCGTTCAGCATGGAATTTTTGGAGGCCGAAATACGCAAAACCCTGGAAGCGGCTGGGTTCGAAAAACGCCCGGCAACTCTGGGTATCACAGTCTACCGCAAGTCGGGAACCGGCCTGGCCCCAAACACGCTGGAAATCGACTATATTCTCGATATATTGGCGTTGGAAACCGCTAACTACCATTTTGTTGAAACCCCGTGCCGGGCCGACATTTACAGGGATTATACCTTGCTGGCCAACGGCCTGGCTGCCCTGCCTCTGGCTTCCTGTCCAACGCGGGTACTGGGGAGCATTTACGCATCTGAAAACGACCTCCAGACCTGTCTGCTGGTCAACGAGCGCAAAGAGGTCTGCGACACCCTGGAAGGGAACCTTTTTGTCAGGTTCGGAAACCACATCGTAACCCCCCCGGCCGACAGCGGCTGCCGGAATGGGATTCTTCGCAAACAGATTCTGGGGTTGGGTCGCACCGATACGACTTATACCTGGGAAGAACGGGCCATCTCGCCCTTTGAGTTGCAACAGGCAGACGAACTTTTTACAAGTTCAGTGCGGTACGGGATCAGGCCCATTACCGATTATAAGAAAGCCCGATTCGGGGCAGAGGCGGCAGCCTATGTCACCGACCGGCTCAACGCGGCAATCGGCTCTCAGACGACTAGTTAAGGCTCGGGTTTTCGGGGGCGTTGGACCACAGCAGGTAATCTCCCCCCAATTCCATCATTTTTTCGCGCCAGAAGGCCTGGGTCGATTTCTGGATGATATCGCTTTCGTACTGGTTTGCAACCACGATCCACGATTTGGAATGTAATTCCTGGTCGAGCTGGAGCGATGCCCAGCCCGAATACCCCAGGAAAAAACGGATGTCGTTCTGGGTGATTTTCTGTTGGTTGATCAGCGTCACCGTGGTTTCAAAATCGCCTCCCCAGTAAATGCCGTCTGAGATCTCCACCGAATTGGAGATGAGGTGGGGCACCTTGTGAATGAAATACAGGTTGTCTTGTTCAACAGGCCCTCCGTTGAAGACGGGGAAAGGGACCAAAATTTCTTCGACCAGCTCATTCATGCTGTAGTCGAGGGGCTTGTTCAGGATAAAACCCACCGAACCTTCTGCATTGTGTTCGGCCAGCAACACTACGGAGCGATTAAAGGAAACGTCGCCCGTTAGGGATGGTTCTGCAATAAGGAGCTTACCTTTCTTGGGTTCAGGGCCGGGCATGGGAAGGGTCTTACCGATTAAATTAAAAATAGAATAAATCCCACAAAAATCAAAACAGGGCAAAAAGGGAGACCCCGGCCAGGGGCCGGGGTCTCACAGTATATGGATAGGACCATATGGCCCAGTTTAGTTCACAGCATCGCTCAGATCTGAACCGGCTTTGAACTTAACAACCTTTTTAGCCGGAATCTTGATAGTCTTACCGGTAGAAGGGTTTCTTCCCTCGCGGGCATTTCTTTTGGAAACTGACCAGGAGCCGAATCCAACCAGAGAAACGCGATTGCCTTTCTTCAGAGATTTCTGTACGTTGCCAAGGAAAGACTCAAGGGACTTTTTGGCAGCAGCTTTAGTGATACCGGCATCTGCGGCCATGGCATCGATTAATTCTGTTTTGTTCATAATGTAATTGCGTTATTGGTGTTATACATATTGCAAAGCTTCAAACAAAATTATACGGATTTGCCTTTGACGCAAGTAAAACCGGGGGAAATCGCCGTTTTTGTTGATAACTTCGGGGGTTTGTTGATAAAGTGACAAAAATCCTGGGCCCTTCGCAATCGCCCGTACCTACGGGGTTTCAGCGAAAATGGGAAGTTTTGTTCAGCTGCATCCCGTTTAACAGGTCGGCTATGGGCATCCTTTTTTTGCCTTCAAGTTGTAAGATTTTCAATTCCAGCATTTTATCTGCAGTGCATACCAAAAGGGTACGATTGGCGGCCTGAAGCGCCCCGGGTGGCCCCTGGGCCGGGGTGTCGGTTTCCTGAGCGGCGTATATTTTTACCTGCAGGGCAGACCCGTCGTGGTGCAATTCGGTCCAGGCCGCCGGGTAGGGGCTCAGGCCACGAATGAGGTTAAAAACCTGGCGCGCCGGGCGGTTCCAATCGATTCGGCAGGTTTCGCGGAAGAGTTTAGGTGCCTCCTTACCAGATTCCAGGTGTTTCTGGGAAACGGTAGGTACGGGGCCCCGGGCAATGGCCTGTGTGGTTTCGACCACCAGGTCGGCCCCCAGGTCCATGAGCCGGTCGTGCAATTCGCCGGCCGATTCCTGAGGATCGATGGCCAGTTTGCGCTGTTGGATGATTTGTCCGGTATCGATTTTTTCGTCTATGAAAAAGGTAGTGACCCCTGATTCGGCTTCCCCGTTAATAAGGGCCCAGTTAATAGGCGCGGCGCCCCGGTAGTCAGGCAGGAGGGAGGCGTGCAGGTTAAAGGTGCCGTATTCGGGCAGGGCCCATACTTCCTGCGGCAGCATCCTGAAGGCTACCACTACCTGCAGGTTTACTCCGAAATCGCGGAGTTGTTCCAGAAAGGCAGGGTCTCTGAGCTTCACGGGCTGCAATACCGGTATGCCCTGCGATTGGGCGTATTCCTTCACAGGAGAGGCGTGCAGCTTCTGGCCGCGCCCTGCCGGCCGGTCGGGGGCCGTTACCACGGCTACAACACGGAATTGGGCTTCGAGCAGGGCCCTCAGGGAGGCCACTGCGAATTCAGGCGTACCCATAAAGGCAATCCGTAAATCTCTTGATTGGTTCATGTCGGTATGTATTCGTTGTTCGGCCCCAGCCGTATTTTGTCGTCTTCAAGCAGCAATTGCAGGCACCGGAGCAAGGTTTTTTCCGGCCTGCAGCCTCGTGCTGCCAGCTCCCGGGAAGTTTTGGGCCCGGTGGCCAGCTCTTTAAAAATCCGCAACCGTACAACCCTCAGTTCGTCTTCTGAAGTTTCCACGTCAAGGCATACATCGCACTTGCCGCAGTCACGTTCAGCCTGCTCTGAGAAATAGGCCATCAGTTGGCGTTCGCGGCAAAGCCGGTCGTTTTTCAGGAATTCGGCCATTTGCCCCACCTTTTTGCGCTTCAGCTCGTGCCTGACTTTTACCTCGCGCGAAAAGGCGTGAATGGTTTGGGCATCTTCCCGGGGTTGGAGGAAATGCACTTCCAGGTCGCCCAGTTTGAGTTCCAGTGCAATCAGGCCGTCGTGCTGCAGCCTTTGCAATTGTTCCGTGAGCCTGGCTTCGGCAATATTCAGTTTACGGCTCATGCGGTCTAGGCGAATGGGGGTTTCAAAATCGAAGAGCCCGCCGTAGGTGCGCAGCAATACCTGCACGGTTTCACGCATTTCGGGATGCGTGTCCAGGTACGACCACAATCCGGCCTTGTTGCAGAGAAATTGCAAACGCGAATCGGTGCGGGCATTGGGCACGAGCGAAAGCACCCCGTGCCGGTCGAGCAGCTCGAGGGAGTTAAACGATTTGGCTACACCCAGGCCGTAGGTATCGCAAAATGTTTCCAGCCGAAAGGAGAAAGGTTTTTCAGGGAGTTCGCCATAGGCTACCTGGAAATAGTTGCAGAGTTTTCTGTAAACCGTGATGAGTTCGTCAATCGAGGGCAGGTTGCCCAAAAAGTATTCGGCGCTTCGCTCCAGGTCGGCCGGCCCGTAAAGCAAAACAGCCCGCGCCGGTTCCCCGTCGCGTCCTGCCCGCCCGGCTTCCTGGAAGTAGTGCTCGATGGTTTCCGGGATGTCGTAATGCACCACAAGGCGTACATCGGCCTTGTCGATTCCCATCCCGAAGGCATTTGTGGCCACCATTACCCGCGCCCGTCCGCTTTGCCAGGCCCGCAGGCGGGCCTTTTTCTCATCCTGGGTAAGGCCTCCGTGAAAGTGGGTGGCCGAGATTTTTTTTCGCATCAGCGTTTCAGACAGGGCCAGGGTTTCCCGGCGTGTCCGCACATAGACAATGGCACTCCCGCTTTCCTGATTCATCAAATCGAGCAATCGGTAGCGTTTGTCTTCGGCCTTACAAACCGAGTACACCAGGTTGGGCCGCCTGATGGAATCTTTGAAGATACGCGCCTTCTCCAGCCCAAGTAATTCGGTCATATCGCGGAGCACTTCGGCTGTGGCCGTGGCCGTGAGGGCGATCAGCGGTACCCCGGGGTGCAATTCCCGGAGTTTGGCGCATTGCAGGTAGGCCGGCCTGAAGTCGAATCCCCATTGCGAAATACAATGGGCCTCGTCAATGGCCAGGAGGCTAACCTGCATCCGGGCGATATGTTGCAACACCAGTTCCTGGCTCAGGCGCTCGGGGGATAGGTACAGCAGGCTATAGCCTCCGTAAACGGCATTGTCGAGGCGGCGCAGCAGGTCTTCCTCGGTGAGTTTGCCATACAGCCCCAGGGCTTTCACCCCCCTGGCTTTCAGGGCTACCAGCTGGTCTTCCATCAGGGCCACCAGTGGGGAAACAACCACGCAAATCCCTTTTCCGAGCAGGGCAGGAACCTGGTAGCAGACCGATTTGCCCCCGCCCGTCGGCATCAGGGCAATTGCGTCTTGTCCCTGCAGCACGGTATCAATAACGGACTTTTGGGAGCCCCGGAATGACTCGTGGCCCCAGTACTTGAGCAAGATGGCTTCGGCGGTTTCAGCCATGGATATCCGAGATCAGGTGAAAAAGGTGGTCAAGGCGATGCTGCACGGGCCCGGTTTCAAGGGTGCGAACCGTATAGCCGCACGACTGGTAGCGGGCCTCGAGGCTGCCGTGGATTTCACAGGCCTGCTCAAAACTCTCGAACCGGGCGCCGTCTTGCCTGTATATGGCCTGCCAGGGCGGCAGCAAAATCACGGCGTCGTAGCGCAGCTGCAGGCAGGGCTCGCTGAATTGTGAATCGAAAGGCTGTGCAAAATAATCCATATAGGCCAGTACGTCGGGCATGCCCCGGTCGTAAAATACGAGCTGATCGTGCAATTCTTCTGCGAGGTGGTATTGCCTGATGCGGCCGTCGAGAAGCTGCCTGTTAAAGGCCAGGGGGTCTGAAACGAAGGCCAGGGGGTTGGTTGCCTGCTCAGCCCCGGTTTCGCGCTCCAGGGCCTCCAGGGTCATTTCCCGGATGATTTCGTGGAAACACGGGTAACCCATTTCCTCCAGCCTGTGCACCAGCACCGTTTTACCGGTTCCCGGGCCGCCCGTAATCACAATCCGTTTCGCCATGGAATTACCTTTCGCTTCTCGCACAAAAATACAACTTCCGGCCGGCCGGTTCAAATGGCTGGCTTAGCGTATATTTGCAAAAAAATACCAGGCATGGATCCCGAGCAACCGGATACCTTTTACGACCGACTCAAGGAAGAATTGCTGAAATCGAGCAGCTGGCCCTCGGTATACCTGTATAAATTCATCGTTCCAACCGATCCTGAAAAAATTGACCGTATCGAGACCATTTTCAACAATACCGGGGCTGTCATCGAATCGAAACTTTCCCGCAACGGGAAGTATACCAGCCTGTCCATAACGGTAGACCTTGACAGCCCCGATGCGGTTATTGACAAGTACCGGCAAGTTGGCGAGATCGGGGGCGTTATCTCGCTCTGATCATGGATATCTCGTTATTATTTGGTACTTTGCAGACCCGGTAACTAGCCGTTTAATTTCACACAAAAAGCTTTGAATACACCCTCTGATTTTGTAGATCAACTCGAATACAACACCGAGCGCCCGCCCCTTCATATCCCTGAATACGGCCGGCACCTCCAGAAAATGGTCGATTACGCCATGTCTATCGAAGACCGGGAGCACCGCAACAAGATTGCCCAGTCCATTATCAGCGTAATGGGCAATATGCAGCCACACTTGCGAGATGTACCCGATTTCCAGCATAAGTTGTGGGATCAGTTGTTCATCATTTCCGATTTCAAGCTCGATGTTGATTCGCCTTTTCCGATCCCGAGCCAGGAAGTGCTCCGCCAGCGCCCCGAGCCGCTTCATTACCCTCAAAACCACCCCAAATACCGCTATTACGGCAATAACATCAAGCAGATGATCGACGAGGCTGTGAAGTGGGATAAGGGCGACAAGCGCTCTGGCCTGGAGTACGCCATTGCCAACCACATGAAAAAATGCTACCTGAACTGGAATAAAGACACTGTTGACGATAAGACAATCTTCCAGCACTTGTACGAACTTAGCGACGGGCAGATCGACCTGGCCACTGACGGGGAAAACCTGACCGAGGCCGTCCAGTTCCTCAAGCAGCGCAACGTGAAATCGAACCGCACCGGCACTGGCAAGAAACCCCAGCGCAACACCCGGGGCAAAAAGCGGTACTAATTACATGGGAACATTCAGAATTGAGGGGGGGCATCGCCTGCATGGCGAAATAACGCCCCAGGGAGCCAAAAACGAAGCCCTGCAGATTCTTTGTGCCGTATTGCTTACAGCCGAGCCGGTAACGGTGCACAATATCCCCGACATTGTAGATGTAAACAAGCTCATAGCCATTCTCGAAAACCTGGGCGTGAAAATCCAGAAGAAGGGCAAGGGTTCCTTTACCTTCAGGGCCGACGATATTAACCTCGACTACCTGCAGTCTGACGCGTTCAAGGTAGACGGCCGCAGCCTGCGGGGTTCCATCATGCTGGTGGGCCCGCTGCTCGCCCGATTCGGGAAAGGTTATATGCCCAAGCCCGGGGGCGATAAGATAGGCCGCCGCCGCCTCGACACCCACTTTGAGGGGTTTATGAAGCTAGGCGCCAAGTTCCGTTACAACCGCGAAGAGCACTTCTACGGCGTGGAGGCCAAAAAGCTGAAAGGCACTTATATGCTGCTCGACGAGGCTTCGGTTACCGGCACGGCCAATATTGTTATGGCTGCTGTACTTGCCGAGGGCACTACTACCATTTACAATGCCGCTTGCGAGCCCTACCTGCAGCAGTTGTGCAAGATGCTCAACCGCATGGGGGCCAACATCTCGGGCATCGGTTCAAACCTGCTTACCATTGAAGGAGTTTCGACTTTAAAGGGCACAGAGCACCGTATGCTGCCCGACATGATCGAGATCGGCAGCTGGATTGGCCTGGCAGCCATGACCCGCAGCGAACTCACCATCAAGGATGTGAGCTGGGAAAACCTGGGTCTGATTCCTTCGGTGTTTCAAAAGCTCGGGATTACCATTGAAAAGAAAGGCGACGACATCCACATCCCGGCCCACAAAGACGGGTATATGATACAAAACTACATAGACGGGTCTATCCTGACCATAGCCGACGCCCCCTGGCCTGGCCTGACCCCTGACTTGCTGAGCATTATCCTTGTTGTAGCCACCCAGGCGAAAGGGGAGGTGCTCATCCATCAGAAAATGTTTGAAAGCCGGCTTTTCTTTGTGGATAAGTTGCTGGATATGGGCGCCAAGATTATCCTGTGCGACCCGCACAGGGCCACTGTAATCGGCCATAATTTCCAATCGACCCTTAAAGCGACCACCATGGTTTCGCCCGATATCAGGGCCGGGGTTTCCCTGCTCATTGCCGCCTTGTCGGCCAACGGGGTTTCCACCATCCACAACATCGAGCAGATCGACCGCGGATACGAGTCCATCGACACACGCTTGCAGGCCATTGGAGCCCGCATCACCCGCGTTTAAGGGGTAACCCGCATACCGTCCGGGAATTGGGCAAAGCGGCCTTCGCCCCGATCGTGTACCGGGTCTTGATGACGCCAGGGCCACCCGCCAAAGCGCGTATTTCGAAAATTTTCCAGAGCGCGGTCAATTTCAGCAGCCTCATTCATCACAAAGGGCCCATACTGGGCCACAGGCTCCCCGATGGGCCGGCCCTGCAGCCACAGCAGGCGGGCCAGGGTACCGGTATTGTGCACCTCCAGGGGCGATGCAGGCATTACGGCCCCCTGTCCTTTTTTAAGGGACTGGTCTTGCAGTACCACTTCGCTTCCTTCAAAAAGGAACAGGCGGCGGTTGCTTCCGGCAGGAGCCTCGGGTAATACAAAATGGGCCCCGGGTTGCAGGCTGATCAGGCCGATATGTACATCGGCCTCCGCGTCACTGGCCCAGGAGTCGGGAGGAGGGGAGGGGGCCTGGATGTTTCCCAGCCTTCCGGCAATGAGGCGTACCTGCACCCCAGCGTCTGTCCAGACCGGGATTTGCTCTTTCCAGAGCATACTGAAATGCGGGGCTGCGAATTTGGACTTTCTCGGCAGGTTGAGCCAGATCTGGAACAGCTCCAGGGTGTTCGGGCCCTCCCGGTTCAGGAGCGGGAACATTTCGGAATGCTGCAATCCGCTTCCGGTAGTAATCCACTGTGCGTCTCCCTCGCCGAACCGGGCCGCGGCACCCAGGGAATCGGCGTGGTCACAATACCCACGCGTTACCAGGGTTACTGTTTCAAATCCACAGTGAGGGTGGGCTGGAAAGCCGGGTACCTGCAGGCCGTGATACATGCGCCATCCGTCTTTCAAAACAAAGTCGTTGCCCAGGTTTCGGCCGGTAAGGGGGGCGTCTGGGCCCATCTCTTCGTTTCCGGCCGGGTAGGTGTCCAAATGGTGTACGCAAAAAAGGAAGGGGTCTGCTGTTTCCCAGGGGAAGCCAAGCGGAAAAATACGGATTTCAGTCATTGTTTTAGCCCTTACCAGCCGTGCTCGGCTGTGTTGATCTCGACCCAGTTGTCTTCAGGGTCTTTAAGGTATATCTGACGAACCCCGTCTGCACGATCGGTTACCGTATTCAGGTTGCCAGGCCAGTCCCAGTAGGGGACCCCTTCCTTTTCCAGGGAGGCGATAAAGCCGTCGAGGTCGCGGATGGAGAGGCAGAGGTGCACGCTTTTGCTTTCGGTCTTTTCAACCCGGTCTTTCCGGATCAGGTGCACCTGGGTATTTTCCCGTACCCGGAACCAGCGGAAATTCACCGTGTCGCTCGGGTGCGCGATTTCTTCGAGCCCCAGCACCGTTTCATAGAAATCCCCGGTCTTTTTCAGGTCTTCTACAATGAAGGAGTAGTGGTCGTATGTGAAATCGAATTTTTGGGCACTGAGAGCCAGGGAGCCCAGCAGGGCCGGGAGAAAAATGATCCTTTTAAGAGGCAGCATAGGTATTGATTTGGTTTATAGCCCTTTTATTCAAAATCAATCGTCTTGTGCGTACCGTCGCAAAAAGGCTTTTTGGACGATGCCCCGCAGCGACAGAGCGCATTCCGGCCTTCGAGCGAACGGGTTTGCCCATCTTGATCGAGTTCTATGGGCCCTCGCACCAGGAGCGGACCTCCGGGGACTACCTGCACAGAAACCGGCTGTGGCAAGGGGCTGGCCCCCGCCTCGGCGTTGGCCTGCCTGTACGTCAGGGCACCAGATGGGCAGCGTGCAATCTGATCACGCAGTGCCTCTTCTGTAGCCAGTTCGGGGCGTATCCAGGGTTTTTCCTTGGGTTGGTATACATCGGGCAGGGCTTTGACGCAAACCCCCGAATGAATGCACAGGCCGGGTTTCCAGACGATCGTCAGGTTACCGCGGGTGTATTCCTTTACAAGTGATTCCTTATCCATACTTATTCCTTTTGCGGGTTTACAAAGCCCGCCCGAATAGCGATCGGGCGGGGTGCTGGTTCTTTCGTCAATCTATGCCATTGATTGGAGGGGGCCCATCCGGGATAATCGGTTCGTATTTGGTGTCGCCTTTGCGCATTTTGTACTCGGCTTTTACTTTCTCGACCAGTTTTGGGTTCTCAAACAGGTCTGTCATGGTCATACCCATGGCCTTGGCGGCCTGCAGCATACCTTTGTGCCCGATGCTCATACCCCCGCAGGCAACAACGGCCCAGGAGTGCCAGGGGGTATCCTTGGGCGCGGTGGTGACCCCCAGGTTAATGTTGGCCACATTCCAGCTAACATCGCCCACATCGGTGCTGCCCCCGCCGGGGTGTTCCAGGGTTTCCTTCAGGGGGGAAATGGAGCTGTCCATCCCGACCTGCGGCTTACCGGTGGCTTCCTGGATTTTCTTGGCGAATTCCTGCTCTTCGGGTGTATAGGAAATCGGGCCGAGCAGTTCGAGGTTTTGCTGCATGATCTCGCCGCCCGCCCGGTTAACCAGCACTTCGTATATGCCGGAGATCAGGGATATCTTGTAATCTACGTTGGCCATGATGGCCGCGCCCTGAGCCATTTCCCTGACGCGCTCGTACACCGGCATGAGGCCTTCCCGCTTGGTATCGCGCACGCGAACCCACAGCCGGGCGTAATCGGGAACAACATTCACAACCTGCCCGCCGTCTTGTATGTGGTAGTGGATGCGCACCGTGGGCTTGATGTGTTCGCGGTAATAGTTGATCCCGGTGGTATAAAGTTCAAGGGCGTCTGAAGCGCTGCGGCCATTCCACGGGTCTGCAGAGGCATGGGCAGCCTGCCCGTAAAATTCGACCTTGAAATCAACCAGGGAGAGGCTGCTTTGCACGTCGGCTTCGGTCTGGGCTGCCGGGTGCCAGCTTACGTTCACATCCACGTCGTTCCAGAGGCCTTCGCGAACCATCCAGATTTTGGCAAAGAACTTCTCTTCAGCGGGGGTGCCCAGAAACTTGACAGTACCTTTGAGCTTGCCGGTTTCGAGCTGCTCTTTGATGGCGATGGCAGAGGCCAGGCTGGCCGTCCCGAACAGGTTGTGCCCGCAGCCGTGCCCGGCGGCACCGGGGTGCAGCGGCTCTTTGGTTGGCTGGGCTTTCTGAGAAATACCGGGAAGGGCATCGAATTCGCCCAAAATCGATATTACGGGGCTTCCGCTGCCGTATGTGGCCACAAAGGCAGTAGGTATGCCCGCTACACCACGCTCAACCTTAAACCCGTTGGCTTCAGCATAATTGGCCAAAATTTTGGAAGAGCCCGATTCCTGGAAGGCGGTTTCGGCCAGGGCCCAGATCGAGTCGCTGATGGCGATTAGCTCGGCTTGGTGGTTTTCCACCGATTGGACGATTGCTTTTTTGGAAGCGGTCATTTTTTGGGCTAGGGCCGGCAGGGAAACGAGCAGACCCATGAACAGGAGTATTGATTTTCTCATGGATGTGGTTGGTTACATGGACGTTATAAAAAAATCGGCCGGAGCGAATAGGCATACCACCGCCCCGGCTGCCTAAAGATATCAAAAAATGACATTGGGCTAGCAGGGTGGCTTTACTTCAGGGGCATGCCGTTTGTCGAAAAGATGCAATTTTTAAGGCGCCAGCCTGTTATGTAGGTAACCCGCCCCCCTTGTGCGGATTAATCTGCCATGATGACCAAGATATCCTCCTTCCTGATATTGGCGCTAACGGGCCTTGTCCTGTTTTCCTGCAGCGCCACCAATTCACTGAGCATGACCGTTACCGAGCCGGCCCAGGTGGCATTACCCAACCAGGCGCGCCGTGTGGGCATCGTCAATCGCAGTGTGCCCTCTGAGGGTCGGCAGGGCCTGGACAAACTGGAAGCCATCTTAACAGCCGAAGGCCTCAAACTCGACCAGCAGGGAGCCCGCGCCGCGGTGGAGGGCCTGGCAGACCGGTTGCGCCTGTCGAACCGTTTTGAAGCGGTGGTAGTGCTCGATAGCCTTCCGCAGGTGGCCAGGGGAACCAAGGGGATGCCTGCAAGCCTGAGTCGGGCCGAGGTATCCGCCTTATGTGAATCCTATGGCCTAGACGCCGTTTTTGCCCTTTCCTATTTTGATACCGATACCCGTGTATCGCTTTCGCTCGGGGTAATGGATGTGCCCAATCAGTTCGGTATCCGCATACAGGTGCCTGCCCATGCTGTTGACCTGGAAACAACGGTGGCCAACGGGTGGCGTATTTACCTGCCGGAATTGCCGCTTCCCTTGGATGAAATGCAATACAGTGACCTGATTCGGGTTAGCGGCAAAGGCGTGAGCCCCTTGGAGGCCATAGAATCGATAACCAACCGCAAAGAGCGCATTCTCGATCGGTCGCGCGAAACCGGCTATTTCCATGGCGGCAGGCTCGAACCTACCCGGGTACGGGTTGGCCGGGAATATTTTGTGCGGGGTACCGACCGGTTTGCCAGGGGCATGCGCCTGGCCCGTACCGGCGACTGGGATGCGGCAGCCATCCTCTGGGAGCAGGAAACCAGCAATCCCAAGGAGAAGATTGCCGGCAGGGCGCATTTCAACATGGCTATTATCAACGAAATAAACGGCAACCTCGACGCTGCCATCGTTTGGGCCCGGGAGGCCTATGCCAACTACGGGAACCGGGAAGCCTTGCGTTACCTGCGCATTTTGCAGGATCGCCGGGCCCAACAGGAGCTCCTCACGGCCGAAATTAACTGGTAGCGCGGCTCAATGCCGATTTATAGGTTTCCAGGCACCGCTCCCGTGCCATTTTGTGGTCTACCATGGGAGGGGGATAGGCATCGGTTCCGAATTCGGCGACCCATTGCCGGATATAGGTTTCATCAGGGTCGAATTTGGCTACCTGCGTCATAGGGTTGAAGATTCGGAAATAGGGTGCCGCATCTACCCCGCTTCCTGCTGCCCATTGCCAGTTGCCCACGTTGCTCGCCAATTCGAAGTCCAGTAGTTTCTCCGCAAAATAGGCCTCACCAAGCCGCCAGTCTATGAGCAGGTGTTTGCATAAGAAGCTGGCGGTCAGCATACGCACTCGGTTGTGCATATAGCCGGTTTGGTTCAATTGCCGCATCCCGGCGTCTACCAGGGCATAACCGGTTTTACCCGCCTTCCAGCGTTCAAAATCCCCGGGGTCGTTCCTCCAGGGAATACGGTCGTAGGGCGGTTTAAAGGCCTGGTGCACGGTGTGCGGAAAGTGCCACAGGATCTGCATAAAGAACTCCCGCCATATCAATTCGTTCCAAAACGTCTCGTTCCTGGCTTGTATGGCCAGCCGCACTGCCTTCCGCACCGAAACTGTGCCGAAGCGCAAGTGGGGCCCTAGGCGGGATGTGCCGTTTTGCCCTGGGATATCGCGGGTGTCAGCATAATCCGCTATCAAGGGGGCGCTGAGGTCAAAGTCGGGTACCCGTATGCCGCTCCTGGTAAACCCCAGGTCGGAAAGGCTCGGAATTTCCGGGTGGTTTTCAGATGAAACGGCCGCCAGGTAGGGGCGGGTGTCGAAATGAGGCAGCGACCCACTCTGGCGAAAAGACTCCTTCCACTTCCGCATATACGGGGTATAGACCACGTAGGGGTCTCCATCGTCTTTCACCACTTCGCTTTTCTCGAAGAGTACATGGTCTTTGAACGTATGAAAGGTAATACCCGCTTTACTTAGCTGTTCTTTGAGGCGGGCGTCGCGTTGGCGGGCATAGGGTTCGTAATCGGCATTAGCGTAAACCGCTTTGACATTTTCTTCTTTGAGCAGGCGGCCGAAGACTTCCTCCGGGCGACCTTGATAAAACGCCATGGAACCCTCGCATGCCTGATGCAAATCTTTATTGATAGCCTGAAGCCGCTCGTGCAGGAAGCTTACCCGGGCATCGTTGGGGGGCAGTTCCTGTAAGATGTTCGTGTCAAAAATAAAAATCGGCAATACCCGGTTTTCCGAACGCAAGGCTTCCCATAGCGCGCGGTTGTCATCGAGGCGCAGGTCTCTGCGGAACCAGAAAATGGAAATGGGTTCTTTCATGCCGGATTACGGGGTTTGCAAGGTAGAGATTCCGCCATCCATACCGAGTACCTGGCCACTCATCCAGCTGCTGTCGTCAGACAGCAGAAACGCAGCTAAACGGGCAACATCGCCTGGTTCACCGATTCGTCCAAGCGGATGGCGCGCGGCACTGAATTCACGTTTTTTTTCAGAATTCAACAACCTCGCGGTCAGCGGGGTATCAACAAGGGAAGGGGCAATTGCGTTTACGCGAATTTTAGGGGCGTATTCGGCTGCCAGGGCCCTGGCAAAACCTTCAATGGCCCCTTTGCTGGCCGAGACGCTGGTGTGGTAGGGTATTCCCTTTCCGACGGCCACAGACGAGAAGAATACCAGGCTCGAACCCTCCCGGAATCGGGGCATCACTAGGTTAAGGATTTTTACCAGGCCCAGGAAATTGAGATCAAGATCTTCCTGAAAATTTTGTACCCCTAACATCTTGAAGGGTTTAAGGGTAACACTGCCCGGGCAATAGGCAAGGCCATCCAGGTTCTCGGGCAGGCCATCCAAGCTAATCTCGGGCTCGGTAACGTCCAGGGGCAGGTGGGTAACCCCCATGCCGGCCAATGGACCCGGCGTGCGCGATGCAACCCATACACGGTGCGAATTATGCAGCAGTTTTACCAGTTCCAGGCCAATGCCTGATGACCCTCCTACAATCAACAAATTTTTCATAGGCTTATGAAATTTTGTTCAGGCTAAATTGCGTAGGGTGCCCGGGCAGGGGCCCAAATTTTGCCTCAAGGGCCGATGCCCTGAAACGAAATATGGCCTGCAGCTGCCTGCGCACCAGCAGGGCATGTGTCAGATCCCCGAGGGGCCCGAGGGGCAGAGCGTAATCGACCACGTCGCGCATGAGCACCCCGCCTTCAACGGCAAAAATAAAATGTTTGTGGTGCCAGAATCGATAGGGGCCGAACCGTTGTTCATCCACAAAGTAATGTCCTTCACGAACATGGGTAATCTCGGTAACCCAGGAAGTGCGAACGCCCGTGAAAGGCGAAACCCGGTAACTGATGAGCTGCCCTGGGAACATGGCGTCTCCGGCGCCACTGCGAATCTCGAATTGCATGGCTTTCGGGGTTATGTCTTGCAGGTTGCGCGGGTCTGATAAAAAGCGCCAGGCTTCGTCTGGGGATGCCTTAAGGTATTGGTCGGCATGGAGTTGGTAAAAAGCCATTCAAATTTTTAGGCAAAGATACATTACAAACGTTTAATAAAAACATGCAAAAGTTAAACATAATTAAAAAAACTGCGCACGTAATTGATCGGTATTTCTGCCCGTACACCCTGTAAATCTTGCCGGAATGTGGAATTTTGTACATTTCAGCCATGGATTTGAGTGGCAGATATATAGGGCTGTTCTTGCTGACCTGGATTCCCTCTGTGCTCCAGGCACAGGTCTCGGTTGAATTGTTGGGCCGCCTGCCCGAAGAAGTGCGGGAAAGTTCGGGCCTATTGCTCAGCGGAAACACGCTCCTGACCCATAACGATTCGGGCAACGAACCCCTGCTTTACGAGCTAGACACTGCCTCGCTTCAAATTCGCCGGCGGGTAACCATTACCGGGGTTGCCAATACCGACTGGGAAGACCTGGCAGAAGACGAGAATTACCTGTACATAGCCGATATCGGCAACAACCTGGGCCAACGCCAAGACCTGAAAGTGCTTCGCGTGTCTAAAGCGGCCTTCGAAACCGCTGACGAGGTGCCGGCCGAGGTAATCGCTTACCGATACGAAGACCAGACCGACTTTGCCGATACCGGCAACAGCGACTGGGACGCCGAAGCCCTGGTGGCCTGGGGCGATTCCCTGCTGATTTTCACGAAACAATGGAAATCTGGTGCAACCGTGGCGTACAGCCTGCCCAAAACGCCCGGGGAATACCTGGCGCACCGGCTGGCAGAGTACCCGGTAAGGGGGTTGGTAACAGCTGCTTCGCCCGACCCGGTCACCGGCGGACTGGTATTGCTGGGGTACAGTACCCAATTGCAGCCATTCTCACTTTTTGTGCCGGTTCAGGGCGCCACTTTTTCCTTCCCTGCGTCGACCAAAAAGGAACTGCTCGACATCGGCTTTGGGCAAACCGAAGGATTGACCCCGGCCCCGGGAAACCGCTTTTTTGTGTCTTCCGAGTCGTATTCGAATGCTTTCCTGAGCCTGCCGGCTTCGATTTTTATCCTGTCTCCTGAAACTGTTTCAGAAGGCGGGAACGGGCCGCCGCCCGATCCGAACCCCGGCACGGGGGACCCCGACGGACGAATGGGCCTGAATGACCTTCGCCTGTACCGGGCGCCCGGTTCGCCCATTCTCGAGTATGCCCTGGAAGATCAGCAGCGCATCCTGGCCCGGGCCGTATACGATGCCACCGGCCGAACAGTCTTATTTGAACAGGGTCCGGGCGACCCGCCCGGGCAACTCGATATTTCCGCCCTGGAAACCTCTGTTTACTACCTGGCCCTCTACGTGGGCGACCGTATTCTGTCCCGCCCCTTTTTGAGCTATTGATACGGGGCTGATTCAATTGCTTTTCAGATAACTTTAACATTTCCCGGTTTGCCGAATGCGTAGTTTTAACCCAAACTGCAAACGCTATATATTATGAAAAAAAGAATGCTTTTATGGGTTGGATTGCTCGGCAGTGCCCTGGCGACAGCCCAGATCCGCACCCCGCAACCCAGCCCGGGTTCGGAGCTCAAACAAGCCGTTGGGCTCACCGAGGTGGTTGTAAACTATTCCCGGCCTTCTGCGCGGGGTCGTGTTATTTTCGGGGACCTGGTACCATATGACAAGGTTTGGCGTACCGGGGCCAACATGAATACCACCATTTCCTTCAGCGATCCGGTGATGGTGGGCGAAACAGAACTGCCGGCAGGCACGTATGCCCTGTATACTAAACCCGGCAAGGACCAGTGGACCGCTTACTTTTATACCGACACCAACAACGGGGGGTTGCCCGCCCAATGGGACGATGCCAAGGTGGCCGCTTCCCTAACAGTACCTGCAATGGCAATCAGCGAAACGGTAGAGACCTTTACCATAATGCTCGGTGACCTGACCAATAACGGGGCGACAATTGACCTGTTGTGGGCAAATACCTATGTGGGTATTCCCTTCGGCGTTCCGACCAAAGAAAAGGCAATGCGCAGCATTGAGGCTACCATGGGTGGCCCCGGGGGTGGCGATTACTACGCTGCTGCCTCGTACTACCACGACGAAGGGCTCGACCTGGAAAAGGCCCGCGGTTGGATCGACAAGGCCACGGAGCTGTCTCCCGACGCCTATTGGATCTGGCGCCGGAAGTCCTTGATCTATGCGGCCCTGGGCGATAAAAAAGGCGCCATTGCCGCGGCTAAGGAATCGCTGGCCAAAGCGCGGCAGGCAGGCAATATGGATTATGTGAAACTCAATGAAGACTCCCTGAAAGAGTGGGGGGGCATGTAAGCCTGAACCGTTTTAAAAAAGGAACCCGGACAAGTCGTCCGGGTTTTTTTATGGGTTGTTGCCGGCAAGTGGCCTACACCCTGATGGGCGGATTGCCGAGCATGCGGTCGAAGCCTTCGGTCAGTAAGGCCATGGCGATGACCAGGGTGCAGCCAAAGGCGTTCAGCCAGAGGTACGACATCCAGTCGAAGTACCAGCCGATAATCACGATGACCTGGGTCAGGATGGCGGCCACAAAAACGGCATTTCCCCGCACAAAGCGGAAGAAAAAGGCCAATAGGAAAATACCAAGCACGTTCCCGTAGAAAATCGAACCGATAATGTTTACCAGCTGAATGAGGTTGTCGAACAGGTCGGCCACGCAGGCCACCAAAATGGCCAGTACGCCCCATACGAGGGTAAAGAAGCGGGAGGCGCGCACGTAGTGCTTCGGGTCGGGGTGCTCGGGCCGGTTTCGTTTATAGAGGTCCAGGGCGCTGATGGTGCCCAGGGCATTCAGCTCTGAAGCCGTCGACGACATGGCCGCAGAAAGGATCACGGCCAGCAAGAGGCCGATGAGGCCCCTCGGCAGGTAATTCAGGATGAAGTGGATAAAAACGTAATCCTTGTCATTGGTTTCGGCCGCCGGGTCGGCTTTGGAGATGAGTTCGCGGGCCGCTTCCCGGTTATTGCGCTCTTTGCGGTTGATATCCAGGATTTGTTTCTTGGCATTGATGGTGGTAGAATACTCCTTTAGGTCGAGGGCTCCGGCAAAGGCGTCTTGCGCAATCTTTTTGTCGACTTCGAGCTGGCGGTGTGCTTCTTCCAGCAACTGGTAATCGGGAGCGTATTTAGAGGCGTGAACGGCCTCGGTGGCGGCAGGGTTGAAGTTGAGGGGGGAGGGGTTGTACTGGTAAAACACAAAAACCATCACCCCGACCAACAAGATAAAGAACTGCATGGGGATTTTCAGCACGGCGTTGAAGATAAGCCCCAATTGACTTTCCCGGATTGACTTGCCCGAGAGGTACCGCTGCACCTGGCTCTGGTCGGTGCCGAAGTAGGCCAGCATCAGGAACATGCCCCCGGTAATGCCGCTCCAGAAGGTGTACCGGCTGTCGGTGTTGAAGTCAAAATTGAGGATGTTCAGCTTTTCGCTGGCCCCGGCTACCTTGAGCGCCTTCCCGAAGGTCATGTCGGTGGGGAGGTACCCGAGGATGAAAAAGAAGGCCATGAGCATGCCTAGCATGATCACGAACATCTGTTGCTTCTGCGTTACGCTAACAGCGGTGGTGCCTCCTGAAACCGTGTAAATGATTACCAAAATGCCGATGATGATGTTCAGGGTGTTCAGGTGCCACCCCAGTACGGCTGAAAGGATTATCGAAGGTGCAAAAATGGTAATGCCCGCAGAGAGGCCCCGTTGTATGAGAAAAAGGATGGCCGCCAGCGTCCGCGTTTTGAGGTCGAAGCGCTTCTCCAGGAATTCATAAGCGGTGTAAACTTTCAGGTGGTAATAAATGGGGATAAAGACCATGCAGATGATGATCATGGCCAGGGGCAGGCCAAAGTAGAATTGCACAAAGCCCATCCCGTCGTGAAAAGCTTGCCCGGGGGTTGAGAGGAAGGTTATGGCGCTTGCCTGGGTGGCCATTACCGATAAACCTACCGTAAGCCATTTGGCTTTTTTCCCGCCCCGCACATAGTCGTCCACATCGACGCTCCCTCGGGTGCGCCAGACCCCGAAAACGACAATAAATAAGAGTGTTCCGGAAAGAATGATCCAGTCTAAGGTGCCCATATCACGCGTTTGAGGCCATGATGTAAAAGAACAGCAAAATATAAAAGGCGTTCAGCAGCAGTACTAAGGTGTACTCCCGCTTCCACACCATTTTTTCCTTCATTTCATCCTTTAACTCCACGGTTGGTCTTGTCTTTGGCTTTCCCAACGGAAAGCATGTTGGCAAACAATTTAAATGCTCCTGGCACCCCTGCCGGCAACTCCCGGAAAAAGCTCAGCCCCGTATAAATATAATACCCTTCTCCGTAAGGGGCTACCAGGAGGCTTCCCTCCCGGGCCGGTTCGCCCGGGTCCTGCATGGAGAGCAGGGGCGTGTAGGCCCCATCCCACTGGTCGGGGAAGTAGAGCCCGCGTTCCTGCACCCAGCCCTGAAAATCGGCCTGGTCAATCCGGTTCGGGTAATTCAGCACCGGATGTTCGGCATTCAAAAGGGTTACGGGGGCGTCTTCGTCCGATACCCGGTCGCGGGAAATCCGCAGCGGATAAGGGGCGATGTTACTGTAATCTTCACTGCCCCGTCCCGAAGTATTATATTGCACAATAAGTGTGCCACCTTTTTTAACATATTGCAGGAGCAATTCATTTTTGAAAGGGAGGTCGTCAAGCACGTTATAAGCTCTGATTCCCAATACCACAGCATCCAGCGCGGCGAGCCGTTCGGCCGATATTTCCGAAACTTCCAGCTTGTGCACCGTATAACCGATGGCTTCCAGATTTTCGGGGATGGCATCGCCAGCTCCCATAATGTAGCCAATGTGCTGGCCGGCTTTTTGCACTTCGAGGCGAACTACCTGCAACTGGGCAGGCATTAACACGGTTTGGGTGGGGATATGGTCGTAGGCAATTGTTATGAGATCCCGGTCGTAGCTCTTGTCACCCACCTGCAGTACCGGAGTTACATACCCCTGGCTGCTCTGCTCGGGGGGGAGCAGGCTAAACTGGAACAACTTTTCGTCTCCGGGGGCGCCCAGCTCAAAGGGCAGGGAGGCCGGGCTCACCACCCAGCCTTCGGGGGCTTTTAGGGCTACCCGGCCCGTAACCTGTTGGGCATTCGATTTAACGCGCACCTGCAACTGTTGCCCGTGGTTGGTGGCAAAAAGTTGCACGGTTTCCGTAAAGGAGGCGGTGGCCGGAGGTACCACATCGAAATTCCGGTATAATTCCCCTTTTTCCGGTTCGGAGTACCGGTGAACTACCGGGCGTTCAAATTCAATAGACTGGCCATTGAGCTCCAGGGTAAAATGGGCGAAGAAGGCTTTTGGTGTTTCAGGCTTGCCAATCAGGGAGGGCGATGAGATTTTGTATGTACCCAGGCTTCCCGCCTCACGGAGCCAGTAGGGGTCTGTGCCCGGATGGTTGCCGGGGACGCGCAGGGCGAGCTTGAGTCTATGCCCCGCATTGGCCCCAAGGACCAGTGTGGTATCGCGTCGGTCACCGTTATCGACCCGCACTTCATGCAGGGCCACGGGCCATGCCGAGCGGTTGAGCAATTCCAGGTTAACGGTTTCGGTTTCCCCGGGCACTGCCAGTGCGTTCTGGGAAGATGCTTCAAGGTAGAGGCCTGCTACCCCTGCGATGAGTTCTCGCAGGGCAGGCAATTTGACCCGTTTCCAATGGGAATCGTCCAAACCCGATAAGACCCGGTAGGCTTCAAGCAGCTTGGGCAGGTGAACCGAGGGGTTGGCAAAATTGAACTCCTTTTCCACCTTTTCGAGGATGGCTCCCACCGCGGCGCCTCCCGGCAGGCGTTTCCAGCTGGTATCAATGCCGGCAAACAAGTTGCCGCCGGGCACCTTACTGCCCTGCAGGAGTTCCAGGAATTCCGGCTCTGAACCGCGCGACAGGGGCCGGCCAAAGCCCTGGCACCTATGCTGGCTGCTGGCCAGGGAAGCAATTTCATTGTTGGAAAGCCCCCGCTCCGGGTAATAAACGCCCACGTCAAGGCTTGTCAGCAGGGTAGTGTCTACCTCCTGATAGAATCGTTCAAGGCTGCCGTAAAACCACCAGGTGGTATTCAGGAAAAGCCGCTTGGGCTGCCAGGGTTTGGTCCCGGCCAGTTTCTCGGGAAATGCGGCGGGGTCTGACGCCAGCTCAAAGGCCTCCGTGCTCAGGATGGCCGAAGAGGTGTGGTGCCCATGGGTACTGCCCGGGGTTCGGTGGTCGAAGCGGTTTACGATCACATCGGGCTGAAATTCCCGAATGATGCGCACCACATCTGAAAGCACCAGGTCTTTGTCCCAGATGCGCAAGGTTTCATCGGGGTGCTTGGAATAGCCGAAGTCTACCGCCCGGGTGAAGAATTGCTCTCCCCCGTCGACGCGCCGTGCGGCCAACAGCTCCTGGGTGCGCAGTACGCCCAGCAATTCGCGCAGCTCGGACCCGATAAGGTTCTGGCCCCCGTCTCCCCGCGTCATCGAGAGGTATCCGGTGCGCGCGTGCACCGCATTGGAGAGATAAGAGATCAGGCGGGTGTTTTCATCGTCGGGATGGGCCGCTATATAGAGTGCCGAACCGAGGAAATTGAGTTTCTGTAGGTCGTTATACAGCTTAACGGCGCCCGGGGGCTGGGGAGCCTGTCCGCGGAAGGCAATGGGAAACAAAAGGAGGACGGGTAATATCCACCGGAAGGCATGGCGCATGTCAGGATGGTTTAGTCGGCTCTCAAATATAGGGAGTTTTTAAGCGGGCTGCCTGTCCCTTTAAAACTTCTTTAACACCTATATGGCATCGCTTCCATCGGTGTCGTTTTCGTCTCGGGCGAGCAGCGAGACGGCTTTTTGGAGCATGAGGGTGTTCGGGTAGGTAACCAGTTCCCCGTTGGCCTTGCGCAGGTGAAGGTGAAAGGCCCGGATGTCTTCGATGATGCACTCAAGGGGCTCAGGCAGGTCTTTGTCGAGAATGCGGATGCGGTCGCCAATCTTGAAGGGGAAGGTAAAGAACAGGATTACCCCGGCCGTAATATTGCTCAGGATAGACCACGTGGCGAACAGGGCCACGCCGATAACGGCGAAGATGGAAGCCAGCACGGTGCCTATTTCCTTGATGGGCACCCCCCAGATGAGAATCAGCGCTACCACGAGTATGACGCTGTGACCGACCAGCACGTATTTGATGATCAGGCGTCCGCGGTTTTCATCCAGGTCGCTGATTTTGCTGATCCGGCGAATGGTCTTGACGGAAAGTGTCCGAGTGATTAACAGGATAACCAGGCTTATGATTGTGCCGAGAATCTCGAACTGAAAATTGAAATAAAATTCTTTCATTGGTGGTATTTCCCAGACTGTCGCGCAAAATTACGTCTTTATTGGCATTTTGCCGCCCCCTGGTCAGGTAGTTTTTGATTCGCAACCACTCCTGGCCTGAATTCAAACAGGGGTTACTCAGGATGCATGCCCATCTCACGCAGCGATTCGTAAACCAGGCGGGTAGGCAGGCCCACCACATTCGTGTACGAGCCTTCTATGGCTTCGACGCCCACAAGGCCAATCCATTCCTGGATGCCGTAAGCCCCGGCCTTGTCGAGGGGATGGCCCCGTTCAAGATACCTTTCGATAAGGTGCGGCTCCAGGTTTGCGAACTTGACCCGGGTAATGGCGTGCCTGACCAGGCGTGAGGCAGTAGTTGCAAAACAGACAGAGGTTATCACCTCGTGCCAGGAGCCAGACAACTGTTTCAGGGTTGCTATGGCTTCGTTCCGGTCGCCCGGTTTTTCGAGCACCCGGCCGTGCTGCCAGACAATGGTGTCGGCCGTGAGCAACACGCTTTCCGGCCTGAGGATATGTGCCAGATGCGAAGCTTTAAGTTCGCAAAGGTAATTTGTTATTTCATAATGCTTTAGGTGGTCAGGATACTGTTCGTCACACTCCTGTACCTGCACTTCAAAGGAAAACCCCATCGCCTCAAGCAAGGCCTTACGCCTTGGGCTGGCAGAACCGAGTATCAGGTGGGCTGGCCGTTTGTCTGCAAGCCCCTCCATCAGTCATGGGCGGCGTTAGTCGGGCCGTCCCATTTGCCCTGTACCTTCATGACCTGCTGGATGATATCGCGCACGCAGCCTTCCCCTCCATTCAGGTGCGAAATGTAATGGGAGAGCGCCTTGACTTCAGGTACGGCATTCTGCGGGCAGGAAACCATTCCAACCATGCGCATGGCAGGGATGTCGGGAATGTCATCACCCATATACAGGATTTCCCCGGGGGTAATTCCGTAGTCGAGCATGTATTCGCGAAGACGGTCTTCTTTGTGCCCGGCCCCCAGATAGATATCGGTAACACCAAGGCCCTGCAGGCGCTGGCGAACCCCCTCATTCGACCCGCCGCTGATCACGCAGATGCGGTAGCCCCTGTCGATGGCCGTCTTCACGGCATAGCCGTCGCGCACGCTCATTTTGCGAAGGAGTTCGCCAGTGGTGGTTATGAGCACTGAGCTGTCTGTAAATACGCCATCCACGTCAAAGACAAAGGTGGTTACATCGCGCAGCATTTCTTTATAGTTCGTTTTCATATGTTTTTTCGATGGAATGGGAAATCAGGTCGTACATGTCCAGGGGCAGGCCGGGGCCCAGCAAATGACGGTGGGCCAATTGGGTTATGCGGTCTTTGCGGCGCGCCGGGCCGGTTTGCGCATCCCGGGCGGGCATCGAAAGCAGCTTCTCAAAGGTTTCGCGCAAGATCGGGTTCAGCAGGGCCGGGTCGAGTCCATGCGCTTCGCAGAGTTCCTGGGCCTTACAGGCCATGTGGTTCGAGAAATTATTGGCATAAACGGCGGCCAGGTGGGCGGCTAACCGTTTTTCGGGCTGGCAGGGGTATGTAGCGGCCCCCAGAGCCTTCCCAAGGGCCTCGAGCAAGGCCAGGTCTGCTTGGTGTTCGGCCTCGAGCAAAACCGGGAGGCCTTCAAAGGAGAGCGGCCGCGATTTGCTGAAAGTCTGAAGGGGATAAAAGACCCCTTTTGGTGCCTTCCCTGCAAGGGCATTGAGCCCCAGGGCGCCTGAGGTATGGGCCAGTAAACCGCTGCTGGTCTGCAGCATTTCCGATACCGGATATACTGCCTGGTCAGAGACAGCCAGTAAGTAGATATCGGCCGGGGCAAGGGGTTCTGAAAGGCTTGCCCTGGGCACCCTGGCATCAAAATCGAACAAGGCTTCGGAACGGCGTGCTGCCACCTGTGCCAGGGAGACTCCCTCGGCCCGCAATATGGCCCTGTGCAACCAATAGGCGACATTGCCGCTCCCGATGATCACGGTCTTAATCACACCGCTAAAATAGGGATATAATCCATGTGGGGCCAGCAGGCGTTTGCAATTGGCCATCTGGTAACGTCCCCCGCACAGAGGCTGAAAAGATCGCCCTGCGAACTTAGTCGAATTTAACATTAGTAAATCCAGGGCAATGTGGTTTTCTATAATACTGACTATTAAATCATTAAATGAATAAAGACTCTATTATGCACATTATGGGAAGCATCGTCCCTGGCACTACTTTGGTATCTCTTTTTTGTGATGAATGTAAATGCCCTAATTTAGCAGCCACAATCAAGTCTTCCCTGGCATGCTCAAACTCATCCGGAATACCCTGTTCTCAACGCGATTAATGGCAGTCCTTTTTTTGGTCATGGCAACGGCCATGGCTTTCGGGACCTTCATAGAAAGCTGGTACAGTACCGAAACGGCCCGAATTTGGATCTACAACACCTGGTGGTTCGAAGCCATTATGGCCTTCTTCATGATTAATTTCATCGGTAATATTTCGCGTTACCGACTGCTCAGGAAGGAGAAATGGCCGGTGCTTTTGCTGCATTTATCCTGGATCCTGATTATCCTGGGGGCTTTTATTACACGCTATTTCGGCTTTGAGGGCATGATGCCCATCAGGGAAGGGGCAACCGAAAAGGTCTATTATTCAGACAAGACTTTCTTAACCCTTTGGATAGACGGGGAGGTAGACGGCCAGCCCCGTAGGAAGGCCCTGGAAGACCACCTGATCGTAACGGAGGAAGATATACAATCCAACCTGCCCTGGACTGCAGATTTCGGCGGAATTCCGATTAAGGTCAGCTTCGTGGAGTTTATCGAAGGTGCCCGGCTCGGGGTGGTGCCCGACGACAGCGGTAAAATGTTCTTGAAGCTGGTGGAAGCCGGGGGCGGATCGCGTCACGACCACTACCTGGAAGAAGGACAGGTGGCCAATATTCACAACGTGTTGTTCAGCCTGAACAGCGAAGTGCCCGGGGCTGTCAATATATGGATCACCGACGAGGACATGACCATCCGCTCGCCCTTCCCGGGAAGCTTTATGCGGATGGCCGACCAATTTAGCGGGCAGGTAGCGCCCGACAGCCTGCAACCATTGCAAATGCGCTCCCTGTACAGCCTGGGCTCCATGCAATTTGTGCTTCCTGAGATGCCCATGCGCGGCAAATACGGGGTAGTGCGCATTCCGGAAGCCGAGCGCGGCCAGGGCGACATGGACGCCTTCACAGTAGAAATCAACGCGGGGGGACAGACAGCGCGGCATACACTTCTCGGAGGGAAAGGCTACACGCAGTACAGCGAGCCAATGGACCTGGGCGGCCTGCGTTTCAGGGGGTCGTACGGTTCCAAAGTGTACCAGCTGCCTTTCAGTATTACCCTGAACGACTTTATTGCCGAAAAATACCCGGGTACCGAAAAGGGGTATTCTTCCTATATGAGCAAAATCACGGTGCGCGATTCGGTCGGCGACGGACGCCCTTTCGACTATGATATCTTTATGAACCACGTGCTCGACCACAAGGGATACCGCTTTTTCCAGGCCAGTTTCCACCCCGATGAAAAAGGAACCGTCTTGTCGGTGAACCATGATTTCTGGGGCACCTGGGTTACCTACTTCGGGTACTTTCTGCTGTATGCGGGCCTGATGGGGATCATGTTCTTTGGAGATACCCGTTTCAGGGAACTCGGGCGCAAGCTTGAGGAGCTCAAAGCCCGGAAAGCAGCCCTGGCCCTGGCGCTTTTCTTCGGGGTTTTCAGCGCTTCGGCACAACAAACCCCGGCCGACGACCACCAGCACAGTGCTCCCCCTTCTCAGCAGGTCGTAGATTCCCTGATCATGGCCACGGCAGTGCCCCTGGATCATGCTTCAAAGTTTGGACACCTGGTTATACAGGACGACGGCGGCCGGATGAAGCCCATGAATACCTACGCCTCGGAGTTGCTGCGCAAACTGAGCTTCCAGGCCCAGTATAAGGGGCTTAGCGCCGACCAGGTACTGCTGTCAATGCTCATGCGGCCAAACCTCTGGACCGTGAATGAGTTTATCGCCCTCGACAAGAAGGCCGAGAACGACAGCATCCGCAACCTGCTCGGTATTCCGCTGCACCAGCGCTATGTGAGGCTTATCGACTTTTTTGACGAGCAGGGCCGCAACAAGATGGACCCGGTGCTCCGGGAGGCTTTCGCCACCAACAACCCCAACAAATTCCAGCAAGATTTCAAAGATGCCTATTTCAGGCTCGGTCTTTTAAACAGGGCCCTCAACGGCGAAATCCTGAAGATTTTTCCACTGCTGCACGACGAGAACAACAAATGGATTTCGGATGCGGAGTACCAACGAGGCCAATACCAGGTAGGCGATTCGCTCTATGCCAATTTCATCGAAAATTCGGTGCGCTATTACCTGGTCTCGCTCCAGGAAGCCGCTAGAACCGGCGACTATACAGAATCGGACAAGCTGCTTGAGGCGTTTCGCCAAAACCAAGTAAACCACGGCAGTGAAGTGCTGCCCTCCGAGCGACGCGTTAGCACTGAAGTGATCTACAACCGCCTCGATATTTTCAACCGGCTGTATAAATACTACGCCCTGGTGGGTATCCTGATGTTTGTAATCCTGATTTTCCAGATTTTCAAAGAGCGGCGCATTCTGGGCATTGCCACCTATTTTATGAAGGGACTAATCACGATCTTCTTTGTTTGGCATACGGCAGGGCTTGTACTGCGCTGGTATATTTCTGGGCACGCCCCCTGGAGCGACGCCTATGAGAGCATCCTGTACGTGTCGTGGGCCTGCCTGGGGATGGGCCTGATGCTGGGCCGGAAAAGCGACATGACCATTGCCGCCTCGACCTTTGTGACTTCCATGCTGCTTTGGATTGCCCACCAGAGTTGGGTAGACCCGGCCATTGCCAACCTGCAACCCGTGCTGAACAGCTACTGGCTCATGATCCACGTGGCCGTAATTGTGGGCAGCTACGGACCCCTGACAGTCGGCATGATTCTCGGGGTAGTTTCCTTGCTCCTAATGGTATTAACCACCGAGAAGAACCGAAGCCGCATGCGAGTAAACCTGCAGGAACTCACCATCATTAATGAACTGGCACTTACCGTTGGGCTGGTGATGCTTACCATAGGCAACTTCCTGGGCGGACAGTGGGCCAATGAGAGCTGGGGGCGGTATTGGGGCTGGGACCCCAAGGAAACCTGGGCCCTTATTTCCATTCTTATTTACTCTTTTGTGATCCATGTCCGCCTGGTACCGGGCCTTAGGGGTCAGTGGGCCTTCAGTTTCCTGAGCGTTCTGGCTTTCGGCAGCATTATGATGACCTATTTCGGGGTGAATTTCTACCTGGTTGGGCTGCACAGCTACGCCAGCGGGGCCCAGGTCATTACCCCCGTATTCATTTGGTACCTGTTGTTTGGGATACTGGTGCTGGGTGCAGTAAGCTGGTGGCGCCACCGGGTCCATTTTGGCTCTGCTTCGATCGACTGAAGGGAAGGCTGAGGGGCCAAGGGGTTCATTTTTTGAAGTTCGTTTCAGAAGGCGTCCCTTTTTTTTACCATCTTTGCCGTACTATGAAGCTCTGAGAATTAAGTGCCGGATAACTGAAGCACTGGAACTTGCCTCTGCTCCGGGCGCTGCCGTTGGCTAGCCCGGCCCGCCGTTTCCTTTTCTTTTTCCCAAATACTGATTCTCCATTCGAATGACTTCCCAATCCTCCCGGTTTAAATACTTCCGCTATTTTTTGCAGGCCCTGCGCGGGCATGAGGCCGATTACACCGAAGGCAGTATACGCAAGGCGATTTTCATGCTCTCCATCCCCATGATATTGGAGATGGCCATGGAGTCGATTTTTGCCGTGGTCGATATCGCCTATGTTTCGCGGGTAAGTGTCAATGCTGTGGCCACTATCGGCCTTACCGAATCGGTGGTTACCCTGGTCTACGCCGTGGCTATTGGCCTGAGCATGGCGGCAACAGCTGTGGTAGCCCGGCGCGTAGGCGAGAAAGACATTAGCGGGGCCCGGGTTGCGGCCGTACAGGCCATTTTGCTCGGCAGCGTGGTAGCCCTGCTGGTAGGCCTGATAGGTTTTTTCTACGCACGCGAGGTACTGGCCCTGATGGGAGGGGAGGCCGACCTGATCGAGGAAGGGCACGGGTATACCCGCTGGTTGCTCGGGGGGAATATCACCATCATGCCGCTGTTCCTGATCAATGCCATCTTCCGCGGTGCCGGCGATGCTTCCGTGGCCATGTGGACCCTTGTACTTTCCAACGGCCTCAATATTTTGCTGGATCCGCTCTTTATATTCGGGTGGGGCCCCGTACCGGCCTACGGTGTAATGGGGGCTGCCATAGCCACCAATATCGGCCGGGGGTCTGCCGTGATATTGCAATTGTGTATCCTATTCTTCGGCTGGAGCCGTATAAGAGTAACCCTGCAGTCCTGGCGGCTCGAATTGGCGGTCATGTGGAATCTGGTGCGTATTTCTATGGGGGGCATAGCCCAATTCCTAATCGGCACCTCAAGCTGGGTGTTCTTGATGCGGCTTATGAGCACTTTCGGCAGCGAGGTCCTGGCCGGGTATACCATCGCCATCCGCGTCATTATGTTTACCCTGATGCCGGCATGGGGCATGAGCAATGCGGCGGCAACCCTGGTGGGGCAGAACCTGGGGGCAGGCAAGCCTGAACGAGCCGAAAAATCGGTTTGGAAAACCGGTAAATACAACGCCTATTTTATGCTGTCGGTCTCATTGTTCTACCTGATCTTCGCCCCCCAGATACTGGGTTGGTTCAATCCGTCCGATACGGTGGTGCACAGCGGGGCGCTTTGCCTGCGCATCATTGCCGCCGGTTATGTATTCTATGCCTACGGCATGGTGGTGACCCAGGCTTTCAACGGGTCGGGCGATACACGCACGCCCACGCGCATCAACGTGGTGGCCTTCTGGCTCTTCCAGCTGCCGTTTGCCTATGTGGCGGCCCTGCTGCTGGGGTGGGGCCCCATGGGGGTTTTTCTGGCTATTACCTTGTCAGAAATGCTGCTTTCGGTATTGGCTATCCGGGCTTTCCGAAGCGGCCGCTGGAAAACGTTCCGGGTCTGAGTTAATTCGTATTTTTGAGACTATGAAAAACACTTCTAAACCAACCGGCGGGGGAGTCAATACGCTCTGCACGCATTTCGGGGAACTGGAAGACACCCAATTCAAAGGGGTGGTTTCTCCCCTTTACATGAGTACTTCTTATGCCTATGAAGAAGTAGACATCAAGCGGTACCCGCGTTACTTCAACACACCCAACCAGGAAGCCCTCTGCAAGAAGATAGCCGCCCTGGAGCACACCGAGGCCGCGCTGATTTTCGGTAGCGGCATGGCGGCTACAAGCACTGCCCTGCTGGCTTTCCTTTCCAAAGGCGACCACCTGGTTATCTCGCGGCAAACCTACGGAGGAACACAAAACCTGCTGCAGGAAGAATTCGGCAAATACGGCATAGAATTCACTTTTGTAGATGGCACCCAACGGGCCGACTTTGAGGCGGCTATCCGCCCGAACACCCGCCTGCTTTTCCTGGAGACCCCGTCTAACCCGTTGCTCCAGATCACCGACTTGCAGGCTATGGCTTCCCTGGCCAGGGAGCGGGGGCTGGTTACGCTGATCGACAATACCTTTGCCAGCCCCGTAAACCAGAACCCGGCCGATTTTGGTATTGACGTCATGATCCATTCTGCCACCAAGTACATGGGGGGGCATTCCGATATCTGTGCGGGGGCCGTGGCGGCTTCGGCCGAACATATCAACCGGATTTTTAACCTGGCCAAAAACCTGGGGGGCAGCCTGAGCGATTATACGGTTTGGTTGCTCGAACGAAGCCTGAAGACCATGGGCCTGCGGGTAAAGGCCCAAAACGAAAATGCCCTGGAGCTGGCCCGGTACCTACGGGACCATTCTGATATTGACCAGGTGTATTACCCGGGCCTGGAAGACCATCCTGGCCATCAAACAGCCCGGGCCCAAATGAGGGGTTTCGGAGGCATGCTTTCCTTTGAGCTGGCACCGGCCCTTGACCTGGGCACCTTTGTTCACGCACTCAAATGGGTCAGGGCCTCGATGAGCCTGGCCGGGGTGGAAAGCACCCTGACGGCCCCGGCCCAAACCTCCCACGCCTTGATTACGGCCAGCCAGCGCGAAAAGATGGGCATCCGAGACGGGCTAATCCGTTTTTCAACCGGAATTGAAGACTTTGAAGACCTGAGGGCCGACCTGGAACAGGCCCTGGCCAGGGCAAAAAAAGCCGCTGAAAAAGGCGCTGTTAATGCTTAATACCCAGCACATGAAATTAGACATTCTCGTATTTGGAGCCCATCCTGATGATGCAGAACTCGGCGCAGGGGCTACCATCGCCAAAGAAGTGGCCCTCGGAAAAAAAGTGGGGGTAATTGACCTGACCCGGGGCGAACTGGGCACACGAGGGAATGCAGAAATCCGCGATGCAGAAGCTGCAGCAGCTGCCCGAATTTTGGGATTGAGCATTCGCGAAAACATGGAGTTTGCCGATGGCTTTTTCCGCAACGACCTCGACCATCAATTGGCCCTGATTCGTCAAATACGACGCTTCCGCCCTGAGGTGGTACTCTGCAATGCTGTGGACGACCGCCATATTGACCATCCCCGGGGCAGTGCGCTGGTAAGCGACGCCTGTTTTCTGAGCGGCCTGGTGAAAATAGATACCCGCCTGGAAGGGTTTGAAGAGTGGCAGGAGCCCTGGCGCCCCAAACAAGTGTACCACTATATTCAATGGAAGAACCTCGAACCCGATTTCGCCGTAGATGTTTCGGGTTACATCGAGAAAAAAATGGAGGCCATCAGCGCTTATGGCTCCCAGTTTTACGACCCCAAAAGCCCGGAACCCGATACCCCGATCAGCAGCAAGAATTTTACAGATAGCGTAGTGTATCGGGCCCGCGACCTGGGGCGTTTAATCGGTGTTGAATACGCAGAAGGGTTTACGGTAGAACGCCCGCTGGCTGTCGCTTCTCTCGACAAGCTGATTTAGACGGCCTGGCTGTATTTTTCGGCCGCTTTGGGCAGGGTGAAATAGAAAGTACTGCCTTTGCGAAGTATGCTTTCGACCCAGATGATGCCCTTGTTGTTCTCGACCATTTCCTTGCAGAGCGAGAGGCCCAAACCGGTACCTTTTTCATTATTGGTACCGTAAGTGGTGTGATTGCTCTTTTCCTGGAAAAGCTGTTCGAGGGTAATGCGGTCCATACCCACCCCGGTATCACGTATCGAGACCTCCCAGTCGCTTTCCTTTTCGCGCCCCTTTATGGTAACCATACCGTTCTCAGGGGTAAACTTCAGGGCATTGCTGATCAGGTTGCGTACCACAATATCGACTTGGTTGGGGTCAGACCAGACCACCACATTCGCTGCGATTTCGCTAACCACCCGTATGGACTTTTTTTCGGCGATTTCAGATAACAAATCGATGTTTTCCTGCACTATTGAGGCCAATGATACCGCCGCCGGCTTGGTTACAGAACCGTTTAATTGCGAATTACCCCACGACAACAGGTTGTTGAGCGTAAAATAGATATGGTCGACATCGGCCCTGAGTTTCGGAATAAAGGAAGCAAATTCCTCCTTGCCAACCTCCCCGTCTTTAAACATCTGGAGCAGGCCCTGCAGGGCCCCGATCGGGCCTCGCAGGTCATGGCCGATTATGGAGAATAACTTGGTCTTGGTTTCATTATTGGCCTGCAGCTCGGCCTTGCGCTTTTCGAGGATATCTTTCTTGGCGCTAAGCTCCTGTGCCAGGCGTTTCTGCAGCTTGCTGGAGCGGTTGATCAGGTAAATAACCACCACGGCGATCAACAACATGCCCCACCCAATTCGGATATACCGTTTTTGTTGCGCCAGGGCCTTTTCATTCTGCTCAATCAGCGCTTCTTTCTGTCGTTCGTAAGTGGCCTTGGTCTTTTGCAGCATCAGGCTCTGTTGGTTTTCGTTCTGTGTAATCGAATCAGAGAGTTGCTGGTAAAGTTCGTGGTAAACCAGAGCGGTGGCGTAATCTTCCTTTTTGCGATATATGCGGTAAAGGGTACTGGCGCAGTCGCGGGTGCCATTCATAAAATTTATTTCCTGGCTTATGCTATAGGCATTATTTGCGTATACCATGGCCAGGCTGTCGTTCCCCATCCCGAAATGAGCCTCAGACAGCCCGTTATAGAGTTCGATGCGCGACCGGTCGTCGTCGAGTTGTTCATGGAGCATCTCACTTTGATTATACCAGTAGAAGGCCCACTTGTAATTCGACTTTTTCAGATACACCTTGCCTTTGGTGGCATAGGCATAGGCGAGCCAGTCGAGGATGCGGTTCTTTTCAAAGATGTCGATACTCTGGTTTACATTGAACATGGCGTAATCGAGCTGCCCCATGTCGGCATACATCGAGGCCAGGTTGCTCATGCTCTCGGCATTCGAAATTTCATTGCCCAGGGAATCGTTCCATCGTTTTACCTTTTTGTAGTAAAAAAGGGCTTCCTCGTAGTCTTTCTGTTCTGAATACAGGGTTGCAATACTTTCATTGATAATAGACATCATCAAAATATTACCCTGAGATTCCGCCAATTCCAGGGCTTCGAGGTATCCGTTCAGGGCACTGCTGTAATCATTTTTATAGCTGTACTCCCTTGAGATATTGTGCATAATGCGAAGCCGCAGTTGGTGGTTGCCGGAAGAACCTGCAAGCTCCAGCGCTTTCTTGTAGCTCGCAATCGACTTTTCAGAGTTACCCTTGTCGGAGTAATATACGCCCAGGTTCAGGTAGGCGTAGGCTGCCCCGCGGCTGTAACCGGCTTCCCGGCTAAACTTCAAGGCTTTCCGGGAAAGCTGCAACAGGCTGTCGGCCTGGTAGTACCGAAATTCTTTTGCTAATTCGTTGAGACGGTTTATATAGGCGGTATCCTTGGCAGAGAAATTCCGATCCGCTTCCATTTTCCGCAATTCGGCTTCCAGTTCAAATCTGGAATTGCCCTGATCGGCCGGCCATGCACACATATCTGGCGTAGCCAAAAGCATCAGGGCTGCCAGGCAGGAGTATTTTAATATGTTGGGAGTGACAATTTTCATGCGCCTTTATGTCGCAGCCTAATGTACAAGTACACCTTATTTAATACGGAAAGAATGTTGTGAAATGGCAATTTATGTGTGTTTGATCGATGGTGAAGTGCATTTCATCGATAAAAAGGTGGTTTTTAAGGGGCATCAGCTTGCCGGTTTCAAGCAGGCAATGGTATGCAAACATTGATGCGGCGCCCATGAAATTATTTTGGGTAAAACATAAAAAGAAGTACATTTGCATCCGCCTCACCAGGCCACGGATTCTTCAGGAATCCGGCATTCTTAAACGGTGGTTGTAGCTCAGCTGGTTAGAGCGCTGGATTGTGGTTCCAGAGGTCGCCGGTTCGAACCCGGTCTTCCACCCCATACGAATCTCCAGGAGTTTACTCCTGGAGATTTTTTTTGAAGTAAATACGCCAAATTCATTTGAGCGTATTTACTCAAAAAATACCACGCCGAAGGCGTGGAGATTCGAATGGGCAGGTTTCCCTCACTCCGGATCAACGCCAATAGCGCCAGCGGTTGGCGTTAGCCCGGTCATTAAGCCGACCTGCACCCATAAAAAAACCCACCAGGTTCTGGTGGGCTTTCGGTATTAAGCGTTCGGTTTGCTTATTTGGATGCCTTGTCGGCTACAATCCTGCCGTTGCGGTTGGCAACTTCCCAGGCCGTATAGAATATGAGTTTGGTGCGCTTTTCCAGGAGGTCGTATTCGATCTTATCGGGCGTGTCGCCGGGGCGGTGGTAGTCTGCATGGGTCCCGTTGAAATAAAAGATGATCGGGATGTTGTTCTTGGCGAAATTGTAGTGGTCGCTCCGGTAATAGAAGCGGTTCGGATCGTTTTCGTCGTTGTATTTGTAGTCGAGGTCTAACTGGGTATAGCGCGCATTCACGGTTTCAGATAGCTCGTGCAACTCGGTGCTCAGTTTGTCGGAGCCGATCAGGTAAACATAATTGCGGTCGCCGGGACGCTCGGGGTCGGTGCGGCCAATCATGTCGATATTCAGGTCGGCTACCGTGGAGGCGAGCGGGAACAAGGGTTGGTAATCGGTGTAGTACTGCGACCCGAGCAGGCCTTTTTCTTCCCCGGTTACGTGGAGGAACACCACGGAACGACGCGGGCCCTTTCCGGCCTTGGCGGCCTCCTTAAACGCCTCTGCAATCTCCAGCAGAGCCACGGTGCCCGACCCGTCGTCATCGGCCCCATTGTTGATTTCACCTTCGGGAGTAACGCCAATATGGTCGAGGTGCGATGAAATGACCACATATTGGTCGGGGAATTCGGTGCCACTGATATAAGCCACCACGTTTTCAGAAGTAATGGCATCATCCTGGCTGTTCAGGGCCAGGTCGAGCTCTGCGGCAAAAACCTCTGCCATGTCGTTGGCTTCCAGGCGCGGGTAAATTTGCTGGGCAACGGCACTTTTAAGCAATACAAACTGGGGTTCGTCCTGGTTTGATTTAAGCCCCATTTGGCCGCTGTTGTTGCGTTTCATGTTGTTGAAATACCGTTGGTAACGCATGTAGTTCAGGTCGTCGACCAGGAAAAATCCGGCGGCACCCCTTGCCTGGGCTGCATCGCGGCGTTTGCCTATGCCCTCTGACGGGTTGCTCCAGGGGCTGGCGTCTCCGCTGCCGCTCAGCATATAGGTGCCATCCTGATTTTTGGGTTCCCCCGACTTCATAAGAAGCCATTTTCCGCGTACGTCCAAATCGCCGTAGTCAGAATAAGACTCCGCGTCTATTCCATAGCCTACATATACCAACTCGCTATACCGGCCCTCCCCGGCGCGGAAGGTCATGAATTCCTCCCCGTTGGCATACGATTTTCCATTAAGG
Source organism: Robiginitalea sp. (assembly GCA_050289825.1). Taxonomy (GTDB): domain Bacteria; phylum Bacteroidota; class Bacteroidia; order Flavobacteriales; family Flavobacteriaceae; genus Robiginitalea. Next base: position 46,925 of record JBNKGM010000007.1, read on the forward strand.
GTTAGGGTCCCTTCGGGCAAACGCGCCAATTCCAGGGGCACATTCTGAAAATAGTCTTCTGTGCCGGGGGCGGGGGCTATCCCCATTTCCTTATAGGCCTCGCGCAGGTACTCAACAGCTAATTTCTGGCCGGCCATGCCGGTTTCGCGGCCCTGGAACTCGTCAGAAGCATAGGTGTACAGGTGTTCCTTTAGCTCGCTTAAGGTAATGGTGGATGCGAAAATGGTAACGTCTTCGGGTTGTTGGGCCGGAAGGGCGGTGTGTTCGCTCACCGATTTCTGGCTGCTGTTGCAGGCCATAAGAAGGCCGGCAAGCACGATTGGCAATTTTTGCATGCTCTTTGGTTCTGGTATAAGCCCCAAAAATACGTAAATCAAGCCAAGGAATTTTCCGGTTGCCGAGAAAAGTATGCCGGGTTGTACAGATCAGGAAGTCCCGTAGGCTTTGCGAATCATGGCATCGGTTTCTTCCAGGCTCTTGAAAACCTCGAAGGTGCGTCCCTGGGTACGCTGCGCCCCCAGGGCGTTGGCGTAGCGGGCAGCCCTGACAAAGTCGGTCGGCGTTTCGAGCAGGCCGTAACCCAGCCCCCCGGCAAAGGAGTCGCCGCAACCTGTTGTATCTACCACGTCGCAAACCGGTACAGAGGGGACGATATTTTTGCGGATTTCCCCGTTCCCGAGGTGATAAACAGCACTTCCCCCGGCATCGAGCGTAACGATCAGCGACTTTACACCGCGTTTGAGGACATGGGCCGCCAGGGCATCGAGGTGGTCGGTACCCACCTCGTGGAAGGGCTGCATTTCATCGGGAGAGTATTCCTTTTCAAACCAGCAACACCGCGATTCTTCCAGGTTCATTTTTAAAACGTCGATGTAGGGGAGCCACATATCGCGGTCGATCCAGAACCGGATGAGCCGGTCGCCCAGGGTGGTAACTGTGTTGGTTGGGCCGTGGGCATCAAAAATGATCTGTCCCTTGCTGTTAGCCTTGATGTATTTAAGCGTCTCGAGGGGCACCTCGTAGTCGGTAATGGGCACACAGACAAAAACATCTGCGTCGAGCAGGCCATCCAGGTCTTCTGCAACAATCGGGTTCATAAAGCCCGTTTGTTTCTCGAGGCGGTTGTTCTGGTCTACAAAGGTCAGCTGTATTATATCGCCCTGATCGGCTGTGGCGGTGACCTTTTCGGTTTTAATGTTGGGGTAGGGGGCCAGCACCTCCAGCACCCCAGCCAGGTCTTTCTTGCGCACGTGGGCCACGGGCCAAACGGTTCCGCGCTTATCCAGCAATCTCGACAGGCCAATGGCCGTGTGGGTGGCACAGCCGTATTTTTCGATTACCTCGCCTTTATGGGTGGTAATATGGTCTCGGGGAATAGGGCCTAATACGGCTACTTTAAATGACTTCATGAATGTTTGCTTGGCACTTCGGAAGATATAAAATTTATGGAATACCGGGCAAATCGGCGCAGCCTCCCCGTAATAAATTCTTGACTTCAGAGCGCTTTCTTTCCAAAAAGCTTTTTTATATTTGCAGCCTCCAAAAGGAGGAATGGCAGAGTGGTCGATTGCGGCGGTCTTGAAAACCGTTGAGGGTTAAACCTCCGGGGGTTCGAATCCCTCTTCCTCCGCAAAGCAAAACCCTGACGGCAACGTCAGGGTTTTTTAGTTCCGCGAAGAAGCGAAATGTGTTTCAGCTTCGTAGCGGAACTAAAGAAACCGAACACGCGCCAGCCCTGGGGCGTTTTTGTTGCAGGACCCCCGCCCCGGGATCACGCGCGAAGCGCGTAATCAAATTTCTCTCATTAGGCTTAGGCAAAGAAAAAAACCCGCCAGTGGCGGGTTCAGGTTTCGGGGATACACTACATCCGGCAAAAGGACGCCGACGATTAGAGGAATTATGGCACAAGGCTCAGTTCATATACGTGGCAATCCCATCCAGAATATAATAGGGCGTCGCGTCTGTTACTTTGGCGTGTTCGTGTTCAATCAGGGCAAAAATCATAGTACTTTCCCCAATGTTTTGTAAGTCGTTGACCATCGTCGAATAGGTCAGCGAAAAAGAAACAGCTTCTCCCTTGTCAAAGTTTAACAGGTATATGCTTCCATCCGAAGACCTGGAGATAGCCAGTCCGCCCGTAAGGCAGAACAAGTCAAAATCATACTTCATTTTTTTGAATGGAACCCGTTCATAAGATTCCAGGCCAATAACACTAAGTCTTACGCTATCGTTTTGGTACACGATGTACTCGCTGATGTCTTCAAGTGCTTTTTCATTCTCAAGCTCTGTGAGCAAATTGGGATTCCATCGTTCAAAATTTCCCTTTTTGTTTAATTCAACATATTTCATGGATTCCATTTTTGGCGCTGAAGTTCTTTCACATTTATCAAAAGCATTCGATTCAAACGGAAATGACTTAAGAATGAAATAGCCGTTAGTTCAGAGGCATGCTGATAGTGCTTATTTCTTAATGTTGTTCTGCTGTCATTTGCCTTATGTTTTCAGGTGTTAGCGGTTTTCTGAATAAACCTTTAGCAACGTCATTATGCTGTTTTTTAATTACATCCATTACACCAAAATCAGAAGACAACATATAAACCCTGGTCTTTTGGAATTTTTCAGAGTTAAGCCCGGCAAATGCATCCAGGAATTCGACACCGTTCATTTCAGGCATTGCCAGGTCTACCAAAATGACATGGGGGATGAACGACGGATCGGCATTTGCAGATTCGCTCATTGACTTCAGGTATTTCAGTGCCATTTTGGCGCGGATAAAAGTCATAACCTCTACATCTTTGACTTCCCGTTCAATATGTTTCGTATGCAAGAGCAACTCTATAGAGCTATCGTCAATCAAAATAAAATTCAGCTTCATGTATCTGTTTCTTCACTGCCCTTTTCAGGGTTGTGATCGTTTTTAAAATTCAGGCAATACGCCCGGGCCGCAGCAACTGTTTTAAATAATTCAAAGGGTGAATTCGGGTCAAATATTCGCTTATACGAATTAACCAGTAAACGAATCGAAAGGGAGTTCACCACAAACGCTTCACACAATACAAAGGGCATTGTTTTGAATTTTCTGGAAAGCAGTTGGGCGGCCGCATTCGAGAAAGTACCCTTTGCGTTTCTCAGGTCGATTAGAAGCGGCATTGGCCTTCCTTTTGACAAATTAGCAATGGCTTCTACATATGACATGGCCGTGTTGTAATCAAGGCGTTTATTGATATCGGTGGTGCCAATTTTGGCATAAAGGATACCATCGCTATCGGTCCAGAAGGAGGAATGATCCAAAATTGTAATCCGTTCCATGGTTTCATTCTTGGGCCTTCCATCAAATGGCAGAATGGGTTTTTTATAGGAATGAATGGCTCTGGTTTGTATTTGACGGAACTCGAAAAAGGCGTTTAATAAATAGTATGGTTATAGCCAAACAAGAGATATGCCAAACACCATTTCATTATTATTTGGAGCTTGTAAGTGATTGAAAAACAATATAAAAAGGGGATTGCCGCAAATGTTAAGCAAGGCAATAAGCACGGAATACCGTGTAAGTGTAGATTAAACAATTAACTATTCGCGGTATTCCGTGAGTGTCAATTCGCTTTTTTGATCCCCAGTTTTGCCATTTTGTCGCGCAGGGTACTCGGCTTGAGTTCGAGTATTTCGGAAGCACCACCGGGCCCCGATATTTTCCACTTGCATTTCTCCAAAACGCTCAGGATATGATTGCGCTGGATGTAATCCATTGAAAGGTTATTTGTGCCAATAGAGGCTTTTGCCAATTGCGCTTCTGATTCGAACCCCGGAATTACCAGCGTTTCCTTTTCGCAGAGAATAACGGCACGTTCAATTAAATTTTCCAATTCCCGTATATTACCAGGCCAGTCATAGGCAATGAGTTTTTCCATGGAGGCATCGGTAACAAAGCGAATTTCCTTGTTGTATTTCTTATTGAAATTATCGATAAAATGCTCTATCAATAGCGGTATATCTTCTCTTCTTTCCCGCAAGGGAGGCACCACTATGGGAAAAACATTGAGTCTGAAAAACAAGTCTTCTCGAAAGCGTTTCCGTTGAATTTCCTTCTTGAGATTCCTATTGGTTGCGGCAATAACCCGAACATCCAGTTTTTTTGTGCCGGGGCTTCCAATTATTTCGATCTCGCCTTCCTGTAAGAAACGCAATAATTTAGGCTGCATATCTAGTGGAAGTTCCCCGATTTCGTCCAGGAAAAGCGTTCCCCCGTCGGCAAGCTCAAATTTTCCGATCTTGTCGCTTCCTGCACCCGTAAACGCCCCTTTCTTATGCCCGAATAATTCACTTTCTATAAGTTCTCGGGGAATGGCCGCACAATTGACCTTTATTAACGGTTTGCTGTTTCTCAGGCCGATATTGTGTATGGCACGTGCCAACAACTCTTTGCCCGTGCCCGATTCGCCCAACAGCAATACGGTGGCATTGGTGGCAGCCACTTTCTCCACATCGGTTAAAACATTGCTGAAAGCTTCACTCCCGTACACCATGTGTTCAAAGTTGAATACCAGGTCGATCTCCTTTCTCAAATAGACGTTCTCCTGTTCCAGTTTGGTGCGCAGTACCTCGAGTTCTGTATTCGCTTTTGAAAGTTCCTGGTTCGACAGAATCAGTTTATTTTCAGCAATCTTCCTTTCCCGGCTTTCAACCATTAATGAAACGATATTTGCCAAAGAAGTGGCAAATTCATGATCTTCTGCCGACCAGTGCCTGGTCGACTGGCCAACATGTTCAAAGCAGATGATCCCAAAAAGGCCGTTTGTGCTGTTAATGAAGACATCCATTAAGGATTTTATGTTATTCGGCATCAGGTAATTATCAGCAAATAAACGTGTCGCCTTATGGTGAAGGGCATCTTCTATGAGTATGGTTTGATACGTTTCCAGCGCTTCGAAATAGTCGGGGTTTCCCCTTTTATGGAGCTCCCGCCCTTCCTCAAATGTCCCGGTACTTCTGAGGTATAATTTCTCGCAAGTGATCAGACTGTAGTCTGGCGAAAATTGCCAAACCCCGACCCGTTCGACATTCAAGGTCTCGGCAGCCAGCTTGGTGATTTGGTCGAGGGAATATTTAAAATCTTCGCTTACCAGACTTGCCAGACGTAAAATAACATCTTTCTTCTGGGTCGATTTCCGGGCATTTTCTTCGAGTACCCGCTGTGTTTTGACTTCTTCCGAGATATCCTTCATTGTACCGAACAGGGCAATTACCTGGTCGTTGTCGTCCCGTATGGTACCCGTGGTAAAATAAACCGGGAACCGCTCGCCACCCTTTCGGATATACTCCAGTTGAAAGGACGGTGCCTCCCCGGCGTTTAACTCATTTACGATTGCGGGTATGGCTTCCAGCGATTCTGTGCTGGCATAGGGATAAGGTATTTCCATCCCAATCAGTTCTTCTCGGGTATACCCAAGTATTTTGCAAGTTGCGTCGTTTACAAAGGTGAGCTTTCCACGCGGATCTGAGATCATCAGCCCCTCGTGCATAGACATGATCAGGTTGTCTGTAAAGTCTTTGGCGGCTTTTAATGCATATTCGCTTTTTTTGCGTTCTGTGGTGTCTACTACGGTTGCAAAATAGCTTTCAATTTCCCCGGCCGCATTTCTTATTTGTGAGACCGTTACGCCGGCATTAAAACGCGTGCCATCCTTTCTGATATAAACGGTTTCAAAGCCAGCTAATTCGTTGCCCTGGGAGATTTCCCGATGCCGGTATTCCGATTGCTCAAAACCCTCTGGCGGAGTAAACGGGTAGGGGCACTGCTGCCCAAGCAATTCTGCTGTAGAAAAGCCTGAAATCTGGCAAAATGCCGGGTTAACATCTATGATTTCGGTTTTTTTATTGAAGACTACCAGGCCCTCGTTCATTGAAGTGATCAGCCCCTCAGAATATTCTTTGGCGGCCTGAAGCTCCATTTCAGCCTTCCTTCGCTTGGTAATATCCCGAATAATACCAATCAGATACCGGTTGCCTTGGTCGTCGACGAACCGGGTTTTCTTTGTGGAAATAAATTTGGTCTCACCACCGCGTACGGTAAGGCTTTCTTCATTGATGTTCTCAAGGCCTGTGTCCAGCACATGCCGGTCAATGCTCAAAAAGCTCTCCCGTTCTTCCGGAGCCACATCCTCGGCCAGCGTTTTACCGAGGATATCGTTTTTGGAAAGGCCAAAAATGGAGCAAAACGCCTCGTTGACGAGCAAGATGCGGCTCTGGTTGTCCTTCACGAAAATCGGGTCGCCAATATTGTTCAGGATATTATCCAGGTGTTTTTCATTTTCAACCAGTAAGGCCTCAATATTCTTGATTTCAGTGATGTCATATATGAGGCCTACCAGGTGCGTACACTTCCCTTCTGAATTGAACAGCGGGCTAATGGTTACGATGGCGGTTTTGAGCCCGGTTTGATAAGGCGTTTTTTCTTCCCAGTGAATCGTTTTTTTCTGGGCTATCGCTTCCTGGTATTTGCTTAAAACCAGACTCAGGGAGGGTTCCGGAATAAATTCACTGACATATTTGTCGATTACCGCTTCTTCAGTAATTCCCAGGATATTTAATAAGCTGTTGCTAACAGAAATGAACTTGAATTTTGGTCCGTCGTGCACACTTAAGATGAAGAGCGGCTGCGTTAACGTCTCATTGATCACACTTAAAATGCTTTCCTGATGTACGTTCTGGAGTTCCGTCCTTTTCAATTCGGTGATGTCGGAGAAATAGATGGTAATCCCATCTGGGGAAGGGTATACCCGGTTCTCCATCCATTTATCCCAGGGTTCATAATAGGCTTGTAAGACTTCCTTTTTCTGGGTTTCAAGGGCTTTGTGTAAAATCTTATAAATGGGCTGGTTGACTGCTTCCGGAAATTCGGCCCACATGTTTTTGCCCAGCAGACTGTCGGGGTCCCTTCCTAAAAATTCCCCGCCTTTCTTATTGATATAGGTGTAACACCAATCGGCATTGAGTGTAATAATCCCGTCGGCGATGGTATTGAGCGTGGTCTGCAAATTTACCAACAGCCTTTCCCTATCGGTAAGGCCTGCCGCATTTTGGTGCAGGTCGTTTCCTCCTTTGGGGGCAACATCCCAAAGAAGCACCAATTGGGCAATCACACGTCCTTTTGAATCTGTAATACCGGTGACGAATACACCAACCGGGAATGTGGTGCCATCTTTACGTAGGTGAACGGTATCGAATTCGCCTTTAATACCGTCTTTTTGGGAGGGCTTGAAAAGGCCTTCTAACTCGGCATGTAATTCGGGCGGCCAAAAAGGGTAAGGGGTATCGGCGCCCAAAAGGGCTTGCCTTTCGAACCCCGTAAGCCGGCACAATGCACTATTTGCCAATACGATTCGCCCCCGGGAATCAGCAATGAAAAGACCATCCTGAATGGATTCCAGGAAAAGCTCAGAAAGCCCATAGCTTTCTTTCAATTCAAGAAGCAAACCTGAATCTAATCTTCCCACACTAATGGTCTTAAAAGCAAATCTTGCTGTTTAATCAATCAAAAATACTAAGCCTAATTGCAAGCTTGAAAAAAAGTAGGGGAATAACAGGTTTTTCAAAAAAGGGATTATAAAATATAACTAAAAATTAATTGGGAACCACAGCCATACCCGAATTTCGAACGCTTACAAATTGTCTATCACCCGTTTCAATTTCTCTGTAACATCTTGTGCAATGCCTCCCAGGGCTTCATTCTTCACGGCTTGCATTGAGGCAATAGGATTGATGGCGGCCACTTCGACCGTGTTCGGGTTTACCTGCTGTACAATTACATTGCAGGGCAGCATGGTCCCTATCTTGTCTTCGGCACTCAGGGCCTTGTGGGCGTAATGCGGGTTGCAGGCCCCCAGAATCAGGTAGGGTTTGAAATCTACGTCGATTTTCTTTTTTAGGGTTTCTTTTACGTCGATTTGGGTTAAAACGCCAAACTGTTCCTTTTTAAGTTCTTCTGTAACCCGTTCTACTACAGTATTGAAGGGTTGTTGCAGGGTTTTGCTGAAGTAGTATTCCATTTTCCTGTTTTTAACTTACTATTGTGTCCCGTTCCTGACAAAGGACGTACAATCTTGCGACCTGTTGTCTGACTAATGTCAGTTTATTCTCCAGCCTGGTTAAGTGCAGGTTACAGACTGGTGGTTTCTGGAATTGTCAGAAAACATGCTACTTGATGCCTGGATATTTTTTTATCTTACCTCCAAGTTAGACTTCATGGAAATCTTGCAAACACTTCTCGATGAAATCATTGGCTTCCTGGGCATCTCAAGGGCCATGGAAATCTTGCAGGCGGGCAATTACGAGGCCTTCCGCACCTATGACGGGATAACAGCCTTTATTGTTCCCATCATACCCTTGCTGGTGCTTTTGGAGCTTGCCCTGGGCCTCTATTACAAAAAGCCCCATTCACGGGTGTACAAGGTCAACTTCCTTATTTATGTATTCAACCGCATCGTTGGGCGCTTTATCTCTATTGCCATGGTGGCGTATTGCATCGGGGTATTCCAGCCGCTGGCTCCTTTTACGGTGCCCATGGCCTGGTATGGCTTCCTTTACGGCTATGTGGTATGGGAGTTCGGGCACTTTATCTATCATTTCCTGGCCCACAAGGTGAGGTTATTCTGGTGCCTGCACAGCACCCACCACGCCCCTGAGGAGATGAACCTAACGGTAACCTATGCCCACTTTTTCCTGGAAGGGCCCTATGCCGATGTAATCCGGACCACCGCCTGCATCTTTTTGGGCGTTCCGCCCGAAATGCTCTTTATCATCATGTTTATAGACGGCACATACGGCGCTTTTATACATGTAGGGGAAAACCTGCTGCGCAATGCGCGTTTCGGTTGGCTGGGCAAATTTATCCTGACCCCTTCACACCACAGGGTACACCACGCGCGCAACCCACTTTATATGGATACCAATTACTGCAACCTGCTCAATATCTGGGATCGCGTTTTCGGAACCTACCAGGAAGAACAGGGGCCGGTGCCCGTGGAATACGGGATAACCCGGGGGGTAGATTCAGGCAATTTCCTGGATGTGTATTTCGGTGAATTCGTCGCCCTGATCCGAGATGTGGCCAGGGCGCCCGGGGTATTGAATAAAATCAAATATGTGTTCATGCCTCCGGGCTGGAGCCATACAGGGGCCCATAAAACGGCCCGGGTCGCGCGACGGGCCTACCTGGAATCGGCTGCCAAACCGGGCTAGTCTACAACGGGTTCCTGCCGCTTTCCTGCCATTCGCCCTGCCCCCGAACGATTGCCCCAGCCATAAATATCGGTAAATCGGGTTATTCCCGCGGTGCTGTCGGCCACCCCAAGGTCGTACCGGATGTGAACCGGGGTGCCCAGGGGGGCGTGGTAATAGACGATCCAGGCAGCGGCCTCTTCCGTGCCGATACACCCGTTTGAATAAGCCTTACCCAGTGTTTCGGGATTGGTGGTGGGGTGTATGAGCTGCCCGTTCCTTTGGCCGTCGATCTCGGTTTCCAACCAGGGAATGCGGGGCATCAGGGTGCGCCGGCCGTCGTCGCGCCGGGTGCTGTAATATCGCGTGCCGTCTACCGGGTTGTAGAAAACCGGATTGCGTTCGTGCCGAATGATTTGGCCTTTACCCGGGCGAGTGCGCAGGTCGGTCTCCTTTCCGCTCATTTCGAGGAAACGGGTGCTGTTCTGGCCCACCCGAACGGGAAAGGCGAATAATACCGTATTGTTCTGGTAAATGCGGAGTTTGTACTCAGGTATGTTAATATCCAGCCGCAGGGACGCCAGGCGCTGTTGAAGCTGCGCAGCCCGGGCAGAGTCGGGGAGCAACAATCGGCTGTTTGCCGACAGGGCGATCTGCTGCCGCTGGTCGTAGACGAACGAATCGCGGGCCATGCGCCGGTAATAGTCCGAGGCCGCCAGGGTATCGAGTATCCAGGGGTTCGCGTGTACAAGCAGGTGTTCTGATACCGGGTAGGGGAGTTGGGGCTGGTAGGTGGCCACCAGGGAATCCATAAACCGGAAATAGCCTTCGATAGTTACCGGATGGTGTACCTCAATGATTACCTGTTTCTCGGGTTCAGGGCCCCGGGGTAAGGCAGATGCCGGCACATCGCTTCGGCACGAACCCATAAGCAATAACACCCCGGCCGTGCGACAGGCCGTTCTTGCCGATTTGCCACAAAATTGCCACAGTGCCATTTTTCGGGGAATTATTGAATCAACCAGCTGCTAGTTTGCATATGCAGGTTCCTGGTATTAATTCTGGATACGGCTCCCGTCGCGGGTACGGTTGCTTCGTCCGCTGTTGCGGCGCACCTGGTCGTCATAGGGTTTGATATCGTCCTGGTCGTACCCGCGGATGCGTTCATACCGCTGGCGATGCAGGTCGGGACTCCGGTAGCGCGGCGGCAATACCCGGTTTCGCGTCCAGACGGTGCCTTCCAAATACAGATAGGAGTGGTTTCTCAGGTCAAAATACACCTGAAGTTCCGGGAAATAGACATAGCGCACGACTTCTACCCGGTGCGGATAAAACCAGGGCGGGGGAGGTGGCCCGGCGTTTGTGGTGAATACCACAGGACCGCAACTGGCCAGCCAAAGCAAAAGCGCGTATAAAAGGAAGAGGCTTACCGCTCTGTACAGGGATCGCATTTGCACAGTTTCCATGCTCTTTTTTCGTGAAGGTATCTATAGGTAGGCTTCCCGGGCAATGACCTGGGTCAGGCGGGCCGAAAACCGGGAAGGGCAAGGATGTCCTCTAAGGAAGAATCGATGAAAAGCAGGCTTTTCCAGATTAAAAACAGGCCAGTTCGTACAATTTCAACGGGGTTCGGAAAGCCTTAAACCGTTTGCCGGGGAAACAGGGCCTTTTCCCGAAACTGGTAAAAATACATAGGTAAAAACTCAACTTTTAACAAAAAATGAGTCGTAAATGGGCAAAACCTGTGAAAAATTATCAACGCATCCGGCGGTTGTCTTTTGAAATTTGACTTCAACAAACCCAAATCTCTGTGTTATGAACAAGTTGAATCCCCTTAAAATGATCCTCGGTAGCCTCTGCCTGCTGGTATCCCTTTCCACGCAGGCTCAAAAAGCAGGGGCTTCCACTTCGGAACTGGCCACCAGGCTGGAAGCCGACAAGCGAATTGACGATTACCTGCAACTGGTGAAGCTGGGGTATTCGGAGCGCGAAATTTATGAAGACCTCGGAAATGTCAATTTCCTTACAGAGAATTACCAGACCGCTGCGTTCTGGTATCAGAAACTCATTGACCTGACCGGCTCCGACCAGGTGCCCGAAAGCTATCAGGAAAGATACCAGTACGCCTTGCACAAGGCTGGCATAGTGGACAATACGCAAGTAGTGGCCCACCGCGACTGGTTCTCTAAGATCCGTGAAGATTATCAGATCGAGGGCAGCTCACATAGTGTGGAGCTTACCCGGTCTCTGGCGGAAAATTATCATATGCCCGACTTTGGCCGTTCCGGTCACCTGCGGGATACGGAAGGCCTAGATGCCCTACGGGCCTTATCCGAAGCAGATCTGGTACAAATGCAATCCGAGCGGAAAGCTGTCCAGAATGCGTATCTCCCTCCGGTGGCTGTTACGGCCGACGGGCGTACCGCCTATTTTAGCAAAGCAGTCTTTGTGCAACCCCTTTATGGCCTGTTCAGCAAAAAACAGCTGGTCCATAAAATCTACAAGGCTGAACGAATCAGCGGGGAATGGACCAACGTGCAGGAAGTAGCCGTTGCTCCGAAATACGCCTCTGCCATGCACCCGGCCGTGTCTGCTGACGGGCGCCGCCTGTACTTTGCCTCTGACATGCCCGGTACCTTCGGCAAATACGACCTGTACGTGGCCGATATTCGCGCCGATGGCAGCACCGGTATGGCCCGCAACCTGGGCGAGAAGATCAATACCCGCAAGAATGATATGTATCCCAGCCTGGTAGGCAACGACATCCTTTTCTTTGCGTCTGACGGGCGAGACGGATACGGAGGGCTTGACCTGTACGCAGCCCGCGTCGCCAGCCGCAGCGTTGGCCTGGCCGTTAACATCGGCAGTCCTTTCAACAGCGGCGAAGACGAATTTGCGCTGAACCTGCAGACCGACAAAGGCATGGCCTATGTGATGTCGAACCGCGGCATGCCCGCAGAGGAGTTGCGCGAACTGGTTTTCTCGTACTACGATACGGATAAAGGCAGCCTGGCACAGAACCGATATGAATTTATGGAGATTCTTTCGGTTCAGCCCGAGACTTCCTATACCAATACGCTGTTTGAAGACTAAACGGTAGAACCCCGAACCCCATCGTATGCTGTTCGTACCTGCGGGCTTCCCGCAGTGCCCCCCACCCTTTCATACAACCCCAAGATACAACCCCATGAAAGCCTACGATTTTAACTATAAAAAACTGGCGCTTGCACTCCTGCTGGCCCTGGTGGCCGGGACGGCACCCGCCCTGGGACAGCAGGCGCAGGCCCAGGCCCAGGAACCCTACCAGGTGAAGAGCCCTTTTCACAACCAGCTGTTCTTTAACCGGTTCCTGATAAACCCGACCTTTTCGCTGGTACGCGAAAACAAGTCGTACCTGAACATCCTGCACCGCAACCAGTATGCCGCCTTTGAAGACAACGTTCAGAATTACTTTCTGGGCTTCAGCAACAAACTCAACGAGCGCACTGCCCTGGGCATTGGCCTGTACGGCCAGTGGGAAGGGGTGATGCAGGAGTTCGGGTTTAATGCGAACTACGCCACCGCGGTACGGCTGGGCGACAAAAGCAAGCTTACCTTCGGCACCAACATCACTTATATTAGCCAGGGACTGGACCGCAACCGGATTGTTACCCCGGAAACCGACCCTACCCTGGAGGAGGCCAGCAAACAAAGCCAAATCGCGGTACAGCCAGGGGTGGCCCTGTCGCTGGGCCGCTTCGATATCGCCCTGTACGGCCGAGAGCTGATCAAGTACAATCAGACCACCAACGAACTCGTGACCGGCTTCGATGCCAAAAACCTCCAGGCCGCCCTGCAGTACACCCATGAGTTCGGGGCAACCTCCGGCCTTTTTGAAGACGGCAGGCTCATGCCCCTGGTACAGGTGGGCAAAGACGCGCAAGACCGCTTTACCTATATAGGCTCCCTCTTGCTCGACCTGCCGAGTTACGGCTGGTTCCAGTCTTCTTTCGACAATTCGTACGGCCTGTCGATGGGCCTCGGTTTTAACCTGAGCCAGAAACTTTCGCTGGGGTACCTGATGGAGAAAAATATAACAGACGAGGCAGCCAACCTGGGGTGGAACCACGAACTTTCGCTGGCCTACACCTTTAAGGAAGAAGACGGCACCATTTACCGGGTGGCCTCTAACAGCCACGACAGGCAGATTGACGACATTGTTCGCAATTACGAAGAGCAAATCCTGGAGATCCGCGCCGAGAAAGATGCCGACCGGCTGGTAAACGAACAATCCCTGGCCTACGAGAACCGGCTGATCCTTGACGAACTCATTTACCGCCAGGATTCCATTGAACAGGCCCGTACCGCCATGTTCGAACAAAAATTCGAGAACCTGGTACGCACCATCCGCAGCGAGATGCGGCAACAAAACGATCCTGCAGTACCTTCCCCGGCCCTTGGCCGCAGGGCTACCCAAACGGCAGTGGCCACGGCTGAAAGCCCTAAGCCGGTCAGGCCTGATAACAGCACACCCGTTGCCAAGCGGGAGTTTAAAGAATTACCAATCAAAGCAAAAAATCGGTCGGATGTCGTTGGGGTATCATCTGGTTATTACCTGATTGCGAATGTGTATTCAAACAAAACCTATCTGGATGCCTTTATGAAAAAGCTGAAAGAGAAAGGATTGGATGCCAGGCAATTCTATAACACAGAGAACGGGTTGTATTACGTATATCTGGCCGATTTTAATTCTAAGAAGGATGCTGACAATGCCTATGTATCTAACCTGGGTGGGCAGTACGGGGACGAAAAGTGGATCATGCAGGTCTACAACCCCGTGGCCACTGCCGATGTATCTTACCAGGACCAGTAACCTTCTTTGAGCTACGGGAACGCCACTCCGGACCGCCACTTGAAGGCTGGTGCAGGGCTTGCCCCAAGATTTGCCCGGCACCGCCCACCGCCCAGGCGGGCTCCATCCGGAGTGGGCCCCCGCAGCTAAATGATGAAAAAGGCCATCTGCCAAAAGGCAGGTGGCTTTCTTCATTGTATCCACAATCACAAACCACCCGGTCTGTTTTAACCGGGATTTCCGACCAAATGCACCCTGCACGTGCATTATGTCGAAAATTCCTGCATTTCCTGGGACGAGCCAGCCGGACTTTGTACTTTGCCTCTAGATACGATACAACCCATTTCAGAACCCCAAATCTTAAAATCATGACAACCTACTTTTACCCCCGAAAGCATGGCATGTCTGCAAGCAGGCCTCTTGCCGAACTTCAACAGACCATTTACCGGCTATCCGGCCTGTTCTTTTAAGGCAGGATTAGCCCGTGCGTGAAACGGCTTAGCACCCCGTAAAACACGGCTGGCCCTGCAGCCCTGTCTGCAGGACCGGTGAACGGTCAGACACATCCAAACCCACATAGAGAGGCATTTATTCAGAAGCATACCGTATGCGGTATGCCCTGGTCCCTAACACCCTTTAGGAAAGAGGCGCGTACACTCTCTTTGGGTTGATATCCAGTGTGTTATCGCATTGGCCCGGGCTACTCTTGTCTTTATTTGCACCGAAGCTTACAACCCTAATGATACAACCCAAATTCTGTGCCTATGAAAACTTCTACTCTTAACGTAATGGTCATCGACGGCGATTCCCGCTTTCTGGAGGCCTACCCGTATTACTTCAGCACCTTCCGGGAATATTCCCTGGCGGGTATCTACACCTCGCTTGCAGAGGCCCTGGCCGATTACCCGGTGGTCGCCCCAGACATTATCCTGTCTGAAGTGCACCTGCCCGACGGTTCGGGCATCGATGCCCTGGCTGAGTTCCGCAAGAGCAATCCTCAGGCCAAAATACTGATGATCAGCGCTGAGAATGACTTTGAATGCATCAAGAAATCGTTTAAGCTGGGTGCCACCGGCTATTTGACCAAGCCTATCAGCATGGATCGCCTGTATCAGGCGCTCGATTCGGTACAAAACGAAGGGGCGGCCCTGAGCAATGATATTGCCAAACAGGTGATCTCCATGTTCCGCCGCAAGTCGTACCGGAATTTTTCGGAGCGGGAAAATGAGATTATCGAATACCTGGGGCAGGGCATGACCTATAAGAAGATTGCCGATAAATTGTTCGTAACCCCAAGTACGATCAATTTTCACATCCAGAATATTTACCTGAAGCTCGATGTCAACTCAAAAACAGAGGCTTTGGAAAAATTGCGGGAGCTCGATATGGCCTCCTGAGCGTTACAGTTGCTTTGTGGGATAGCAGCCGCCCATCACCCCCGCAGGTTGTCGCCATAACGGCCTGCGGCTGATGGCAAAAAAGGGAAAGCCCCCGCCTTACTGGCGGGGGCTTCCTGTTATTACGGTACGCGACCCGGCTTTATTCTATGCGTAACCGAAGCAGTACGTTGGGAGTGAGGCCCAGGGAGTATTGGGTACGCGTTTCAACCTGGTCCTGGCTGTTAAAGCGGTAAAACCGGCTTAGGACATTGGGCCTGTTCAACAGGTTCCAGACCGAAACGCCCAGGTCAAGTGCGGTTTGCCCCCCTAATTTGAGCTGATAAAGAGCTGAGGCATCGAGCCTGAAGTAGTCGGGTAACCTTTGGGCGTTGGCCGGGCCGTATTGCAGTTGCCCCCCGGGGTCGTTCTGTACCGGGGCAGGCGCGGTATAGGGCCTGCCGGTATGCCAGTTAAAGCCGCCAGAAATCAAAAAGTTACGGGTCGATAAGGTTGCCCCGGCCGTTATGTTGTGGGTAATGTCGAGGTTGCTGTCGAATTCCGGTTCGGGCAACCGGTCGAAGTAATATCTGCTGTGGAGGTTGGCGTAGCTCAACCAGGTCTCCAGCCGGTTAAATCGCTTTTTCAGCAAGAAGTCGGCCCCATAGGCATCGGTCCAGCCATAGCTGCGCTCGTACTGGTAGGCATCCTGGAAGCCCTGGCTTTGGGTCGTGACCCCCCTTACTTCCTTGTAAAAGAATTCCCCGCTAACCAGCCATCCCGAGCGGGAGTAACTCAGGCCCGCAGAGCCCTGCCGACTGGTAATAACCGGGATGCTGTCGTTGTCGGAGAGTTGCCAGCGCCGTTTTTCCAGGCCCAGGAAGTCGTCCTGAAAGTTTACCACCTGCGAGGTGGTCTGGTGGTTGGCTTCGCCCAGAATTTCCAGGTTGAAGTCCCTCAGGAACCGCTGGTTAAAGCTCAAACGCGGCTCGAGAATCGAGCGTCCGAACTTATCGAGGTAGGTAGCCCGCAGGCCCAGGTTTAATTTTGTGTTACCCGAGACGGAGGTGAACCGGGTGGCACCGAAAAGCGCATGCGACCTCAGTACGTTCCCCTCCAGGTTTCTGAAAATCGGGTTGTCTACATCGTCGAGGTTTGTGATTTTGGTCTCCACAAACTGGTAGCCGCCAGCGAGTCGCACCCCCTGGGCGAGTTGATGTGAAAGCCCAAACCTGGCCCCGGTTTCGGACACCTTGTTTTCCTGCAAAAAACGCTGGTCGAGCTGTATGTTGGCATTTACCGAACGCAGTTGATAGTCGGTGTTGTAAAGGGTTACCTCTGAACTTGTCCGTGGCGACCACAGCCGACGGTAGTACAGGCCGGCCCCGATACTGGACTGCTTCAGGTTGCTCTCCCGGCTTATCGCTTGTTGGTTCAGGGGGGCATTTTCATTGAAGGTTACGCTATTGAATGCGGTTATAAAGTTGAGCCGAACGAGATCTTTGCCGGTTGGGGCGTACAGCCAGCGCAGCGAGAAGTCGTAGAAATCGAAGCCGATATCTGAAGTAGCGGTGTTAGCCCGGTTCTGGCTAAGCTCGGTATCCTGGGTTATCCGGTCGAAATAGGAGGTATATGTAGGGGTTTCAACCCATGGGTTGATGGCCTTCCGGGCCGCCACCTGCAGGGACGATTTATCGCCGGTAGGCAGGTCGGCGAAGGCATTGGCATCGATGAAATTTACGCCCAGGCTCGCCTGAAAATCCGGGTTTACCTGGGTGTCGGTCTGCATGTCGATGGTGCCCGAAACCCCGCCGGCATAATCAGGGGGCGTGCCATTCTTCCGCAAGAGCACACGTTGGGTTATCTGGGGGTTGTAAAGCGAAATAAGACCGAAGAAGTGGCCCGACTGGTACATTTTGATCTCGTCCCACAAAATCAGGTTCTGATCGTGGGTGCCACCCCTGATATTGAGGTTAGAAACCGTCTCATTAGCGCTGAGGATTCCAGGCAATGCCTGCAGGGATTGCAGCACGTCCTTGTCGACCAGGCCGGGCAGCAAACTAAAGGTGCGGAAATCCATGCGGTACGAGCCGTCGTCGAGTTTGTCAATGCCCCTGATCATGAATTCTGAAACCACCACTTCAGGCAATTGCACCTGGTCGGCAATCAGGTATACCGGCCCGCAATTGTCCAGGTCGAAGAAACGCACGGCCCGCTCGAGGCTGCGGTAGCCCACATGGCGAATGCGCACCATTAGTTGGGCAGATGGCACATCCATCTGAAAGTACCCGTCCAAGTCGGTGATAACCGCCAGCCCCGCTGCCTGTACCGTTGCCCCGACCAGGGGCTCTGAGGTGTCTTTGTTCAGCACGTACCCACAAAGTCGCACCTGCCCGCTTTCAACGGCTATTATATTCCCTTCCATCAAGGTAAACCGCAGGCCGGTTTGCCTGCTCAGGTATTCCAACAAGGCCTCCCGGGTGATGATGGCGGCCGGCGGGTCGATTTCAAGACCTGAAAGGAGTTCGGGGTCGTAGTTGAAATACATACCGCGGGATTCTTCCAGCACCTTCAGGTAAGCGGCCAGGGGAATCCGCTCGCCGGTGGTCTGTTGGGCCAGGGCGCAGGACGAAGTGGCCAGGAGCCAGAAAATCAGGCAGATAATGTATTTACTGTGCAATGGGTTTTATGGTGATTCGCTGGTCGGTTGATTTATGATATTCCAGTTTCAAGGGCCTGGTAACCGCTTCGAGGGCCTGATCGAGGTTGCTGTGCAGGAAACTACCCGTAAAAAGTCGGTTGGCGTTAACCCCATCAAGGATAATCTCAACGCCGAATTGCCGTTCCAGTTCTGCTGCCACTTCTGAGAGGGGCACCCGCTCGAACTGGCTTATACCCTGTGCCCAGGAAGGGCCTTTAGCTCCGTGGGCGCCGTTGGCAACCTGTCCCCGGATCATTTGGAAAAACTGGCCGGCCGGTAATTCGAGCTGGCGGCCCGGGGTTTCGACCCGCACCAGCCCTTCGTAACAGTATATTTCCAGGTCGACGCCTCGCTGGCGCACATTGAATTCAGTTCCCAGTACGCTTACGGTTCCGGAAGGGGTAACCACGTCGAAACGGGCCCCTTTGGCAACCTTAAAATAAGCTTCCCCTGCTAAGGTTACCCTTCTATCCGATTCCCAGCGGGCCTTTTTAAAGCGCAGGTCAGACCCGGCGTTCACCAGTACCCGGGAGGCGTCGGGCAGTACTACTTCGCGTTTTTCGCCGGCCCCGGTTTCGATATGCGTGCTGCGGTTGTAAATAAAGAAGTAAGAAACCAGCAGGCCCACTACCAACACGCTGGCAATGCGCAGCATGGGCATCAGCCAGGCACGCCTGCCCAGGGCCATGGCCTGCTGCCCTGCGAGCCGCTTGTTGAACGCTTCGAAATCGGGGGTACTGGTAAATCCGGAGGCTTTGAATGCCCCGGCCCCGGCCGCGATCTTCTTGTAAAAGGCGGCTTCTTCAAGGGCGTCGAAAGCGGCTTGCTCTTCGGGGCTGAGTTCGCCCCGGAGCCATTTTTCGATGAGGTCGTTATTCGCCATAGGTTTTATTTCTTGATCATATAACAACCCAAAAGGCTTTTTTCCCGATCATTTAAGTGAAAATCCTTCCAATTCGTTCCGCAATAGTTCAAATGCCGAGTAAATGCGGTACTCTACTACCTTCCGGGTTACCCCCAGTATGTCGGCTATTTCCTGGTGCTTTTTGCCCTCAGCCTTATTGAGCAGGAAGGCGGTGCGTTGTTCTTCCGACAATTTTGCCAGCGCCTGCTGGTATTGTTTCAGGAATTCTTCTTCCTGCAAAAGGAATTCGGGGTTTTCGTTCGTGTGCTCGGGGGGTGTTTGCTGTTGGTATTTCAAAACCACCTTCTGGTGCTTGAGCTCGTTGAGCACCAGGTTGCTGGCCACGGTAAACAAAAACGACTTGGCCTTGGAAAAGGGCACCTTTGCACAGTTTTCCCAGAGTTTCACAAAGGCCTCCTGCGACTTGTCTCCCGGATTGCCCGCCTCTCCGTATTTGTAATACAGGAAGTTGTGCAAGTCTTCGGAGTACTTGTTGTAGACGCGGGCGAAGACCGCTTCCTCGCAGACTGTTTCGTGCAATTCGTGGCTCAAAAGCGTGGTTTCTGTTCTTCTCAAATGTAATCAAAGAAATTTTTTTGCGTTTTTTTCAGGAGAAATTAATCCCAGGTTGTTTTATACGCAAACAGGGCAATTAACCCGCACAAACTATGAAACTACACTCCCTACTCAAAACGACAATCCCGGTGCTGGCACTGCTGAGTATCCTGGCTTGCCGGAAAGAAGAATCTGAAATAAGCGGACAAGACCCCCGCGCCCTGGTGGCCAATTCGAATGTAGCCGTTTTACTGGGGAATACCTCCACTTTCGACGGATCTTATGACAATATACTCGATAATGCCAACTGCATCGCCCTTGACCTGCCGGTTTCGGTAACCGTAAACGGACAGGCCCTGGTAGTGGAATCGGCAGACGATTACCTCGAAGTAGAGGCCATCTTCGATGCCTTCGACGACGATACCGACACCATAGAACTGCAATATCCGGTTACCGTGCTGGGCAGTGATTTTTCGCAGGTGGTGGTCAATTCCGATTCGGAACTCGCGGCCCTCTCACAGGCCTGTGGCGGCGAAAACGAAGCCGATGACGACCTGGAATGCGCCGATATCGTGTACCCGGTTACGGTATCTATTTTTAATCCCTCCATCGAACTCATCGACGTGGTTACGATCAACGGCGACCAGGACCTTTTTGAGTTCATCAAAGACCTCGATTCGCACGTGATAGCCAGCGTGAACTTTCCGGTTTCGGTCTTGCTGGCCGACGGCACCACGGTAACGGCAGCAGACCTAGACCAGTTGGAAGCCATCCTCGACAGCGCCCGCGACAGTTGCGATGAAGACGACGACTACGATTACAACGATGACGATTGCGACGATTGCACTACCGATTACCTGAGCCAGGTTATTACCTCTTGCACCGATTGGTACGTCGATAAACTGGAAATCGGCGGGACAAACCTGGAAGACACCTATGCCGGTTACGGCCTGAATTTCGCCTCCGATGGCACTATTACCGCCACCGACGGCACCAACACCTATTTCGGTACCTGGAGCGGCAGCGGCACTGGCAGCGCCATTCAGGTAACGATTGATATTCCGAACCTGAGCGATTTCAACGCTGTATGGACCTTGCACGAGATCCAGTTGTACGGCGAATACAAGGTAGACCTGAGACAGGCCAATGATGACCGCCTGCGGATTCAGAGCGCCTGTGCCGGTGGCACAAATGGCACCGGCGGCACCGGGGGAGGAGGCAGTGGTTCCAACACCCTGGGCACGGTTATTACCTCTGGTACCTGGTCTGTACTTTCGTATATCGACAAAGGCGAAGACAAAACTACCTCCTTTGCGGCTTATGCCTTCACCTTCGGTACAGACGGCTCTGTGCAGGCCAGCAATGGCACTGCTGTAAACGGCAGCTGGGCCGAGGCTAGTGGCGGCAGTGAGCTAACCCTTGATTTTGGTCTGAATATCCCCCTAGACGAATTCAACGATTCGTGGGATGTGGTCCAACTTTCCGATACCCGCGTAGAACTCTACCATGTGAGCGGGGGGGATGGCCTGTCGAGCACCCTGATTTTTGAACAACAATAACCCCTTTATAACAAAAAAAACACCTCTAAATCGAAACCTATGAAAAAGAACAAATTAATGCTGATGTCTGCCGCCCTGGGCCTGATCCTGGGGGCCTGTTCCAAGGATTCCAACGACGATTCCAACCCCGCCAACCTGGCGCAATTGCAGGCGAGTATTGAAGAGATTACCACCAACGTGACTGCTTCGGGCGACTGGAGCGTGACCAATTTCGTCGATTCGGGCCAGAACAAAACAGCCGATTTTACCGGGTACGGCTTCAGCTTCAATTCAGACGGCAGCCTGGTGGCCGACAATGGCAATACCACGGTAAGCGGCACCTGGTCGCTCACCATCGACGATGACAGCTCCGACGATTCCATGGACGACAGCAGCAATGACAACAGCGTTGACGATTGCAGCGGCTGCACCATAGACCAGTTGGCTGAGGTGCTGAGTGGCTGCTCTGGTTGGTTTGTCGAAAAGCTGGAAATCGGCAGCGACAAGCTTGAAGACAACTTCGCCGGATACGATTTCGATTTCGGAGCCGATGGCACCGTCACCGTCACCGCCGGGGCAGAAACCTTCTCCGGTACTTGGGAAGCCAGCGGCAGTGGCAACAACATCCAGGTGACTTTAACGATTCAAGGGCTCTCCGACATCCCCAATACCTGGACCCTGCACGAGATCGAATTGCTCAACGGCGAATCGAACATTGACCTGCGCCTGGGCGACAACCGCCTGCGGTTCCGCAACAGCTGTACCATAGGCACTTTCACAGGCAGTGGCACCTCTTCGGGAGAGGTCGATTTCAATATCTTTTTCGCTTCTCCGGCCGATTTCGCCGAGCTTACCGAAGACTGGAACATTATCTCGTATTCGGCCTCCAAGATCGAGCTCATCCATGTAAGTGGCGGCAATGGAGGTACCGACCTGCTTACTTTCGAAAAGAACTAGACTAAAAAAAGCCCCCAACGATGCAGTGCCCCCAAGTCTGCAACCCGTTTGGAACCCAGCGCGAACATTGGATTCCTTGATCAGCTATGAAAAAGGAGGGTTCCAAACTAAAAACCGCCCCAGAAACTGGGGCGGTTTTATTTATTTAATTTATTCAATTAAAAAGGTCTTCCCTGGTATTTCTTACTTCGGGTTGCGGTATTTGTCAAACCACATCAGCACAGCCGCCACCTTGGCTACCAGGTTGCTCGGTCGGTCGGCAATGCCGTGTGAGGCCCCCGGAATGCGTACCATGGCCGATTCCACCCCGCGTATTTTAAGGGCGGCATAGAACTGCTCCGATTCGGCTATGGGAGTACGGTAGTCTTCTTCCCCGGTAAGAAGCATGGTGGGCGTAGACACATTGCCGGCATAGCTGAGGGGTGAACGGCGCAGGTAGTCTTCGGGGTGGTCCCAGGGCAGGCCCGGGAACCAGTATTTGTAAAAGAAGGCAGGCCCGTCGGCATACAAGACAAAACTGTACCAGTTAATGACGGGCTTGGCAACCACCGCTGCCTTAAAACGGTCGGTGTGGCCCACGATCCAGGCCGAGAGCACGCCGCCCCCGCTGCCTCCGGTCACAAAGAGCTGCCCAGGGTCTGTGTACCCTTTGGCCAGTAGCGCATCGACGCCCGACATCAGGTCTTCGTAATCGTGGTTGGGGTAGTCGTGGTGAATCAGGTTGCCGAATTCTTCCCCGTAACTGGTGCTGCCGCGCGGGTTGGTGTAGAGCACCACATAGCCCGCCGCCGCATAGAGCTGAATTTCTGCCGAAAAGACCGAGCCGTAACTGGCAAAGGGACCCCCGTGGATTTCCAGAATCATCGGGTACTTTTTTGCAGGGTCGAAATCGGGCGGTTTAACCACCCAACCCTGAATTTCGCGCTGGTCATACGAAGAATTCCACCTTATTTCCTCGACCGACCCTAGTTTCCGGAACGAGAACAGGTCGTCGTTGAGCTGGGTCAGGCGGGTTTCGCTGTTGCGGTATTTGGTGGCCAGGTCGGCCGGGTGGGTAGTGCCCCCCAGCGTATAGGCCAGCCTGCCATTATTCGATACGCTGTAGGCCGCCTGGTTATACGGACGGCCCAGGGAAAGGCCCCCCAGGCCTTCCGCCAGGGTCTGTACCCGCCCTGAAAGCGTGATGGCGCCAATTTTACTGTCGCCGAAATCGTCGTACAGGAAATAAAGCGACTTGCCGTCTGCTGCCCAGTGAATTTCGGTTATATCCCGGTCAAAATCGCGGGATACCAGTTTGGCGTTGGCACCGGAAACATCCATGACGTAAAGTTGCGTTACCTGGTAGCCCTGGTAGCGGTCATCGAATCCGAGGTAGGCGATTTGCGTGCCGTCGGGTGACAAGAGGGGGGAAAAATCGGGGCCCTGCCGGTCTGTAAGAGGGGTAACGGCGCCACTGCCCAGTTCAAGCCGGTAGATCTCAGAATTGCGGGGGTCGTAATCGGCGTTGTCGCGCAGGTTGGCCGTAAAGAACAAATGTTTCCCGTCGGCAGACCACTCGGGCATGCCGTGATCGTGCGGGGCGCTCGTAAGCTGTCGGGGGGTTCCCCCGTCGGTGGAAAGCACGAAAAGTTGCTCGTAACCGGTTTTCAGGTAGCCCTGCCCATCTCCGCGGTAATTGAGCTTGTCTATGAATTTGGGTGGGTCATTCCATTTCGCCCCTTCCGGTTTTGGGGGAAGCTTTATGGGGCTTGCCGCCTCCCCGGGCACGAACATACCGAAGGCCAGGGAGCGGTCGTCTGGAGACCAGACCGGCGCACCTGGAGCCTGGTCGCTATTGGTCAGGGCCATGGTTTCGCGCGTGTCCATCCACATCAGGTAGAGCTTCATTTTATTGTCGGCCATGTTCGAGCGAAAGGCCAGTTTACTGCCGTCGTGCGACCAGCGCGGTGAGCCGGCCACATGGTTGCCGGTTGTAAGGGGGCGGTTTCCGGTTCCGTCTGCATTGACAAGCCACAGGTTCGAAAGGTTGCGGTCGGTCATGATGTCTTTGAAATGGCGTACATAGGCAATGCGGCTGCCATCTGGGGAAACCTGCGGATCTGAAACATATTCCATGTCGAAGATGTCGGTGAGTTGCAGGGGTGTTTTCAGTTGGGCCGCAAGGCAGAATGGGAACAGGAAAAACAGGGCCGAAGCCCGGAAAAGGAGGGAAGTGGTTTTCATTATTCGGGCTTTGGTATGATTCTTAAAGATATAAAATAACCTGTATTTTTGCCGGTATGGACGCCTGGTATCATTACGTATTGCTGGTTGGAGTCGGATTCGTCGTGGGGTTTATCAATACGGTGGCCGGCGGGGCGTCGCTCATCTCGCTTCCGGTACTCATTTTCCTGGGGCTTCCGCCCGCAGTGGCCAACGGCACCAACCGGGTGGCCATTGTCCTGCAGAATGCGACTGCCATTGCGGGCTTTAAGAGCAAGGGCGTAAGCACCTTTCCATTTAACCTGTACCTGGGGGTGGCGGCCTTTTTCGGCTCCATTTTGGGGGCTTCCATTGCGGTCGACATCAAGGGGGAAACCTTTAACCGGATTCTGGCCATCATCATGGTGGCCGTAGTGCTCCTGATCGTTTTAAAACCCAAGGTGAAACTGGCCGACCTGCAGGAGCGCATAACCGGCAAGTACCTCTGGCTGGGTTGCTTGGCCTTTTTCTTTATGGGCATTTACGGTGGGTTTATCAATGCGGGCATCGGCTTTGTGATTATGCTGTACCTGAATGTTGTTCACCGCATGAATTTGGTGCGCGTCAATGCGACCAAGGTGGCCGTGGTTTTTATCTATACATTGGCGGCCCTGGGGGTGTTTATTTTCCACGACAAGGTCATCTGGAAGGTGGGTGCGGTATTGGCCGTGGGCAATATGGCGGGGGCCTGGTTTTCGAGCCGTATCTCGGTGAGCAAGGGCGATAATTATATAAAAGTCTTTTTGATCGTCATGGTCCTGGCCATGGCCGTTCGACTTTGGTTTTTTACCTGATATATCATGAAACAAGGCCAGGATCCGCTTGCGTGGCGTTATGCCGTCAAAAAATTCGACCCGAACCGGGAGTTGTCGGAAGCCCAGCTCAACAGGCTCAAAGAAGCCTTTAACCTGACCGCCACCTCCTACGGCCTGCAGCCGATCCGGATGCTGGTAGTCAGGCACCCTGAGCTGCAGGAAAATCTGGTCGCCCATTCCTACGGGCAGCGTCAGGTTGCTGATGCCTCGCATGTGTTGGTATTCTGTATCGAAACGAAAATCGATGCCCCCTTTATCAAAGCCTATTTCAAAAGGGTAGGGGAACTTCGCGGCACACCGGAAAGGGTGCTGGAGCCCTTCCGCGAATCGCTCCTCGAACGGTTCAACGGGATGGATGCATCCGAAATCCGCGCCTGGGCCACCAACCAGGCCTATTTGGCCCTGGGCAACCTGCTTACGGTTTGCGCCTACGAGCGCATTGATTCATGCCCCATGGAAGGCTTTGTCCCCGGGGGGTACGACCAGGTTTTGGGGCTACGCGAAAAAGGGTTGGAAGCGGTTTTGGTGCTGCCTGTGGGTTTCCGGGCACAGGACGATATGTTTGCTGCCTTCAAGAAGGTGAGGCGCCCCATGGATAGTTCGGTACAGACCATTGAAAAAAAATAAATTGAAGTATGCCAGGATTTGAACGATTCGGGGAAGCCGAGAAAAAGGGGGTTCAGCAGGTGCTTGATACCGGGGTGCTCATGCGTTACGGTTTCGACCCCATGCGCAACGGCCACTGGAAGGCCCGCGAAATGGAAGCAGCCCTGGCTGCCCGTATGCAAACCCGCCACGCCCATCTGGTGAGCAGCGGCACGGCTGCCCTTACAGTGGCCCTGGCCAGCGCCGGGATAGGCGCAGGCGATGAGGTTATCATGCCTACGTTCACCTTTGTGGCGAGTTTCGAGGCCGTATTGTCTGTAGGAGCTGTGCCCGTGCTATGCGATATCGACGATACCCTTACCCTCGATCCGATGGCGGTTAAAGCAGCTATAGGCCCCAAAACCCGCGCCATTATGCCCGTGCATATGTGCGGCTCCATGGCCGACCTCGACGCCCTTAAGGCCCTGGCCGGGGCCCACGGCCTCATCCTGATCGAAGATGCCTGCCAGGCCATAGGGGGCACCTACAAGGGCAACCCCCTGGGCAGTATCGGCCAAATCGGGTGTTTTTCCTTCGACTATGTGAAAACTATCACCTGCGGGGAAGGGGGAGCCCTCATAACCAACGATGCCGGAATATACGACAGGGCCCAGGCCTACAGCGACCACGGCCACGACCATGTCGGTTCCGACAGGGGGGCCGAGGGGCACGCCCTGCTCGGGTATAACTATCGCATTTCTGAATTGCACGCCGCCGTGGGCCTGGCCCAGTTGGGCCGTCTCGACGAATTCCTGGCTGTGCAGCAACACCATTATACCGTCTTGCGAAAGGCACTGGAACACGTGCCTGCCGTTTCGATGCGACGCGTGCCCGAGGGTGGGGAAGAGAACTACTCCTTCCTGAGCTTTTTCATGCCCAATGCCGAAAAGGCGTTGCGCGCCAAGCAGGCGCTGGCTGCAGCCGGGTTAGATGGGGTCTTTTATTGGTTCGACAACAACTGGCATTACCACCGCAAATGGGGGCACCTGAAGTCGGCCAAAAGCCCGGGGCCAATGGCGGGTGTCGTGCAGGAGGCCGTGAGCCGGCTCAACAACCGCTCCTTCGAAGCATCTGACCGATGGATGGGACGCACGCTCTCCCTGCTTATCAAACTCTCCTGGTCCCAGGCTGAGTTGGAGCGTAGGGCCGAAGTGTTGCGCACAGTGCTGGGAGGCCTTTGAATCAGTAGGCTTCGTACCCTACAATTTCGAGGCCGTACCCGACCATGCCCACACGTTTTGACTGCTGGCTGTTTGTTAAGAGCCTAATTTTTTGAATATTAAGATCGTGCAAGATCTGTGCGCCGATCCCGAAATCCTTACTGTCCATCTCTATGGCAGGGGCCTTCATAATGCCGTTCTGCTGGTTATCCCGCAGGCCGCGTATGCGGCTTAGCAGGTTCAGGTAGGCGAGGGGCTGGTTGATGAATACAATGGCGCCCCGGCCTTCCCGGTCGAGGGCTGCAAACATGTCTTCCAGCTTCTGGTCGGCGTCGCTGGTTAGCGTTCCCAGAATATCGTTGTTGATCAGAGTCGAATTGATACGGGTCAGGATCGGGTCCCCCGTCTTCCAGCTGCCCCGGGTCAGGGCCAGGTGTATCTGTTCGTTGGTCGTCTGTCGGTAGGCGTGCAGGCGGAACAAGCCAAACCGGGTTTCCAGATCAAAAGATTCTTCTTTCCGGATGAGGCTGTCGTGCCGCATGCGGTAGGCCACCAGGTCCTCGATGGAGACCAGTTTAAGGTCAAATTTCCGCGCCACTTCGGCCAATTCGGGCAGACGGGCCATGCTGCCGTCTTCATTTAAGATCTCCACCAAAATACCGGCCGGAGAAAAGCCGGCCAGGCGGGCGAAATCGGTAGCCGCCTCGGTGTGCCCGGTACGGCGAAGCACCCCCCCGTTCTTGGAGCGAAGCGGGAAGATATGCCCCGGACGGCCCAGCTCGTGGGGCAGGGTTTGGGGGTTGACCAGGGCCTGAATGGTCTTGGCCCGGTCGTGCACCGAGATGCCCGTGGTGCAACCATGCCCGATCAGGTCTACCGAAACGGTAAACTGGGTATGGTGCAGTACCGTATTGTTGTCGACCATATTCTTCAGGTCGAGCTCATCGCAGCGCTCCTCGGTGAGGGGTACGCAGATCAGGCCCCGCCCGTGTTTGGCCATAAAGTTGATCATTTCTGGGGTCACTTTCTCGGCGGCAGCAATGAAATCGCCTTCATTCTCCCGGTTTTCATCGTCGACCACAATAATAATCTTACCCTGGCGGATGTCTTCTATGGCCTCTTCAATGGCGTTGAGCTTGATGTGCTTTTTCTCCTTATTCATGCTTGTTTAGGCGTTTTCCGCCAACCTTTAAATCGTTCGCGGATAATATCCGTAAAATGCCCGAAACTCATCAGTCCCCGGTCGGCAGTGGCCCGTTTGGTGAGCCATATGCCCAGGGGCAGCATAACCAGGGTAGGCATCCAGGCCCCCAGGATTGGGTGGATGTTTCCTTCCTTGGCATAGTTGCCGGCGAATACCCCGAAAAAGTAATACGCCAAAAACAAGACAATGGCTACCACCATGGGAAGGCCCAGCCCCCCTTTTCTGATAATGGCGCCCAAAGGGGCCCCGACGAAGAACAGGATAATACACGAAAGGGCCAGCGCAAACTTCCGGTGCAGGCTCAGGATATGCATGTTGTATCGCTTATAGCTCAATTCCAGTTCTTCTTTTTTTCCCCTCACCGAGTTCAGGATGTTGCGCACGTTGTTGCGCACCTGGTCCAAAATCTGGCCTTGCTCAAAGTTTTTGAACGACCACAGGGGCTCGGGTCCGCTGATCTCCCGACCCTTATTGGCAAGGATAGTGCTGTCTAATTCGATAATCCTACCTGTATTTGATTCCGCTTGGGCCGCTGTATCAGGTTCCGTTGCGGCTGGTACATCGACTCGGTCAACCTCTTGTTTTAAGTCTGCGCTCAGGCTGTCGATCCGGGTTTTCAGACCCTGGGCAGCGGCTATGCTGTCGTTGGCGGCCTGGATGCTGTCTCGGTCGCGGAAAGGGAAGGCCCCCACCCGGGAGGTAATGCTCTTGGAGAAGGCTTCGGCCAGGCGCGAATTATGGCCATCAATGGAATCGATATCGGCGAGCAGGCGGCTCACATTTTTCATTTTATCGGTTTCCACATTGCGATCGGCCTCCAGGTCTTCCAAATTGCGCGGCACCTCAATATTCATGATATAGGTGTCGAATTGGGCCTTGGCAAACGGGTAATCGTCGTCGCTGGCCCCCTTGCGGGCTGCCACTTCGTTGTAGTAATGCCCGTTGCGCAGCACCAGCTGAATGATGTCAGACCCTTCCCCGCTGATGAGCTCGCCTGTGGCCGCCTTTATAACCGTGGTGTTCTTTTGTATGCTCGACTTTTCGTGTATGACCACATTTTCCAGAAAGCGGTCATTTTCCCCGTATTTGCGGTCGACCTTGATGTTTCGTCCTTCAAAATCGCTGAATACCCCTTCCACGATTACCGCCGATGGTTTCAGGTTGGCAATATTGCGCCTCAGGTTGTAGATTTTCTGCTCGGAGATCGGGATTACCGTGTTCGCGAAATAAAAGGTGACCAGCCCCAACAGGCTCACAAAGACGATAAGCGGCAACATGGAGCGTTGCAGGGAAATGCCCGAGGCCTTCATGGCTGCGAATTCGTAATTCTCGGCAAAGGTGCCGAAGGTAATGATGGAAGAGAGCAGTACGGTAAGCGGCAGCACCTTTTCAGTGAGGTTCGGCATCAGGTAAAACAGGAACTTCCCGATAATAATCAGGTCTAGTCCCTTACCCGCCAGATCGTCGATAAACAACCAGATGGTCTGGAAGATGAAGATGAACATCAGGATAAGGAACGAACTGAAAAAGTTATACAGGAACCTTTTCAGGATGTATTGGTCGAGAATGCGCAAGCCGCTAGTTTCTTATGATGTAGTACCCTTCGTCCTTGTATTTCTGTTCGTCAAAGGTAAATAGAGATTTCGACAGCGGCTGGTTCGTTTTAAAAGAATTAACGGTAATGGCGGTTTTGGTCCCGTTTTGCCCTGTTTCGATAAGCTTGTAGATGTGCTGGGTCTCTACGTCGATGCCCAGCAATATGGAGGCCACTTCAGAATGGGAATCAATGGGGGTAAGCTTCACGTACTGGATTTTCCGGCCCTGTACGGTCTGCAATATGTCCCAGGAGTAATTGTGGCCTTCCCGGTAAAAGGTGAGCATCTTCGAAGGGCTCACCGAACCGGCTTCCTCGCTCTTGTCTTCGATGGTAACTTCTTCGTTCTCCGGAACAATGGTGTACACCTTTTTACCGTCGTATAGCTGCTGGGCCCCCATATAGTTCAGCAGGTATTTATCGCCCTGGAGGGTTAGGTCGCCCCGGGTTTCCTGGCGTACGTTGGCCTCTGTATTGTTCAGCTCGAATTTGAAATCGACAAATATGTTCTGGTAGCCCTTTACCTTGTTGTACACCTGGTCGAGCAGGGCCTTGGCCTTGGCGGCATCCTGGGCGCGAAGCCCGGGCGAAAGGGTCAGCAGCAGTAGTGCGGGTAGGAGTAAGCGTTTCATGGTTGTTAATTCGTTTCGTTGTTCAATAATTGATTCAGGGCCGCCATATCAGGCACCAGTACCTGGCGGGCTTTGCTGCCCTCGAATGGGCCTACGATTCCGGCCGCCTCGAGCTGGTCGATAATGCGCCCGGCCCGGTTGTACCCCAGCTTCAGTTTCCGTTGGATGAGGGAGGCCGACCCCTGTTGAGCCACCACAATAACCTCGGCAGCCTCCCGGAACATATCGTCCCGTTCCTCAATGCTGTAATCAAGTCCCGTGCCAGAGTCTTCCCCCACGTATTCGGGCAAGAGGTGGGCATCGGGATAACCGCGTTGCGAGCCGATATACTCCGTGATTTTGGCCACTTCAGGGGTGTCGACATAGGCGCACTGGAGGCGGATCATGTCGTTGCCCTGCGTAAAGAGCATATCGCCCCGGCCGATTAGCTGGTCGGCGCCCTGGGTATCCAAAATGGTGCGCGAATCGATCTTCGAGGTAACCCGGAAGGCGATTCGGGCCGGGAAGTTCGCCTTGATGAGGCCGGTAATCACATTCACCGACGGGCGCTGGGTGGCGATTACCAGGTGAATGCCGATGGCCCGAGCCAGCTGGGCCAGTCGGGCAATGGGGGTTTCTACCTCCTTGCCTGCCGACATGATCAGGTCGGCGAACTCATCAATAACCAAAACGATGTAAGGCAGGTACCGGTGGCCGTCGTTCGGGTTGAGCTTGCGGGCTTTGAACTTGGCATTGTACTCCTTGATATTCCGCACCATGGCGGTTTTAAGCAGTTCGTACCGGTGGTCCATCTCGATGCAGAGCGAGTTGAGGGTGTGGATCACCTTGGTGTTGTCGGTAATAATGGCGTCTCCCTCATCGGGCAGTTTGGCCAGGTAGTGCCTCTCGATCTTGTTGTAGAGCGTGAGTTCCACCTTTTTGGGGTCGACCAGCACGAATTTGACTTCTGCCGGGTGCTTTTTGTAGAGCAGGGAAGTCAGAATGGCGTTGAGGCCCACCGATTTCCCCTGCCCGGTGGCTCCGGCCATGAGCAGGTGTGGCATCTTGGCCAGGTCGACCACGAAGGTTTCGTTGCTGATGGTTTTGCCGAAGGCGATGGGCAGCTGCATTTCGGCGTTCTGGAACTTCTTCGAGGCGATTACTGAACGCATCGACACCACCGAAGGGTTCTTGTTGGGCACCTCGATGCCGATGGTGCCCTTGCCCGGAATAGGGGCGATAATGCGTATGCCCAGGGCCGCAAGGGAAAGGGCGATGTCGTCTTCCAGGTTTTTGATCTTGGAGATCCGGATCCCTGCTTCGGGCACAATTTCGTACAAGGTTACCGTGGGCCCGATGGTCGCCTTGATCTGGGCGATGCCGATCTTGTAGTTCCGCAGGGTTTCCACGATCTTGTTTTTGTTCTCTTCGAGTTCTTCCTGGTTAATGGTGATACCCCCGGAACCCCCGTGGGTGTCCAACAGGTCGAGGTGGGGGAATTTGTACTTCGACAATTCGAGGGTGGGGTCAAATTCACCGAAGTCGGCCACCAGTTTGTCGGCCATCATATCGGTTTCTTCGACTTCCTCGGTGGTGCGGGCCACTTCGATTTCCAATTCCTGGACCGGTTCGATTTCTATCCCGGCATTTACCCCGGGCAGCACGGTGTCCAGCACCGGGATGTCTTTCTTATGTGTGTAGGGGTCTGCTTCCGGAAGGGGCACTCCTTCTTCTTCCGGTTCCTGTGCTTCCGCTTCGAGAACCTCAGAACCCAGGGAGCCTGGCTCCGGGGCTGGTTCACGCATGCCCTTGAAGGACGCCATCCAGGTGCCGGCTATCTCTCCCAGGCGTTGGGGGTTGAAGTCAAACAAGCGAACCAAGATCACCATCAGGCCGAATAGCAACAACAGAAATACCCCGATTTTCCCGGTGTAATCTTGCAGGAAGTCGTTCATCTCAAAGCCGATCTGCCCGCCCAGCAGGGGTTGTTCGGCCGCGAAAAAGCCCAGGCTGATCGAAAACCAGATCAGCAGTACCAGGCCCCAGATCCATTTGGAGGCCAGCCCTTTGATTTCTATCCCGAGAAACAGGTACAGGCCGGTCAGGCACATCAATATCGGAAAGACAAAGGCTGCCAGGCCGAACCCCTTGTACATGAAAAAATGGCTCACAGCCGCCCCGAATTTGTTCAACAGGTTGCCTGCTTCCCGGTTGCGGTCGGCAAACTGGGCCAACAGGCTCTGGTCTTGCTGCCAGTTGAAGTAAAAGGAGATGAAGCTGAAGAAAAGGGCAATGCTCAGCAAGACGAGCAAACTCCCCAGGATAACCCTGTTCTGCCTGGAAAGGCGCAGGGAAAAGCGCTTGTCGGAGGTCTGTTTTTTTTGGTTTTTGCGGGCCATGCGGCGATTCGGGCTATGAGCGGCTAAAATACAAATTTACAGGGGAAGGCTTCATTGTCAGGCCCCCTAAAATATTTTTGGGATATATATGATCATCCCTACGAGGCTGGCCATGATGGAGGCTATCATTACAGCCCCGGCCGAGATGTCTTTAATCCTGCCAATAAACGGGTCATGTTGGGGTTGTACGTAATCAGCCAGTTTTTCGATCGCCGTGTTGACCCCCTCCACACCCATGACCAAACCAATGGCCAGCAGTTGCAGGGCCCATTCGGTAGCCGAGATCTGAAAATAAATACCGGCCAGGGTTACCACCCCGGCAATGACGGCCTGTATCTGGATGCTGGATTCGGTGCGCAGCAGCAGCCAGGCGCCCCTCAGGGCGTACTTTACGCTTTTCAGGCGATTGGTCAACAAGGGTTCTTCGGCCATATCGGATGGGCACGGGCAGGCCCGCTTAGCTTACAGGGCGAAGGTATTAAAAACCCCGTTTCCAAGGAAATGTATGCCAGGTTTCAGCAGCCTGGCTCATACAGGTCACCTATTTGGATACCAGTTGTTTGATCTTGATACGGAAGCCTGCGTAAATAAGGGTGGTTATCGGGCTCAGCCAGTTGAAGAAGGCATAGCCCGCATACGACATCGTATCTACCCCCAACACCCCAGACTGGTAAGCCCCGCAGGTGTTATAGGGAATCAGTACCGAGGTAACCGTGCCCGAATCTTCGAGGGTGCGGCTCAGGTTTTCGGGGGCCAGGCCCTTGTCGCGAAAAGCTTTCGCATACATGCGGCCTGGTATTACGATTGCCAGGTACTGGTCTGAGGCAATCGCGTTCAACCCCACGCAGCTGATTACCGTGCTGAGGAAGAGGCCGAAAACGGTATGGAACAGTTGTAGGATGGCCTCGCTGATTTTCGACAGGGCACCGATGGCGTCCATAACACCGCCAAAAACCATGGCGCAAATGATGAGCCAGATGGTGTTGAGCATACCGCTCATGCCTCCCGATGAAAACAGGTCGTTGAGCACCGGGTTGGTCGTTTCGACAGCGGTGTCGACGGTCATTGCATTCATAATGCCTTTATAGCCCGAAAGTACGTCGAGGGTTTCAGAGCCGCCGAGCCTGGCTACAATGCCGGGCTGGAAAATCAGGGCAAACAGGGCACCCAACAGAGTTCCGATAAGTAGCGCCACCAGGGGCGGGGCTTTTTTGACGATCATGATGATTACCGCGACCGGCACCAAAAACAGCCAGGGGGTAATGTGGAAGGTCTGGTCGATGGAAGCCAGCATTCCGGCCGTATCGGTTGTACCGCTTACGTCCAGGTTCAGGCTGATCAGGGTAAATATCAACAGGGTAACCACAATGGTCGGCCCGGTGGTTAGACTCATATAGCGGATGTGCGAAAAAAGTTCTCCGCCGGCCATGGCAGGTGCCAGGTTTGTAGTGTCGCTCATGGGAGACATCTTGTCTCCGAAATAAGCCCCTGATATCACGGCTCCCGCGGTCATGCCCGAATTGATGTCAAGGGCGTTGCCAATCCCCACCAGGGCAATGCCCACCGTAGCCGAAGTAGTCCAGCTGCTGCCTGTGGCCACTGAGATGATGGCGCAAATCACCACGCAGGCCGGCAAAAATACCTGGGGCTTGAGCAGTTCCAAACCGTAATAAATCATGGAAGGGATAATGCCGCTGATAAGCCAGGTGCCTGCCAGGGAGCCCACGAAAAGCAAAATAATGATAGCCCCAGTGGTCGATTTAAGGTTTTCGGCCACCTCGGCAATCATGCTGGTATAGGATACTTTCTTGAAAAAACCGACAACGGCTGCCACCGAAGCACCAAGGAGCAGGATAAACTGGTTGCTGCCACTCAGGGCGTCGTCCCCGAAAGCGAAAAACACGTTGTAAAAGAGCATGGCCACCAGGGCGACCACGGGGATCAGCGCTTCCCAGATTTTAAGGTTTGTGTCGGTAACTAAGTGTTCGTTTTCGCGGTACTGGTTAGCGTTGTTTTCCTCCATCCGGGCGTTGATCTTTGGGGTAATAATACGACAATGCTTGTCAATCTGCAACTGCTGTGATCAGCGGGAAGCGGCGGTTTCGGCCAGGATGCCCAGCTGTTCCATGCACCCGCGCATGCGGTTGTAGCTGCGCTCGATATCGTTGTCAAGGCCCACAGAGAATCGTATTAGCCCGTCAGTAAGCCCCATGGCCTTTTGTTCGTCCTCGGGGATTTCAGACGAGGTGGAACTGCCCGGGGTGCTGAAGAGGGTTTTGTAAAAGCCGAGGCTAACGGCCAGGTAGCCCAGGTTTTCGCGCTGCATCATCTCCATGAGCTCCATGGCCTTGCCGAGCGAACCGGCATCGAGGGTTAAGATGCCCCCGAATCCGTATTCGGCAACCATGCTCTTTTTGAACATGGCGTGACCCGGGTGGGAGGGAAGGCCCGGATATACAACCCTCAGCCCGTCCTGTTCGAAACGCTGCGCCAGGTACAGGGCATTTTCGCTGTGTTTTTTGATACGCAGGTGCAGGGTGCGCAGGTTCTTGAGGATGGAGGCTGCCCGAAGGCTGTCCATGGTGCTGCCCAGCAACATACCGGCCCCGCTGTTTACATCTTTCAGGGCCAGGCAGAAATCCTTGTCGGCGCATACGGCGCCTGCCACGGTGTCGCTGCTGCCGTTAATGAACTTGGTAAGGCTGTGAACCACGATATGCGCCCCCAGCCGGGCAGGGGCTATGGAAAGGGGTGAAAACGTATTGTCTACCACCAGGGGTATGCTGTGCTTATTGGCCAGTTTCGAAAGCGCCGGGATGTCGGCCACCTCGAGCAGGGGGTTGCTCACCGATTCGCAGTA
>JBNKGM010000008.1:0-73567 GCA_050289825.1 Robiginitalea sp.
TGGCCGGCAGGCTGCCGGACTTCAGCGGGGAGCTGGGCACCGATGCCCTCATTTCCCGCACCCTGGCCGAACGCCTGCAACTCGGGGTAGACAGTACCTTTAATGCGTTCTTCCTGAAGGACGAAGACCCCTCTCGCGTGCCCAACCGCCGCCGGTTTACCATAGCGGGCATCTACGACAGCGGGTTCGAGGAATTTGACGGCACCTATGTGTTTGCCGACCTGCGCCACATCCAGCGCATGAACGGCTGGGACGAAAACCAGATCGGCAACTTTGAGATCTTCCTCGACGATTTTGACCAGATAGGGGCCAAGAGCCGGGAAATCTACGGCAAAACCCTGTCGAACCTCGATACCCAGACCATCGAAAACAAATACTACCCCATTTTTGAATGGATCGGCTTGTTCGACTTCAACATTGCCCTGATCATCGGCATCATGATCTTGGTGGGGGGCATCAACATGATCACGGCCCTGCTGGTGCTCATCCTCGAGCGCACCCCCATGATCGGGATATTAAAAGCCGTGGGCGCCAGCAACTGGAGCATCCGCAAGGTGTTCCTCTACAACGCGGCCTACCTGATCGGCATAGGCCTGCTCTGGGGCAACGGCCTGGGGCTGGGTCTGCTTGCCCTGCAATACAAGTACCGCTTCCTGAAATTTCCGAACCCGGAAGAATACTATATTGATTACATTCCCGTCTATATGGACCTGCCTACCCTGCTGCTGCTCAACCTCGGGGTGCTGCTACTGTGTTTGCTCATGCTGCTGCTGCCTTCCCATATTATCAGCCGCATCAGCCCGGTGCGGGCCATCAAATTCGAATAATGCCCCTTGCGGGCAACAACCAATACCCGACCCCCATGAAGAAACTGACCCTGTTCCTGCTAACCTTTGCCGCCTGCCTGCCGGCGGGCGCCCAGAACCTCTCCCGAACCGAACGGAAGCTGGTGGCCACCGTTGCCCGCAACGCCCCCGAATCGATCGAATTCCTGGAAAAGGTAGTGAACATCAACAGCGGCACCCTGAACCTTAAAGGGGTGCGTCAGGTGGGAAGCGTATTCGGAGAGGCCTTTGGCGACCTGGGCTTTGCGGTGCGCTGGATCGACATGCCCGACTCCCTGAACCGGGCGGGCCACCTCTTTGCCGAAACCCGGGGGAAGCGGGGCAAGCGATTGCTGCTGATCGGCCACCTCGACACCGTTTTTGAAGAGAACAGCCCCGTGCAACGTTTCGAGCGGGTAAACGACTCGCTGGCCCGTGCCCCGGGCGGCAACGACATGAAGGGGGGCGATGTAATCGTGCTCTACGCCCTGAAGGCCCTGCACGATAACGGCCTGTTGGCCGATGCCCAGATCATAGTCGCCTTTACCGGCGACGAGGAAAGCACGGGAGACCCGCTTGAGGTGAGCCGGCGCGACCTGCTTGAAGCCGCCCAACGCAGCGATGTGGCCCTGGGTTTCGAAACGGCCACTTCGTTCAACGAGGCCACCGTGGCCCGGCGGGGCGCATCGGGCTGGGAAGTGGAAGTTGAGGGGGTTCGGGCCCACTCTTCAGGCATTTTCAGCGAACGCACCGGGGCCGGGGCCATCTTTGAGCTCAGCCGTATCCTGAATGCTTTTTACGAGGAAGTGAAGGGGGAGGAGTACCTCACTTTTAACCCGGGCATCCTCATGGGGGGCACCTTTGTAAAGTACGACCCGACTACGGGCTCTGGCGAGGTGTTCGGAAAGGATAACGTGGTGGCCCAGACCGCAAGCGTTAAAGGTGGGTTGCGGTTTATCTCGGAAGAACAGAAAGAATCGGCCCGGGCGCGCATGCGCGAAATCACAGCCCGGAACCTGCCCCAGACTTCGGCCCGCATCAGCTTTACCGATGCCTACCCGGCCATGCCGCCCACCCCGGGCAACCAGGCCTTGCTGGAACAACTGAGCCAGGTGAGCCAGGACCTCGGCCACGGGCCCGTTACGGGCTACGACCCGGGAAGGCGGGGGGCAGCCGATGTTTCCTTTGTCGCCCCGTACATCGCCTGCCTCGACGGGTTGGGCAGCATGGGGAGCGGGGCTCATACCCCAGAGGAAACCGTAAACCTGAAGACCTTTGAAGCGCTGACCCAGCGCACCGCCCTGCTGCTTTACCGACTAACCCATGATGCCCGCTGATGAACCCCGACCCCCACCCACCAATTGTTTTGACCCTGGGCAGCCTGCGGGCCGAAATCCGGGCCGGGGAGCTGGTTTCGTTCCGTCAGGGCAGCCACGAATTTATGCACGCCCCCGACCAGCCGGGCTGGGGGCATGCCGATACCGAGATGTTTCCGGTGGTCGGGCCTACGGCCGAAGTGGGGTACCGGGTGCAGGTGCCCCGGGGCAACGCCATCCAGGACCAGCACGGCCTGCTCCGCGAACTGGCCTACGAAGTGGAGTCGGCCAGTGAAACCACAGCCGTTTTGGCCAAGACCTACCAGGCGGGCACACCGGTGCCCAATTCAAAATACCCAAAGCGCTCGACCGCCCGCTGGCTGGTCTGGCCCTACTCTTTCCGCTTCGAAAAGCGGGTGCAGTTGCTCCCCGATGGCCTCGAAGTTTCATTTCTGGTAGACGGGGATGCCGACATGCCCTTTATGCTCGGGTACCACCCGGCCTTTCGGTTGCAGAACGGCCAGGCGCACATTACGGGTTGCAGCGGCACCATATCTATTGAGGAGGTGCTGGCCGTGGGCGACCGCGCCTACGAAATTCCGGGGTGCGAAACCCTGGTGTTGGAAGACAGCCGCCGCCTGGAACTCACCAGCAGGGGCTTTGGCCACTTCATGCTCTGGTCGCCCGACCCGGGCATGGTGTGCATCGAACCGATTACCTACTATCCCTACACCCGTCCCCTGGCTGAAATGCACGAGGGCTTTGAATACCTGGAGCGTGAACCCCGGTTGTTTGCGCTGGTCTTGAAGCCTTTGCCCTGAGCCGCCCACAGGCCTGTAACAAATAGCACAAATACGGGTCTTTTGAGGAAAACCAGATAACATGAATTTCCTGAAAGCTGCCTTTTTTACCTTTTTAATAGGATTAACCTCCCAGGCTTATGCGCAAAATAGCCCTCTGGGGGGGCTGCAACCCGGCATGACGCCGGGTGAGGTGCGGGCCTTGCTGGCCCAACAGGGGCTGGAACCGGTTTCCCGGGAACCCCTAACCGCCACTTTCCCCCTGGCCGGGGAGTCTGAAGCCCACTGGCTGGTCAGGTCTTTCCAGGCTTCGGGCCATACCCTCGAAAACCTGGTGCTGGTTTTTGCCGACGAAAAGTTGGTATTCCTTGAAGGGCAGGGGGGGGTAACGGCCCTGTTGGACGCTTTTCCGGGGGCTGCCTACCAACAGTACGAGGCGTTTCGATTCTACCAGGACTGGTCGATTGTGGCAAATACGGCAACCGACCGCCTCTGGCAACTTACCCCCGAAGGCATGCACCTGAACCTTTTTGCATGGGACCACCCCTATCTGGAGGGCGGCGACCTGCCGGAATACCCCTTGCAGGTCGGGGTTCCGGCCTGCCTTGAGATGGGAGCTTCCCTGGAGCAGCTTGAACCCCTGTTGACAGCAGCTTCCAAATTTATAATCCGCGAAGAACTTGACGGGAGCGACCCGAATGCCCAATTGCAACTGAATTGTTATGGAATTCCCTTTGCCGGCTTTTCCCGGAAGGCGGAGGCGCGTTTTGGGGACGGACGGCTCAATGTAGCCTGGATTTTGACGGCCAAACCTGAGGAAGACCGCATTCGCCGGGAGCTCCGGGCAACCTATGGGGAGCCGGTGTTCGTTTCCGATGACTGGGAAGCCTACCAAAACTGGGAGGTGTTCCTCAGGAAAGACAAACCCGAGGTACTTTTCCTGACCGCGGCCCTCGGGCAGCATTACAAAAAGGAATATTTCGGGCAATAACCCCTATTAAAGGGCAGCAAAGTGTTTGCCCGGCCCTTGATAGTCTGTTAATAAAATATCGGTACAGGGCACCTAAGGGATATGCCTAGCGGCTAACTTTAATAAAAAAGCAAACTGACGCCATGTTCAGAAATTTTTTAAAGCGGCTGGGATGGATGAACGCACTGATGCTGGCGGTTGTGTTTTCCATTATTGTGGTAGCCGAGGTCCGTTACCTGCAGGGGCATGTCGAGGAGGCTATTTTTGTCGGTTTATGGGCCCCGACTATACTGGGCCTGATGAATTACCTTAAATTCAAGAAGTAGCCATGGGGATCGTACTCGCTTATTCCATCTTTGTTGGCCTGGTTTTTCTGATATGGCTGCTGTACGTGATCAGGCAATACAACAAACTCGACAACTGAAGTAAGAGCCGACCATCGCGTTGCCCACACCGGGCTATATCCGCCGAACCCGCCCCGGGTTCTTCAGGAGATAGGCCTCCAGAATGCGGTCGGTCTCCGGGTAGCGCGGCTGGGGCTCGATTACCGCCTCCAGGTCGGGCAGGCCGTCGAGGCTGCGGTCGCGTTCCACAAACCCGTAGCCTTTGAATACCCCGTCTTCAATCCAGATAATGCCTTGTTCTTCTGGGCTTCGGCCCTTTTCTCCTATTATCAGGTGCTCGCCCGAGGGAGACAGGCTGCGCAAAGCTTCGTCTACCTTGGCGTTATAAGGCGCCACAGGCTCTTCTCCCCGGCAAATGCCCCGGCAAACGGGCACCCTGAAATGGCCGCAACGCTCTACCCCATCCTGCAGGTGGCAGTACTTGGCGCAGAGTTCGTATTCCGTACAGAGTCGTTCCAGAAAGAGCCGGGCGTCGGCCTGGCTGTAAAAGACACGCGAGGCCTGCTGCCCCTTCCTGAGCCGGTTGATGGCCAGGTGGGCAATGCCGTCGCGGTCGTGGTATCGGAAAAGCCCGTAAGCCGGTCGCATGTTTTTCTGCGCCTGGTTAAAGGGCGGGAAATGCCGTTTGATGGCCACGGCTTCCATCAGCAGGGCCAACAGGTCGGAGCCCGATAACTCAAAGTCGATTTCGGAGGTGGCCCGGCAGAGCTGGCGTTCTTTCTCCGAAGTATCGTAGAAGTGGCCGAGCACCCTTTTTTTCAGGTTGATGGCCTTGCCCACATACAGGATAGCGCCCCCCTGGTCTTTGAAGTAGTAAATGCCCGGGGCTTCCGGCAGGCGCTGGAAAGAGGCCCGGGGCAGCCCGGGCGGGAGCGTGGCTTCCTGGGAGCGTGCATTCAGGAAGGAACGCACGGTTTCGACCCCCTGGGGGTGGCGCAGGATGCGCTGCAAGAGCAGGGCCGTGGCATGGGCGTCGCCGGCAGCTCGGTGCCTGTCGCGCAGTGGGATTTCGAGGCTGCTGCAGAGCTTACCCAGGCTGTACGAGCGCAGGCCCGGGAATACTTTACGGGAAAGGCGAACCGTACAGAGTTTTTTGCGCTGGAAAACCTGCCCGGCTCGCGCAAATTCTTCCCGAACAATGGGGTAGTCAAAATTGACCGAATGGGCTACGAACACCCGCCCTTCACAAAAGGCGGCGATCTGCGACGCCAGGACTTCGAAGGTAGGCGCCCGCCTCACCATGGCGGTTGTAATGCCGGTGAGCCCGGTGATAAAGGCCGGGATTTCGCACCCCGGGTTAACCAGGCTGCTGAAGGAATCGGTAATCTGGTCGCCGTCTATATTGTACAGGGCGATTTCGGTGATCCGGTTGCCCTGGACCCCGTTGCCGGTGGTTTCTATGTCTACGACGGTATACATACGTCCTGAAAAGGAGGGCTTTAAAAGTACGACTTCGGCCTCAAAAATCCCACCATCTGACCTTCTCAAAAAATGAGGCAGATCAGTGGGGGAATCATTTTTTTTAATTTCCTTTGCTGTGTAATTTATCGCTTCGGGGCCCTTGTCCCGGACCATGACTACCGTATTAGTATTCGGGTGCCTATCCGCAGGGAAATCGCGGAGCGGGCTGCCGTCCGGGCGGACGGGCCGATTCCAAACTCCTGATTTCCCCGTTGGCCTCGAAACCCGGCCCATTCGTGAATTGCCCCCGATTAACGCTCAGCCGCGTCTGAGTGGCTTAACCGCCAAAGCTTCTGGCTATGCCGCAGGATAAAAAATATGAAAACCGCAGGAAAATCCTGCTGGTTTCCCGTTGGGGAGAAACACTGGACATCGCCCTGGCCATCAAGGAAGAAGGGCACCAGGTAAAGTTTTATATTGATAACCGGTACTGCAAAGAAATCGGCACGGGCTTTGTACCCAAAGTGGGCGACTGGAAAAAGCACGTAGACTGGGCCGACCTTATCGTATTCGACTACACCGGCTTCGGGGCTGAGGCAGAACGCCTGAAAGCCGCCGGCAAACTCGTCTTCGGAGGAACCACCTATACCGATAATCTGGAACTCGACCGGAATTTCGGTTCGGATGAGCTTCGCAAGCACAAGATCAATACCATACAGTCGTGGGAGTTCCATTCCTTCCAGGAGGCGATTACCTTTGTGGAAGCCAACCCGAACGCCTATGTGATTAAACCGTCGGGCGAAACCCAGGAGCTCAAGCAATTGCTCTTTGTGGGCAAGGACGACCAGGGGCAGGATGTGATCAGGCTGCTCAAGGCCTATGAGAAATCGTGGGGAGAAGACTTTGGGAATTTCCAGCTGCAAAGGCGCGTAAAGGGCGTTGAGATATCCATCTCGGCTTTTTTTAACGGCAAGCAATTCGTTCGCCCGTACAACATCACCTTCGAACACAAGAAACTCTTCCCGAAAGAGGTGGGGGTCTCTACCGGAGAAATGGGCTCGTCTATGTTCTGGACCCACGATTCCCCTTTGTTTGAGCGCACCCTCAAAAAATTCGAGGCCACCCTGGCCGAACACAAGCTGCACGGCCATATTGACCTGAACTGTATCGTGAATGGCAATGGCATATACCCGCTCGAATTCACGTCCCGTTTTGGCTATCCGCAGATCATGATCCAGCGGGCCGGACTGCTGGAGCCCATAGGCGACCTGCTCTACGGAATTGCAGCCGGTACAAAGGATAGTTTCCAGACCCGAAAAGGGTTCCAGGTTGGGGCTTTTATTGCGGTTCCACCCTTCCCGTACGACGATAAGAAAACCTTTGAATTGTTCTCCAAAGACGCCGTGGTGGTAATCCCCAAGAATATGAACGAGGGCATCCACCCCATGCACCTGAAACAAATCAAGGGGCAATGGCTCATTACCGGCGATACCGGGCTTGCGTTGCTGATTACGGGCACGGGCCTCACCATGAAGGACGCCCAGCGTGTCATGTACAACCGCATTTCGAACGTTATTGTCAACAACGGGTATTACCGCACCGACATTGGCGACCGCTGGCGCGACGATTCCGACCGGCTCTGGTCGTGGGGTTATTTATAAGAAAATGATGCGCAGTACACTAAAACTTGTCGACCGCACCAAGGACCCCGAACGGTTTTTCAAGGAACTTCCCGCGACCTGGAGGAAGGAAATCCGCGCGGTCTGGCCACAGGTGGCCGATGCTTCCCGGGTCTTTACGCTGGAAGAAGGCGATTCATTCCGGGGGGGCGGTATCTTAAGCCAGGCCCTTTTCCCCGACATGAAGCCTTATGAGGCCGATGCCCAGAAGTGGTACGACCAGCATTACTACTATATCGGTTTCCTCTATGTGCCGACCAAGTTCCGTTCACACGGCTATGGGTCCATCTGGTTGCAGAAGGTACGCACGGCCGTTCCTGCCCGGGGTTTCTGGCTGAGCATTGAAAAGATCGGGCTGCTCAAGTTCTACGCCCGCCTGGGGTTCCACCTCGAGCGCATTGTGCGTGAGGGAGGCCGCACCGAATGGCTGCTCGTAAGCCCGCGTGAAGACTGGTAACCGGTCAGCGTCTGTAAACGACCTCCCCGTCCTTGATGGTTTCCACTACATGAATGTCCTTAATGGCGTCGGCCTCTACCTTTAGCGGGTTCTGATCGAGTACGACCAGATCGGCCACCTTGCCGGGGCTGAGGGTACCCTTTCTGCCTTCCTCGAAGTGCTGGTAAGCCGACCAGGAGGTGATGGCCTGCAAGGCTTCATAAGGCGTGAGGCGTTCCCCTTCCCCGATTACTTCACCCGAGCGCGAAGTGCGCTGCACGGCCGTCCAGACCACCCGCATCAGGTTGGGCAGGGCCACGGGGGCGTCGGTATGGATGGTGAGCCGGAGCCCTTTATTCAGGGCGGTACGCGTGGGGCTGATCTGGTTGCCCAGGGAATCGCCTATGATTTCTTTGTGCCAGTCGCCCCAGTAGAAGGTATGCAGCGGAAAGAGGGAGGCGATAACGTCCAGTTCTTTCAGGGCATCGAGCTGGTCGGCCCGCACGTACTGCCCGTGGATGAGCGTATTGCGCCGGTCGCCTTTCCCGTATTTTTCCACATTGGGCCGCAGGGCGCGGATAAACTGGTCCATGGCGGCGTCCCCGTTGGCGTGTACCAGGGCCTGCCAGTTGTTGGCGAAGGCCTTCTCTAAAATGGCCTGCACCATTGAATCGCTGGGGATGGCCGGGTAGCCTGCATAGTCGGGTCCCTGCCCGTCGGGAGGGAGCAGGTAGGGTTGGGTACGCCAGGCTGTGCGGCCCTGGGGCGAGCCATCGAGGGTCAGCTTCATGCCGCCGATGCGGTAGTGGTTCGTATAGTCGCGGCTGTTCCATTTGGAGCCCATATACTGGTCTGCAAGCATGTAGTCGATATAGCTCACCACATCCAGTTTCAGCTGGCCGGCCTCGGCCTTTGCGGCCAGCAATTCGTGGTTCTGCATGGCCCGGCCTTCCTGGGCGGTGGTATACCCGAACGAGAGGGCCATTTCCTGCCCGGCATCAAAAAACCGGTCGGCTGCTTCCGGGGTGGTAGGCATCAGGGCCTTGACCATGTTGGGGATGGCAGCCAGTTCTTCCAATACCCCGTTGGGCGTTTTGCCGTCGGCTTCCCTGCGGATGATGCCCCCTTCCGGGTCGGGGGTGTCGGCGGTTATACCCAGCATTTCCAGCCCCTTGCTGTTGACCACCGAAAAGTGCCCCGAGATGTGCACAATCATTACCGGGATTTCGGTGCTGACCTGGTCGAGGTCGTGGCGGGTGGGGAAACGCTTCTCGTCCAACACCGAATCGTCGAAGCCCGTGCCGATGATCCATCCGGTGAGGGCCCGGTTTTCGGGCGTGTTCCAGTCTTTCAGGATTTGGACGAGGGTGGCCATGTCGCCGGCAGTGGCATCGGGGGGCGGCAGCAGGAGGGCCGCCACGGCCTGCAAGCTGAAATTCGCGAAATGGGCGTGCCCGTCAATAAAGCCCGGGAGCAGGGCTTTCCCTTCCAGGTCTACCATTTTATGTCCGGCTCCGGCTACCCCCATAGCCTC
The DNA here is from genome assembly GCA_050289825.1 of Robiginitalea sp. Lineage (GTDB taxonomy): Bacteria > Bacteroidota > Bacteroidia > Flavobacteriales > Flavobacteriaceae > Robiginitalea. The sequence goes on from JBNKGM010000008.1 coordinate 9,365, forward strand.
GGCGGCGGCCCCGGCAAATTCAATCTTCCCATCGCGCACCACCAGGGCTTCCACATAGTGCGGCGCATCCCCTTCCATGGTGAGGATGTCGCCGTTAAAATAAACAGTGGCCTGGGAAACAGGCTTTTCAGGCCCACCACAGGCAGCCAGGAAAAGAGAGCTTGCCAGGATCGAAACGGTAAGTCGCTTAAAAGGGTTCAAAAGGTTCATGCTGGTTATAGTGTTTAGTTGCTGTTCAGGAGATTAAGATACGCAAAAGGGCCATAGGTGCGACCTAATTGGTATATTGTCGCGGGCAAATGCCCCCGTTCGCGGAGGCGCCGTCGCATCACAGAAAACGACACCTCAAATGAGTTCACTCTTCCATTGGGCAAGGCCATCCCGTAGCCGGTTTTTGCGGCCTGGTCGGTTAATGGTATGGGTACTGTTCGCACTTCCCATGCTGGCAGTAGCCCAGCACGACACGCTGTGGATGCGCAACGGCAATGTGTTGTACGGGGAGATAAAAAAGTTGTCTTTCGGGACGCTAACCCTCGAAACCGACTACAGTGACAGCGATTTCACCATCGAGTTCGACCAGATCACACGCCTGAGCCTGGAGCGCGACTGCCGGGTAACCCTTACCGGCGGAAGGCGTTTGTACGGCAGCCTCCGGTCTGATCAGCCCGGCCAGGTTACCATTAGCCCCGATAGCGGCGATCCGGAGACCCTTTCCCTGGCAATGCTGAGTAGTATCTATCCGCTGAAAGACGAGCTCATCAAACGGTTTACCGGCAATATCGACCTCGGGTTTACCCTGACCAAGGCCAACAGCCTGAAACAGTTCAACGTGGGCGGAGGTGCGCATTACAGGGGCATGTACTGGCTTTCAGACTGGGAAATCTCTTCCATGATATCGAACCAGGCCAACATCGAACGGGTGCAGCGCACCAATTCAAACCTTTCCCTGGTGCGGTTGTTCGGGCATCGGTGGTTCCTGTACTCCGCGGCCTCCTTCCTCACCAACACCGAGCAGTCCCTTGACCGCCGGTTTGGCTTGCACCTCGGGGCCGGGAATTATCTGGTGCTCACCAACAAAATGGTCCTTGGCGTAATTTTCGGACTGAACCAGAACATCGAGCGATTCCAGGACGACACCGAAAACAGGAATTCCCAGGAATTGTACCTGTCGAGCAGCCTGAATTTGTTCGATGTCAAGGATTTTAAGCTCAATACCCGCCTGGATTTGTATCCGAGCCTTTCTGAAAGGGGGCGTTTGCGTTCAGATTATGTGCTGGATGCCAAAGTAGATTTACCCTTGGATTTCTACCTGAAATTGGGCTTCCAGTTCAACTACGACAACCAGTCGTCCATCGCCGGCAGCGCCTTCGACTACATCTTCACCAGCGGGCTCGGCTGGGAATTCGACTGATACGATACCGGGTTGCTTTTCCGGAATAGACCGGGGACCACAGGCCTAGGGCCTGGCCGGCGTCATGCTGTTCTGGCGCAGGCTCACGGCCAGCTCCTTGGCGTAGCGGGCAGTGGTTTCCCGGATGTCGGTCGGGTCTTCCAGGACAAAGTATCCAATCCACTGCAGGTTTTCGGCCCGTTCGGAGCGCAGGTCGTACAGGGCGGTTTCAAAAACAAAGCGCGTACCGGTTACCATCCGTTCGGGCTGCCAGGCATTGGCGGGGAAGTACCCCAGATACCCCCCGAACTGCATGGAATACGACGGGTAAAAGCCAGGCGAAAAACTTTCCGGGAGCACTTCCCGGTATTCTTCCGTATCGACCAGGTGGGTAACCAGAGCCCCGTCGTAGCCCTGGGCCCTGAGCTCGTCGCCGATGGCAGCTGCTTCACTTTCGCTGAGCTTGTGATCGGTTGGGATCGCAATGCCGGAATCGAGGGAGCGAACGCCGGTAATGCCCTTTTTACCGAGGGCCTCCACCACGTCTTTCTCAAAAAGGGCGCGGGCGATCTCGTTTTGCGACCAGGCCAGGACCAGGACTTTGGAATACGGTTTCCTGGCTTTACTCACATTTTCGGAATGGGCCAGGTACGAGCCGCAGGCCGTGAGTAGTAAGCCGGCCAGCAGCAGCAAAATTGATTTTTTCATGTTTTTAATTACTGTGATTTAGTTCAGACGGAAGTTGAATCCGAAAGAGAGGTTATTATAGCCTTGGAGGGTGTAGCTCGCGTGGGTGGTAAACCAGCCTGCGGTATAACTGCCGCCCAGGGTGAACCTGAAGCCTGAAACGCTTTCTTCCAGGGCGAACGGGTCTACGTATTCCAGGGTGCGGTTGGCCAGCTCGATTTGGTAGGTGCCTTTTAACTCGTAGCGGGAATTCCCCCAGACGTAGCCAGTACCCCCGAACAGGTTCCAGTGGTCGTAGCGGGTAGATACGAGTACCTCGGTGAGCCAGGCGTTCATAAAACCGTCAATCTCGTGCCCGAAGCCCCCGACCGTGCCTCCTTCCTGCAAATCATAGGTGGCGTTCAGCCGGGTATAGGCCGCCATCAGGGCCATGTCTACCGGCAGGTCTTGCCAGATGCCCTGGTCACCGTTCAACTGGTATTTGAGGCCCAGGCCTTTGATGCCCAGTGCCCCGTCGCCAATACTTATTTTCGGGAAATAGCGTACCTGGGCCTCCAGGTTGCCGCCCAGTCCCACCCCTGCCTGTAAAAAGGCCGAGGGCAGCAGGTTTAGCTGCAGCAGGCCAATGCCGGTCGGGGCGTCGAAGTTAAAGGTTTCGCCTTCGACGTTAGCCTCGAAGGTAACTTCAGAGGTTCTCGGGCCCAGAATGGTGGGAATGGTTACCCGCTGTGCTCCGCCAACCACAGACAAGTTTTCGAATTCGCTGATGTTGAGGGAAAAGGTTTTGGTGTCGGCCGGCACCAGGGAGCCGTTGGTGATAAGCCCGAGGCGTACTTCCCATTGTTCGGCGCTTTTGGCGTTGTGATACCAGCCCGAAGACAGCCCGTACAGAATACCCTCCGGAATGGGTTTCAGGTAGCGCTCCGAGATGGTTTCGGCAGCCTCCACGCCAATCAGCAGGTAATCCTTGATGCCCAGGTCCTGGGCAGAAGTACCGAAACTGCCCGCCAATAATATGGCGGGAACAAGTAATTTTTGAATGGCTTTCATAATGACGGCAATTTAAGACACATATATTTAATAGGCATGTCCCCAACCTGCAGAAGTTGCCGGGAGGGCCATGCTGTTGCTTTTTTATTTAGGGAACAGCAAAGTGAAAATTGCGCGGAACCCCACGTCGGCTGCCCGGCCGTTGCCATAAAAAATCCGTGGCCCAATGGCAACCTGCGCCATCTGTGAACCCAGGGTAACCACCTTGGAACCCGTTAAAACCAACACCCCTGCGGTGGCGTCGAAATCCCAGTTCTGGCTAATCTCGGAAGACAGCCCCAGGGCGTAACCTCCCTTGAAGTTCCGCGCCACAAACGGTTGAATAAACGTCAGGTTCACATCGGCCCGGTCGGCATCGCCGGCCACCGACCAAATGTGGTTTATCAGCCCGCCGACGGTGAAGGCTCCGACTTGTTTCAGGGCCACGGCTGTGGGGCCCACCCCTAATTTCTGGGTGCCCAGCACGTTGTCGGTGGCCGTGGGCAGTAACAACACGGGGCCGACCCCCCAAATCAATCCTCCGGCCGTGGGTGTTTTGGGCGAAAAGAAGGCGCTCACCACCGCATCGCCCAACCCGGTTTGGTTGTCGCTCGGGCCATAGACGTCGGTCTGGGATATCAGAGGTAAAATCACCCGCCCGATCAGGTTCCAGTCTTCACTGATGCTCATGGGCACCACGGGTTGCATATTCAGGGTCCAGCGGCTGCCGTTGGCCCGGCCAATCCCAAAGTCCCAGTTGTTCTGGAAGGGGACGCTGATGAGGCTGGCCACTGGGTTTTGCAACTGTTTGGCCAGTTCGTCGGCCGAAGACACGCCTTGTGCATCCTGCGCCAGCAAGGGCAGATTGAGCATCAGGGCAAGCAAACAGGTGAGGGGCCAGAAAATAGATCTTCGATTCATTTGAAAAGGGTCTTTCTAAACAACGGTCAATTACATGATTGCGCTTAAATCGGGGAACTACTCAATTGGCAATATGAAAGTAAGGCTTTTTTGGCAACCCGTTCATCGATTATGCCAAATATCAGTAAAGGGTCGGCAGATAGCCATTTGCTGTCGGTGAAGAGATTGATAAAACCGCAGACATCGGGAATCCTTCCATTTTCTTACCTTAGGGAACCCATGCGCAACGCCAGCCACCTCGCCTTTGACCGCCGCTACCCTGCAGTGGAAGACCTTAGGGCCAAAGCCCGCCGGCGCATCCCTGCTTTTGCCTTCGACTACCTCGACGGGGGGTGCAACGAAGGGGTGGGCCTGGCCCGCAACCGCTCCGACCTGCAAGGCGTTCAGCTGAAACCCTCGTACCTGAAACCCTATTCGGGCTGCAACCTGGAGACGGAGCTTTTTGGGGTCAGATACAGCGCCCCGTTCGGCATCGCCCCCATCGGCCTGCAAGGCCTGATCTGGCCTGGCTCCCCTGAAATCCTGGCCCGTGCCGCCCGGGAACAGGGTATTCCCTTTCTGCTCAGCACGGTGGGCACCGCCTCCCTGGAACGTATCGCCGAGGTTTCTGAAGGCACCGCCTGGTTCCAGTATTACCACCCGGCAGATCCGGAAGTGCGTGACGATTTGCTGCGGAGGGCAGAGGCAGCGGGGTACAAGGTGCTGGTACTACTGTGCGACACCCCCACCTTTGGCTTCCGGCCCGGCGAAATCCGCAACGGTCTTTCCATGCCGCCCCAAATGACCCTGTCGAACTTCTTACAAGTAGTTGGCCGGCCCCGCTGGGCCTTGAAAACCCTGCAAACCGGCACGCCCCGTTTTGCCAATTTGCTCCCTTACATGCCCGAAATGCTCGACCTGGCCGGGTTGGGCCGTTTTATGGACGGTTTTTTCAACAAGCGGCAGGACCCTGATAAAATCGCCTATGTGCGCGATCGCTGGAAAGGCAAGTTGGTGCTGAAAGGAGTGAGCACCCTGGAGGATGCCGAAACGGCCCACCGCCTGGGCCTCGATGGCATCATTGTTTCGAACCACGGCGGGCGGCAGCTCGACGCGGGCCCCTCATCCATAGCCGCCCTGCAACAGATCGCCCCGGCCTTTGGCTCCAAATTCACTGTGATGCTCGACAGCGGCCTGCGCAGCGGCCCCGATATTGCCCGCGCCCTGGCCACCGGCGCTGCCTTTACCTTCCTGGGCCGGCCTTTTATGTACGGGGTGGGCGCCCTGGGCGAAAACGGGGGCAACCATGTGGCTGGCCTCCTAAAGGTGCAGCTCCGGCAGGTGATGGAGCAGGTGGGCTGCGAGCGGGTAGAAGACCTGCCCAAACACCTCCTCTGAAGGACCCTCCGAGAGCTCCCTGGGGGGCACTACTTTCCTGATTTGAATTTTTTTCCACACCCTGCTGGCGGCTTGCAGGGGGCGCGGGCATTTTTGCCTTGTCTGATCGCGAATCGGACAGGGAGCATCCGAAAATCCTGAAAAGAGTAGGAGCCATCTTTACTTCCGACCATGAAAAAGTTCTTATGCCTCGTGCTGCTGCTTTGCGGGCAATTGGCGCCGGCGGCGCCTCATATGGCAAATGTCCCGGAACCACAGCCCGAAACCTTCTACGACTGTACGGTCTCTGTTAAGCTCTACTTCCTCACCGAGGCGGGCGTGATCGGTGTCGGGCTCAGGGTAACCGCCGGTACCTGTTCCGAGGCATACCAGGGTATCCGGCAGGGCATTATCGGTTTCCTGAATGCCCTCTGATTCCATACATGATTTGCAAACCCATAAAATCTATATCCATGAAAAAAATCCTCCTTTTTATTTTCCTGATGGGGTGCCTCTCGGCCCCCGCGATGGCGGCCCCCATCCCTGCCCCGGCCGAGTCGGCAGCGCCCGTAAGCCCTGCCGGCTTGGATCCGGAGCTCATGCACCTGCTCTGTGAGGGAGCCATCCAAAACCTCGATATTATCCTGGCGGATTACAGCTGCACCCTCAGTGCCGAGGTGAGCTACAACAATGTGGCCGTAAAAATGAGCATCACCGCCAAAACCTGTGAGGAAGCCGGGGCCGGGCTGGCGCAGGCTGTCAAGGCCTTTTACCGAGAAGTGGCCAAGACATGAGGTTGAAAAGGCATGCAGCCACCCAACCGGGGCACCCCAGAAGCAGGGGTGCCTCCCGGTTGTGGTTGTTAAGGGGGTGGTGGGGAGCAGCTTTGCTGGCCTGCTGGGCCCTGGTTGCCCGCGCCCAGGATGGAACCCTGCTCATTACCTACGATTTGGTGCTGGACCAGGCCCCGCCCCTGCATTGCCGGGCCAGCCTGGCAAGCAGCCCGGGCTTTTCGATTTTTTACTGGAACAATACCCAAGGGGGCAGTACAATCAACACCGATGACTTTGGGGGTATGTCGGTGCAAGTGCGCGATTCAGACCCCATCGGCACAGTTAATATTTTGGATGCCAGTATCGATAGCCTCTATACAAGGGGCACTACCTTTAACAGCCCGTACCTGTTGGTTGAACCGATCCCCCGCATTGCCTGGGAACTGGAAGCCGAAACCCGGCAGTTGGGCGGGCTTGCAGTGCACAAGGCACGCGCCCGGTTCCGCGGTCGGAACTATACGGCCTGGTATTGCCCGGAAATCCCGGTGCCCGTAGGTCCGTGGAAACTGCACGGGCTTCCTGGCGCTATCCTGGAGGCCTACGACGAGGAAGGTTTTTTCCGCACGGTATTTACGGGTATAAAGCGCAATCCGGAAGCTTTTTATCCCGATCCGGAGCTGTTCCGGGCAGATACAGTATTGGATCTGCAGGGCTTCCGGGAGATGCAGGAGAATATGGCCGGGGAACTCATCCGGAAGATACGGTCCAAACTGCCCCGGGGCGCCCAGTTGCGAGTGGAAGAGACCACTGCCGACTTTCTGGAGCGGGAGTTCATGGAAGAATAGGGCCTGGCCAATGAGATGGGCTGTTCTTCTCATGCTGTTGCGTTGTGCCGGTCAACCGGCGGTGGCACAAGCCACCCTCCACGGCCGTGTAACGGATCAGGAAGGCAACCCCCTGCCCTGGTCAAACATCCGTGCGCTAACTCTGCCCGATTCTGCCCAGGCAGCCTATGCATTTGCCGATGCCAGCGGCGACTATACCCTTCACTTAGCGCAACCGGCAAGGTACCTGCTTCGGTTCGACGCCCTGGCGTTTCAGGCTCTTGATCGGCCCATTACCCTGGCCGGGTCGGCCTTTCCCGAACTCATTCGGGTAGATGTGGCCCTGTTCCCGGCCCCGCTGGAACTGGAAGAGGTTACCGTACGGGCCGAAACCGGCATTCGAGTAGGGAAAGACACGGTCGAGATACGCGCGTCGGCCTATGCCACCGGAAGCGAACGGGTGGCCGAGGACTTGCTCAAACGCCTGCCGGGCATAGAGGTAGGGGCAGACGGGAGCATCCGGGTTCGGGGCAAAGCGGTGAGCAAGGTGCTGATTGAAGGCGACGACCTGTTCGAGCGCGGGTATACCTTGCTAACCAAAAACCTGAGCGCCGGGGTCATTGACCGGGTCGAGGTGCTGCATCGGTATACCGACAACCCGGTGCTGCGCGACCTGCAGCAACCCGATGCCGTGGCCCTGAACCTGCGCCTGAAGGAGGAGGTTAAAAGCACGTTATTCGGGAAGGGATTTCTGGGGGGCAGCACGGAGACCTACGAAACAGACCTGAACCTGATACGGGTGCACAGGCGCACCAAGGCCTTTTTTTTAGGGAACCTGAACAATTCCGGGAAAGATGCCACCGGCGACCTGCAGGCCCTGCTATCTCCGAAGCTGCCCACAGGCGCAACCCTGACTGACGCCCCCTTACCCCTGACATCCTTCCTTCCCCAACCCCACTCCCAAACCGGCCTGCCAGAGATGCGCAGCCGGTCGAACAATGCCGAACTGGCTTCCCTCAGCGGCTTGTTGAACATGGGGAAAGCCTGGAAGGTCAAAGGCCATTTTTACTACAGCGGAGACGAACATACCCGGGGGAGCCAGAGCCGGGAGGTGTTCCGAACCGACAGCCTCGTTTTCGAAAACACGCAGTCGCAATGGGATCGACGGGTCTTACCCCTCCAAAGCGGCCGGCTTACGGTACTGTATACGACCCGAAAGCAGCGACTCGAGTGGGTGGCCGAATTGCAACTCGCCCGGTTTCGGGCCCGGCAGCGGCTCCTGTTTAACTGGCAGCCGGTCTGGGAAGACAGCCGTGAACCTGCGCGCTCGGCATTTTCCCGATTCGATTATAGCCGTCGGCTCGATTCGGCAACCGCCCTGCAGGTTTCGCTTCAACTGGGTTATGATTCAAAGCCGAGAACCATGCGGCTCGAAGGGGTCGATTGGGGCGATCTCACCCCAGGGGAAGACAGGCGGCCCATGTATCACTCCTTGTTGAACAGTCGGAAGACAGGCAGCTTTGAAGCCTCGCTGCTCCGGGGACAGGGGCGCTGGCAGGCCCGCCTGCTGGCAGCCTATACCTACCAAAAGGCAACGTTCGAAAGTGACTTTGTACCGCAAGGGGAGGAGGGAAGCCCCCTTTACGGCCCGGAATTCCGGAACCGGGCCGCAATGGCCTCAGCAAGATAACGGGTGGATTTCATCTTTCCTATACCGCCCCAACCTGGTCTGTCAGGGGGCGGCTCCACCTCCAAAACCTCACCAACCGGTACCGGGAGACCGGCACCTCCGACACGCGGCTCCTGTCCCTTGTCCCGGCCTTTTCGGGGAGCTGGCAACCGTCCCGGGCGCATTATATTATGGGCTCCTATACTTATGGTTTTCGCGAAACCGGGCTGCAGGAGCATTACAGCGGGTACCTGCCCGGGGGCTTTCGGCTTTTGCAACGGGGCCTGGGGTATTTTCAAACATTCCGGTCGCACCGCTGGCTGGCCAATTACACCCTGGGCGAGTGGGGCGATCCGCACCTTTTTACCACAACCTTTCTGTACAGCCGAGAGCCGGCGTACGCCGGCTCCGATAGCCAGGTACATCCCGACCTGGTGCTCTCCTCGGCCAGCAGCCTGGCCGGGCGCGAACAGGTTACCTGGAACAGCAGTTACGACCAGTACCTCGGTCGACTGAGGTCGAACCTGAAGCTGCGTACCGAGCTGCAGGTTCAGGATTATGAAAGCAGGTATGATGGCCAAGCCCAGCAAAATACGCTGCTGTATTGGCAGGTGGGCCCCGAGTTGCGAACGGTTTTTGACGGGGGGTTCAACGCCCATGCAGGCCTGGGTTGGAGCCTTTCGCGCTATCGGGGCAACGCCCTTTCAAAGAGCCGGTCACAGAACGGGTTTCTCGACCTGGAGTTTCGCTCGGGGGCCTGGTTGCTGGAGCTTAGCAACGAGGGGTACCGCTACCGCGATGCCGGGACGGGGCGTACGGTTTGGTTTTCAGACCTGGGTGTTTCCTATGCGCCGAAGGACTCCGGATTCGCCCTGCGGATACAGCTTGCCAATGCCTGGAATACAAGGTATCTGAACAAGCTCGACCTTACGGAAACCGGCCGGTTCGAAAACCGCTTTGCCCTGCGGCCACGCCAACTCGTAGCCGGCCTGGATTTCCGGTTTTGAGGCTGGTCCGTCACCCTGCGCCAATGTTTCCTTTTCTGTACCTTTAGAGGTGTTATGGCCTTAAAACCAGCCGAAATCAGACACCATGAAGAATTATGTTCTCACCCTCGACCTGAAACCCAACCCGGCCCTCATACGTGAGTATGAAGCCTACCATCAAGCGGTCTGGCCCGAAATTCTGGAGAGCATTCGCGAAAGCGGCATTACCCTTATGGAGATTTACCGCACCGGCAACCGACTCTGCATGTGGCTTCAGACCACCGACGATTTCTCTTTCGGGCAAAAGGCGCGGCTCGATGCCGCTAACCCGAAAGTGCAGGAGTGGGAGGCCCTTATGGAGCGTTACCAGCAGCGACTTCCAGGGGCCGAACCCGGGCAGAAATGGGTGCCGATGGAGCGCATTTTTACCACGGAATCCTGAACCGGTTGCATCAGGGGGCAACTGAGTCGCCCGGAAGCCGTACCTTGGCAGGGTTAAGACCGACCCCGCATGAAATCCTTTGCCGACAAGGTCATCGCCTTAAACCGGAACCTTGATTTTACCGGATCCCTTCCCCCCGGCATTCGGGTGATGAACCCCTTCCGGGAAAACCCGGCAATCGTGCCGATCGCCGAGGCCTTTTACCGGAAATTCTACAGCGACACAAGGCCGCGCAGGCTCATAATGGGCATTAACCCGGGCCGGTTGGGAGCCGGGGCCACAGGCATTCCCTTTACCGACACAAAGCGACTCACCGAAGTGTGTGGCCTTAAAGGCCCTGACTTTAATACCCACGAACCTTCCTCGGTCTTTGTCTATAACCTCATTGCTGCTTTCGGCGGCCCTGAGGCCTTCTACGGCCGGTATTATATCAACTCGGTTTGCCCGCTGGGGTTTGTAAAAAAGGGGAGCAACGGCCGCTGGGTGAATTACAATTACTATGACGACCCGGCCCTTTTTGAGGCGGTGAAGCCCTTTATGCTGGAAAACCTGCAAAAACAAATTGGCTTGGGGGTCGATACCGGCACCTGCTTTAGCCTGGGTAAAAAAAATGCCCAATACCTGGAAGCCCTCAACCGGGAGGGCAAGTTTTTCGGCCAGATCGTGGCCCTCGATCACCCCCGCTATATTGTGCAGTATAAGTCGAGGGAGATGGAGCGGTATATAGATCGCTACCTCGACGCATTGCTGTAAGGAAAGCAGGCCCCGCTGATCGGCGTCATTTGGCCGAGCAGCCCAATTTTGTAAAATGCTTTTCTTCCGGGGACAGACCCGGAACCCAATTCGATACGCATGCATCGCTGCAGCCTGATAATCGTGCTGGCCATGACAACGCTTTCGGCCCAGAATTTTCCCGCACCCGATTCCTCAGGGATACGCCTCTTCCTGAGCGGGGATGTGATGACCGGCCGGGGCATCGACCAGGTTTTGCCGCACCCCGGGGCGCCCGTACTTTATGAGTCGTATGTAAAGGATGCCCGGCATTACGTCGAACTGGCCGAACGGGCCAACGGGCCAATTGCCCGCCCTGTTTCTTTTGATTATATCTGGGGGATGGCCCTGGAGGCTTTCCGCGAACGCCGGCCCGACCTGAAATTGATCAACCTGGAGACCAGCATTACTTCCTCCGATGATTTTTGGCCCGAGAAAGCGGTGCTCTACCGCATGCACCCCGAGAACCTGCCCGTTTTGCAGGCTGCCGGCATCCACTGCGTCTCCCTGGCCAACAACCATACCCTCGACTGGGGGCGGGCAGGGCTGGAACAGACCCTGGAGAGCCTGGAAGCATCAGGTATTTCGGCTGTCGGGGCGGGACGCAATAAAGAGGCCGCCCAGGCCCCGGCCGTTTTTGCCGTAAACGGCACCCGCCTTTTGGTTTTCGGGCTGGGTTTTACCGGCAGTGGCATCCCCTCGATGTGGGTAGCCGGGGCGCGCCGGCCGGGGCTCTTCGTGCTGCCCGATTATTCCGACCGCAGCCTGGAAACCGTCAGGGAAATTATCGACCGCCATGCCCGGCCTGAAGATCTCGTGGTGGTCTCCATCCACTGGGGAGGGAACTGGGGGTATGCCCTATCTGAGGCCCAGCTCGATTTTGCCCGCGGGCTTGTAGACCGGTGCGGGGTTGACCTGGTGCACGGGCATTCCTCCCATCATGTGAAAGGGATGGAAGTGTACAAACGCAAACTGATCTTGTACGGGTGCGGCGACCTGCTTACCGACTATGAAGGGATTCGGGGCCACGAGGCCTACCGCCCCGACCTGAGTTTCCTTTATTTCCCCACGCTTTCGGCCTCCAATGGCGACCTGCTGGCCCTTGAACTCGTGCCCACCCGGGTACTGCGGTTTCGGCTCACCCCACCGAACCGGGCCGACCAGGCCTGGTTGTTGCGTCTGCTCAACCGCGAATGCGCCGTTGCGGGCCTGCGGTTCGAGGCGCTTCCAGATGGGGTTTTGCGGATGGGGTATACAGGCGCCAGGTGAAAATAGCTGCCAGGACAGGCTAAGACTTCAGGTTTGTGTTTGGGTAGGTGATTTTGAATTCATGCCTCTTTTTAACCCAACCAGAAGGGTTGTGCAAATGATCAGCATGGACAGGGACAGGGAGATTAAACAAAACGTTACGATTCCCTCGGCCAGGGGAGGTCCTTTGGCGCCATTGGCTGCGACACCCAGCATTTCCCCGGCATCAAACACGGCTGCTGCCAAGATTCCAAACCAGTTGATAAATGTCCCATATAGGGATAACCAAAACGTAATTTGAAGCCATTTGTCGGAGAGTTCCAATTTTGGCCATATCAGCCCCAAAATAATTAAAAACATCCCGTTCATCACGCCTTCGAGGTGGCTGGAAACGCCCATTCTGGGGTTGGCCAATACCGGGACCAGCAGACCTGTAACCAGGCCCAGGAGAAAGAGTAAAACACCCAGGAAAATGAAACGGTTGGCATGTTGTTCCTGTAACTTGTTATTTTTCATGCTGAAGTGACTTTATCCAAAATCTGTTTGCCTGCTTCGTAATTGGCAGGTTGATGTAAACAAAACCAACAATTTTGCCTTATGGGGAAAACCCCCTAAAAGCCCCACGCACAAAATACCCCTTCCCCCTGCAGGATCCAGGCAGTCTGGGAGTAAGTGGCCTGGTCGTATAATTAGCGAATTAGCACATTAACACATTAACCAATTAGCACATTGACCTGTCACCCCCGGTCGGGCTTCAACTGCAGTTCGCTTTTTTTGAGGCGGGAGTTGAAGTTCCCGACTTCGACCTCCATGAATTCCCGGAACCGCTTGCTGACGGCTTCCAGCCGCTGGTCGAAGAGGGCCTTTACCTCGCGCTGCTGGTCAGTGGGCCTGAAATCGACCCCGTTGCCAGTAATATCGCTGGCCAGGGCGCTCAGGCGTCCGTACAATTGCATGGGCGAGCGAAAGGCGTCTTCCCGGGCGCCGGTCAGGTGGATGTCGTACAACGACCCGGCTATGGATTGGGCCGCCACGCGCAATTCTTCGGCCCTGCGCAAATCAGCCCTGCCTGAAAGCTTTGGGGCCAGTGATGCCAGTTCGGCCCGAATGGCCTCGATCTCGTTAATCATGGTAACGGCCTGGTTCATCGCGTCGCGCAATTCCAGCGATAAGGCCACCTGCTGCCTGATATCGTCCATGCTGCCCTCGGTGGAGGGGTCTTTAAGCACCTCCAGGTCGCGGAGGTATTCGGCCCCGTTTACCCGGAGTTTCACCTGGTACGAATCGGGCACTACCCGGGGGCCGTACTGCCCCCGCATCAGGTCGAGGTCCCAGGTAACCAGGGGGCGCCATCCTTCCCCGCCCAATTGCACCCAGGGCCGTCCGGGCGGGCTTACCTGCAGCCTGGGCTTATAGGTGGGCTCGTAACGCAGGTCCCACATTACCCGGTTTACCCCGGCAGCGCCACTACCTTTCAGGCTGCGCACCACCTCCCCCCCGGGGGCCAGGATCTGGATTTCCACTTCCTGGTCGGTACTGTCTTTCAGGAAGTAGTTGATGTCGGCCCCGTAGGCCGGGTTCCGGCCCGAGTTCAGGCTGGGCCCGTCGGTTTTGATGCCCTCTTTTTCCTGGAAGCGGTAAGCCGGGCGCAGGCTGAAGAGGTGGGCCTCTTTACCTTGCGCATCCAGGTCAAATTCCCGCAGGGGCGATAGGTTATCCAATATGTAGTAACCCCGTCCGTAAGTGCCCACCACCAGGTCGTCGAAGCGCTCCTGAATTTCGAGCCAGTACACCGGTGCCGGAGGCAGGTTAAGGCGCAGGCGCATCCAGTGGCCCCCGTCGTCGGTGCTCACGTAAATGCCGTTGTCGACCCCCAGGTACAGCATCCCTTCCCGTTTCGGGTCTTCGCGCACCACGTGGGCGAAACTGTGTACCGATTTGGGCACCGTATTCGAAATCCGTTTCCAGCTCTGTCCGTAATCAGCCGTTTTATAGACATAGGGGTCAAAATCGCCCATCTGGTGCAGGTCTACCGATATGTACGCCGTACCGGCCTTGTAGCGGGAAGGCTCAATATTGGTCACGGTGCCCCAGGCGGGCAGGCCCGGGATGTTCCCGGTTACGTTGGTCCAGGAGTCGCCCCCGTTGCGGGTGAGCTGTACCTGCCCGTCGTTGCTGCCCGTCCAGATCAGGCCGGGTTCCAGTTTAGACTCGGCAATGCTGAAAAGGGTGGCCCCGTCGAAGGTCATCAGGTTGTCGGTGGCTACGCCCCCGGAATTCCCTTGGTGCGATTTATCGTTCAAGGTCAGGTCGGGGCTGATGACCTGCCAGCTCTGCCCGCCGTCGTCGCTCTTATGGACGAACTGGCTGCCCACATACACCCGGTGCCGGGTGTGGGGTGAAAAGGCCAGCGGAAAGTTCCAGTGCCAGCGGTATTTCAGTTGTCCCGGTTCCCAGCCGTACCCGGCTTCGGGCCAAACCCGCACGTCGCGGGCATGCCCGGTGCGGGCATTGTAGCGTTGCAGCCCCCCGTCGTAACACCCCGACCAGACAATGTCGTTGTCGAAGGGGTCGGGCTGGGCAAAGCCGCTTTCGCACCCGCCCACCCCGGCCCAGAGCCCGACCGGGATATACCCCTGCAGGCTGTTGCTCGGGCCTTTGTACGAGTAGCCGTCCTGCCGGTTGCCGTACACATTGTACGGGATCTGGTCGTCCACGGCCGCGTGGTACATCTGGGCGATGGGTAATACCACCCGCTGGTAGCTCTTGCCGTGGTTCAGGGTAATGCTGGCACAGCCGTCGTGGGCCACCATCATGCGGTCGGCGTTGGTGGGGTCGAGCCAGATGTCGTGGTTGTCGCCCCCGGCCGGGGTACGTTTCAGGGTCTTGCCCCCGTCGGTGGAGGTCGAGAAGCGCACGCTCGCAAAATAGAGTTCGTCGGGGTTGGCCGGAGAGACGGCCATTCGGGTATAGTAGGGGGCCCGTTCCGCAATGTCGTGGTTCCGTGTCTGCAGGGTCCAGGTATTCCCGAAGTCTTCAGAGCGATAGAGGGCCGGGCTGTCGATCTCAAAGAGGGCGTACACCACGTCGGGCTGCGAAGGGGCAATGGCCACGGCCGTTTTGCCAACCGGGTTGTTAGCCCCGCCGGGCAGGCCGCGCGAAGCGAGCGGCTCCCAGCTTTCCCCCCCGTCGGTGCTGCGATACACCCCGCCCCCGGGCCCGCCGCTGTTCAGCCCCCAGGTGTTGATGTGCACCGACCACATGCCCGCCAGCAGGCGCTCGGGGTTCCGGGGGTCGAGGGCCAGCTCGGCCGCGCCGGTGTTCTCATCGACAAATAAGACCTGCTTCCAGGTTTTTCCCCCGTCTGTGGTTTTGTAGACGCCCCGTTCGCGTTGCGGGCCGTAGGTATGGCCCAGTGCCGCGGCGTAGACAATGTCGGGGTTGGTGGGGTGGACGATAATGCGGCCGATGCGGCCGGTCTTTTCAAGCCCCATGCGGGCCCAGGTTTTCCCGGCATCGGTCGATTTATAGATGCCGTCGCCCATGGCATGGGCCGGGCGGATCACAAAGGTTTCCCCGGTTCCGGCCCAGACGATATCGGGGTTGGTGGGGGTTACGGCCAGGGAGCCGATGGAGGAAACGTCCTGGTTGTCGAAAATGGGTTCCCAGCTTACCCCCCCGTCGTCGGTTTTCCAGATACCGCCCGAAGCGGCCCCTATATAATTGACCATGGGGTCTCCCGGCACCCCGGCTATGGCGATGGCGCGGTTCCCTTCGGGCCCTATAAACCGGAATTCGAGTTGGCTGAAAATGGCCGGGTCGGCCTGTGCAAAGGTGTTGGAACCAAACAGGAGCAGGGTGGCAATCAGGAGTGCAGCGGGTTTCATGCGGGTGTACGTTGGTTATTCGTCTAATATAACCAACATTCCGCTGAAATACCGACCCTAAGGGTGCGGTTTACGCCTGTCGGGACCAACGCGAATCACCATGCCCGGGCAGGGGTCAGGCAGCCGAAGGTGCAGTCAGACGGGGCCTATAATTCCTGATTATTCAGGTATTCTTCCCGGTAAACCGCTTTGATTTTCTGTTCCCGTTTTTGTATCGACTTTTTGGTGAATTGCTGGTTTTCGCGCAATTGCTTGATCTGCTTGGTCTTTCGAATTTTATTCCGGTACCTCTTTATGGCCCGATCAATGTTCTCTCCGGGAAATATTTTTATAATTAACATGGCAATGTTTTGAAAGATTAATATTCCGGGCCGGGGAACTGAAACCAGTCCCTGGCCTTGTTAAGGGTTGTGCAAGTAGCCCGGTTCCAATCCGGTGGTGCAACCATCGGGGGGGTCCGGCTTAGTGCCGGAACGGTGGCCCGTGTTCTGCCGCGGGCCCGCTATCTGGGAAAATAGCGCAGTGGAAAATCGGCGGAGGTAGCAACCCAGTTAAGTATTGGTGCAGAAAAATGGGGAGCAGTCCTTCAGATCAGTCGGAAGCGATCAAAACTCCCGAAAAATGACTTACCCCCTAAAGGACGGCATTTAATTCGGAATACCCGCTATCAGCGGGTCTAAATCTTTTTTGAACAGGCATGGGGTAAAGCGGTTTCAGGGCCAATAGGCCCCGATTTTCTGCCTGAGGAATTGCACGCTGCGCCTGAGCTGCTCCATGCCCTCAACCCCGTCTTCGATGCTGATCCAGCCGTCGAAGCCCACCCGTTTTAATTCGGTGAAGATGGCGTCGTAGTCGTTCAGGCCTTTTCCTATTTCGCCGTGGCAGAGGCGTTTCGCATAGCCGGCTGCGTCGTTTTCTTCCCGTCTCAAGTCTTCCAGGGTGCCTTCCAGGAGGTAGCGGTCGCTGGCGTGCATGGTCACCACCCGGGTCGAGACGCGTTTGAGCAGGTCAAGCGGGTCTTCCCCCGCGAGAAAGGCATTGCTGGGGTCGTAATTGACCCCGAAGTTCGGGTGCGAAATGCGGTCGACCAGGGTGCAGAACACCTCCCTTTTCTGGGCGAACTCGGGGTAGAGCCAGAAATCGTCCTTGTAGTGGTTTTCAATAATGAGCGTGATGCCCCTTTCCTGCGCATAAGGCAAACAGGCCTCGATCGATTCGGCGGCAAAGCGAACCCCATCGGCCACCGATAAACCCGGCCTGCGCTGGCCCGAAAGCACCCGGCAATATGTGCCGCCCAGGGTGTGGGTCATGTCGATCCACCTTTTTTGTTTGTTGATCTCCTTTTCGCGGAACGCGCGCTCGGGGTGGGTAAAGTCGGGCGAGCAACACATCATGGGGATCACCTTGCCGCGGTCTTCCACCTGCCTGCGGCATGTTTTCCAGTTCTGGGGGTCCTGCATCTCCAGGAACCCGGCATACCATTCCAGCCCGTCTATGTCGAGCCCGCAGGCCAGGTCGATCCACTCGGCCAGTTTCATGCTGCCATCCTTGCAGAGGGCTTGCATAAAGGCTTTGGGGAAGGCGGCTAGTTGGGGCATGCGATTATTTTTTAGGGGGGATGGTGGTGGTGTCTTTTGGGGGGTTGCGGCCGATAAATGGGTGCTGCTCCAGATCTACCACCTGCCCGCTCACCGGGCCGCTTTCATCCGACAGCCAGTAGATGGCCGCCGCGGCAATCTCTTCGGGCTTCAAAATCCGCCCGGCCGGGGCGTACACCTTCGGCAGGTCTTTGTACCAGTCTTCCGGCAGTCCGTGTTCCTGTTTCCTTTTCCGCTCTGTTTCGGTCAATACCCATCCCGGGTTGATCTGGTTCACACGCACCCCGTTTTCCCGGTGCAGGGTATCGCCCAGGTTGCGGGTCAGGGTCATCAGGGCGCCTTTCGAGATGCTGTAGGCCAGCAGGTTGGGCTCGCCGCTGTAGGCATTCACCGAGCCGATGTTGAGCACGCAGCCCCTTGTGGCCGACAAATGGGGGAGGGCCTCCTTAATCAGGAGGAAGGGTGCTATGGTATTTACCCGCAGTACCTCCTCCAAAAATCGGGTATCGGTGGTGGCTATATTGGACGACACCACCCGGGCCGCATTGTTTACCAGGGCATCGATTTTTCCGAAAGCCTGTACCGCTTTTGCTACCAGTCTGTGGCAGGCGCCTTCGGCCGAGAGGTCTTCTACATGCATGGCGGCCTGTTCCGGGCCGATTTCCTGCACCACTTCCCTGGCCCAATCCGGTTCAAGCCCGTGGATGAGCACCCGGGCGCCTTCGGCCGCACAGCGTTTGGCAATGGCCTTGCCGATGCCGGTGGTGCTGCCTGTAACTATGATTGCCTTGTCTTTGAGGCGCATGGCTTAATTGGGTTTTAAAACGCTCTTCACGATTTCACCTTTGTGCATTTTTTCAAAGGCCGTGTGCCAGTCTTCCAGGCCCCAGACCCCGCCTATGATGGGTTTAACATCCAATTGTCCGCTCGACAGCAGCCCGATCACCTTCTCCCAAATGGGCCAGTTGTGGCTGAAGCTGCCCTGCAGGGTCACGTTTTTCTGCACCAGGGGGTCGAGGGAAAAATTCAGGGGCTGCGGCCCCCAGCCCACCTTGATGATCTGCCCTTTGGGCCGCACCAGGTCGAGGGCGATTTTCAGGGTGGCGCTGATGCCGGCGGCATCGACCACGGCGTCGGCCCCCATCCCATCACGGGCCCTGGCCCAGGCGCTTGCATCGCCCACCAGGGTTTCACAGCCATACCGGGCGGCGACAGCCAGGCGGGTGCTGTCGGCTTCCAGGCCCACGATGGCCACTTCGGCCCCGCACAAACGGGCCATGGCGGCGCATAAAATCCCAATTGTTCCCGGCCCCAGCACCACCACCCGGTCGCCCGGTTTAATGGTGGAATTGCCAAGCACGGCGTTGTAAGCCACGCAGCAGGGCTCGGTAAGGCAGGCCTGCTCAAACGAGAGGTTGGCCGGCACCTGGTGCAGGCAGCGGGCCGGCACGCGCACGTATTTGGTCATAGCGCCGTTAACCCCGTACCCAAAGCCTTTCCGGTCGGGGTCGAGGTTGTAAAACCCGGCCCGGGTCATGGGGCTATCGGGGTTGATGATGGCCGCCGTTTCGCTGACCACCCGGTCGCCTTCCTTCCAGTTTTTTACGTTTTTGCCCCGTTTCACGATATAACCGCCGAATTCGTGCCCCAGCACCACCGGGTAATTTACCGCCCAGCTGTGGTCGGCCGTCCACTGGTGCAGGTCGCTGCCGCAGACCCCCACATTCTCGACCTGCAGCAAAACGTCGTCGTCCCCGAAGGCGGGCACCTCCAGTTCGCGCACCTCCACAGACCCTTTTTCGGGGGCGTAGTTTACCACGCCTATCATCTTTTCAGCCATACGTCACTTTTTTCTGTTGGATATATCCCCATAGCCATGGATGGCCGCGCAAATCCGTCGGAGCGATTCTTCCAGGTTGCCATCGGCCGTTTTAAAGGCATCTGCATCGATGGTCAGGGGGGCGCCCAGCACCACCAGGGGGGCGCCGTACTCGGGGCATCGAATGGCCTGTTCGAGGGAAAGGCCGCCCACCGCCTGCACGGGGATGTTCACGGCCTGCACCACTTCTTTAAGCTGATCCAGGGGGCTCGGCATGCGCAGGCCGCTGGCCGCAATGCCCCTTCGCTCGTCATAGCCGATATGGTGCACGATAAAATCGCACCCCAGGTCTTCCAATTCTTTGGCGGCCTGCACCATGTCGGGGCAGCCCAGGTTGTCGCCCATTACCTGCACCCCGAAATCTTTCCCAGCCTGCACCACGCATTTGATGGTCTCGGGGTGGGCCCGGGCCATGACCACCACGTGGGTGGCGCCTGCTTTGGCCATCATCTCGGCCTCCAGGTACCCGCCGTCCATGGTTTTCAGGTCGGCCACTATGGGCACCCCGGGAAAGGCCTCCCGCAACTTGCGCACCCCGTGCAGGCCTTCGGCCAAAATCAGGGGCGTGCCGGCCTCGAGCCAATCCACGCCAGCTCGTAAGGCCATGGCGGCCGTTTCAAGGGCTTCGTCTATGTTGGTGAGGTCGAGGGAGATCTGTACGATGGGTTTCACGGCTCCGTGTTTTTCGGAACAGTAAAGTAGGAAACTTTGGAGGGATGGGCAAGGAATAAGAGCGCGGTAAAGTCCCTATTTGGAATGCGCAGCGGTCTTGAGGCACCCAACGCTCAACTATCCGGACCAGGCCGGCTTTGTTTTGAGCTTGTTTAAAAAAGGTATTTGATCATGAATTGCAGGCGGTTTCCAACCCCGGATTGCCCGCCCACGTTTTCGTTATACAAAGTCATGAATTCCACTCCCGTGTTAACAGACTTGTAGGGCGACCAGATTAAATTGACATGGGCAGACCCACCGCGTTTTATTTTGTCTGCACTTCTGTATTCGGAAGGGTCCAGGGCAAACCAGGACGTGTTGAGGTTTGCCATCAACACAGGCGACAGGTTAAAGGCAAATCCGCCGGAAAGGTTCCATGCCGGCATGGTTTCGAGCTTACCTTCCGGCGTTAGGACAGCCCCTGCTCCCAAACCAATGGTCGATACAATGTTGCTGCCCCAGCCGTTTCCATAGGAGGTGAGCCAGCGAAAATAGTGCTTGTTGGCCCCGAAGTATTCACGGCCGCTAAAGCTGAGCCCCCATCCAAGGGCTGAGGCATTGGGGCCGATTTCCTCGCCGTCCCACCGCAGCTGATAGGCAGAAGCTCCCAGGAACAGGCGCCCGCCCGAGGAAGTGGTATGGGTTAACCGACCTACCAGGATCGGCAACATCATGCTTGCCTTCCCCTGAAAGTCGTTTCCGTCAATATCGGGGAAATCCATCATCTCCAGTGCTACGGCAAAGTTGGTTTTCTCATCCAGTTTATCTTCGAAACGAACCTGATCCCTCCGCGACCCGCTCAGGGCATCCCCGGCGGCAAAATCTATGGTGGTCGGAAAGCCGTACAGGTCGGTTTGGGTGCCCCAGGTACGGCCGATCAGCAAGCGGCCCAGTACGCCGTAAAAGTGCCGCAGGCGCGGAGTCTGTCCAAAAGCCGATCGGTCCAGATTGTAAAAATCGAGCTCGAGGAACACGCGGATGGGCATACCGGTTTCGGTGATGCTCCGAACATCTATATTAAAACGCGATTCGCGGGCGTGCATCAGCATATACCCGTCCTGTGCCGGCCTTCCGTCGCCTTCTATGGGCACGTTTGAGATTTCATACTGGAAGCGATCGTACCCCCCGTTGAAATCCTGGATATAGTCCAGTTTCACATACCCTCCGATCGCCATGCGCGTCTGGCTGCCAAACAGGGGCCACGAATTGGGGAAGGAAGCATCAATGAGTTCCTGACCCGTATAGTCAATCATGTTGTCTCTGAACTGGTCAATGCGCAGGGTGTCGGTGTCTCTGGTGTTGAGCGTGTCTCCGGGGTGCCATTGCTGGGCCGTGGCGATTTGCGCAAAGCCACAAAGGAGCAGTAAAAGAGCATAAAGCTTATAGGACGACTTAAACATATTGACGCGGAATTAAGATTTGTTTAGAAGGCATGCTGCCCTATAACCCTCAATGAGACCAGGGTTGTTCTTGTGGTTGCTGCTTTTGAAGAAGGCCGTTCTCTCTTAGCCATGCTGCCGATTCAATGATAATTCCCGGGATTTCAATTACCTGTTCTTCGAATGGGTTGGCCGGGCGCGGCATCGGGGATAAGCTTCCCGTCTGCAATGACCATTTCACCGTTGACGAACAGGGTTTGAACGCCCACGGCCGGTTGATTGGGTTCTTCATAGGTGCCCACATCGGCAATGGCATCTGGATCAAATACCACGATATCGGCATCCATGCCTACCTGTATCCGGCCTTTTCTTTTCATCTGGGGCACAAAATCCTCCAGGGTCTGGGCGGGCATCAGCGACATCTTGCGAATAGCTTCGCCCAGTGTCATCAGGTTGCGCTCCCGCACATAGGAACGGAGGATCTTGGCAAAAGTTCCATTAGACCGGGGGTGGCTGAAAGACCCCTCGGGCAATGGCCAGGCATCTCCCTGGTAATTCTCGACCTGTCCCTTATCGTCAAAAAACATCCAGAACATTTCATCCGATTCGATCAATATATTCGGATGCAGTACAGACCTGTCGAGCAGTGCCAAATCGGCCGGATTGCTTTCATCCAGGAAATGCCACACGATGAAGGTGCCGGGTTTATTCTTTTGATAATCGGCCAGTTGATCTTCAGTCATGCGTTCGGTTCCCAGTTGAAAGTTTTGAGCGGTGCTGCCCATGCGTTCCCGCCAGCCTTCCCCTGAGAACATGGCTGCCCCCACAACGGTACTGGCGGCGCCCCAGGGATAGGCTCCCACGGTAATATTGATGTCCTTTTCCAGGGCGTTTTCAATAAGCTCAATGGTGGCATCGATGTCTTTCAGGGAGGTGCTGTTAATGTGGCAGATATGCATGTGTGCACCTGTAATGGCTGCATTGGCGATTAGTTCTTTTACGGCTTCGAAGGAGCTTTGCGGCTCCGAATTGCTGGCGTAACGAACGTGGGTATAAGTGGCCACATCATTGTTGGCAGCCATCCCTGCCAGGGCATAGTATTCCTTGGAGCCATACCCGGGGGCATACCCGGCGTTGATGCCAATCCCCAGCCCTCCCTGGTCCAGGCCTTCCTGAACATAGCCCAGTATTTTATCCAGTTGCTCCGGGGAAGCAATATTCATTTTCCACTCCGAGTCTTTTTGTGCATTCTGAAAATAGGCCGCGGTGGCTTCGGGTTCGGTATCGGAGAAGGTCGCTATACGCGCATACGTCCATCCGGCGGCCGTGCCATAATTCAATGGCAGTTTTTTCTGCGCCTGCCCTTGGTACCAGCCTTCCACCGGAAGGACCCCTGACTCGAGTTCGAGCATGGTGGTTACTCCCTGCATGGCCTGCATGCGGTAGTCCCCGATATTCTGCCCATGGGCGTGGAGGTCGATAAAACCGGGGGAGACAACTTTTCCGCTGGCATCGATGGTTTGTTTCCCGGAAATGCTTTCCTCCGTAATCAGGGCAATGGTCCCGTCTTTGATGCCCACATTCCGAACCCCGTCGTAATTGGTTTCCGGGTCAATCACGCGGCCATTGAGAATGACCGCGTCGAATTCAGTTGAGGCGGGAAGGGCCCTGTAACCGGGGTTTTGGTTGTTTTGGGTTTCCCGGGCGCAACCGATTAACAATAGGCTAAGGGCAAAAAAAACAATGGGTGTCAGCTTCATAGTTTCTGGTTAATGCCAGTTGCAGGCGGGGGAATACGCACCTGCATCCGGCCAATGAATCAATCTTTGATTTGCGTTCCGGCACCGGTGTCATCCACATGCATTTGGGGCACATTAATGGAGTTCTCCCCGAGCCATTTATTCAGGTCGACCGGCTCGAAGCGGCCCTTATCCTCCACAGGGAAGCGAATCTGCCTGCCGGGTCTGACCGGCAACACTTTTGAGTCTTTCACCACGATGGTGCCGTTTACGATTACGTAGGGGATGCCCACGGGGGGCAGGCCGTTCTCCCCAATCTTGTAGGTGGCGCGGGCTGTTACCGTGTTGGGGTTGAACAGGGTGAGGTCGGCAACCTTTCCTACCTGAACGCGGCCGCGCTGTTTCATGGCCTCCAACCCGGTGTCTCCCAGGTGCTTGGCTGTCCAGTAACTCAATTGTGCGAGCGTAAACATAAGAGGCACCCCGTTTTCCCGTCCCATTTGTAGCGTGGTGGAATAGGACGAGGCCGTACGCGGATGGCCGGCGTACTCACTCGGGTCTGCTTCCCAGGGCAGCAGGGTTCCATCTCGGCCCAGGCCCGTCATTGCGTCTGAAGCCACGACCATATGGGGGATGGTCAGCCAGTATTTCAACCATCGCTGGCGGGGCGGCAGGTGCACAACTATCGTCTTGCCCGGTGTTTCCTGCACGGTTTTAAGGTATTCGTCTTTGTTCAGGAATTTGTCGAGGGTCGGATCGTAGATGGTCTCCTCGTATTTATACCCGTTTACATCTTCCCACAGGTCGGGCCTCAGGAAGTCGGCGCTGATCAGGGTCGACCCGGCGGCAAAAGGATAATATTCGCCCCATACATTAAAGCCTTGAGCGCGAGCCAGTTGCAGTTTTTCTTCATTTTCCCACCAGCCGTAATCGTTGTCGTGCGCAAGCAGCAGCGGTGCCCGCAGCAGCATGGCGTTGGCCAGCACTTCGTCGAGGGCAATGGGGGCTTCGGTGGGCGTTTGCGCATTCAGGTGGTAGCGGGTATGGACCGAGGTTAGCCGCCCATAGCGCGCAGCGACGCGTTGCGCCTCGAACAACTCGTAGCTACTCACGCCTCGCTGCATGTAGGCGATCGGCGTCCCGATTCCGAGAGCACCCTGGCGCAATTCCTCATCGAGCATGGCCATGATCTGGTTCATTTGCTCGATGCTGCTGCGTGAGGTAGACCAGCCCACCGTGCCATCTGCCCCCGCCTTGCCGCCCCAGTCAAAAAGCGTGGTGGCGTCTACCGGATAATCCATCTTCAGCTCAGGGTCGTGCACCCGCAGGCGGGCCACGGCCAGGGAACTGGTGGTCCCATAGTTGATCTGCCAGCCCGACTTTTCGCGCTGGGCATACCAGTCGCCTACAGGCGATGCGCCGGCTTCGAGGTCCATGCCGGTGGTGATGCCATCGGCGACGGCCATTTTGGATGCGAAAGGATCTACTGCGTGGAAGTGGGTGTCGATGAATCCGGGCGAGACCACCAGGCCTGCGGCATTGATGGTTTCTTTCCCGGTAATCCTGTCTTTAGTGATGGCAGCAATCTGCCCATCCCTGATCCCCACATTGGCGATGTCGTCAAACATGGTTTCAGGGTCCATAACCCGGCCATTTAATATCACCAGGTCATAGTCCTGTGCGCTGGCCAGGGTTGCACAGCAAAACAGAATAGCAGTAAAGAGTTTGAATAGTTTCATTTTTAAACTGGGTTGGTTATTTCATCAGAATTCAAATGGATGGTAGTCCCTCAGTTTGCCATCGGCCGTTTCGAGGGCTTCGTCAATGTTTGTCAGGTCGAGCGATATCTGTACGATGGATTTCACGGTTCAGGGTTTACGGCTCATTAAATTAGGAAACTTTCCTATGTGTGGGGGAAGAGAAGGAAGAAAATTTCAGGCACCATAGTTCTGGTTTCAGGGAGGGGTTCCCAGTTGCTGGTGACGGCGGCGTTAGCCTGGCCTTCGAACCACGGGTATGGCAAAAGGACACAACTCCTGTAGCAATTTAGAAACTCTGTCGTCTTTGATAAAACCAACTCTATGAAATCGTTTAGTATTCTCACCTTTTTGTTCCTGCCTTTGTTCCTGTTTTCCCAGAATTGCGATTGCAAATCCAATTTCGACTGGCTTAAAAAGACCTTTGAACAGAACGATGCAGGGTATGAATACGCCTTACAGAAAAAAGGCACGGAACTTTATGAAGCGCACAATAAAAGAATTGCAGAGAATATAAATGTAGCCGAAACGCTTCAGGATTGCCGGTCAATCTTACAAGAATGGTTGACATTCTTTCGCCCGGGCCACATCGGTGTCAGACTCCTTGAACCTGTAAGCCAGCAAAGTGGGAACAAGGGTCGGGTAAATACATTCGCAGACTGGGATACATATGATATCCCTACTGATGAATTCAAGGCCTATTTGGATCAGAAGGAAGATCCCGGTTTTGAGGGGATTTGGGAAACCAGCTCCTATGGCATTGGTATTAAAAAGGAGGAAGACACCTTTATTGGCTTCATCGTGGATTCGGGTGCTGAGACCTGGAAGGAGGCTCAGGTGAAGCTAAAATTTCAAATTACAGAAGGTTCAGAATCAGGGGTTTTCTATGTGTACGACCGTTCCCCAGTTGAATTTGAAGAAATGCGTATGCTGGGAAAGAACCATTTACAACTGGGAGATTTCAGCCTTCGCAGAAGGTACCCGGAGCTGACGGACGATCCGAAATTCGAAGCCTATTTCAAATCCCTGGATGCTTCCCAGCCCTACCTGGATCAAATAAGCGAAACCACCCTTTACATGAGGATACCCTCCTTTCAGGGTACTGAAAAAAAGGCAATTGACAGTGTCATCACTGCGAACAGGGAAAGAATCCTGGCCACGGAAAACCTGATCATCGACATTAGGAATGGCACCGGCGGTAGTGATTCCAGTTATGAGGAACTGCTTCCCTTCCTTTACACGAATCCTATAAGGGAGGTTGGCGTTGAATATTTGTCCACGGAACTGAATAATCAGCGGATGCTGGATTTTATAAACAAACCTGAGTACGGATTTGATGAAGAGGGCAAAAAGTGGGCCCGGGAATCTTTCGACAAGCTGACGGTGCGAGGGGGGGAATTTGTATCCCTGAACGAGAATCCGGTCACACTCATTGAGTACGACCAGGTGTATTCCTACCCAAAAAATGTGGGCATCATTATGAATGGACGAAACGGAAGCACGGACGAACAATTTTTGTTAGCCGCAAAACAAAGCATGAAAGTAAAACTCTTTGGCACCTCCACCTTTGGGGTACTGGATGTTTCAAATATGTACTTTGTCACATCCCCCTGCAACGAATTTGAATTGGGATATTCGCTTTCCAGGAGTATGCGCATCCCGGATTTTACCATTGACGAACACGGAATCCAGCCTGATTTCTATATGGACAAGGGCATTCATGAATATGAATGGGTTGAATATGCAGAGCGCATCCTGAAAGCGAATTAGAAGCCCTTTTTCAAAATGACATTGGGTGAGCCAAAGGCGGGTTGATACAGCGTAAGCTCGAGTGCAGGCCTTCGCATCCCGGAGGCGGGAGTTTTGAACTGGCCGGAGAGAGTACCTCGCTGCGCTCGGTGCTCCCTTCGGCTCCCATCCTGCAAATGAAAACCCCGCCGGATTCCCGGCGGGGTTTTCGCTTGATTGTGGAGCCGGAGGGAGTCGAACCCTCGTCCAAACAAGCAATAACTAGGCTTTCTACATGCTTAGTTTTTGATTGATTGTCGGCGTGTAACTGACCAAAAACCGCCTATTACACGCGTAGCTTCTTTAGTTTAGTGCGAGCCGCGAAGCAAGGCCCGCACGATGTTGACTTTGATGGTGCCCCCTTATGGGTCGCCGCCAACAAGGGCTACCCGGGGACATTTAGCATTCCCGCCTTGCGGGACTAGGCCATGACTTACTGTGATTCAGTCAATTAGGCAGCTAAAGCGTAGTTAGACTCGCCATTTAAAAGGGTCGGATCATGAGATTTACGAGCTGTGTTCCGGCGCTCGGCATGCTTACATAGCCATTGGTCTCGCTGTCAAAACCAGTCGGCCCCAAATTTTCAAAGAACTCCCGAAGGGCGTCAAAGGTACGCAAAATTCGCCTGAAACATTCGGCATTACTTTCCGCAGCGGTTTGCTTGCGTACCCCTGCGATTCGGAGTATTTTTGAGCAAATTCCATACCAAAACCAAACTATGAAATTCGGAGTCATCAGGGAGCGCAAAACCCCGCCAGACCAGCGGGCGGTGCTCTCTCCCGGGGCCTGCCAAAAAGTCCGGTCCCAGTTTCCCGAGGCAGAAATTCGGGTGGAACCTTCCCCAATCCGCGTTTTTAAAGATGAAGAATACCAAAATGCCGGCATGGAGGTGAGCGAAGACATGGCGGGCTGCGACGTGCTCCTGGGGGTGAAAGAGGTGCCCATTGAGGCCCTGGTCCCCGACAAGAAGTACTTCTTCTTCTCCCATACCATCAAGAAACAGCCCTATAACCGCAAGCTGCTCAGGGCCATCCTGGATAAGAACATCGAACTCTACGACCACGAGGTGCTTACCGACCCCAAAGGGGTGCGCCTGGTGGCTTTCGGCCGTTATGCCGGCATAGTGGGCGCCTACAACGGTTTCAGGGCCTACGGTTTGAAATACGGCAGTTTTGACCTGCCCAAGGCCCAGACCCTCCCCGACAGGCTGGCCCTGATCGAGGCGCTCAAAAAAGTAAAAATCCCCCCCATCAAGGTCTTGCTTACCGGGCGCGGCCGCGTAGGCAGCGGGGCCCGGGAAATCCTGGACGGCATGGGCATGCGGCAGGTAACCGTTGCCGAGTACCTGGAACAGGAGTTCCGGGTGCCGGTATTTTGCCAGATCGATGCCTCCTTTTACAATCGCCGCAAAGACGGGGTGCGGGGCAACAAGGCCGATTTTATAGCGAACCCGGAGCAGTACCAATCCAACTTTTACCGCTTTGCCCGCACTACAGACCTCTATATAGCCGGCCATTTCTACGGGCAGGGGGCGCCCTACCTCTTTACCCGCGAAGACGCCAAACGCCCCGATTTCCGAATCAGGGTGGTGGCCGACGTGAGTTGCGATATCGACGGCCCTGTGGCCTGTACGATAAGGCCATCGACCATTGCCGAGCCGGTATACGGGTACGACCCCAAAACCGAATCGGAGACCGATTTCCGCAAACCGGAGGCCATAGCCGTAATGGCGGTAGACAACCTGCCTGCGGAGTTGCCCCGCGACGCCAGCGAGGGCTTTGGGTCGGCCTTTGTGAAGCACATCATCCCCGCGTTCTTCAATGGCGATGAAGACGGCATTCTGGAGCGGGCGCGGATGACCCGGGGCGGGAAGCTCACCAAGCGCTATGCCCACCTGCAAGACTATGCAGACGGCGTGGAATAAGGCACTTTATTGGGCTGAGATCTCCCAGCTCACCACCGGATGGACCTTCGGTGCGGTGTATGATCCCAGGGCTTTCAGCCTCAGGGTAATGCCGTCTTTTTTCTCCAGGGTTTTGATGTTGAGGGTAAAAGTGCCCCCGGCCGGGATCTCGAAAACGGGCGAGCTGCTATAGAAGGTGAACTCCATCGCGTTCTCGAAGAGCAGGTCGCTGCTGGTGCGGTTTTTGAGCTCTACCTTCAAAATCTCGGTGCCCTCGATGTAGCTGCTGCTCACCACTTCCAGGGCGGCCTGCAGCAAAGGCATGAGGTAGGTTTCGCGCCCTACGAGCAATTCGTTGTAAACCGCCACGGTACGGCCGGCAAAAAGGGCTTCCTTTACGCTTTCAGGGTTGCGTTCCCTGGCAAAAACCAGGGTGGTCGGGCGGTGGTTCCCCTTCTCGGTATAGTCCCAGTCGATCAGGCCGTGGATGTCACTGGTGCCCATAATGGTTAAGTTCTGCTCCAAGGCAATGGCCAGGGCTTCTTCGGAGTAGTCGGTGGTGTTGATCACCTCGATGCCGTGCAGTTCGCCGGCGGCGATGCGCGCCTTCTGGAAATCGCTCAAAACCGGGTTCCCCTGGGGCTGCTGGGCATACCAGGCCGGGTGGTTCCAGAAGATAAAGGCCCCTTGTTTTTTGGCCTGGGCAAAAGACACCTCGGCCTTTTCCGAAAGGAGCTCGTTGGCATTGGTGATAAACACGGCATTGCTGTGCCCGATGGGCGCCTGGCGTGTAATCTCCGACCCGCGAATGATCATCAGCTCGTGGTCGGCCGCTTCTTTCAGGGCAATCTCGTAAGAACGGTTGCGGTCGGGGTGGGGAATATCTGCCGCATGGGGCTGATATTCGAGGTGTTCGGTCAGGGAAATGGCATCCATGCCCTCGCGCAGGGCTTCCATAACCCGTATGTCGGGCCAGACGCTCCCGTCAGAAAAAACGGTGTGCTGGTGCAGGTCGGTAACAATGGTTTGGTACCCGGGTATGTCGGGAAATGCCACGGGGGTGGCCCCGGCGTGGTTGTGTTGGGCGGCGAGTTCGGGGCAAAGGGCCAGCCCCAGTGCGGCGGCAAGGCCAAAAGGAACAATTTTCATGGATGCAGGTTTAGGCGGTCAATATACAGTGCCTGTGTAAAGGCCCCGGTAAGTTAGCATTAAATTTCAAGCAGGGCAACGCAGCCCGGTTATGGGCAGCGGGGCTTTTATTGAGATATTACAACTTATTAACAGTCGACAGGCGGCAGCTGTTTTTTCGTACCTTTTTTCTGTTGATTTTCAGCCTTGTGACCTTTAACTGGATTATAGGAAAAGATTCCGACGCCGCCCTGCAAAGACGCTGCGTAGACCTCGAATATAGGCTCAGGCCCCGCATTACCCGTTTCCTCATGGAACGGCTCGAGCGGGAACTTAGGGGCGATTTCTCCCTCTTTCATTTTGATGTGGACCTGGTACGGTCCGAAATCCGGATTTCGGATAAGACCCCGGCCAAATATGTGCATCGTTTATCTTGCGATTTCATGAAGGAAATCGGCATTGACCGCTGCTAACCGAACTCAGAATTTCCCGACTACCGACCGAATATCGGTGAGTCTTCTGAGCAACCCCTCCAACCGGTCGAGGTGTAGCATGTTGGCCCCGTCGCTCTTGGCGTTTGCCGGGTCGAAGTGTGTTTCGATGAAAATGCCGTCTACCCCGGCGGCAATGCCGGCCCGCGCGATGGTTTCGATAAGCTCGGGCCTTCCCCCGGTAACCCCCGAGGCCTGGTTGGGCTGCTGGAGGGAATGGGTCACGTCGAGCACCACCGGGGCGTATTGTTTCATCACGGGAATGCCGCGGAAATCGACGATGAGGTCCTGATAGCCGAACATGGTGCCCCGGTCGGTAATCAGCACCTGCCCGTTGCCGGTTTCGGTAACCTTGGCCACGGCGTGCTTCATGCTCTCTGGGCTCATGAACTGCCCCTTTTTGAGGTTGACCACCCGCCCGGTCTCGGCGGCGGCAACCACCAGGTCGGTCTGGCGCACCAAAAAGGCTGGGATTTGCAGCACGTCCACGTACTCAGCAGCAAGGGCTGCGTCTGATTCCTGGTGTATGTCTGTCACGGTTGGCACCCCAAAAGTCTCCGATACCTTCCGCAAAATGCGCAGCGCCTTTTCGTCGCCGATGCCGGTAAAGGAATCGACCCGACTGCGGTTCGCTTTTTTGAAGCTCCCCTTGAAGATGTAGGGGATTTTCAGGCTGTCGGCAAGTCCCACAACGGTATCGGCAATACGCAGGGCCATCTCTTCCCCCTCGATGGCGCAGGGGCCGGCCAACAAAAAGAAGTTGCCAGAATCGGTGTGCTTGAGTTGCGGGATTTTCGACAGGTCCATTTCTTAAAGTTTTGACAAAGATAGCACATTCGCCAGGTCTGTTTTCTTCTTTTAAGAGGCAACACATCACCATGAAACAACTCGCGTTACCAGGGCTGGGCCTGCTTTTGGCGGTTGCCCCGTTGCAAGCCCAACGCAGTATGGAGCATGGTTTCGGCAGCACACGCCTCGAAAAGCACCGCCTGCAGCTGAACCTGCTTAAGCCTGGCCTCCGGTACGAATTTGCTCTGCCGTCCATCCTGACCGTGGGGGCCGGGCTTGGCCTGGGCCCATCGCTTCACCTGAACCTGGGCTGGAATCCCTTTGCCAAAAAGAAGCAAAGGCCGGTTTTTTTGAACAAAGATTGAGTAGGGGCTATTCTTTAAGCCGAATGAACAGGCCTTTCACGCTGATAGGAAGTTGCAGCCTGTGGGCTAAATTGAAAGCAGGGGCGGGGCGGTAGCCCCTGTTCGTTTTCCCGCTGGCAGCAATAATCCCTGCGCCTCTACCGCTCGTCGGCCGACGGGCCGTAGCTGGCGGGAACCTTGATGTTGTTGAGCCGGTAATACACCCCCAGCTGCGCCCGGTGGTGCGTAATTTGCTGGAAGGCGTGGCGAATGGCCCCGTACTTGCTCCACTTAACCATAACGGTGCCATTGATGCGAATGTCCCAGCTGCCGTCGAGCTGTTCGGGCTTAAGCCCGGCCAGGGTCTCGGAGCCCAATTTGTAGTCGGCATCGAGTTTCTGGATCAGCTCTTCCCGGGTTTTGAGCGGGGGTTGCGTATAAGGGGTCTTTGCAAAGTCGAGGTATTCGGTATGCATAATGGTATGCGGCCAGGCGAAGATTTCCACTATATGGATGGTAAGCCAGAGCATTTTCCCTGATTTTTCGTGGGGACGCCAGTCGTTGAGCTCCTCAGGATACAGGGCTATGAATTTCCGGGTGATGGCATATTCAGAAGCCAGTTCATTCTGCAATTCTTTGATGAGATCCATGGCGCTGGTTTTAGGTGCTGGGGGTTAGGATATTAAAGGTACACAAACCCGGCCATACCGGAAAGCGCGCCTTATTTTTTCGACCCTGGGGCGAAATTCAGCGAGGGGTGGTGCGCAAACCGGAATTCCGCGTATCTTTGCGCCCATTTTCAGCACGTTATGAAAGACATACGCAATATTGCCATCATCGCCCACGTAGATCACGGGAAAACTACCCTGGTCGATAAGATCATGCACTTCTGCCAGTTGTTCCGCGACAACCAGCATGTGGGAGAGCTCATCCTCGACAACAACGACCTGGAGCGCGAACGGGGCATTACCATTGTTTCCAAGAACGTCTCGGTAACCTACAAAGACACCAAGATCAATATTATAGACACCCCCGGCCACGCCGATTTCGGGGGAGAGGTAGAGCGGGTGCTCAACATGGCCGACGGGGTGCTGCTGCTGGTAGACGCCTTTGAAGGGCCCATGCCCCAGACTCGGTTTGTACTCCAAAAGGCACTGAACCTGGGCCTGAAGCCCTGCGTGGTTATCAACAAGGTCGACAAGGAAAATTGCACCCCCGAAGAGGTGCACGAAAAGGTATTCGACCTCATGTTCGAATTGGGTGCTGAAGAATGGCAGCTCGATTTCCCGGTAGTATACGGCTCGGCCAAGCAAAACTGGATGGGTCCTGACTGGAAATCACCCACACAAAGCATCGAGCCCCTGCTGGAAATGGTGCTCGACCACATCCCCCAATTTAAGCCCCAGACCGGCAGCACCCAGATGCTGATCACTTCCCTCGATTACTCATCGTATACGGGGCGGATCGCCATCGGCCGCCTGCAACGGGGCAGCCTGAAAGAAAACCAGCCCGTATCCCTGGTGAAGCGCGACGGGCGCATAGTAAAAACCCGCATCAAAGAAGTATTTACCTTCGAGGGCCTGGGACGACTGAAGGTACCCGAAGTTCAAACGGGTGACATCTGTGCCTTGGTCGGTTTGGAGTCGTTCGATATAGGCGATACCGTGGCCGACTTTGAACAACCCGAGGCGCTGCGCACCATTGCCATCGACGAGCCTACCATGAGCATGCTCTTCACCATTAACGACAGCCCCTTCTTCGGGAAGGACGGCAAATTCGTGACTTCGCGCCACCTGAAAGACCGCCTGGAGCGCGAGTTGGAAAAGAACCTGGCCCTCAGGGTATCGCCAACCGACAGCGCCGACAAATTCATGGTTTTCGGCCGGGGCGTACTGCACCTCTCGGTACTGATCGAAACCATGCGGAGAGAAGGATACGAACTGCAGATCGGCCAACCCCAGGTAATTATCCGAGAAATTGACGGGATTAAGTGCGAACCCATCGAGCACCTCACCATCGACCTGCCCGAGGAGGTATCGGGCCGGGCCGTTGAAATGGTGTCAATCCGGAAAGGGGAAATGATCCACATGGAAGCCCGGGGCGAGCGCATGTACTGCGAGTTCCATATCCCTTCCCGCGGCATTATCGGCCTGCGCAACCAGCTGCTCACTGCCACAGCCGGCGAGGCCGTGATGGCCCACCGCTTTATGGAGTACCAACCCATGAAAGGGGAGGTGCCCCAGCGCCAAAACGGTTCCCTCATCTCCATGGAGAATGGCACAGCCATCCCGTATTCCATCGACAAATTGCAGGAACGGGGCCGGTTTTTTGTCGATCCGGGCGAAGACATCTATGAAGGGCAGGTTATCGGGGAGAACTCCCGGGGCGACGACATGGTGGTAAACGTGACCAAGACCAAAAAGCTCACCAACGTACGGGCTTCCGGCTCAGACGATAAAACCCGCATTGTACCCGCCATTAAGTTTTCCCTTGAGGAGGCCCTGGAGTACATCCAGAAAGACGAATATGTGGAAGTAACTCCCAAGAACCTGCGGTTGCGCAAAATTTTGCTGAAGGAAACCGACCGCAAGCGCAGCAAGCCCTAACGGAGCTTCAGCTCGGGGTGGTTCATCAGGCAGGCCGTAGCCGCGCCGATAATCCCCGCGTCGTTTTGCAACCCGGCAGGGATAACGGGGGTTTCAATAGTGATGAAGTCTTTGTATTCGTCGAAGTCTTTGGAGGTGCCCCCGCCTAAGATGATGGTGTCGGGAGAGGCGATGAGTTCTACCAGTTGCAGGAATTTGTTGAAGCGCTTGCCCCATTTCCTGTAACTGAGCCCTTCGCGCTCCTTGGCCGAGGCGGCTGCCCAGCTCTCGATTTTATCGTATTTCTTATAGGGAATCTGCCCCAGCTCGAAGTTGGGGATCAGCCGGCCGTCCAGAAAAGCGCCGCTGCCCAGGCCGGTGCCTATGGTAATCATGATCACAAAGCCTTTCATGCCGCGGCCGATGCCGTAGTTCATGGCCGCGTATCCGGCTGCATCGGCGTCGTTGATCACGGTGAAATCGTTGCCGCTCGCCTGGGAGAAAAGGGTCTCCACGTTCTGGTTCACCCACGAGGCGTCGAGGTTGCCCTGCGATTTGCAGATGCCTTGTTTGATCAGGGAAGGGAAGCCGCAGCCGACAGGACCTTTGTAGTTGAAGTGGCGCGTAATCTGGGCCACTACTTCGGCCATTTCGTCGGGCCTGCGCGATGGGGGGGTGGGAATCCGGAAACGCGGGGAGAGCATTTCTCCGGTTTCCATATGTACCATGGCGCCTTTGATGCCCGATCCGCCTACGTCAATGCCGAGTACTTCCATGCAGTAGCAACTAATTGCGAAGCAAAGTAACGAAAAAAGATCGGCATGGCAGCGGGGGAGCCGACCTCAGATAAGGCGGCCCTGCTGCTTGAGCAGGTCGAAGATGAGCCGGTCTGCCGGGGCAACCAGCTGCCGGTCGGCGTAGCCAAGCCACACTATTTCTTCCACCTCTGCCGCCGGGGCAGGCGTTCCGCGGAAAGGCCCTTCATAGCAGGAAAGGCGTACGAGTATACCCGGGGGCTGCCCGTCGGCCTGGGCCTCGAAGATGCCCACGGGCCTCAGCGACCCCGCGTCAAGGTCAATACCCAACTCTTCCCAGGCTTCGCGCACCAGGGCCTGGTGCTCGCTTTCCCCCTCCTGGCGCTTGCCCCCGGGTATCAGGTAGAGCGCATGCCCCCGGCTGCGCGTACACAGGGCCCGGCCGTTCTCGAGGTGGAGCCAGCAAACCGCTTCAATAATGCGCCGGGTCGGCTCAATGTAATAGTCGATGGAATTCAACGAGTGGTTCGGGTCTAGCCGGTCGAGCAGGGCATCGATAGCCCTGCCGAAGGCGGAGAGGGTCCGGTCCCGTTTGTTGCGGCCCAGGGCACTGCTGATGGTTTCGTCCCGGTTGCCGAAGGGGTAGCCACCGGGCTTTTTCCACAAGAGGTTCAACAGGTGCTGCATAAGCACGTTGCCCAGCTGGTCTATGGAAATGGCCAGTTGCAACAGGTATTCGCCCAACCCCTTGATACCGCGGCTCAGCAGGCTGTGCACCACCCCGTAAAGGAACCCGAAAGGGCCGGTGAGCACCAACAGCACCAGGGAAATGCCGAAAAGCAAAACCCCGATCACCGGCGATTTCCGGGCTTCGGGGTTCTGGGGTGTTTTTTGGTAAATCATCGCTGGGCGCTTTTACCCGCTGGCCCGGCGGTCGTTTTAACCGGCGGTTTTCCAGAGTCGGGCGCTGAACAGGAACAAGATACAAAGTACGCCTGTTATCCACCCGATGCCTGTAAAGACGGTTTCCTGGCTAAAGCTGTTGATAAAGGGCAACAGCACCAGGGGCGAGACAAACTGCCCCATAAACCAGAAGGTGGTGAGCTTCCCGATCTCGCGACCACGCACGGCCGGGGGTGCCAGCTGCATGACCAGGATGTTGGCATTGGGAATGAGCAGCCCCATCCCCATTCCGGCCAAAAGCAGGCCGCACACCACCAGGGCGTAGGTCTTTGCCAGGGCTACCACCACAAAGGCCACGGCCATCAGGCCATACCCCATGCTAAAGAGCCGGGCAAAGCTGAGGCGTGCCTTCAGGCGGGCGTAAAAGAAGGAGGCCACAGCCGAAAAAAGGGTGCTGCTTGCTACGGCCAGGCCTATTTTGCTGTTTTGCTCCACCCCGATTGACTTCAGGTAAAAGGGGATTTGGATCGGGATAATAAAAAATAAGATCCACATGAGCATCACGCTGGCAAAGACGAGCCAAATCACACCCGGTACACGGGGCGAAGCTGCGCCGGGCTGGGCGTGGGCAGCGGCCGGTGGCGGCTCCTGTATGTACCGCAGGGCAATGGGCACAATCACCAGGGCGTACAGGTACAGCAAGAAGGGCACATTCCAGCGAATATCGGCCAGCCAGCCCCCCAGGCTGATGAACAAAATGCCAGCCAGCGACATCACGGCGATCTGTAGGCCGGCGAATTGCTGGCGCGCCACCCCCTGGTAGTAATCGGCCACCAGGGTGGTGACGATGGTCATGGTGATGCCAACGCTGATACCCAGCAGGGCCCTGCCGGCCAGCACTCCGTACAGGTTGTCGAGCCAGTAGCCCGAGCTGCCCGCCGCGGCGTAGACCAAAAGGGCCACCCCCAGCAGGGGCTTTCGCCCTTTGCGGTCGATGAATTTGCCTGCCAGGAAGGCGGTTAGCGCAATAAACAGCGCAGGGAGCGAGAGCGAGAGCTTTACCAGGGCCTGCCCGTTGGGGTAGCCTGCAAAATCGCGGCTCATGTCGGGCAGGCTGGAAGAAATAGTGATCATGGAGGCGATGGTGAGGCTGCTTACCAGAAGCAGGCTCAACTTAACCTCCCAGCGGTTGTAATCCATGGCTGTTTTGAATTACGACCGGAATCAGGCCATTTCGCCCTTCATTAGCTTGGGCAGCATCTCCTTGAAATTTTCCTTTTTGTTCAGGTGCGGCATGGGCTCGTCGGGCACCGGCACACCTAAAAATTTGCAGAGGGGTTCCCAGCCGTCCCGCACGTCGTACACCAGGAGTTTTTCCGCGGGGACACTTTTCTTGACATCCGCCACATGGGCTTCCCATTTGGCTTTCACGTACTCCTTGTCTTCAAAGCGCCCTTCAAATTCGCGGGCGAAGAATTTGTCTTTAAACCACTTGATGCACTTGACCACCCTGCGGGCCCGGGCGCTCAACAGCAGTTTCCCCATCATTTTCAATTTCTGGCCGGGGGTTTGGGGGCCCGCCTTGAGTACTGTGCTGGAAACGCTTTTGTACCACGATTCAAAATCGCGCACGGTAAGGATTACCTTGGCATCGGGGTAACGCTTCATGTGTTCTTTGTACCAGGGGTACCCCGGGAAGTCGACCGTGGCGTCGAAGCCGGCGTAAAGGGCTTCCCAGTCTGTATCGCCCGTTTCGTCGAGTGTTTTCCAAAAGTGGAGCATTTCGGGTTTGACCAATAGCTCCTTCATGTGATATACGTGTTTGCAGCCCAGTTGTTCCAGGCAGCCTTTTAGGGTTGTGGTTCCGGTTCTGGGGAAGCCGGCCCCGATAATTTTAATAGACATAATGATTGAGTTGATTGCTTTTTAATGAATGATTGTGGTTTATTGCTCGGCCTGAGGCGGGGGAGGGGGCATTTTGAAGGGCTCGGGCTGCGGCACAAGCGCCTTCAGTTCCTTCCCGGCAAAGGCCGGAAAGTCGGATGGCAAGAGCGTACTTCTAAAGGTGGCGAATCTCATGGGGCCTGCCGGCTGCGGGAACGACCCGTCGGGCAGGCGGTGGTCGCCGGCGAAGGGCGTCCAGAATTCCCAGACCATTTCCTTCTCGGGGGTCACCTCAAAAAACCGCCCCTGCATGCCCTGGGTGATAAAGGTATTCCCGTTGGGCAGGCGGTGTGCTCCCGATATGAAGGCCGAGTACATCGAATAGGTGTCGGGTGCGGTATAGGACCAAACCATCTCGTCGGGCCCGAAGGTGCCGTCTTCCTTCATAGTATAGGCGCCATTGGCATCGGTGGGAGGTGCAAATTCGAGCACGGCGCTGTAGTTGCCCACTTCGCCAATAGCCATCGCGAATTCCGGGGGGCTGGCCGTGGGGAAACCCGCCCAGATGCTCGGCAACTTGGCCTTGCCGTCGTAAATATCGTTGTTGAAAACCGTCAGGTGGCCTTCCCCGGGCAAGCCCTTCGGCACCCACTTAACATCGTGCTGGCCGTAGAGCCGCCGTTCGGCTTCGGTCCCTATACCGTAATTCTGCGGGTTGCCCCAGCGGTAGAGCAGGTCGCCTCCGTGGCCCCAGCGCCCGCCGGTACTGCCCTTGGCTTCGGCAGTACTGGTACTGTGGTCGATTATGGCCACTTCATTCATGCCGGGCATGCTGATGACAATCTGGTCGAGATCGGGGTTATAGCCGATGGCATTGGTATGGGTGATGTCTGAGCCCTGGTTGTCGGGCGTGGCATTCGAGGTGGTCATGCCCTGCTGGATCATCTGCTTGATCTGCTCTTCGTTCGGGGCAGGTCCTCCCCCGCCTTCAGTGCTGTGGAAGTTGATGTCGATTTTCCTGGGGCTTTCTGCCGGTACGCCAAAGTTCTTTTTGGCTTTGTCGAAGTTCTGCACCAGGTGGTCTTTCATGTACCAGGTCCAGACAATTTCACCCCCCTCAGGCCGGGTGGGTTTAATTTCAATAATCTTGTCGAGCCAGAGCCCCGCCTTGGGCAGGTGTTCCGGGTTTCGGCCCAGGGCAATGGCCTCGTCGGCGGGAACCACCTCATAGGCGATCGCCAGGATGTTTCCATTGGGCATAATCTCGAAGTCGTGGTGCAGCAGTTCTTTGGCGTTGGCCATTTTGTAAGACCAGACCAGGTTGCCGTCCCAGTCGTATTCGGTGATGCGTCCGGCCTGTCCGCCGGCGGCAAAGGTGGGGAACTCTTCATCCCGTTCCAGTCGGAAGAGGTGTCCGTTGGGCTGGAGGTAAGAATTCATGGAGGTAAGGTCGGTGTCCCACCGGTGTACAACCTCCCCGTCCTTATTGGCGAGAAAGGTCGAAGTGGTAAGGAAGGGCTCGAAAAGCACATAGCCCTCTGTATCCTTGTCGGAGTTCAGAATTACGCCTCGTTGGGCCGTGAGCCCGGTCATGTTGCGCATGTCTTCAGGCTTCCATTCCCGAACAGGAACTGCTTCGGCCACCGGTTCAGTGGTGGTGTTTTCCTGTTTGCACGACAGCCCGAGCAGCACAAAGGCCGTCAGGAAAACGGTTTTGGTTGTTTTCATTGAGTTGATTGCTTAGTTGCTATTAAAGAAAGGGATGATGTAGGGGGCGGCTAGGTAGTCCCTTTGGACTGTTAATATAAAAAAAATCCGGATAGCGCGGGTTTTATCCGATCGGTTTCGCCTGAAAGGAGATTGTTACCCTTTGATAATTAAGAAAATACCTACGGTAAAGAAAGTAAAACGTAGGGGGGATGCCCTTTATCCGGCCTTCTGGATTACCTCAAAAACTTTGTTGCCGTCACATTTCAGGGTTTTGGAGGGGTATTTTAAAATGAGTGCGTAATCATGGGTGGCCATCAGGATGGTGCGCCCATTTTTATTGATCTCCTGCAACACCTTCATCACCTCCACGCTGGTCTGGGGGTCGAGGTTGCCGGTGGGCTCGTCGGCCAGGATGAGTTCCGGGTCGTTCAACAGGGCCCGTGCAATGGCGATGCGCTGTTGTTCGCCCCCGGAAAGTTCGTGCGGAAACTTGAAGCCCTTGGTCTTCATGCCCACCTTGTCGAGTACCTCCCCGATGCGCGCGTTCATGGCGTCGGGGTCTGACCAGCCCGTGGCCTTCAGCACAAACAGGAGGTTGTTGTGCACGTTGCGGTCGGGCAGCAGCTTGAAATCCTGGAAGACGATGCCCAGCTTCCGCCTCAGGAAAGGGATGTCTTTTTCCAGGAGCGTCTTCAGGTCAAAGCCCACAATGTGGCCCTGGCCCTCCCGCAGGGGCAGGTCGGCGTAAAGCGTTTTCATGAAGCTGCTCTTGCCGCTCCCGGTTTTGCCGATCAGGTATACGAACTCCCCGGGTTTTATATCGAGGCTGATTTCATTCAATACCAGGTTATCCTGCTGAAATACGGCAACGTCTTTAAGGCTTAATACGGGCTCGGCCATGGGTGTGTTTTGTTGATATAAAAGTAATAAGTTCCGCCCATTCGGGATCAAGGCCGCGGTTAAATTCCCGTATTTCGTTTTAGCCTGCATACTTGTACAGGCTATTTTCCGTTATTAAGGAGGAATTCGATTACTCGAAAGCCAATAGAACACTATGCGAAAGAAGCTTACCGTACTCCTGGCCCTGGCCGGGCTTGCTCATGTGGCATACGCACAGGAATCGGCCATTTACACCCATCCTCAGAAAGCCTACCAGGACGCCCTTGCCCTGTACAACAACAAACAGTACCAGGCCGCCCAGACCCTTTTCGAACAGGTCAGGGACCAGACCGACGATCCGGAAACCGAATCGAACAGCGCGTACTACATCGCCAATGCCGCCGTTCGGCTGAACCAGCTGGGTGCCGACCGCCTCATGGAAGATTTCGTGGAGCAGTATCCCACCTCGGTGCGCCGGAATTCGGCGTTTATGGATGTGGCCGACTACTACTTTGAAAACGGCCGCTACCCGTATGCCGTTAAGTGGTACCGGAAAGTGGAATTGTATTCCCTTTCGCGCAAAGAGCGGGAACGGTACGACTTTCGCATGGGCTACGGGCTGTTTTCGTCAGACAAGCCCGGGGAGGCAGAGCCTTTTTTGCAACGGGTGAGCAACAGCCCCGAATACGGCTCACAGGCCAAGTATTACCTGGGGTATATCGCGTACCAGCAAGACGACTACCAACAGGCCAACCAGCGCTTCGACCAGATTACCGACCAGAAGGTGCTGGAAGAGAAGCTTTCCTATTACCAAGCCGACATGAATTTCAAGCTGGGGAATTTTGAGGAGGCCATTGCCCAGGCCAAAAAACAGCTGCCCAAGTCTGACCGCACCGAGGTGTCGGAACTCAACAAGATCATAGGAGAGAGCTATTTTAACCTGGGGCAATACGAGAATGCCGTCCCGTACCTCACCGAATACAAGGGCAAGCGGGGCCGCTGGAGCAATACCGACTATTACTTGCTCGGCTACGCCTACTACAAGCAAGGCGATTTTGCCAATGCGGTACAGCAATTCAACAAGATTATCGGCGGAAACGATGCGGTTGCCCAGAACGCCTATTACCACCTGGCCGAATGCTACCTGGAGCTCGACAAGAAACAGGAGGCTCTCAACGCCTTCCGCAACGCTTCCCGCATGGATTTCAGCCCCGAGATCGGCCGGGACGCCCTGCTCAATTACGCCCGTCTCAGCTACGAGATAGGCAACCCGTACGAGCCGGTGCCTACCGTGCTGGGCGCCTTTCTGGAGCAATACCCGAATGACTCCCATAGTGCCGAACTGCGCGAGTTGCTGGTAGATTCCTACATCACCTCCAAAAACTTCCAG
This sequence comes from Robiginitalea sp., assembly GCA_050289825.1. Lineage (GTDB taxonomy): Bacteria > Bacteroidota > Bacteroidia > Flavobacteriales > Flavobacteriaceae > Robiginitalea. Next base: position 50,960 of record JBNKGM010000008.1, read on the forward strand.
GGGGCCATGCAGCTCCTGGAGGCCAACCGGGGGTACGCCAGTGCGGCCACCTTCCAGAAAGTAGCTTACTTCCGCGGGGTTGAGCTATTCCTGGCCGAAGATTACAATGGGGCTCTGGCGCATTTCGACAAGGCGCTTGCCACCGCAGCCGAACCTTTGTATACCGCCCGATCTGCCTACTGGAAAGCCGAATCGGCCTTCGCCCTGCGCAACTACGAGCAGGCCCTGTCGGCCTATGAACAGTTCAGAAAGCTGCCGGGTGCCCGGCAGGCGGCGGCCGAATCGGCCCAACTCGAATACCAGCTTGGATACGCTTATTTTAAACTGAAACAATACGAACGGGCGGCTAGCAGTTTCCAGGCCTATACGGCTGCGGCCCCCAATGGACCCATGAAGACCGATGCGTGGATGCGCCTGGGCGACAGCTATTTTGTGAGCAGCCGGTACCGCGATGCCATTGGGGCCTACGACCAGGCCCTGGCATCGGGCAGCCCCGAACGCGACTACGCTGCTTTCCAGAAGGCCATGAGCTTCGGCTTTGTCGGCCAGGAGCAGACCAAACGCGAAGCCCTGGATACCTTTACCGCGCGTTTCCCGAATTCGAGCCTGGTAGACGACGCCCTCTTTGAGCTGGGAAATTCCTACGTACAGGATGGCTCAGACAAGACAGCCGTCCAGACCTACGACCGCCTGATCGCTGCCCACCCGAAAAGTGCCCTGGTTCCGGCTGCCCTGATGCGCAAGGGGCTGGTATACTACAACGGCGGGCAAAACCAGGATGCCCTGGCCGTATTCCGGGAGGTAGCAGACCGTTTCCCGAAGACTCAGGAAGCCGTGCAGGCGGTACAGACCGCCAAGCTAATCTATGTAGACCTTGGGCAGGTAGACCAATACGCCGCCTGGGTGCGCGGGCTCGATTTTGTAGAAGTAACCGACAGCGAGCTGGAAACCGCTGCTTACCAGGCGGCCGACCGGCAGTTTGCCGCCGGGAACCAGGCTGCTGCCCGCCGATCGCTGGAGAAATACATCGAACAGTTCCCGACCGGGGCTAACAACCGCGCGGCCCGGTTCAGGCTGGCTCAGATCTATTTCAGTCAGGGCGAGACCGACCCGGCCCTGCAGCAGTTCAAGGTGGTGGCCTCATCAGGCGGGGGCGAGATGGGCGAACAGGCCCTTACCCGGGTTTGTGAGATCCTGGTCTCGCGCGACGATTACACGGCAGCCATGCCCTACCTGCAGCAATTGGAGGGTACGGCCGATATTCCGCAGAACCGGACCTTTGCCCAATCGAACCTGATGAAGGGCTATTTCGGGAAGAAGGATTACCGCCAAACCCTTGCCTATGCCGAGAAGGTGCTGGCCAGCCCGTCCCTTGACGACCGTATCCGCAGCGACGCCCGCCTGATGATAGCCCGGTCTGCCTGGGAAACCGGCGATGCCGGCAAGGCCCGTACCGCCTACGCCGAAGTGCTGAAAATAGCCACCGGTAAAACGGCGGCCGAGGCCCTGTACTACGAGGCCCTGTTCAAGCAGCGCGACGGGGCCTATGAGGCTTCCAACCAGGCCGTACAGCGCTTGGCCAAAGATTTTGCCGCATACAAGGAGTGGGGGGGGAAAGGCCTGGTGTTGATGGCAAAGAATTTTGACCAGCTCGACGACGCCTTCCAGGCCACGTACATTTTGGAAAACGTGATCGCCAATTTTGGCGCCTACCCCGACCTGGTGAAGGAAGCACAAGACGAATTGGCACAAATCAAAGCCCGGGAGGCCCGTCGCAACGCCGATGTAAACCCGGATGGAAACAACTAGCTTATGGACACGATGAAAGGAATGCGGGCCTGTGCACTGTTGCTGGCCTTACTGTTGGGGGCAGCCGCAACGGCGCAGGACGACAAACTGGGCACCGAAACCGTAACGGTGACACGCTCGTACGCTCCTACGGTTTCAGATGCTTTTAAAATCAAATCGCTACCCGAGCTGAACGACAGCATTGCCCTGCAAAAAAAGCCGGTTACATACAGCATCAACTCGGTGCCCGTGGCATCTACCTTTACCCCTTCCAAGGGCAAGGCGGCCGCAGTGGAACGGGTGGCTCCCGAGAAACTGTTCAACAGCTACGCCTCCATGGCCCTGGGCAACTACAACAACGCCCTCGCCGAACTGTACATAAGCCGCGATTTTGACCGGGGCAGCAAGCGTCTCGACGTGGGCCTCGACCACCGTTCCTCCCGCGGGCAACTCGACGCCACCCCCCTTGACACCGATTTCTACAACACCGGCCTTGACGTTACCTGGTCGCAGGGCGAGCGCGACTGGAACTGGAGTGCCGGGGCCGGGCTGGAGCACCGCCTTTACAACTGGTACGGCCTGCCCGAGGGGGTATACGACCCGGCGGCCCTGGCGGGAATAGACCACACCCAGAACTACATGCGCGGGCAATTCGAGGGCAAGGTGCACCTTGAAGACACCTACTTTACCGACGCCAGTGTGCTGGCACGCCGTTTCTGGGATGCGGCCGATTCCTGGGAAAACCGGCTGAAGCTGGAGCCGAAATTCGAGTTCCCGGTTACCGAAGAAACCTTTAGCCTGGGCCTGCTCCTCGATTACGTCGGCGGGCATTTCGCCAATGCCGACCAGGCCGAATTCACCAATTCGGGGCCCTTCGATTACAGCTTCCTGCAGGCAGGGGCTCAACCCAGCCTGCTCTTGCTGCGCGACGACCTTAAGCTGGAACTGGGCGCCCGCTTTGTTTTCGGCACAAACCTTGAACAGAATGATAGCGACTTCTATATCTATCCGGCCGTAAAGGCCTCTTACAATTTAATGGATGAGACGGTGATCGCTTTCGGGGGCATTGAAGGCGGGCTGCAACAAAATTCCTACTACGATTACAGCGTGGAGAACCCCTTTGTGGCACCTACCCTGGCCGTGCAGCCCACCGACCGGCAGTACGATGCCTACCTGGGCCTGAAGGGCCAGCTCACCTCCGACCTGAGCTACACGGTGAAAGGTTCATATAAGGCCGAAAATTTCCGTCCCCTCTTTATCCTGAACCCGCAAAACGAGGCCCGGGGCGACGAAAAGGGGTACATCTATGGAAATTCGTTCCGGGTTTTCTACGACGACCTGCGTACAATCTCGATCTTCGGGGAACTGCAGCTGAGTCTCAACCGGAATTTCAGCATGGGCGTGAGCGGCTCGGTGTACGATTACAGCACCGAAACCGACAACCCGGCCTGGAACCTGCCCGACATGGAGGCGCGCCTGTTCCTCGACTACCAGATCGGGTCGGGATGGTACCTGGGGGCCAACCTCTTTTACGTGGGCCAGCGCGAAGATTTTTCCTCGGTTGCCCTGCCCAACACCGACCCGTCTCAGTATCCGGCCACCCTGCTAACCCTCGATGGTTTCTTCGACGCCAACATGCAACTGGGGTACCACGTAAACGAACAGCTGTCGATCTTCGCCAAGGCCAGCAACCTGGCCAACAACAGCTACCAGCGCTGGGCCCAGTTTCCTGTTCAGGGGTTCCAGGTTCTCGGTGGGGTGAGCTATAAATTCGACCTGTAGCAGCCCGCGCCCCCATAAATCGGTTCCCGGGCCGAAAATCGTATCTTCAGGGGGATATTTTTGCCCTTTGAAGCGCATCGGTTGTTACATAGTCGGTTTCCTGGCCCTCTTCCCTTGGCCCGCTTCAACCCTGCAGGCCCAGAACCTGGTGCCCAACCCGGGGTTTGAAACCTTTCGACAGTGCCCGCGCTACCTGGGCAATGCGGCCGACGACCTCGATGAATGGCAAACCCCCACCCAGGGTTCCACCGATTTTTTCCACGCCTGCAGCCAGACCATGGGCGCACCCGAGAATTTCAACGGGAAGCAGGGCGTGCTGGAAGGGGAGGGCTATGCCGGTTTTTACGCCTATGCCCCCCAGGATTACCGGGAATACCTGCAGGTACCCCTGCGGCAACCCCTGGAAAAGGACCGGGCCTATTCGCTCTCGTTTTATGTGAGTCTCTCGGAGCGGTCTGACTTTGCCGTAGGGAACCTGGGGGTGTTGTTTGCCCGGGAACCCCTGCAGGTACGCACCAAGAAATACCTGTCGAAGAAGATCTGGTATGCCCAGAAGGGCAACCAATACCACTACCTGGAAAACCAGGGCTCAGACTATCTCGAAAATATGGAGGGTTGGCAGGAAGTGCAGTTTGAATTCGTGGCAAAGGGCACCGAGCGCTACCTGTTGTTGGGCAATTTCCAGGCTAACGCCCAGACGCGCACGCGCCCCACGGGGCGCTCTTCCAACAAGGGGGCCTATTACTACATTGACCGCGTAGCCCTCCTGGCCGAGGGCACGGCGGCCGGGCCGGCTCCTTACGCGGTTGACAGCCTGCAGGTGCTCCCGGCCCTGCTGTTCGAATTCGACACTGACCGATTGACCCCAACCGGGGAGACAGAGCTTGGCAAACTGTACGAGTTCCTCGGCGCCCATCCTACTTATTTCCTGGAACTGCACGGCCATACCGACGGCCTGGGGTCGGCCGACTACAACCAGGCGCTTTCCCGAAGGCGGTGCCAGGCGGTTGCCGATTATCTCAGGTCGCTGGGGCTGCCTCCCGGGCGTGTGGGCTGGCAGGCCCACGGGGCCACCCGGCCCGTGGGCGACAACGGCACCCCCGAAGGGCGGCGGCAAAACCGGCGGGTGGAGTTCCGCATTCGCAGCCGTGAGCCGAAAGTAGGCAGGGCTGAACGGAAATGAGTATCTTGTACCCTCACGAATGACTCCTGAAACATGCTGCGAATTACCTCCCTGTTGGTTATTATGGCCCTGGCATCCTGCGGCCCTGCGCCCCAAGAAGCCGACCTGCTCGTTTACAATGCCCGTGTCTACACGGCAGACAGTGCATTTGCGCAGGCATCCGCCTTTGCCGTAAAAGACGGCCGTTTCCTGGAAGTGGGCAGTACTGAGGCCATCCTCGGCAAGTATACAGCCCCCAAACAGGTCGATGCCGCCGGCCAGACCCTTGTGCCTGGCCTGATCGACGCCCACTGCCATTTTTACGGGCTGGGCCTGAACCAGGGGGTGGTAAACCTGGTGGGCACACGCAGTTTTGACGAAGTGCTCGAGAAGGTGCGCGCCTTCCACGAGCAGCACCCCGCCGATTACCTCTATGGCCGGGGATGGGACCAGAACGATTGGGAGGACCAGGAATTCCCTGATAAAAAAGCCCTTGATTCCCTTTTTCCCGAGATAGCCGTTGCCCTCGAACGCATAGACGGGCATGCCCTCCTGGTAAACCAGAAGGCCCTCGACCTCGGGGGTGTATCGGCCACTACCCGGGTGCCCGGGGGCGAAGTGGTGCTCCGAAACGGGCAACCCACCGGCATATTGGTCGACAGCCCCATGGACCTGGTCATGACGCAATGGCCCGCACCGAGTCGGGCCGAACAAATCAGCGCCTTGCTGGCCGCCCAGGCCATCTGTTTTGAAAACGGCCTGACCACCGTAAACGACGCCGGCCTCAGCCGGGGCACCATTGACCTGATCGACAGCCTCCAACAGGCCGGGGCCCTCGACATCCGGGTGTACGCCATGGTGAGCAACAGCCCGGCCAACCTGGACTATTACCTCACGCGCGGCCCCTACAAAACCGATCGCCTGAATGTGCGTTCCGTAAAAGTGTACGCCGACGGGGCCCTGGGCTCCCGGGGGGCGGCCCTCAAACGACCCTACAGTGACCAGGCCGGCCATTTCGGGGCTATGATAACCCCGGCAGAAGACCTGGAAGCCCTCGCCTCGCGCATTGCCGGGGCCGGGTACCAGATGAACACCCACGCCATTGGCGACTCGGCCAATATTGCCCTGCTGCGCGCCTATACCCGGGCGCTGGAGGGGCTGAACGACCCCCGCTGGAAGGTGGAGCACGCCCAGATTATCGATACGACCGACATGCCCTTGTTCGGGCCCAAAATCATCCCCTCGGTGCAGCCCACCCACGCCACCAGCGATATGTACTGGGCAGAGGAAAGGCTGGGCCATGACCGCATGGCAGGGGCTTATGCCTATGCCAGCCTGTTGAGTGCCTCAGGGCTGCTTGCCCTGGGTACCGATTTCCCGGTGGAGCGGGTAGACCCCATCCAGACGTTCTACGCGGCGGTTACCCGGCAAGACCAGGCCGGGTATCCCGAAGGGGGGTTTATGCCCGAACAGGTGCTTACCCGCGAGCAGGCCCTGAGGGGCATGACCATCTGGGCGGCCTATTCGAATTTTGAAGAAGCCGAAAAAGGCAGCATTGAAGCCGGAAAGTGGGCCGATTTTACGATGCTTTCGAAAGACTTGATGGAAGTTGCTCCTGAAGAGCTCAAAAACATAAAGGTATTACAGACCTTTGTTGGCGGGAAACAGGTTTACTGAAACAAAAAAACCGGCGCCATCGGCGCCGGTTTTGCTTTATGCGTGCACGTGGCTTAGTAGCTGATAGGCACGGTTACGCGGGTTTTGTCCCAACCCATTACCAGGTTAACCCCGTTGTCGGCTTCCTGGAATGCCATCGAGAACGCATCCAGCGATTCGCCGGCCGAAGCGGCAGGTACTTTTACACGGGCCAGGTCGGCTCCCTCTTCATACGAGTAGGCGCCCCACTGGTTCAGGTTATTGTTTAGGATCAGGGTCCATTCAGACGGGCCGGGGATGCTGAACAGGGAATAGGTGCCGGCTTTTACAGCGGTACCGCCGAAGGTGACATCCTTGTAAAAAGTGATCTCAGTGCATTCGTTCGCCCCGGTTCTCCATACTTTTCCATTGGGTGCCAGGTCTGACAGCGACCGCCCTTTCAGTTGCGGACGGCTGTAAATAACCCGTACTACTTTCTGGGGTTCGCGACCCGGATAAATGGCCAGGTCCATAGGGCTTTTGTCGAGGCCGGGAAAATCCTGGGCCTGCAGGTTTGAAGAGAAGGCCATGGTCAGGGCCAGGGCAGCTAGTGTAAGTGTGGTTTTCATGAGTCTGCTATTTTTGGTGGTTAAAACTACGGTCTTTTTTAACGTGCGCGGTATTAAAGGGTCGTTAAAATTACCCGTCTTACATTTTGGCCCGGGTTGCGCAGTATTAAAGAGAATAACTATCAAAAAGAATAAAAAAGACAATAAATAATTACAAAAAGAAATCAATAAATGCATTTATGTTTCGCAATATGTATTTAAAATGCATTTTTGCCTTTCGAATTAATAAATTATACTTGCTATGTGCGGAATTGTATGTGCATTTGACCTTAAGCAACAGGCAGAAGACCTGCGCCCCCAAATCCTTGAAATGGCGCGGGTGGTGCGCCACCGCGGGCCCGACTGGAGCGGGATATACGCCTCAGAAAACGCCATCCTGGCCCATGAGCGGCTGGCCATCGTAGACCCGGCCTCGGGCAAGCAGCCCCTGCTGAGCCCTGACGGCAGCGTGATACTGGCCGCCAACGGCGAAATCTACAACCACCGGGAGCTGCGCCGGCACTTCGAGGGGCGGTATGCCTTCCGCACCGAATCAGACTGCGAGGTAATTCTGGCCCTGTACCAGGAGAAGGGCCCGGCCTTCCTGGACGAGCTCAACGGCATTTTCGGCTTCGCCATATACGATTCGCGCAACGACAGCTACCTGATCGCCCGCGACCATATGGGAATTATTCCGCTCTATATCGGCTGGGACAAGCACGGCACCTTTTACGTGGCCTCAGAGCTCAAGGCCCTGGAGGGGATTTGCACCAAAATTGAACTCTTCCCGCCCGGCCACTTCCTGAGCAGCGATACCCCCGGCTTCCAGCGCTGGTACCAGCGCGACTGGAAATCGTACGACGCCGTGAAGGAAAACCCCACCGACATAACCGAATTGCGCGAGGCCCTTGAAGCCGCCGTGCACCGGCAGCTGATGTCTGACGTGCCCTACGGGGTGCTCCTTTCGGGCGGGCTTGACTCGTCCATTACCTCGGCCGTGGCCAAGAAATACGCCCGCAAGCGCATCGAGTCAGATGACCAGGCCGATGCCTGGTGGCCGCAGCTGCACTCGTTTTCAGTGGGCCTTGAAGGCTCGCCCGACCTGGCCGCTGCCCGCAAAGTGGCCGACCATATCGGCACCGTGCACCACGAGATCAAATTCACCATTCAGGAGGGGCTCGACGCCATCCGCGATGTGATCTACCACCTGGAGACCTACGATATCACCACAATACGCGCCTCTACCCCCATGTACCTGATGGCCCGGGTCATCAAGTCGATGGGCATCAAAATGGTACTTTCGGGAGAAGGGGCCGACGAGCTCTTCGGCGGCTACCTGTATTTTCACAAAGCCCCGAACGCCCGCGAATTCCACGAAGAAACGGTACGCAAGCTCGAAAAGCTGCACATGTACGACTGCCTGCGCGCCAACAAGTCGCTGGCGGCCTGGGGTATCGAGGGGCGCGTGCCCTTCCTCGACAAGGAATTCATGGACGTGGCCATGCGGCTGAACCCCCAGGACAAAATGATCACCAAAGACCGCATGGAGAAGTGGGTGGTGCGCAAGGCTTTCGAAGATTACCTGCCCGCCAGCGTGGCCTGGAGGCAGAAAGAGCAGTTCTCAGACGGGGTGGGCTATAACTGGATCGACACCCTGAAAGAAGTGGTGGCTCGCGAGGTATCTGACGAGCAGATGGCCAATGCGCATTTCCGCTTCCCGATTCAGACCCCTGCCAACAAAGAAGAATACTATTACCGCAGCATTTTTGAATCGCATTTCCCCTCAGATGCAGCGGCGCGCAGCGTGCCCCAGGAACCCTCCGTGGCCTGCAGCACCAAGATCGCCCTCGAATGGGATGAGGCCTTCCGCAACATGAACGACCCCTCTGGCCGGGCCGTGGCGAAGGTCCATGCCGATGCCTATCAGAAGTAGTCCGGGCCGGTTCGAAACCCATCTGAAAGGCCGGCAGCCCCCTGTTACCGGTCATCCTGAAAAGGCATTGCAACAGCGGTGCCTTTTTCGTTGGCGGAAAGGCCCCTGGAACAGGCATTTTTCCACAAATTTTGTTGATAACTTAGAGGACCCCAAAGCGGCTGGAATACCCCTGTTTGCAGGGGTTTTTCGTATATTTGTAGGATTGCAAAAAGGCATCAAAAACAACCGAGTAAAGCAATGAGCGAAGAAGCAAACAAGAAACAATATTCCGCCGACAGTATTCAGGCCCTGGAGGGCATTGAACACGTTCGGATGCGCCCCTCCATGTACATTGGCGACGTGGGCCCCCGGGGGTTGCACCACCTGGTCTACGAAGTAGTCGACAACTCCATTGACGAGGCCATGGGCGGGCACTGCGACACCATCAGTGTCGTCATAAACGAAGACAATTCCATAACGGTTGAAGACAACGGCCGGGGTATCCCGGTAGACCTGCATAAAAAAGAAGGCGTATCGGCCCTTGAGGTGGTAATGACCAAGATCGGGGCCGGCGGGAAGTTCGACAAAGATTCCTACAAGGTTTCGGGCGGGCTTCATGGGGTAGGGGTCTCGGTAGTGAACGCCCTTTCTGACCACCTGAGGGCCACCGTGCACCGCGACGGGAAGATCTGGGAACAGGAATACCAGCGCGGTCGCACCCTCTACCCGGTAAAAAGCATCGGCAACTCCGACAAGAGGGGGACCATCGTCACCTTCCACCCCGATCCCAAGATCTTCGAACAGACTACCGAATACAGCTACGATACGCTGTCGAACCGGATGCGGGAGCTGGCCTACCTGAACAAGGGAATCACCATTACCCTTACCGACCGCCGCCAGAAAACCAAGGAAGGCGATTTCGTACACGAGGCATTCAGCTCGGAAGAAGGACTCAAGGAATTCATCCGCTTCCTGGATGGCAATCGCGAGCCCCTGATCAAGAGTGTCATTGCCATGGAAGGCGAGAAAAACGATATTCCCGTGGAAGTGGCCATGATCTATAATACTTCCTATACCGAAAACCTGCATTCCTACGTAAACAACATCAACACCCACGAAGGGGGGACCCACCTTTCGGGCTTTCGCCGGGGGCTTACCACCACCCTGAAAAAATACGCCGACTCCTCGGGCATGCTCGACAAGTTGAAGTTTGAAGTGGCCGGCGACGACTTCCGCGAGGGACTCACCGCCATTGTTTCGGTCAAGGTGGCCGAGCCTCAGTTCGAAGGGCAGACCAAGACCAAGCTGGGCAACCGGGAAGTGTCGGCAGCTGTTAGCCAGGCGGTCTCCGAAATGCTCACCGACTACCTGGAAGAACACCCCGACGATGCGCGCCTGATTGTGCAGAAGGTAATACTGGCTGCCCAGGCCAGGCATGCGGCTACCAAGGCCCGGGAAATGGTGCAGCGCAAGAACCCGATGAGCGGGGGCGGGCTGCCCGGGAAGCTGGCCGACTGTTCCGACCAGGACCCGCAGCGCTGCGAGCTCTTCCTGGTAGAGGGAGATTCGGCAGGGGGTACGGCCAAAATGGGCCGCGACCGGAACTTCCAGGCCATTCTGCCGCTGAGGGGTAAAATCCTGAACGTGGAGAAGGCCATGCAGCACAAGGTGTTCGAAAACGAGGAGATCAAGAATATCTACACGGCCCTGGGGGTTACCATCGGCACGGAAGAAGATAGCAAAGCCCTGAACCTGGAGAAGCTCCGCTACCACAAGATCGTGATCATGTGTGATGCCGACGTGGACGGGAGCCATATCGAGACCCTGATCCTTACGTTCTTTTTCCGTTACATGCGGGAGCTGATTGAGGGAGGCCATGTCTACATCGCCACCCCGCCCCTGTACCTGGTCAAGAAAGGCGCCAAGAAGCGCTACGCCTGGAACGACAAGGAGCGGGACGAAATTTCTCAGGAATACGGGGGGGGCGTTTCCATCCAGCGCTACAAAGGTCTGGGGGAAATGAACGCCGAGCAGCTCTGGGAGACTACCATGAACCCCGATGGGCGTACGCTGCGCCGGGTAACCATTGAGAATGCCTCCGAGACAGACCGCATCTTCTCCATGCTCATGGGCGATGAGGTGCCGCCCCGCCGGGAGTTCATAGAGAAAAATGCCGTCTATGCGAAGATAGATGCCTAAAAATGGCGCATTCACAACAAAAACCCTGACCCTCCGGTCGGGGTTTTTTAGTTTTAGAAAAAATCCTACTTATGAAAAAGTACAGCCTTGCCCTGGGCTTGCTGGTGATTAGCAGCACTGCCCTGGCACAATCGAACATCAACGACCTGCTGAGTGCGGGCCTGAACGACGCAGAGCGGTTCACCACCGATTACATGGCGCCGGTCTCAGAAGGGACCATTTACAGCCTGGCGGGTTCCTGGCTCAACACGGCAACCGCCAAACCCCTGGGGGGCTTCGAGATTTCCATAGTGGGGGCCATGGCGCCTTTCAAAAACAAGGAAGACAAACAGGCTTTTGTGCTGAACACAGCCGATTACGAGAACCTGCGTTTCCAGGACGGGAGCCTCTCCAAGCCGGTTGCCACGGCCCTTGGCGATATTTCGGGGGTGCAGGTGGTGGTCGACGACGGAACCGGCCTGTTTTCAGAGTCTTTTGAATTGCCCAGCGGCCTGGCTTCCGAAGGCATCTACTTTATTCCTTCGGGTTATTTGCAGGGCAGCGTGGGCCTGGGGATGGGCACCGAGGTAAAGGCCAGGTTCATGCCGAAAATAAAAACCGATGAGGTGGCAGTGAGCCTGTTTGGGTTCGGGCTGCTGCACGATTTTACGACCCATATTCCGGCCGAAAAACTCTTCCCGCTATCGATCTCGGGCTTTATCGGCTATACCCGCCTCAACGGCACGTACGACTTTACCAATACCAATTTCATCCAGGGCGACAACCAACGCATCGACACCCGCATCGGCAGCTGGAGTTTCCAGGCCGCGGTGGCCACCAAACTGCCCGTGATTAATTTTTACGGGGCACTCGGCTATGTAAGCGGGAAAGCCGATACCGATATCCTGGGCACATACAACGTGACTTCAGGGCCCTTCCAAACCACCTATACCGATCCGTTCTCGATACGGGAAAAAGCCAGCGGGGCATCCGGAACCCTCGGCGCCAAGCTCAAACTCGGGTTTTTCCGCCTGCATGCCGAATACACCCTGGCCGAATTCAACCTGGTCACCGCCGGGATCCACTTCGGATTCCGCTAAAGCGGGGCGTAACCCCGGGCAGGAACGAAAAAGCCCCGGTGCATGCGCGCCGGGGCTTTTTCTATATATAGATGGTAATTGGGGGCTACTCTCTCTCGGCCAGGATTTCGCCGGCCAGGGTTTCCAGGGTTATTCCTTCCGCATTTTGCTTAATGGTTACCTGCTCGGCCTCGCGGTCAAGGCCCGGGTATTCAATGGTGTATATGCCCTTCTCCATACGCCACGAAAAATCGGATTGTACGGTAATGTTCAACCCGTCGTAGCGGTGGTACCGCCCCAGGTATACGTCGTTGAAGATCCATTCTTCGCGTTGGGGCTTCATGCGGCTCGTGCTTTCGGGGGCAACGGTGCGTGACCAGATGCCAATTACGGGGTCGTTGTTTTCCGGGATCTTTGAACAGCTGCTCAAACCGGTTGCCAGCACGACGGTCAGCAAGATCAGGTGGGGGAATTTAATACGCATACTATCAAGGTCATTTGTAAGGTCTGGGTATTTTGGCAACGGGTTTGATGGGGTCATATTGTAATTTTTCGACCAATGAATGCCTTGACTTCCTGAATTTCGACCAATGACCCCTTTTGTTAACAGTTCTGATCTGGTCTGAAGGGCTCGGCGGTGGCTTCATTCCCCATCGGTTTCACGCGGTTTTTCGCCGGAAATTGAGTACTTTTGAATCTCTTCTAACCTTTACAAAAAGCATTATAGTTATGAAAATTACCATAGTGGGGGCCGGGGCCGTAGGAGCCAGCTGCGCCGAGTACATCGCGATCAAGAGCTTTGCATCCGAAGTAGTGCTGCTCGACATCAAGGAGGGCGTTGCAGAAGGCAAGGCGATGGACCTGATGCAGTGCGCCTCCCTGAACGGTTTTGATACCCGCATCGTGGGGTCGACCAACGATTACTCCAAGTCGGCCGGCAGCGACATCGTCGTGATTACCTCCGGAATTCCGCGCAAGCCGGGCATGACCCGTGAAGAGCTCATCGGCATCAATGCCGGCATCGTCAAAACGGTTTCATCGAGCCTGCTCGAACATTCCCCCAAGGCCATCGTGATCGTGGTCAGCAACCCCATGGATACGATGACCTATCTGGTGCACAAAACCACCAAATTACCCCGCAACCGCATTATAGGCATGGGCGGGGCCCTTGACAGCGCCCGTTTCAAATACCGCCTGGCCGAGGCCCTGGATGCCCCTATATCTGATGTAGACGGCATGGTAATCGGCGGGCACAGCGATACGGGCATGGTGCCCCTGACCCGCCACGCCACCCGCAACAGCGTCAAGGTCTCTGAATTTTTGTCTGCCGAGCGCCTCGGGCAGGTAGCCGAAGACACCAAAGTGGGCGGAGCCACCCTTACCAAGCTGCTCGGCACCAGTGCCTGGTATGCCCCCGGGGCAGCGGTTTCTGCCCTGGTGCAGGCCATTGCCTGCGACCAGAAAAAAATGGTGCCCTGTTCGGCCCTGCTGCAGGGTGAATACGGCCTCAGCGACCTCTGCATTGGGGTACCGGTAATTCTCGGCCGCAACGGGATCGAGAAGATCGTGGAACTGAAGCTTGACGCCGCTGAAAAGGCCAAAATGCAGGAAAGCGCCGAAGGCGTTTCCAAGACAAATAGCCTGCTCGACGTTTAGCCGGCGGCCCACTACCTGATCAAGGCACTTTCCCGGACCGGGAGGGTGCCTTTTTAATTGGGCCGGCAGCCCGTGGAAAGGGCGGGTACAAAACCTTTTATTTTATTGGCATTTCCTAAGGGAAGTAATATATTTGCACGCTATTTGCAGCAACCCACTGAATTTCAGATAACCACTTAACAAATGAATAATAAAGGACTTATACGGCTTTTTGCTTTGCTGTTCGGACTGGTGAGCCTGTACCAGTTATCCTTCACCTTTATCACGTCCAAGATCGAATCGGATGCCGCTGCCTTCGCAGAGTCTGCCGTGCCGGCCAGTGAACCCGAATACGTCGCAAAGCGCGAACAGGCCGAAGCCCGCTACCTGGATTCGGTGGCCAAGAACCCGGTGCTTGGGTTTACTTCCTACGAGGAAGCCAAGAAAAAGGAACTGAACAAAGGCCTCGACCTGAAGGGGGGTATCAACGTTACCCTGCAGATCTCGGTGCGCGATATCTTATCGGGCCTTGCCAACAACAGCAAGAACCCGGCCTTCAACAAGGCTCTGGCCAATGCCGACCTGGCATCGCGCAACAGCGATGCCACCTACCTGGAACTGTTTTTTGACGCCTTTGACGAAATCAAGGGCGATACCAAACTGGCTTCCCCCGATATTTTTGCCAACAAGGGCCTCAGCGACGAGATCAATTTTGAGATGACCGATGAGGAGGTGAAACCCATCATCCGCCGCAAGGTAGACGAGGCTGTGGTTTCGGCCTTTGAAGTGTTGCGCGAACGGATCGACGGCTTCGGCGTTACCCAACCCAACATTCAGCGCGAAGGGAATTCGGGCCGCATTCTGGTGGAACTCCCCGGGGCCCGCGACATCGCCCGGGCCCAAGACCTGCTCTCCAGCACCGCCCAACTCGAATTCTGGGAAACCTACGAGCCTGGCAACCAGAACCTGATCAACTTCCTTATCCAGGCCAACGAGGAGCTCAAATCCATTGTCAAGACCGACGAGAAGCCCGAGGCCAAGCCCGAAAGCGAGATCGATTCTCTGCTTTCAGACGTGGCCCAGGATTCCCTTGACCTGACTGCCCAAAACAACCCCCTCTTTGAGAAATTGCAGCTAAGCGGCCCCGGTTTCGCCGTGGGCGTGGCTGCCATTCAAGATACCGCCCAGATCGGGGAGTGGCTGCGCTTGCCCCGCATCCGCCGCCTGCTGCCCCAGGAGGTGCAATTCACCAAATTCATGTGGGAGCGGCCCTCTCAGGGTACCGAAGTGGCCGCCCTCTACGCCCTGAAATCTAACCGGGACGACCTGCCCCGTATGAGCGGTGACGTGGTAAGCGATGCCCGCGACCAGTTCGACCAGTACAACCGCCCGGCCGTTGGTATGGACATGAACGTGCGCGGCGCCCGTGAATGGCAGCAGCTCACCAACGAGGCCAACATGAACAATACCGGTATCGCCATCGTCCTCGACAACCGGGTCTACACGGCTCCCGGCGTGTCCCAGAAAGGCGGAATCCCCGGCGGAAGCTCTGAAATTACCGGTACCTTTACCGTAAACGAAACCAAGGATGTCGCCAACGTGCTGCGGGCCGGGAAACTGCCCGCCAAAGCCGAGATCATCGACTCTTTTGTGGTAGGCCCCTCCCTCGGGCAGGAAGCCATCGACAGCGGCTTTAAGTCGTTTGTTATCGCCATGGGCTTCGTGCTGCTGTGGATGCTGCTGTACTACGGCCGGGCCGGCTGGTTTGCCGACGTGGCCCTGGTATTCAACATCGTGCTGATCTTCGGGGTGCTGGCCAGCCTCGGGGCGGTGCTCACCCTGCCCGGTATTGCGGGTATCGTGCTCACCATCGGTATGTCGGTTGATGCCAACGTACTTATCTACGAGCGGATCAAGGAAGAATTAAACAAGGGGAAAGGCATGTCGCAGGCCGTGGCCGACGGTTTTGACAACGCCCTGTCTTCTATTTTGGACGCCAACATCACTACCGGCCTTACGGCATTGATCCTGTTGGTATTCGGTACAGGCCCGATCAAAGGTTTCGCCACCACGCTGATCATCGGTATCCTGACCTCCCTCTTTACCGCCATTTTTGTTACGCGTTTGCTTATCGACTGGTTCCTGCACAAGCGGGGCCGTTCCCTGGCCTTTACCACGGCCCTGACCAAGAACCTGTTCCGCAACCTCGATTTCGACTTCCTGGGCAAGCGGAAAATCGCCTATGTGGGCTCGGGTATCCTGGTAATTATCGGCGCCGTATCCCTCTTCACCAAGGGGCTTGACCAGGGCGTAGACTTTGTCGGGGGGCGCAATTACCAGATTCGCTTCGTGCATGCCGTAAGCCCGACCGAGATTACCAGTGAGCTCACCGCCGCTCTGGGAAGCGCCAGCGCCAAAACCTTCGGCGACGCCAACCAGATTATGGTGACCACCAAATACAAGGTAGATGAATCGGGCACCGAAGTAGATGACGAAATTCTGCAAATCCTTTTCACTACCCTGCAGAAATACCTGCCCGATGGGGCTACGTACGAAGATTTCGCCCCGGGAGGCAGCAACGACGAAGTAGGGGTAATGAAGTACCGCAAGGTGGGCCCCACCATTGCCGACGACATCAAGAAGAACGCCGTCTGGGCGGTAATCGGCTCCCTGGCTGTGGTATTTATGTACATCCTGTTGCGCTTCCGCAAATGGCAATTCTCCCTCGGAGCGGTTATTGCGGTATTCCACGACGTGATGATTGTATTGGGCGTATTCTCGCTCACCAGCGCCCTGATGCCCTTCAGTATGGAAATCGATCAGGCCTTTATCGCGGCCATCCTAACGGTAATAGGATATTCCCTTAACGACACCGTGGTGGTGTTCGACCGGATACGGGAGACCATTGCCGAGCGTGGGTGGAAGAGCGGTATCAACACCAACCTGGCCCTGAACAGCACCCTGAGCCGGACGCTGAACACCTCGCTCACCACCCTGGTGGTGCTGCTGGCGATCTTCGTCTTCGGAGGGGAAACGCTGCGCGGGTTTATGTTTGCCATGATTGTGGGGATCGTGGTGGGAACCTATTCGTCCCTCTTTATTGCCACCCCCCTGATGTTCGACACCCTCTCCAAAAAGGAGTCTTCAGGCCAGATGAATTAAGATGTAACTTTGTAAATGGAAAAGCTGCTGCCGAAAGGTGGCAGCTTTTTTTTTAGGAAAACTCGGGGATGAGCCAGCGGCGGGCTACCCGCAGGTTGTCGAAGACCTCGGTTTCGAAGCCCCGGTGCATCAGGAAAGACTTCATCAGGTCCATGGTCATGTGGTTCTCCAGGTCTGTAACAATGCCGAGTTTGTAATTGCGTGCCCAGCCGTTCTCTTCCGCAAGGCGTGCCAGGTCCATGCTCATGCCGATGTGGATGTGGTTCTGCAGGCTGAGGACAAGCAAGGCCTGGTGTTTGCCCAAATCGTTACAAAGCCCGCTCAGGCGTTGCCATACACGTTTACTCTCCGACAATATATAATCCGGGTGGCCTTCTCCCTTAACCTCCATCTGGATGTAGGTTGCATACTCTTTAAAGGAAATTGAAATGGGCATAATCTATGTGTTGACTGAAAGCATAGCAAGCAACCAGGCTCAATTCAGATAAATGGCCAAAACCGGCATGGGATGATGAGGGGGTGGGGTGTTTTTAAAAATAAGAAAAAACAGATTAATATCCTAGTGTTTTGATAGACATTAGCAGCCAAACAGACGCGTTTCGGTTTCAGCCGGTTAATTTTTGTGAAAAATTCCCCTCGAGCCATCCGACCCGGGTACCAGTTCAAAAACGCAGGACGGGTCCAGGCCTGGCTCGTCGCGGTGGGAAACAAATACCAGGGCGGTACGGCTTTCTTCCGCCATCTTCCGGATCAGGGCTACCACCAGGGCGGCAGCCTGGGGGTCGAGGCCGGCCGTGGGCTCGTCGAGGATAAGCAGGGGCGGATGCTTGATCATGGCCCGTGCGCAAAACACCAGGCGTTGTTCCCCCGCCGTCAGGTCGCAGAACAAGGCGTCTTTCCTGGATTCCATATCGAGCAGCCTGAGCCAGGAGGCGGCCAGGGCGCGCTGGGTATCGCCGGGCTGCACATACAGGCCAATCGAATCGGTAAGGCCTGATATGATCATGTTTTCCACAGTGTGATACCCCCTGAAGCGATCGGCAAGGGCCGGTGTAAAGTACCCGATGTTCCCCTTGATATCCCACACGCTTTCCCCGCTGCCTTTCCGGGCCCCGAAAAGGTACAATTCCATGCCGTAAGCCTTCGGGTTATCGCCGCAGATCAGGGTTATGAGGCTGGTTTTTCCGCTTCCGTTCGGGCCCCGCAACTCCCAGAATTCGCCCTGCCGGATGGTCCAGTTTATGGCTTTCAAGACGGGTTTGCCCGGATAGGACAGGCTCGCGCTTCGGAAAGCTACCAGCTCCTGGGGCAGGTCGGGCAGAGGAGCGGGGGGAGGAGGGATGTTTTGGCCGCTGCCAAATGCAGTTTCAACCGGCTGCGGCTGAAAACCGGGATATCCCTCCAGTGCATCGCCCTTGAGAAAGGCAGTATGCTCGATCCCGGCCAACAGGTCTGCAGGCCGGCTTACCAGCTGGATGAGCAACAGGGTGCCCCCCAGGTGTTCCAGTTCTGCCCTCAGCGAGGCCTGGAAGGCCCGGTCGAGGTTGTCGAAAGGGTCATCAAGGATCAGGAAGTCGGGCTGTTGGCCGAGCAGATAGCGCAGCAGGGCTTTCTTGCGTTCGCCGCTGGAGAAGGTCTTCAAGGGCCGGTTGCCCTGCACCGGCAGGTCGGAGCGGTCGTGGCGCGCTTCCTCTTCCAGAAAGCCGGCCAGGGACTCGTTCGAAAAGTAAGAGCCTTTTTTCCCTTTTAAAAAGAATAGGTCCTGAGGGGGGCAGCCCTCCAGCAGCCGTTGGGCAAACTCCGATTTGCGGGAATGGTTGTCGGTAAAGATAGCTGTATGCGGCAGGCTGGGCATGGCATTCAATTTTTGCTAATTTAGGCCAAGCATCTTGGCATGCAAAATCCAGGTTATGAAGCAGCGGCCATTTTCGTCCCTTCCTGAAGCCCTCTTACGTCAAATCAGGGCCCAGTGCCCCCCGCGCAGGTTTGAGGCCGGGGAGGAGCTATTGCGCGAGGGCCAGTACGTGGGGGCCATCCCCCTGGTTTTGGAGGGGCTCGTAAAAGTGTACACCCGGTACGAGGAGCGCGAACTCCTGCTGTACTATATTGAACCGGAAGAGAGCTGCATCATGTCGTTTTCTGCCGGGATGGACCAGCAACCCAGCCAGGTCTACGCCCAGACCGAAGCGCCCAGCGAATTGCTGCTGCTGCCGGTGGCCGAGGTGCGCCGGTGGATGCACGACTACCCGGCCTTCAACGGCCTGTTCTTCCAGCAATACCGCCAGCGGTACAGCGAACTGCTCGAAACCATCCACCATGTACTCTTCAACAAACTGCACGTGCGCCTGTACGACCACCTCAAACGCAAGGCCCGGTTGCGCGGCACCGGAGAGCTCGCCCTCTCGCACCAGCAACTGGCAGACGAACTGGGCACGGTGCGCGAAGTGATTACCCGCACCCTCAAAAAACTGGAAGCCGAAGGCCTGGTGCGGCAAAACGGGCAACGCATCGAGTTGCTGAAAAGTGACTGAGGTCACTGCCCAGGCGTACCGGTCTGTTTACCTTTGGAGTATTATGAGCCGGAAAATCCTTAAATTCATAGGGGTATGCCTCTTGTGCATCGGCCTGGCGGCCGCGATAGGCTGGCTTATTCAAACCTTGTCTAACTAAAAACCGAACAACATGAAAAAGAACATGGGAAGCGCAGACCGCATTGTCCGCGTACTGGTGGCCGTAGTGATTGCGGCCTTGTATTACACAGGAACCATCAGCGGTACGCTGGGCCTGGTATTGCTTATTCTGGCTGGTGTATTCGTTCTCACCAGCCTGGTTAGTTTTTGCCCGCTCTATGCCCCCTTCGGCATCAGCACCTGTCCTATGAAAAAGGAATAATAATCAGATAGACAGCTATTTGAACTTGAAAGACCGGGGCAATATGCCCCGGTTTTTTTCGTTGGTAAAACAGGGTTTCCGAAAAAAAGCAACATTTTTTCAGGAATTCCGGTTTACCAGTTGTTCTATACCTGAAATCACAATAACCCAAATCAACACCATTAAAATTCGTATCATGAAGAAACCTATGCAATTATTCGCGCTGTTCACGGCCCTGCTGGCACTGGCAAGTTGTTCGAAAGACGAAGCACAGAGCGGCATCAGGCTGCGCATCCAGGCAGTCAATATGAGTGGCGGCTCCTCGGCCAAAGTAATGGTGGGCGACAATGTGGAGCTCACCGATTTTAAGATCTCGATCCGCGATGTGGTCTTCAAGAATGAAAGCAACCCCGACAGCAGCCTCGATACCGATGAAATTCAGCTGCGTGGCCCGTACCAGGTAGACCTGCTCGATGGCGGCAATGTATTGACCCAGACCATTGGAACGGCTACCGTGCCAGATGGCATTTACCGGGAAATGCGCTTTAAGTTCCACAAAGACGAAGATTTGCCGGCTACCGACGACCTTTTCGACAAATCGATCTACATCGAAGGAACCATATCCGGAAAGCCGTTTGTGTTCTGGCACGATACCAGCGAAAACCTGGATGTGGGCCGCAGCACCGGCGTGGAAGTAGTAGATGGCGTGGTGAATTACACCGTGACCTTTGATATCTCTCAATTCCTGAGCTCCCTGAACCAGATTGACCTGAATTCGGCTGCCGACGGCAACGAGGACGGAATCATTGAAATCTTCCCGAACGACCAGGACGGCAACCAGGATTTGGCTTACCAGTTGAAGGAAAACATCAAGGCCACAGCCGACGCCATCGACCAGTAGCCTTAGTAATCCTACCTCATTATAACCCGCACCGGCCAAGGGCCCTTGCGGGTTTTTTAGTGCGTAATCCTGAAAATGCGCACCGGGTTTTCTTTGTAAACGGTGTCTTTCTCGGGCCGCATGCCAAGGCTGCGGGCCACCCGCATGGAGGGTTCGTTACCGATGTGTATAATCGAAATCAGGGATTTGGCCCACCCGTGCCCGAAGGCCTGGTCGCGGCAGTGGCGGGCGGCCTCTGAGGCATAGCCGAAGCCCCTGGCAGCCGGTAAAAGCGAATAGCCGATTTCGAGCTCTTCGAGCCCGTCGACCTGTTGCACCAGCAGGCCGGCAATGCCCAGTAAATTACCCGTTGCCTTGTCGAGCAGGGCATTCATCCCGCCCAGGCCCAGTCGGTACCGCTCAAAGATGCGGTCGAATTGCTGGCGGCAGGCCACACGCGGGTCTGCGGGTATACCCTCCCAATAGGCGGTACTGGCCGGGTCTTCGAAAAAGGGCAGCCAGGCATCGAAGTCCGATTCATGCAACCGGCGCAGGTGGAGCCGTTTCGTCGTAGCGCCTTCCAGCAGGTAGTTCATGTTGGTGTGAAATCAACCAGGGCATTGCCCTGGCCTATTTTTATTCGTTTTTCCAGAACCTGATGCGGTCACCCGGCTCGACGCCCCAGTGGTCGCTCATCCCCTTATTGATTTCGAGTACGTATTGCACGGGCCCGGCCGAGGGGATACCCGTTTCGTCCAGGGGTTTCGCATTGCGGGCAATATTGGCAATGGTCAGGTCGCCGCGGATAAAAAGGAGATCGAGGGGGATAAGCGTGTTCTTCATGTAGAAGGAGTGCCTGCTTTCCTCGGGGAAGATAAAAAGCATGCCTGCTGTGTCTGGCAGGCTTTTGCGGTACATCAGGCCCGTCTGGGTCTCGTAATCGGTTTCAGCGATCTCGATAACCACTTCTTTGCGCAGGGTGTCTGACTGGCCCTGGTAAATGGCGAGCATGCCTTCCCGCTTAAAGGCGGCGGCCTCGGTATTGATGCTGTTATTGGTTTCTTCCTTGCAACCGGTTACCGCGAGCAGCAACAAGGCCCCGGCCAGCAGCAGGGCCGGCAGGCGCCGGATAAGGCCTTTAAGCATGGGATGCGGATTTTCGGAACATGAAGTAGAAACCGAGCAGCACAAACGGGATGCTCAGCCATTGGCCGGTAGACAGGTAGCCCAGCGAATCTTCGAAGCCCCCCTGGCTTTTTTTGACGAATTCCACGAAGAAGCGCACGGTCCACAGCAATACCAGGAACAACCCGAAGAGGTAGCCCGGGCGATCTTTCTTATCGGTTCGCCAATACAACAGGTAGAGGGCGATAAAGACAAAAATATACAGGACCCCTTCATAGAGCTGGGCCGGGTGGCGAAAGGGGATTTCTTCGAGGTGGTGTGCAAACTGCGGATCGTTCACCAGGGCTTTGTAGGCGCTTTCGGGGCTCGGCTGGCCGGTGATGGACATGGCGCGCCCGGCCGGCATGTCGTCAGAATCGCGCACAAAGCGGGTGGCCAGGAAAAAGGAGGCCTCGGTGACCTTCCCGTTGATTTCAGAATTGAAAAAATTGCCCAGCCGCACCATGAAGGCGCCCAGGGATACCGGGATTACAAGCCGGTCGAGGATCCAGAGCATCTTGAAACCGGGGTGTTTTCGGGTAAAGAGGTACATGCCCAGGATTACCCCTATGGCGGCCCCGTGGCTTGCCAGCCCTGTGAAGCCGGTAAATTCGTACCCGTTGATGATGCCGAACAGGCTGCTGCCGGCCGCCTCCCGTATGGGCAGCAGAATTTCGGCCAGGTGGTTGCTGTAATAGGCCCAGTCGTAAAAGAAGACATGGCCCAGGCGGGCGCCCAGCATGGTGGCC
>JBNKGM010000009.1:0-71017 GCA_050289825.1 Robiginitalea sp.
AGAAGTGCACGATGGAAAGCCGGTACGAATAGATGGGCCGGTTGGCGGCCTTGGGCACGAAATAGTACATCAGGCCGAGGAAGGGGGTGGTCAGAAAGAAGGCCACGGCATTGTGCCCGTACCACCATTGCACCAGGGCATCCTGTACCCCGGCATAGACCGAGTAGCTCTTCAGGGCGCTCACCGGGAGTTCCAGGCTGTTGAAGATATGCAGCACGGCCACGGTCACGAAGGTGGCGAGGTAAAACCAGATCGCCACATAGAAATGGCGCTGGCGCCGGCGCAGCATGGTGCCGATCAGGTTCCATCCGAATGCCACCCATACCACGGCGATGGCCAGGTCGATCGGCCATTCGAGCTCGGCGTACTCTTTGCCCTGCGTTATTCCCAGAGGCAGCGTAATCGCGGCCAGCACGATGATCAGCTGCCAGCCCCAGAACGTAAATGCAGCCAGTTTGCCGAAGGCGAGCCTTACGTGGGAGGTGCGCTGTACGACATAGTACGAAGTGCCCAGCAGCGCTGAGCCACCAAACGCAAAGATCACCGCGTTGGTGTGCAACGGGCGCAGGCGCCCGAAACTCAGCCAGGAGATCCCGTCAGTCAGGTTCGGGAACAGGAACATAAAGGCCAGAAGCAGCCCTACAAGCATACCGACCACGCCCCAGAGCATGGTCGCGTACAGGAACTTCTGGACGATCTTGTTGTCGTAACGAAATTGCTGAACTTCCATAAAAACGTATTTAGTTGGATTGTTTAGGATTCTTATCAGAGGGATCTTCGGCCGGGTCTTTTACGAGCTCATCGTCAAAAAGCATACGCACCGAAGGCGTATAGGCATCGTCGAATTGCCCTTTGCGGACCGATAGGATAAAAAACAAAAAGAAGAGCAAGGCCACAGACACGCTGATAGCCAGCAACATATAGATTACGCTCATACCCACGTAATATTTGGCTGTAAAACTAGATCGAACTGCATGCTGAAAATATGATAATTGTCAGGGTTTACCTTGCAAATCTTTAATGTTTGGCCCCATATCGCGCCCGATCCAATTCGTGGCTGCTGTGGTGAAGGCCACAATACTGATAGAACTCATAGGCATTAGAATGGCTGCGATGACCGGTTGCAATTGCCCGGTTACGGCAAAGTACAGCCCGACCAGGTTGTACAGAAGGGAGAGCCCGAAACTGAGCCGGATGACCCCCATGGCCTTCCGGGTAGCGTCCAGGAAGCCGTCGAGCCCCGCGAACTGCCGGCTGTCGAGAATGGCGTCGCAGGCCGGGGTAAAGAGGTTGGCATCTTCAGAAACAGCGATGCCCACATCGCTCTGGGCCAGGGCCCCTGCGTCGTTCAGTCCGTCGCCCACCATAATGACCTTGCGGCCCTGCTGCTGCAATTCGCGCACAAAAAGCAGCTTTTCTTTCGGTTTCTGGTTGAAATACATGGGAGTGAGGGGGGGGAGCAATTCTTCCAGGGCTTCTTTTTCCCCTTCGTTGTCGCCCGATAAGACAGCCAGGGAGTACCGGTGGGCGATTCGGCAGAAAAGTTCCCCGGCTCCTTCCCGATAGCTGTTCAGGATGGTGAAGCATCCTTTGTAATCGTTGTTGGAGCTCACGTGCACCTCAGTGCCCGCGTGGTTGCCCTGGCCCTGCGCCTGAACAAACTCCCGCGATCCGACCCGGATGTGGTGCCCTTCGGCCCGGCCTTCGAGGCCTTTGCCCAGGTGTTCTTCAAAGGCATCGAGGGGCAAGATGTTATAGGGTGCGAGCTGGCGGTACAGGGCCTGGCTTAAGGGGTGCCCCGATGCCCGGAGCACATTTTTAAGCACGGCCGCTTCGCTTTCGCTTAGCCCGATGCCCGTATAGCGGATGCTGTTTTTCTGGGTGGTGCTGATGGTGCCCGTTTTATCGAAGATGGCGGTATCGGCCTGCGCCATGCGCTCCAGGGATTCTGTATCCTTGACATAAAAGCCCCTCTTCCCGAAAATGCGCAGCAGGTTGCCCAGGGTAAAAGGGGCGGCCAGGGCAATGGCGCAGGGGCAGGCGATGATCAGTACGGCAGTAAGCACATTGAGGGCCAGGGAGGGTTCAATCAGCAGCCAGGCGCCTGCCGACACAAAGGCTATGGTCAACACGGCCAGGGTAAAGCGCTTCCCTATACGGTCGGTGAGGTTGCGGAAGGCCGTCTTCGGCGCTTTGGAAAAAGCCGAATCGCTCCAGAGTTCGGTGAGGTAGCTCTGGGATACCGGCCTGAGCACTTCTACCTCGATAACGCCCTGGAGCTGCTTGCCCCCGGCATAGATGCGGTCGCCGGCCTCTTTGCGCACGGGCCTTGCCTCCCCGGTTACAAAACTGTAGTCGATTTCGGCCTGCCCGGCAATCAGCATTGAGTCGGCCGGGATCAGGGCATTGTTGCGAATCAGCAGGCGGTCGCCCTGTTCCACCTGGTACACGGGCACGTTTTCTTCCCCTCCCCCCGGCTTCAGGCGGGTGACGGCTATGGGGAAATACGATTTGTAATCGCGTTCAAAGGAGAGGTAGGAATAGGTGCGCTGCTGGAAGAATTTACCCAGCAACAGAAAAAATACCAGGCCTGAGAGGCTGTCGAAAAAGCCGCTTCCCCAGTCGAAGGCAATTTCGATCGTGCTGCGCATAAAGAGCACCAGTATGCCCAGGGCAATGGGGACGTCTATATTTAGGATGCCCGCCCGCAAACCTTTGTAGGCGGTTTTCAGGTAGCCAGACCCCGAATAGAAAACCACGGGTACCGAAAAGCTGAACATGAGCCAGCGGAAAAGCCCCTTGTATTGCTCGAGCCAGAACTCCCCAGTTTCAAAGTATTCCGGGAAAGACAGGAACATGATGTTGCCGAAGGCAAAGCCGGCCACCCCGAGCTGGTAGATCAGGGTGCGGTCCTTTTTGGCCTCCTTGCCGCTGTACTGTTCCAGGGTAATGGAGGGTTCGTACCCGATCGCGCTCAGCAGTTGCACCAGTTCCTTAAGGCCGAGGCGCCCCGAATCGTAGTGCACACGGGCCTGGCGCCTGGGGAAGTCTACCTGGCTGCTGATAACCCCGGGATGCAATTTGTGCAGGTTTTCGAGCACCCAGATACAGGAGCTGCAGTGGATATGCGGAATGGAGAGGTTGATGATCTGATGGGTGCCGTCCTGGAATTCGAGCAGCCTTCCGGCGATTTCAGGGTCGTCCAGGAAATCGTATTTCCCTTCGGCAAGTTCGGGCGTGCGGCCGGCCCCTTCCTGGATTTCGTAATAATAATCCAGTTTGTGGTCGCGGAAAATCTGGTAAACGGTCTTGCAGCCCGTACAGCAGAAATCCTTCCCGTCGTAGCTCTGGGACTCGTTCTCGCAGGGTTCTCCGCAATGATAGCAGGGGCGTTGCTCCATGTAACTGAATTCCTTTAAAAGTAGGCGTTTCAAAAAAACCCTGCAAAAATCCGGTGGGCGGTTGCCTCAAAAGATGATAATTGTCAATTTTCAAAAATTGGCTACTTTTACAGGAGAATCTCACCAGGATCTATCATGGAAAACCGTTGTGAAAATTGTATCGTCCGCAAATTCAATGCCCTGAGGGCCATGAACAAGGAAGAACTGAAGGCGGTTTCAGACAGCAAGGTTACCAAAATGGTCAAAAAAGGGGAGCTGATCTTCGATGAAGGGGAGAAACTAGGCGGGGTGTACTGCGTGCGCGACGGGGTCTCCAAACTTTCCAAGTTGAGTTCCAACGGCAAAGACCAGATTGTTAAGCTGGCCTCCAAAGGCGAGGTGCTGGGGCAGCGCTCGGTGGTGGCCGAAGAGCATTCCAATTTGAGCGCCACGGCCGTTAACGATATGGAAGTCTGCTTTGTGCCGAAGGAAGCTATCATCAATACCTTGCACAAGAACCCCGACTTTACCTACGAGGTGCTGCGCCACATGGCCCACGACCTGCGCGAAGCAGACGACGTGATTGTGAACATGTCGCAAAAAACAGTCAAACAACGCATTGCCGAGGCTTTGCTCTACCTGAAGAACCGCTTCGGCGAAGACGGCGACGGGTACCTGACCCTAGTGCTTTCGCGCGAAGACATCGCCAATGTGGTGGGAACCGCCACCGAATCGTGCATCCGCATCCTCTCGGAGTTCCGCAAAGAAGGCCTTATACGCACCTCGGGCAAAAAAATGGCCATTGCCGATATCCGCAAACTGCAAGATCTGGTAGACGGCTTTTGACCGACCCCCCTATTTTTTTAATTACCTGACACATATCATTCTTTTCCACGGTTGCCCCGTTCTATTTTTACCACACTAAGAACCGCTGTGCCATGGAACGAATTCTTATTCCGACGGATTTTTCCAGAGCTGCCGGAAACGCGACCGACTATGCACTGTCGTTATTCAAAGGCCGCCAAATTACTTTTCAGTTCCTGAACACCTACACCCCCGACTTCATCAACAGCCGGGTAATGGCGGTTACCCCTATTACCGGGCTCGAAGAAGACCATATGCAGCGCCACTCCGAGGAAGGACTGGCCTATTTGGTAGAACGCCTGGAGCGGAAATACCCCGATTCCGGGTTTTCTTATGAAACCTATTCATCTTTCAGTTTGCTGCCGGAAGAGATACGGGAACGCGTAAACCTGGGGCAAACCGACCTGATTGTATCGGGTACCACCGGGGCCAGCGGCCTCAAAGAGGTTTTTATGGGCAGCAATACGGTGCGGATCTTAAAGGCAGCAGACAACTGCCCGGTTTTGGTAGTGCCCGAAGAATCCCGGTTTAAGAAACCTAAAAAAGTTGGTTTTGCGACTGATTTTACAAGGCCCTTTACGGGAAGCCAGCTTGAGCAGATCCATTTTTATTCCAGTTGCTTCCACTCCGAACTCGAGGTGGTACATATCGGCACCGAAGATGCGCTCAACAGCCTGCAACGCTTCCATAAAAAGGAATTGTTCCTCGAACTCGACCCGCTGAAACCCAAGATGAGGTGGCTTACTGCAGAAGCCAGCAAAGCCTCCGTTTTGCAGCGATTTATTGCCGAGGCCAAACTCGACCTGTTGATCCTGGTGCGCAACGAACGCAGCCCGGTAGAAGAGTTGCTCCGCGAACCGGTAGTGAAGCGCATGGCCTTCCACATTCAGGTGCCGATGCTGGTGCTTCCCCAGGCGTCCCTTTAAAATAAACGTTCGGCTATTATACCCCCGCAGCAGCATAGTCTTCGCTACAAGCTGCGTGTGGTTTCAGGGTATACCAGCGCCTGGCCCGGGATTAAGGTAAGGCTGAATCACCCGGCATGGGCTTCGGGCTTTCCCCCAGGTCAAACGGGTTGAAGTGGTTGCGGGCGAACAGGTACCAGACCGTTGCAGAGAGGGCGGGTTTCTGGTCGGCGTGCTGCCAGAGCGGCTCCCGCCCGAATGTGCTTCCCGGATTGGCAGCGTAAGGCAGGGCCTTCAGGCCCGGGTACAGCAGGCTTGGGATAGTCGATTGCTCCAGCGATTTGAGGAGCCTGCGGTAGGGCCCTTCCCGCCCGGCCACCTGCAGGGCCAGGGCCATTTGCGCACTCCCTTCCAGCCAGATCACGTCCCGGTCGGTGTCAAAACAATAGCCCTCCACCTCTTGCTGGGTCAGGCTGTGGCGCTGTACCGTGTAGAACCGGTTGGCCGTTTCCAGCATGGGGGAAGCCGCCTCACCCCAGATCAGGACCGAAAGCGTATGCAGGTCGAGGGCATGGTCGTACCGCCCCCCGGAACGTTCGGTGAGCAGAAGGGATTCGTTGGCATCCCAGCGTTCCCGTTGGAGGTAGGCGAGTAACCGCCTGTGGAAATCGTCAAAACCGGCAACTGCTGCGTATGCGGTAATCATGCCTTCGGTAACCCTGGCGATCGGGCTGCCATCTTCGTTCCTGCCTCCTCGCAGGCCTCCGTCCGGGTCCTGCAGGCTGCGCAGCCAGGTTTCCAGCCGGCTGATCATGGCGTCGTACTGACCTGAACCGTACGAAAGCCGGTGATGCCTCAAGGCGATCAGCAACCAGGCATTGTCTCCCATCCATACCCGAGACGCGTTGGTGCCCAGGGTATCTCGGAACTGGTAAAAACCTCCCCCGGTCTGTTCAAATTCCGTTTCGAGGCGCTCCTGGAAAAAGTTAAAAATCTGCCGGGCTTTGTCGGGCTGCCCGGTTTGGAGGAACAGGAGGGCGGCCAGGGCGTTGTCGTACAGGGAGACGAAATTGGTTTGGGAGGCGCTTTCGACCAGGCCGTTGGGATGTTGCATCCGGATTACCCATTCCACACCGCTTTCAAAAGGGCTCAGGGCTTCATTCGGATGGGACCATACGATCCTTTTTCGGATGGGTTCCGGGGATTCCGAAGCGGTGGGGCCTGCTTTGCCGCTCCAACAGCAAAGCATTCCCAGCATCAGGGTTGCTATCACAGTACGCATGACTCGGGGTTGAATACTATAAAGGTACGCCCGGGCCCATGCATGGGAGGTGTCATCCGTTGAAATCAGGGGAGTTCTCGACCAATGACACGGGTGGGAACCACTTATCCCGAATATCGGTTTTTTATCCAAAGGCCCCCTGTGCAGTTGGTCGATAACCCTACTATTTACGGGCAATAGACGGCGGCAAGAAGGGGAATCCCCCGAATTGGGCCTCTGGATATGGAAAAATGAAAAAGCTTTCCTATCTTTGCCATGTTGTGTTGTATTCCCCGCAAGGGGAATCGGGTCGGCGGCACGTTGTGCCGCATCCCATGAAAGGCTTTCCAATTACGGGAGGCTTTTTTTTATGACCGGCAGGCAATGTCTGATGAAAGGCGGTCTGATGAATCGCGTTCCCCCGGGGCTGTGCCCCTTGCCCCCGGGAAAAAGATATTCGCTCACCCCGCAACTTCACAGCAATAAGAAGGATTGCAGCCGATTTTCAGTTCTTGAGGAATTACCGCATTCGCATCTTTCAAATCATAGGACGGCCAACTTGAAACGCCCCCACGGTAGTTGCCTTGGATCGCCAGGTGTTCCTTTTACCGGGAAGAGCCGTGTGACATGGTTTTAATGAGCAAACAAAATCCAGCCAATTTGAAATAGCTGGATTTTAGGAGCGATAAATCTTTACCATGCTGGCGATACTCTTTATACTTCAATTACGCCGGCCTTTGGAATATCTGATATTCTCCTTCTAAATATTCTCAATAGGATCTCCAGTAAAATGTAACCGGTAAAGACAAGGGCCACATACGGTAATAGATCCCCAATGCGATTGTAGATGGTGTTTATGCCCTTCATGGGGACCTCTACTAGGAGTGTTTTATCTTCAGAACTAAAGAAATCAGAGCTTCCCAGCAAATTTCCATAGGGGTCTGTAGCAATAGAAGTAGCCCGCGAAACCGGCCTGACTACTGACACACCGTTTTCAATCCCTCTGAGTCTGGACATATAGGCATGATAGGGGTCTATTGCCTTCCAGTCCCCGGATGGAACTATCAGAATGTCGGTGCCGATTTTGTCAGTTTGCTTCAAAAATTCCGGAAAATCAGCATCATAGCAAATTACAGGTGAAAGCCTGCCGTATGGGCTGTCGATGACAGGGATTAAATCGTCTGACCCATACTCTTGCTCAGCAAAAGGGATCGGGTTGCTTTTCAGATAAACGTTGGCAATTTCACCTTGAGGGGTAAGTGTAATCGTCTTGTTCACCAGTAACAAGCGTTCCGGACTGAAAGGCCCCGGATTGATGACCCCGAGCGACATGAAGAGGTATATGTTTTTATTCTTGGCCATGTTTCTTGCCCTTTCAAGGACCGCATCCTCTTCAGGGCTTAAGGTTAAACCGATCGCTTCTGACCATACGATTATTTTTGCCCCCTGATCGGCCAGCCGCCCTGTCCTGTCAAAAAGAGCGTTGAGGTTCGTGTTCATTTCCCTTCGCACATTTTTAAACTTCTCGGCATAGGGATTTTCAATAAAGGGAACCATTGCCCGGTTTGCTTCTTGCAGCTCAGGCGATGTCTGGGATGATTCCGGACTAATCGAAATGGTTTTCCCAAATTCATCATGATACATGGTTTCCATTATGTTGGAATTGTCCAGGGTGACGCCCCCAATCCTTACAGTTTCATCCATCAGGTAATCGGGCTGTGACATCCTAATAAGTCCAAAGGTGAGAACAGCAACATAAACTGTGCCCGCGAACATCGCACCGGTTCCTATCCGCGCCCAGGTCCACTGATGTGCTGACATCCAGTTTAAAAGCGACGCAGACCAGGCAATTAGAAAGGAAACACCCCAGATTCCAAAAACCGATGCGATCTGTTGTATTGCCAGAAACTGGTATTGGGTGTTGGCCATGGATTTCCAGACATCGCCACTTTCCAGCATGGTCAGGTATTCAAGGACCACAATGGCCGCCGGGAAAATCAGGGTGCCAAAGAAACCTCTTTCCCGGGCGTTGCTGAATCTGTCAACCAGATACGGCAGAATCGATTTGAAAGTAAGTATCAGAAGGATAATTATAAGAACAGGGAGAGGGGCGGGGAATACCTCATAGACCCCGATAAAGCCCGACGCAAACAAACCCAGAAAACCAATGACTATGGCTTTCCAGATTTTAACCCTGCGCATAAAGTAAAGTATCAATGGAAGACCAAGCCACGGTCCAACAAATACGGTCCACTTGGCGGAACCGAGGATCATAAAAAGATTGCCCAGTACAAAGGCCAGGTAAGGATTGGATAAATAGCGATTCAGAGTTTTCATGACGCGACGATTTTCCAACAAAGGAAAGGGGTGCGAACGCCAAAGTCGACTGACTTCATAAAGTCGTACGCATTAAATGGGTTCGACATTCGGTGTTGAAAGTCGAACGCAGGAAATGATCAGGAAAGCTGGGATCTGTAGGCTGAAGGGGTACTGCCTGTGTATTTCTTGAAGGCGGTATTAAAACTGGACTTTGAATTGAAGCCTACCTGGTACATTACCTCAAGGACTGTAAGTTTAGGGTCGCTGGATTCCCTTAAAATCTTTTTGGCCTCTTCTATTCGATAGTTATTGATCAGATCAAAGAATGACTTTCCCAACTCTGCATTTATCAGCGTAGAGAGCTGACGCGCTGATACTTTTAGCTGTGATGCCAAATCATTGAGTGTGAGTTCAGGATCGAGGAAGGGTTTGTTCTTTGTAATATGGATATTCAATTCATTTAACAGCGATTTGTTTTCTTCGGTTGAGGGGACATTGTTGTGCGAAATGCGCTGTGCACCCAGAAAAATTTCATTCTGGTGCAGCCCTTTCAGCAACACACTGCTGATAAAGAAAAGCAAGCCAACCAGTCCCAGGATAATAGCGCCCTGATCCAGGCGAATCAACTGGCTATGCCTGAGTATATTGGCCAGGGTACTTGCCAAAACGGAAATGATAAACACGTTTACAAGGTAGTTTAACCAGCTCAGGTTGATCTTATCCAGGTTGGAAAACTGCTGTACAATCGTATCCCGGTAGTTTCGGATCTTGACCCTTATGGCCAGCAGGTATGAAAGTTCATATAAAAAACCGAAAGCAGAGATCAGTATGGTGCTGAGGTCTTTGCCTTCTTTAACATCTTCCAAAACTCCTTTCTGCATCTGCGGGCTTTGGTTGTAGTAGAATACAAACAAAAGATACAGTGCAATCAAAAAGGGGATGGCATGCAACAAATGAACAGGCTTCAGATGGAATTTTTCAGTGGTTAAAGACTGGGTATACAGCAATAGGAGCGGTACATGTAGAATGACTAGGCTGTTTAGAAAAAGCGCATACTGGGTATTGATTTCAAAATATCCTGACATGAGCAAATAATAGTCCAGCAGGCCAGAACCCAGGCTCAAAAAGAAAAATGCCAATAAGAAATTACTTAGTCTTCTGCCTTTTTTTGAAAAGAAAAGGAAGAAACTGATAAAAGAAAGCTGGAAGAGTACCAGCAGGGTTAGGATTTGAAACAAATCAGGCATCAATATGTGTCTTTATATACAGGTACTCCGATCTAAAGTTATGAAATGCCGGCACTTAATTGCTTCATTATAAAAAAGCAATTAAAAAATGCCCATTGCCTGGCAGTTATAAGACGTGCTCCAGGCCTGAAAGGCGGATCGCACGCAACCTAAAACCTGGAGCGAATAAAATTCAACCCACCCGCCATCTGCCCTTGCCAAGAAGTTACTTTTCCAACCCTTGAAATTGTCGTATTTTTAGGGAGCAAAACAAATCCAGACGCAACATGCCCTTATACCATAAACTGGGGGAGATACCCCATAAACGGCATACCATCTTCCGCAAGGCCGACGGCAGCCTGCACTACGAACAGCTTTTCGGCACCATCGGTTTTGACGGCATGTCTTCCCTGCTGTACCACCTGCACCGGCCCACTATGGTAAAGGAGGTGGGAAAGAGCCTCGACTACGCCCCCCGGGCGGCCGTGCAGCACAACATCCATTCTCGCCTGCTCAAGGGCCTCGAGCTGCCCCCCGGGAAAGACTACCTGGAAAGCCGTAAGGTGGTGCTGTTCAACTCCGACGTGCATGTGGGGCTGGCGGCGCCGAGCGAGTCACAGACGGGCTATTTCTATAAGAACGCGGATGCCGATGAGCTGCTGTTTGTGCACCAGGGCTCCGGGACGCTCAAGACCTTTTTGGGGGAAATCCCCTTTGAATACGGCGATTACCTGCTTATTCCCCGGGGGATGATCTACCAGATCCATTTTGACGGCCCCGACAACCGCCTCCTGATTGTGGAATCTTACCACCCGATCTATACCCCCAAACGGTACCGGAACTGGTTCGGGCAGCACCTGGAGCATTCCCCTTTTTGCGAACGGGATTTCAAACTGCCGCGCAACCTGCAGACCTTCGACGAAAAGGGCGATTTTTTGATCAAGGTAAAAAAACAGGGGCAGCTGCACCACCTGGTTTATGCCAGTCACCCCTTCGACGTGGTGGGGTGGGACGGCTACAACTACCCCTATGGTTTCTCCATCCACGATTTCGAGCCCATTACCGGGCGGGTACACCAGCCGCCGCCCGTGCATCAAACCTTTGAAACCAGCGCCTTTGTGGTCTGCTCTTTCGTGCCCCGTCTGTACGACTACCACCCCGAGGCCATCCCGGCCCCTTACAACCACTCCAACATTGACTCGGATGAGGTGCTTTACTATGTAGACGGCGACTTTATGAGCCGGAAGGGGATCGACAAAGGATATATTTCCCTCCACCCTGCGGGCATCCCGCACGGGCCGCACCCAGGTACCTACGAGGCCAGCATTGGCAAGGCCGGCACGGCCGAGCTGGCGGTCATGGTCGACACCTTTAAGCCCCTCATGCTCACTCAGGCTGCCCTGGATCTGGACGACGGTAAATACTATCGCTCCTGGCTAGAATAGGCCGGGGGATGAGATCATTTTATGCAGTAATGCCGCCCCGAGCACTGCCGTTTGCCCGTCCCGGTCAAAGGCCGGGTTGAGTTCGGCAATATCGGCTGCCACCAGTTTTCCAGATTCGAGTACCGCTTCCAGAAAAGGCATCAGCTCCGTAGGCGTATACCCCATGGGGGAAGGGGCGCTCACCCCCGGGGCAAAGGCCGAGGCAAAGCCGTCGAGGTCGATGGTCAGGTATACGGCATCGAGGGGCTTGAGAAAGTCCCGCAATTTGTCAAGGGCGGCTTCGTGGTTTCGCTCTTCGAGTTCGGGCCGCTCTACCTGCAGTACATGCCAGGCCGTTGCCCGCTCCCAGAGCTCCCTGGGGTTGGCATCGCGCCGGAGCCCGAGGCAGGCATACCGGAATTCCGCGCCCTGGTCGCGGCAATCGCGGGCGATCTGGTAAAACGGGCTGCCCGAGTGCGGGGCCGGTTCGGGGCGGCGCAGATCGAAATGGGCGTCAAAATTGACGATGCCCAGCAGCTGTCCTTCCTTCAAGTGCTTCCGTATTCCGGAATAATGTCCATAAGCCATGTCGTGCCCGCCCCCCAGGACGATCGGGAAATACCCCCGGTCTAGCAGGCGTTCTACCTGCAGGGCCAACAGGGCCTGGGTGGTTTCCAGTTTATCGTCGGCACAGACTACATCCCCCGCGTCCCAGAGCTGTCCCGGGCCCGTATCCGGCCAGGGCATTTTTGCCAGGGCCTTGCGCAGGGACGCGGGCCCATCTGCGGCTCCCGGTCGCCCCAGGTTGCGGGCCACCCCGGCATCGCAGGCATACCCCAGCAAGGCGGGCTGCCGGTGGGGCGGATGCTCACCGTCGGGCCCGGAGAGGTTCAGCAGGGCAATATTTTCATGCAGGTACGAGGCGTCGTCGGAGCGACGACCCTGCCAGGGGTCTGATTTCGGGGGGCGGTAGCGTGATTCCATAATCAGGGTTTGAATAAGGTGTCGAGAATGGGGTCGGCAACACCTTCGGGCAGGGTTACCTGCAAACCGGGCGTGCGTTTCATCTCCCGTTGAAGGGCCTCCCGGGCCCCGGGGTTCCGGGCCCAACTGCGGCGGGCAATCCCGTTGTTTACGTCATAGAAGAGCATGTTGCGCAGGCGGCTTGCAGCTTCGTCCGACCCATCTAGTACCAGGCCGAACCCGCCGTTGATCACTTCGCCCCAGCCCACGCCCCCGCCATTGTGGATGGAGACCCAGCTGGCTCCCCTGAAGCTGTCGCCGATTACGTTGTGGATGGCCATATCGGCGGTAAACTGGCTGCCGTCGTAAATATTGCTGGTTTCCCGGTAGGGGCTGTCGGTGCCGCTCACGTCGTGGTGGTCGCGCCCCAGGACCACGGGGGCCTTTAGTTCCCCACGGGCAATGGCCTGGTTAAAGGCGTCTGCAATGGCGATGCGCCCCTCGGCGTCGGCGTAGAGGATGCGGGCCTGCGAACCCACTACCAGGGCATTTTCCTCAGCCTGGGAAATCCAGCGGATGTTGTCGGCCAGCTGCCCGTGGATCGATTCAGGGGCCTTTGCCAACTGGGCCTCCAGCACCTCCCGGGCAATGCGGTCGGTGGTGCGGAGGTCTGCCGGGTCGCCTGAGGTGCAAACCCAGCGAAACGGCCCGAAACCGTAGTCGAAGCAAAGCGGCCCCAGGATGTCTTGTACATAGGAAGGGTAGCGGAAACCGGAGCCGTCGGGGCCCAGAATGTCGGCCCCGGCCCGGGAGGCTTCAAGCAGGAAGGCATTCCCGTAATCGAAGAAATAGGTGCCGTTTTGGGTGTGCCGGTTAATGGCAGCCACCTGCCGCCGTAGGGATTCCTGTACTTTTTCGCGGAAGGCCTCCGGGTCGGATGCCATAAGCGCGTTGGCCTGCTCAAAACTGAGCCCGGCCGGGTAATACCCCCCGGCCCAGGGGTTGTGCAGGGAGGTCTGGTCGCTCCCCAACACGGCGTACAAGCCTTCGTCGGCAAAGCGTTCCCAGAGGTCCACCACATTGCCCAGGTAGGCCAGGGAAACCACCTCTTTACCGGCCACGGCCTTGCGGGTTCTCACCACCAGGGCATCCAGGTCGTAAAAGAGCTCGTCTACCCAGCCCTGTTCGTGGCGCTTGTGGGCGGCAGCCGGGTTCACCTCGGCGCAAATCGTGATGCATCCGGCGATGTTGCCGGCCTTGGGCTGGGCCCCGCTCATGCCCCCAAGGCCCGAGGTCAGGAAGATTTGCCCACTGAAATCACGCGCCTTGGGCAGCACCCGGCGGAAGGCATTGAGCACCGTTATGGTGGTGCCGTGCACGATGCCCTGGGGCCCGATGTACATGTAAGAACCGGCGGTCATCTGCCCGTACTGGGTCACCCCCAGGGCGTTGAACCGCTCCCAGTCGTCGGGTTTGGAGTAATTCGGGATCATCATCCCGTTGGTGACCACCACCCGGGGCGCCGCAGGTGAAGACGGGAAAAGCCCCATGGGGTGGCCCGAATACATGTGCAGGGTTTGGGTGTTGCTCATCTGGGAGAGGTATTGCATGGCGAGCAGGTACTGCGCCCAGTTCTGGAAAACCGCCCCGTTGCCCCCGTAGGTGATAAGCTCGTCTGGGTGCTGTGCCACCCGGGGGTCGAGGTTGTTCTGGATCATGAGCATGATGGCAGCAGCATCGCGCGTGCGTGCCGGGTACTCGTCAATGGGGCGGGCGTACATGGCGTAGGCCGGCTTGAAGCGGTACATATAAATGCGCCCGTAGTCGTTGAGCTCCTTCAGGAACTCAGGGGCCAGTTCGCCGTGCCAACGGGCCGGGAAATAGCGCAGCGCATTTCGCAGGGCGAGTTTTTTTTCCTCTGTACTGAGAATGTCTTTGCGCCTGGGGGCGTGCGACACTTCCGGGTCTCGCTGCCCGGGGGGTGGCAGTTCCGCGGGGATGCCCTGGCCAATGGCAGCCTGAAAGGCGGGAAGGGTTTCAGTTGCTTTCATAACGTTGTTTTCGAGAGGTCCAGCACGCAGCGCCCGTTTTTCCAGACGGAAACAGGTTTGAGGCGGCCCTGATGGTACAGGATTTCGTTGTAATGGTCGGTGTGGAACACCGCCAGGTCGGCTATCTGTCCGGCTTCGAGGCGGCCCCGGTCGCTGAGGCCCAGGGCTGCCGCGGCCCGGTAGGTGATGCCTGCCAGCACTTCGGCATTTGAAAGTTTTTCTGCCGCCCCCAGGATCGCTGCCTGGGCCAGCAGGTCGCCCATGGGGGCCGAGCCCGGGTTGAAATCGCTGGCGATGGCCAGGCAGGCGCCGGCGTCGAGCAGGGCACGGGCCGGGGTATAGCCGCACCCCAGGCCCAGGCTGGCGCCGGGGAGGGCCGTGGCCACCACCGAACTGCCGGCAAGGGCTGCGACTTCATCAGGGCCGCTGGCCTCCAGGTGGTCGGCGCTGAGGGCCCCGCTGGCGATGGCCGCGGCGCTGCCCCCGGTGGTAAACTGATCGGCATGCACGGTTATGTCGAAGCCCATCTTGCGGGCTGCCTCAAAAAAGGGCCCGATCTGCTGCGGGCTAAAGGCGCTGCGCTCTACAAAGGCGTCGACCCGGGTGGCCAGGCCTTCGGTGCGCACCACCGGCAACAGTTCTTTCACGATGTGTTTCAGATACGCCTCGGCACTGCCTTCGAAGTCGCGGGGCACCATGTGGGCGGCCAGGCAGGTGGGCACCAGGTCCTGGGCAACGCGTGTAGCGGCCGAGCGGATTACCCGCAGCATTTTCAATTCGGCTTCCACCGACAGCCCGTAGCCGCTTTTCACCTCCAGGGTGGTAACCCCGTCGGCCGTGAAGCGCTTGCAACGCTCCCGTAGCAGGCGTTCGAGGGTGGTGGGGTCGGCCTTCCGTGTTTGGGTGACCGTATCCCAGATACCCCCGCCCGCCTCGGCAATCTCCAGATAGGTGCTGCCGCTGTTGCGCAGGGCATAGTCGCGGGCCCGGCTCCCGGCGAAGCAGCTGTGGGTATGGGAATCGATCAGGCCGGGCAAACAGACGGCGTCTCCATCGGGCCGGTAATGGTCGGCCCCCAACTCCTGCGCCTTTTTCTCGAGCGTATCAAAGGGCCCGGCAGCCACTATTTTTGTGCCGCGGAGCAACAGCCCCCCGTGGGCGATTACCGGCATCCCGGCATCGCGCAGGGGGCCTTTCAGGGCGAACCCGTTCATGGGCAGCACTTGAGTAAAGGGGCCCAGGAGCAGGTAGGGGGTGTTTGCAGGTTCAGGCATGGCTGTCAATAGTTTTCAAACAAGGCATCGTGTGGGGTTTTCAGGGAGAGGGCCTTCTTTCTGGAGACCGAATCGAGCAGGCGGATCAGGGCCCCGGAGCGGATCAGTTCGAGGCCGGCCTGGATGTCGTCGGCAAAAACGCGGTCTTCTTCGGCGAAGCTGACACGGCTGCGAACCAGTTCATGGGCTTTTTCCAGGAACCAGCCCGATTTCAGGGGCTTGCGGTACTCAAAGGCCTGGGCTGCGGTGAGTAGTTCAATGGCCAGGATCTTCTCTGTGTTCTCGATTACCTGCAACGCCTTGCGGCCCGAGATAGACCCCATGCTCACATGGTCTTCCTGCCCCATGGAGGTGGGGATGCTGTCGGCGCTGGCCGGAAAGCACAGGCTTTTGTTCTCGCTGGCCAGGGCCGCCGAGGTGTACTGCAGCATCATATAGCCCGAATTCAGGCCGGTGTCTTTCATCAGGAGTTTGGGCAGGCCGGTGCTGTTGCCTTCCAGGGCCAGGTAAATGCGGCGGTCGGAAATGTTCCCGATTTCGGAGGCAGCCAGGCAGGCGTAATCGAGGGCCATGGCCAGGGGCTGCCCGTGGAAGTTGCCCCCGCTGATGGAGAGCTCTTCGTCAATGATTACCGGGTTATCGGTTACGGCATTCAACTCGACTTCAAGGAGTTCCTTCAGGTGCAGCCAGGCCGTGCGCGAGGCCCCGTGTACCTGGGGGATGCACCGCAGGGAATAGGGGTCCTGCACCCGGTCGCAATCGATGTGGTCTTCCAGAATTTCAGAGCCCTTTAGCAGTTTGCGCACCCGCTCGGCCACATGGGAATTCCCCTTGTAGGGCCGCAGGGCATGGAGGGCTTCGTGGAAAGGTTTCACCGACCCTTGCAGGCCTTCGATCATCATGGCCCCCACAATATCGGCCTGGGAAAGGCAGCCGTGCATTTTTTCAACCACTTTCACCGCGTGGGCGGCGATAAACTGGGTGCCATTGATCAGGGCCAGTCCTTCTTTGGGACCCAATTCAAGCGGGGCCAGGCCATGTTCGGCCAACAGTTCGGAGGTAGGGAGCAGGGCCCCTCTATAGTGCACCTGCCCCAACCCGATCAGGGGGAGGAAGAGGTGGGCCAGGGGGGCCAGGTCGCCTGAGGCCCCTACCGAACCCTGGGAAGGCACCTGCGGGATGGCATCTTGTTGCAGCATCCAAAGGATGCGGTCGAGGGTCGCTTCCCGAATGCCTGAATGCCCTTGGGCCAGGGCGTGCAGTTTCAGTATTAGCATGAGGCGGGCGATTTCCGGGTCTACCGCAGGGCCCACCCCCACGCTGTGGCTTTTCAGGATGTTTACCTGCAGGCGGCTGGTTTCCGAGGCCGAGATGCGGGTGGTACACAGGGGCCCAAATCCCGTGTTGATGCCGTAAACCGGGGCTCCCCCGGTGGCAATTCGTTCCACGATCTGCTGGCTGGTCCGCACCCGCTTCCGGGTTTCGGGGCTCAGCGTACCGGTAAGGCCACCCCGGGCCAGGGCCAGGGCTTTTCCGGAGGTGAGATGCGACTCGCCATAGTAGAAGGCGGCTTGTTGGTCTGCCATACTCAATTCGTTGTTGTATATGTTAAAAGTACGGATTAAGTTTGATAAGGTATGATGCGATAATGACAGTAATTGATAACTATGAGTAATCAAATCGAATTGCGGCACCTGCGCTATTTCAGGGCCGTGGCGGAGCACCTGAACTTCCATAAAGCAGCCCAGGAGCTCCATATTTCCCAACCCGGCCTGAGCCGGCAGATTGCCCAGCTGGAGTTTTACCTGGGCACCCGGCTTTTGGAGCGCGACCGTCGCTCGGTTGCCCTTACGGCCGCAGGGCGCTACCTGAAGGAGCAATTGGTGCCCCAGCTCAACCGCCTGGCCAGCACCTGCGAGCAAACCCGCCGAATCGGTGCCGGCAGGGCCGGGGAAATCAGGATCGGCTTTTTGGGGTCGGCCATGCAGGCCGTGATCCCTGACTTGCTGCTTGGCCTGAAAGAGGCCCATCCGGAGTTGCACACCAGCCTGGAAGAGCGCTCGAACCAGGAACAGGTACGGGCGCTGATGGAAGAAAGCCTCGACCTGGGGTTCGTACGCCTCACCGACCTGCCCCCGGAGCTCGACTGCTGCGCGGTGGTTCGGGAAACCTTTTCCCTGGTAGTCCCCGAAGGGCACCCCCTGCATGCATCGCATTTCAAGTCGGTGGCCCAGCTGGCCAAAGAGGCCTTTATCCTGTTCAGCCCCGAATACAGCCCCGACTATTACCGCACCGTGCTCAGCATCTGTGAAGATGCCGGCTTCCACCCGCGCATTTCCCACAAATCAGTCCACGCCCATACCATCTTCAAATTGGTGGAGGCCGGCCTGGGGGTGGCCATTGTCCCCACCTCCCTGCAGCATGGGTTCCAACTGGGGGTGCGCTTTATCGACCTGGGCCAGATCAGGCAGCGGGCCGTGCTTACGGCCGTGTGGAAGAGGGAGCACCAAAACCGGGCCCTGGACCATTGCATCGAACGTCTACGCCCTGGCTCGTAAGGGCTTTAAGTCGTACTTTTAGCCAAAATTCACGTCATGATAGAAGACCTTATCCGCCGCCGCCGATCTGTTTTTCCAGACCAGTATAACGACCGCCCCATTTCGCGCGAAACATTGGAAAGGTTGCTTGATGCCGCTAACTGGGCCCCGACCCATAAAAAAACCGAACCCTGGCGGTTTAAGGTGCTCCACAGGGCCGATAGCCGGGAGAAACTGGGCGCTTTTTTACGGGACAAATACCTGGAAACCGAGGCCAAACCCCAGCAGTTCAAGGCGAAAAAATTGTACAATAACCCGGTAAAGTCGGGGGCGGTAATCGCCATTTGCATGCAGCGCGACCCCCAGGATGGCTTGCCAGAATGGGAAGAGCTGGCTGCCGTGGCCATGGCCGTTCAGAATATGTGGCTTGCCTGTACCGAACTGGGCATAGGGTCGTACTGGAGCTCGCCCGGCTTGATCAAGTACATGGGCGAATTCTTCAACCTCCGGCCCGGGGAACGTTGCCTCGGCTTTTTCTTTATGGGGTATTACGACCAGGAGTCGCCTGAATCGACCCGCGGTCCGGTCTCGGATAAGACCACCTGGGTGTAAGGCGCCTCAATAGAACCAGGGAAAGAATGCCTCCCGATATTCCCAGGCGTCGGAAAGAAAAAAGCCCAGGTACACCATAGTTACCACAAATTTGAGGAAGGTGCCGGTCAAAAAGCCCACAAAGGAGCCGAAGGCCGCCTTCAGCGCCTGTTTGTGGTCGGCCTTGTTCGCCAGCTCACCCACCAGGGCGCCGAGAAAAGGCCAGATAATAATCCCGGCCAGGCCCAGCACCGGGAATACCAGGGCTACCACCAGGCCCAGGGTGGTGCCGACCATCCCGGCCCGGCTGCCCCCGAACTTTTTAGTGCCCAGGGCGGGGATCCAGTAATCCAGGGCTACCACTACCAGCGCAATTACCGCCGTAATCCCCAAAAACCACCACTGGTCAGGCACGGCCGAGGTTAGCTGCAAAAGCAGCAGGCCCACCCAGCTCACCGGAGGGCCGGGAAGCACGGGCAAAAAGCTGCCCAGGATGCCGATCAGCATACAGACCAGGCCTAGGAGTAAGAGGGTGATGTCCATTTGGGT
Organism: Robiginitalea sp.; assembly: GCA_050289825.1. Lineage (GTDB taxonomy): Bacteria > Bacteroidota > Bacteroidia > Flavobacteriales > Flavobacteriaceae > Robiginitalea. The sequence goes on from JBNKGM010000009.1 coordinate 19,345, forward strand.
ATGAGTCGAAAAGCAGGGATGCGTGTTACAAAGATAGGGTAATCCCTGACCGGGGACCATACCCGTTTGCAGCCTCCCGATCGCAACGGAGATAAGTCGAACAGGTTCCTCCAAAAAATTCGTAATTTCCCACCGATTCGAAGACGCTATGAAATGTTGGGCGGTATGCGGGCTTACTTTGCTTTCGTTGGGGCTGGTCTCCTGCGAGTGGTTCCCCTCGCGCCAGGAGCGTACCCAAAAACTGGTAGATGCCGAGATGCAGACCATCGACTGGAATCAGCTCGATCAGTTCCCGCTCTTCGGCGCCTGCGACGAGACGGCTTCGCGCTTGGGCCAGCAGGAGTGCTTCCAGAATACCCTGACCCTGCACCTGTCCATGGCCCTGCAAGATTTTAAATTCCGCTCAGAAACCGCCCTGCACGATACCTTGCACATCGACTTCCTGGTAGACAACAAGGGGGGGATTTCGGTCTTGTCGATCGGGGAAAACCAGGCCCTGGCAGCCGAGAACCCCGAATTCGAAAACATAGTGGCCCGCAGCCTGCGGAGCCTGCCCCGCCTGGAGCCTGCCCTGAAACGAGGCATCCCCGTGGCGGCCCAATTCCGGATCCCCTTAGTGTTGAAGACCGATGAATAAACCCGTGGAAAAAATCATTCTGGGGATTGACCCGGGCACCACCATCATGGGGTTCGGCATCATTCGCGTGGAAGGGAAGCAGATGCACTTCGTGCAGATGAACGAACTGCTGCTGAGCAAATACGAAGACCCCTATACCAAGCTGAAACTGATCTTCGACCGGACGGTGGAGCTGATAGACACCTACCACCCCGACGAGGTGGCCATTGAAGCGCCCTTCTACGGAAAGAACGTGCAGTCGATGCTCAAGCTGGGGCGCGCCCAGGGGGTGGCCATGGCAGCGGCCCTTTCGCGCCAGGTCCCCATTACGGAATACCTCCCCAAAAAGATCAAGATGGCCATTACCGGCAACGGCAACGCCAGCAAGGAACAGGTGGCGGGCATGCTGCAAACCCTGCTGGGCCTCAAAACCCTGCCCAAGAACCTTGACAGCACCGACGGGCTGGCCGCCGCGGTCTGCCATTTCTACAACCAGGGCACCCCTACGGTGGGCAAGGCGTATACGGGGTGGGAAGCTTTTGTGAAGCAGAACGCTGACCGGACCCGGTAGGGAAATTCCAAATTCCATACAGCGGGTTGTTTAGCGGATAAAGTCATGGGCGACCCCCACCCACCCGGGGAACAAGATAATCCCGGCGCCTGCATCGTCCCGGCAGCCTCCCGATTTTGTAACTTCGCGTAGTTTTAGGAGGCACAGGCCCCCTACCAATCTCAACCATGAGCGGCATCTACCTCCATATCCCCTTTTGCCGGCAGGCCTGCCACTACTGCGACTTCCACTTTTCCACCACCCTGAAGCACAAAGATGCCCTCTTGCAGGCCATGCACGGGGAACTGTACCAGCGGCGGGAAGAAATGGGGGGCAGGCCTGTCGAAACCGTATATTTTGGCGGAGGGACGCCTTCCCTGCTCAGTCGGGGGGAAATCGAGGCCTTCCTGCAACAAATCGCCCGGGAATTCAACCTGAGCCCCAATGCCGAAATTACCCTCGAAGCCAACCCGGACGACCTGAGCCCTGAGCGTATCGGGGAGCTGGCCGCCGGGCCGGTGAACCGGCTGAGTATCGGTATTCAGAGTTTTGTGGCCGAGGAGCTCCGCTGGATGAACCGGGCCCACACAGCCGGGGAGGCCCTGAGGTGCCTGGAGGCCGCAAGTCGTCATTTCGACAATTATTCCATCGACCTCATTTACGGCATCCCGGGAAGCGGGCCGGAAACCTGGCGGCAAACCCTGCAGACTGCCCTGGGTTTTGACCCGCCCCACATCTCGGCCTATGCCCTTACCGTAGAACCGGCCACTGCCCTGCAGTCGCAGATAGACCGGGGCCTGTCGGCCGACACGGACGAAGACCGTACGGAAGCCGATTTCAGGCACCTGGTGTCTACCCTGGAAGGGGCCGGCTATGCGCATTACGAGATATCCAACTTCGGCAAGCCGGGCTATTATTCCCGCAACAACACCGCCTACTGGCTGGGGAAGCCCTACCTGGGCATCGGCCCCTCGGCCCATTCGTACGACGGGCGCAACCGGCGCTGGAACGTGGCCCACAACCTGAAATACATCAAGGCCCTGGAAGCCGGGGAACCCTATTTTGAGATCGAGGCCCTGAGCCAGCAAGACCGGTATAACGAAGCCGTCATGACCGGCCTGCGCACCGAGTGGGGCGTTTCCCTCGGGAGCATTCGGCAGGAATTTGGGGATCGGTTCGAGGCATACCTCCTGAAACTGGCCGAACCCCACCTGGCAGAGCAACGGCTCTACCTGGATGCAGACCGGCTCCTGCTCACCCGAAAAGGGAAATTTCTGGCTGATGGAATCGCCAGCGACCTATTTATGATTACTTTGAAGTAAAATCCCGGGCTGCCGTATGACCATACAGATTACCCTTGATGCGAAGAACTACCAGGCCGACCTGGGCAAACCCATCGATTGCTCGGTGCCCGTGTCGGCAGCGGGCACCACAGCCTGGGGGCTGGGGCCCGCCCGCATTACCCCCCACCGGGAGGGCGACTTTACCGGGAGTGTCGCTGCCGGGGCCTCTGTAAATTTTAACAACATCGCCTTTAATCCGCATGCCCACGGCACCCATACCGAATGTATGGGGCACATTACCGCGGAGGTATATTCCGTGAACCTGACCCCGCCCCCGCCCCTGATGCCGGCCCGGCTGGTAACCCTGATACCCGGGGCTGTGAAAGGTGGGCATGCCATTGGGGCTGAACAGCTCCGCAAGGCACTGCCCAACCTGCAGGAGGAAGCTGTGGTTTTGCGAACCCATCTTTCCGGGAAGGGACTGGGCACCCAGGCCTGGTCGGGCACCAATCCTCCCTATTTGCAGGCAGAAGCCGCCGCCTGGCTTGCCGGCCAGGGCGTTCGCCATCTGCTTTTAGACCTGCCCTCGGTAGACCCGGAGCACGACGGAGGGGCGCTTGCCGCCCACAAGGCCTTCTGGGGGTTGCCCGACAACCCGCGCCACGGCGCCACGATTACTGAGCTACTCGCCGTCCCCGATGCGGCTGAAGACGGGCTTTACCTGCTCAACCTGCAGATGGCGGCCCTGGAGAACGACGCCTGCCCGAGCCGGCCGGTTTTATTTGAATTGAAGCCCTTATGAAAAACCTGTTGCGCCTGGAAGAAGGCCTGCTTTTTGCGGGCGGGATATACCTGTTTACCCTGCTGCCTTATGCGTGGTGGTGGTTCCCGGCCCTGATCCTGCTGCCCGACATCGGCATGGTGGGGTACCTGGCCGGGCCCAAAGCCGGGGCCTGGATGTACAACCTGTTCCACCACCGGGGACTTGGTTTTGCTATAGGGCTGCTGGGCCTCTATATGGGCGAGTCGCTCTGGGAGGCCGCCGGAATACTCCTCTTCAGCCATACGGCCATGGACCGCATGTTCGGGTACGGCCTCAAATACGAAAAGGGTTTTATCTTTACGCATATGGGCACTATTGGGCCCAAACAGGAACCACATGCTTGAATTGTTCATAGGCCTATTTCTTGGGGCGCTGCTCATGTACGGCATGTACAGCCTCTTTAACCGCAAAAAGCGGAAAGACCTCACCAGCCACCAGTCTACCGTGTTGCTCGAGAAGATCAGGGCGGTGTGCAAGCTCATTTCCGTGGAGGGCGATTTTGCCGAGATCTACCGGTACGAGAATACCCGCGGGCATTTCGGGAACCTGTTCAGCAGCAAGAAGAAGGCCCTGATCGTGGTAAACGCCAAAGCCCATATCGGCTACGATTTCAAAAAACTGAAGGTTTCGGCCGATACTGCCCGGCGCACGGTGTACCTCAGGGATTTCCCCCAGCCCGAAATCTTGTCTATCGAACCCGAGCTGGAATTCTACGACATCCGCAACGACCTTTTCAATGCCTTTACCCCCGATGACCTGACCACCCTGAACAAAGAGGCCAAGGCCCACATCAGGGAGAAGATCCCCCAGAGCGGCCTGATGGAAACGGCCCGGCATGAAGCCCTTGAGGCCATACTGCTCATGGAGAAGATCGTGGAGACCATCGGCTGGAAGCTCGACTACGAAGCATTGAAGCTCGATCCCCAGGAAGCTCGTTTTTTGGAAGACCAGCGACAGAAACTGAAATAAACCCAGACAACTGCACTAACATCCCGAACCATGAAATTGAAATCCGTTATTTTTATTGCTATTGCCGCCTTGGCCCTGCTGCCGCTTCGGGCCGGCGCTCAAACAACTGCCGAAATGAAAAACTTCGACCCGACCTTTACCCACGTGGTGTACTTCTGGCTGCACAACCCCGACAGCCAGGCCGACCGAAAGGCCTTCGTGGCTTCACTGAGCAACTTCCTCTCCCGTTCGGCCTACGCCAAGACCAAATTCATCGGCGCCCCGCCGGCGGCTACCCGCGATGTCGTGGACGGCTCGTTTACCTTTTCCCTGATCCTGACCTTTGAGTCGGCAGAGGCGCAGGCGGCCTACCAGAAAGAACAGCCCCACCTCGATTTTATCGCGGAATCGCAGCACCTCTGGAAAAAGGTGATCGTTTACGATTCCATGGGAATCGAATCGGGCCAATAAATAGTACTGCCGTGGACCTCGAGGTATTCCGCGACTACTGCCTGGTCAAAAAGGGCGTTACCGAAGGCCTGCCTTTCGGGCCGGGAGTGCTTGTCTTTAAGGTGATGGGTAAAATGTTCGCCCTGGTCAGCCTCGACAGCCACCCCCTTGAGGCCAACCTGAAGGCCGACCCCGAGCGCATCCCCGAACTCCGTGAGGAGTGGGAGGGCCGCATCCTTCCTGGCTACCACATGAACAAGAGCCACTGGAACACTATTTTGCCCGAACAGCTGCCGCCGGGCCTGGTGCGGGAGCTGGTTGACCATTCATACGAGCTCATTGTGGCTTCCCTATCCAGGAAGCTGCGGCACGAGCTGGAAGAACTGGAATAGCGGAAAGGAATTACCTGATGGGATTTTGCAGGACTGGCTCCTATCTTGCTGGCGCAGGGGAGGTGGGCATTTTTATACCCACAACGCTTTTTCCCTGCAACTTCCAATCGGTTATCACCCAGGAAGGGCCGCCCCGGCACCCGGCCGGTACCCCGGCTTAACCAAATATTGATTAACTTCCAATTTCAGACATTCCAAGAAACTCCAGCGTTCGATTTTATCCCAATGAAAAATAATACGGATCCGATTCGCATCTGCGTTACGCGAAGCCAAAAGCAGGCCTATTCAGAAACGTTCATCCGCGACCAAATAGCAGTCCTCTCAGAATTCGCCAAAGTATATTCCATCCACAGCAGCCGGTATCCCGAACGGAAGGAAGACAACACCCTGCTGAGCCCGCGGCCCTTTTGGTTGCTGCACAAGGTGCTTAAGCCGCTTTTGGGCCGGAATAATTACTTCAGCAATTACGGGGTGGAGCGCTACTTGAGAAACAACCGCATTGAGGTGGTCATTTCCAACTTCGGGATTTCAGCCGCCCATATGGTACCGGTGTGCAAAAAGCTGAACATCCCTTTGATCCCGGTATTTCTCGGGCACGATGCTACCGATGTAAAGCTCCTTCAAGCCTACCGGAAGGCCTATCAAACCCTTTTTGCGTATTCGGCAGCTATGATATCCTTTTCAGCGGCGCTCAAAGAGAAGCTGGTAGCCCAGGGGGCCGACCCTGATAAAATCCAGGTGATCCCCAATGGGGTGAATACGGCCAAATTTAGCCCCAACCCCGAAGTGCCGGAGGAACTGAAGATTCTTGCCGTGGGCCGGTTTACCGAAAAAAAAGGCCCGCAGCACACCATCAGGGCCTTTCACAGGGTGTTGCAGAAGTTCCCCAATGCCACCTTAACCATGGTTGGGGGTAAGTCGGAGCTGTTTGTGAAATGCGAAGCACTTGTAGCCGAATTGGGCATTGCCCATGCCGTACAATTTACCGGGGCGCTGCAGCACCAGCAAGTGGCCGATTTGATGCGGGATTCCCTGGTTTTTGTCCAGCATTCCGTAACGGCCTCGAACGGCGATATGGAAGGGACCCCTGTGGGCATCATGGAGGGAAGCGCCTCCGGGTTGCCGGTAGTGAGTACCCGGCATGGGGGGATTATGGAGGCAGTAATTCACGGCACCACCGGGTACCTGGTAGCGGAGCGGGACGAAGCGGGCATGGCCGAATACATGATGCGCCTGTGCGAAGATCCCGCGCGCGCCAAGGCCATGGGCCTTGAGGGACGCCGGCACATGCAGGAAAACTACGAACAAAGGGAACAGATCCGTAAGCAATACGAACTGGCCTGCCAGGCAGCCGGGAGACCTTTGAAGTAATCCGGGGCGGCGGGCAATGCTTTTACCTGCAATGCTTTTTCCCGGCAACTGCCCATCAGGTCCGTAAATTCCCTACCCGAAAGATTTGCCCCTACAGGTTCTTCACCTGCATGTCAAAAAACCGGTCGGCCTGCAGCCGCATAAGCTCCTCGGCTTTCTGTTTCTTGTAGGCGTACACGGCCTCTTCCTCGGCAATCTCCCCGTAAATCTTCTCATTGAGTACCCGGTCGGTATCGGCCAGTTTAAAGCGCTGGTCTACCTTTTGCTTAACCCAGGCGGCCACGGTGGTTTCCTGGTCTTCGAGCTTCAGGTCGTAAGGCCCTTTGGGGGTCATGAGCTTTACCAGGATGGGGGCCGTTTCAATGGCCATGAACAAGAGGAAGATAAAGAAGGACGGAAACCAGGGCAATTCCCCAAGGGCATCGATGCGGGCCATGAGCCCGTCAAAGCCGTCAATTACCGGTTGGGAGTCTGCTACCGCTTTGTCGAGCCCCGTCTCCAGTGAGGCAATCTCCTGTTCGATGGAGGCGATGCGCGCGGTGTTTTCGGTACGCAAGGCCCGCAATTCGGCCAGGGAGGCGTCGTGTTTTTCCCGTTTTTCCTTGTAGACCGGACCCTTTCCAAGCAGGCCGGTGCCTTCCCGGCCTTCCGCCTCAGAAATGTAGCGCTCGTACAGGGCATCCGTTTCGGCTTCCATGTCGGTTATTTCCTTTTTCAGGGCTGCAATCTCGGCCTGTTTCTGGCCGATGGCCGGGTTAAATTGCTGGGCCAGCTGCTGCTGGTTGTCCAGGGTCATCCGGTTCTTTTGCTCGAGCAGCACCCGGTTGATCTCCTTTTCAAAGATTTTCAGCTCCAGGGGCTTGGAAATGACCACGGCGATGATCACGGCGAGCAGGATTCGAGGGCTGGCCTGCAGCCATTCCTTCCAGAACCCGTCGCGCTTGCGTAGGGTCGAGACAATGTAGCGGTCGAGGTTGAAAATCAGCAAGCCCCAGGCGAGGCCGAAAAAAACAGATATCCAGACGTTGTCGAAGACAGTGTACAGGGCGTAGGAGGCGGCAAAAAATGCCATCAGGGCCGTAAAAAAGACCGTGGCGCCAATGCCGGCATACTTGATTTGCTCCCCCCGGGAACAGGAATCCAATAGGTCCCTGTCTGCCCCCGAGCAGAGGATGAAAAAGCGGCGTATCATAATAGTGTTCGTTTTTGATCTACCTATTAGAACGCAGCCTTTGCTGATTTGTTACGTCCCTGGCCCGAATTTGCGCGGATCGGCCGGGAGACGGCTCAGGGGCCAACCTCAGGTCGACTTGAAGAGCTCGGTGTAGTACTGGTAGAAATAGGGGATGGTCTCGATCCCCTTCAGGAAATTGCCTACCCCGAAATGCTCATTGGGGGAGTGGATGGCGTCGCTGTTCAGGCCAAAGCCCATCAAAATGGTCTTGCTGCCGAGCTCCTTTTCGAAAAGGGGAACAATTGGGATGCTGCCCCCGCCCCTGTGGGGGATGGAGGGCGTCCCGAAAGTGGTTTCATAGGCCTTGCTGGCGGCCTGGTAACCGATATGGTCCATGGGGGTCACATAGGCCTGCCCCCCGTGGTGGGGCTTCACCTCCACGGTTACCCCCTCGGGGGCGATGCTTTTAAAGTGTTTGGTGAACAGTTCGGTGATTTCGTGCCAGTCCTGGTCGGGCACCAGCCGCATCGATATTTTGGCGTGTGCCTGGCTGGCGATCACCGTTTTGGCGCCTTCGCCCGTATAGCCGCCCCAGATCCCGTTTACGTCAAGGGTGGGCCGAATGGAGTTGCGCTCGTTGGTCACATAGCCTTTCTCCCCGTAGACAGCCTTGATATCGAGGGCCTTTTTGTAGGCTTCCAGGTCAAATGGGGCCTCGGCCAGGCTGGCCCGCTCTTCAGAGGTGAGTTCCACCACCTTGTCGTAGAAGCCCGGGATGGTAATGTGGTTGTTTTCGTCGTGGAGGGAAGCGATCATTTTGGCCAGCACGTTAATGGGGTTGGCCACGGCCCCCCCGTACAACCCGGAGTGCAGGTCGCGGTTGGGCCCGGTTACGGTTACCTCCACATAGCTCAGGCCCCGCAGGCCCGTGGTAATGGAGGGCACGTCCTTGTCGATCATGCCCGTGTCGGATATCAAGATCACGTCGTTGGCCAGTTTCTCGCGGTTCGCCTTTACGAAGGTGGAAAGGCTGCTGCTGCCCACTTCCTCTTCCCCCTCGATCATGAATTTCACGTTGCAGGGCAAAGCGTTCTGGCTTACCATGTATTCCAGGGCCTTTACGTGCATGTACATCTGCCCCTTGTCGTCGCTGGAGCCCCGGGCGAAAATGGCCCCTTCGGGGTGCAGCCCGGTTTTGCGGATTACCGGCTCAAAGGGCGACGATTCCCAGAGGTGGAGCGGGTCTGGGGGTTGTACATCGTAGTGGCCGTACACCAGCACAGTGGGCAGGTCGGGTGAGACCCGCCGCTCCCCGTATACAATCGGGTAGCCCTCTGTTTCACACACCTCCACGGTGGTGCATCCGGCCTTCCGCAGCGCATCGGCTACAAGGTCGGCCGTGTCGAGTACATCCTGGGAGAAGGCCGAGTCGGCGCTCACCGAGGGGTGGCGCAGCAATTCGAAGAGTTCTTGTATAAATCGGTCTTTATGCTGGGCGATGTACGCAACTAGTGGCTCCATGAAATTTTGTTGGTGTTTTCAAACATACGAAAAAGAACTTTTTAAATGTGCCGGCCCGAATGCCGTCTGTATTTGACTTTTTTGTACATTTCAAATGCCTCATCCTGCCAGCCTGCTTCACCAATCAACTCCTCATGCAGAAAAAACCGTTTTCTGAGTACACCATCCATGGGTTGCGTGTCCTCATTCTGACCCTTTTTACCCTATTTATCGTTCAGGCCCAGGAAAAGGTGGGCAGGCCATTAATCACCAATTATTCGTATCAGGATTACGCCGGTGCCCCGGTCAACTGGTGGGCGCTGGAAGACAAGGACGGTATCATGTACTTTGCCAATGGCCCGGGCATACTCCAATACGACGGGGTAAACTGGAACCTTATACGAATCCCCAATGGGGGCGGGGCCCGCTGTCTGGTCCAGGACGAAGCGGGGACCATTTACGCAGGGGGCACAGGCGATTTTGGGTATTTGAAACCCAATGCGGTGGGCCAGATGGAATATGTTTCCCTGGCCGATCAGATCCCGGAGGCCCATAAGACTTTTGGGGAAGTCTGGGAAGTGGATTACTACAAAGGCCGGGTCATCTTCCGTACGGAATTCAAATTGTACTGTTGGGACGGCTCTACCATGAAGGTAATCGAGTCCGAAAACGGCTACCACGTGGGGAACATCGTGCATGGCACCTATTACCTCCGCATTTGGGGGCGGGGGCTTTGCTACCTAACTGACCAGGATACCTTTGAGGTGGTACCGGGTGGGGAACGCTTTGCCGACGAGCGCATCTATGTAATGTTGCCCTACGACGAAAAGCGGGTCTTGCTCGGCACCCGCACCCAGGGGTTTTACCTCTTTGACGGATCAACCTACGAGCCCTTCAAGACGGGGGCCGATGAATATGTTAAGGGTGACCTGTACCTGCCAGGGGTGGCCCTCAGCGACGGGCGGTTTGTTTTCAACTCCTTCAGCGATGGCGCCTTTTTGGTCGACCACGACGGGAGGCTTATCCAAAAATACACGGTCGATAACGGGCTGCAGGATGGAGCTGTAGATTTTACCTTCCTCGATTCCAGGGGGGTGCTCTGGATGGCCCTGTTCAACGGCATCTCATCGGTGAACCTGAATAATTCCTTCACCTACCTGGATAAGGATATGGGCCTGCCCACCAATGTGGTATTTACGGTACGCCGCTTTCAGGGAACCCTGTATTTGAGTACCAATAACGGGATTGCTTATCTCGACGAGCAGGCCAATCGCATTTACCCTGTAGAGGGCACTTACGGGCAGGGCAGCGAATTTCTGGAAACCCGGGGGCGCCTTTATGTAGGAACCGGTGATATGGGCTTACTCGAGATTAAGGGAAAATCGTTCGAGTATGTGAAACAGAACGTGAATTACGACCTGCGTTCCAGTTCGCAGATAGTGCAGTCCAAGGCCGATCCGAATCGGCTTTACATCCCCCACCAGCAAGGCATCACCAGTCTTTATTTCAATGCGGTCAAGAACCAGTTCGAACTCGAATCGGTAAATTCAAATTTCACCTTTAGCGGGGGCGGGTCGAATATCCTTGAAACACCGGAGGGTAATCTCTGGGTAACCGCCAACGAGGGAGGCAAGGTTCATTTGCTGAAGCCCGATTTCGGGTCTGCCCCATTTAATTTGGCCCAGGCAGAAGAGATCGTTTACAATCAAACCAACGGGCTGCCTGATTCGCCCATAGGATTGGTTGAATTTAACGGAGAGATCCAGTTTTTCGCTGCAAGAAAAAAGGAAACACTGGTATTTGAAGCCGAAAATCAGCGATTTGTTCCCAAGAAATTCATTTACGACGCCTGGATCGATTGGGACGGCCAGTCTTCTAATATTACCAAAGATGGTGCCGGGCAGATTTTTTTGAATGCAGGGAGCGGGGTTATCGTTCTAACCCAGGGATCAGACGGCCAATATCAGATTAATGCCGACACCTTTAAAGAGCTGAAGAACACCAGGATATGGTATGTTTTTGCCGAAGACCCCCGGCCCGATGGCTCTCAGCTGGTCTGGATGACCGGCCCCGACGGGGTGGTGCGCTATGAAGGCAAGCTCGAAAAGCCTTCCAATCCCAATTTCGAGACCTACATTCGAAATGTTTCCATTGCCGGAGATTCGGTCTTGTACGCCGGGGGCATTGCCGTCCCGGATAACCTTGAAATCGAGTACAACAATAATTCGGTAACCATCGGCTATGCAGCCCCCCTCTTTATCGGCCAGAAAGACATGCGCTACAGTACCTGGCTCAAGGGGTTCGACAGCGATTGGTCAGAATGGACGGCCCAAACCACCCGCGAGTACATCAACCTGCCTCCCGGAGGATATACGTTTCAGGTACGTGCCCAAAACATCTACGGGGATATCTCAGAAGAGGCTTCGGTTCCTTTTGTCATCAGCTACCCCTGGTACCGCACCTGGTGGGCCTATGCGCTTTACCTGATCGGCTTTATAGCCCTGGTCTGGTCGGTGGTCAAGGCGCGCACGGGCATCTTGCTTAACCAGCAGAAGGCCCTGGAAAATAAAGTGGAGGAGCGCACCCGGGAAGTGCAGCAACGCCTCAGCGAACTGGCCACCGTGAACTCGGTGAGCAAGGCCCTGAACGACAAGCTCGAACTCAACGCGCTCATCAAGCTGGTAGGCGACAAGATGAAGGAAGTGTTCAACTCCGACATCACCTATTTGGCCATCCTCGACCAGGAGACGAATATCATTAACTTCCCCTATCAGGACGGCGACGACATGCAGCCCATGAAATTCGGTGAGGGCCTCACTTCCCGCATTTTGCAAACCGGGGAGCCCCTGCTGATCAATAAAGACACCGATATTGCTGCCGAGTACGACAAGCACGGCCTGAAGCAGACCGGGAAACAGGCGGTTTCCTACCTGGGGGTGCCCATCCCGGTGGAAGATACCATCATCGGGGTGTTGAGCGTGCAGAGCCTGACTAAGGAAGGCCGCTTTAACGAAGAAGACAAGAACCTGCTCAGCACCATTGCCATCAACGTAGGGGTGGCCCTGCACAACGCCGAGCTTTTTGAGGAGGCTAAAGTGGCCAAGGCCCGGGCCGAAGACGCCAACGAGGCCAAAAGCGCCTTTCTCTCTACGGTGAGCCATGAGCTGCGCACCCCCCTCACCTCGGTGCTCGGGTTTGCGAAGATTATCCGCAAGCGCCTGGAAGAAAAGATTTTCCCGGCGGTAACCGTCGACGACCAGAAGATCAAGCGCACCATGATGCAGGTGAGCGAAAACCTCGATGTGGTTGTATCGGAAGGGGAGCGGCTCACCAGCCTCATCAACGATGTGCTCGACCTGGCCAAGATCGAATCGGGCCGTATGGAGTGGAACATGAAGCCCATCTTTTTGCAGGATGTGATTAGCCGGGCCATCTCAGCTACTTCATCCCTTTTCGAGCAGAAGAAACTGCATCTCAAGAAAAAAGTGCCTGAAAACCTGCCCCTGGTAAGCGGGGACGAAGACAAGCTCATGCAGGTGGTCATTAACCTGCTTTCTAATGCCGTTAAGTTCACCCCCAAGGGCACAGTTTCCGTAGACGCCTACCAGGAAAAGAACCAACTTATCGTAGAGGTGCAAGACACCGGCATCGGCATTGCCGAGGCCGACAAGCACAAGGTGTTCGAGCGCTTCCGCCAGGCGGGAGATACCCTCACCGACAAGCCCCAGGGCACCGGGCTGGGACTGCCCATCTGCCGGGAGATCATCGAACACCACGGCGGTATTATCTGGATGAAGAGCGAGCCCGGGGTGGGCAGTACCTTCTATTTTTCCGTCCCGCTAATCGGGGAATCCAGCGACCAGCCCATTCAGCTCGATCGCATCCTCAAAAGCCTGAAGAAGCAAATCAAGCATTCTTCTCACAAGGCCCTGGAAGAAGCCGCCACCATCTTGGTAGTCGACGACGACACCCCCATCCGCTCCCTGCTGCGACAGGAGCTTTCCGATGCCGGGTACAACGTAACCGAGGCAGCCAACGGGAAGGCCGCCCTTGACCTAGTGCGCATCAACAAGCCCGATCTGATCATCCTCGACGTGATGATGCCCGAGATCAACGGCTTCGATGTGGCTGCCGTGCTCAAAAACGACCCGGCCACCATGGACATCCCCATCATTATCCTCTCCATCGTGCAAGACAAGGAGCGGGGCTTCCGCATCGGGGTAGACCGCTACCTGACCAAGCCCATCGACACCGAGAAGCTCTTCCACGAGGTAGACGAGCTATTGGTGCAGGGGGTTTCCAAGAAACGGGTGCTGGTGGTCGATGAAGACGCCTCCACGGTCAAATCGCTCTCAGACGTGCTATCGGCCCGGGGCTACAAGGTTATGGAGGCCAACCCGGCCAACCTGCTCAAAACGGCCTCTGAAATCAAGCCCGACATCATCATGCTCAAAGCCATCAAGAACGGGGATGAAAAAAGCCTCAAAGAGCTCAAGCTAAAAGAAGGGATGGAGCATGTGATGTTCTTTGTTTACCAGTAGTGCAAAACCAACTCACCTAAATAAAGCCACAGTATGAATAAGAAACTGCTCATTGTCGACGACGAGGCCCACATCCGGATGCTTATCGAACAGACCCTGGAAGACCTGGAAGACGAGGGGGTGGAGCTCCTCTTCGCCGACAACGGGGAAAAGGCCCTGAGCATCATTCAGGAAGAGGAGCCCGACCTGGTCTTCCTCGATGTGATGATGCCCAAAATGAACGGGATGGAAGTATGCCAGCGGGTCAAGAAGGAACTCAACCTCACCGGGGTTTACATTATCCTGCTCACGGCCAAAGGCCAGGAAGTAGACCGCCAAAAGGGCCTCGAAATGGGGGCCGACCGCTATATGACCAAGCCCTTCGACCCCGATGAGATGTATGCCATTGCCGAAGAAATCCTGATGAAATAATCGCCGCCCATGAACCTGTCTACTTCCCAAAAGGCGCTCAAGCAAATCCTGGTCCGCGATGCGGACTCGCGCGGACTCTTTGAACAGCTTTGCAAAGGCCTGGGAGTCGAATTCAGCTTCGAAGATGCAGACGGAAACAGGTTATGGGGCAACCCGGATTCCTTTGAAAAATCGTGCCCTTTCACACACGAGGAGGCTGTGCTGGGCACGTTCCGGTATAACAAGGAGCAGGCCCTGCCCGTGCTGGAAACGCTTAAAATCCTCTTTTTGAAAGAGTGGGAGAAAAAAAAGATAGGGAAGGAAGTACTCGGCCTGTACCGGGAGATTAACATGATCTACGGCCTTTCCGAAATGATTTCCGAGAAGATAGACGCCGAGTCCATCGCCCGGGTTACCTTACAGGAGGCAACCCAGATCATTGAAACTACCCACGCCCTGTTCCTCATGCTCGATGCCGATACAGACCGGGTGGTTGAGGTGGCACACTTTGGGGAAAGCCAGCAGCGCGACAGCTTTATCCAGAATCAGGAAGAGGTGCTCAAGGAATTGATCCGGCGCGGGACATCGGCCATTGTCCCGGCTGCCAGGGTGGCCAAAAACCCGGCCCTCAGCCACCTGAAGGCTGTGATGTACGCCCCGCTAAAGGTGAAGCACCGCACCCTGGGCATGGTTATATTGGGGCACCAGAATGCCATCGAATACACGGCCGCAGAGTTGAAATTGCTCACCACCATTACCCTGCAATCTGCCACTGCCATCGAGAGCGCCCATTTGTACCAAAAGGGGCTGCGCGAAGTGCGCGAGCGGGAAGATGCCATCCGTAAAATCCACGACGCCAGCCAGAAATTCGTGCCCTCTGAATTCATCCGGTCCCTCGGCAAAGACCGCATCACCGAGGTAAGCCTTGGCGACCTAGCCGAGCGCGAGGTTACCGTGGTGTTCGCCGACATACGTGGGTTTACCACCATCTCGGAGACCCTTGATCCCCGCGACAATTTCCTGTTTGTCAATGCCTTCAACAACCGCATGGGGCCTATCATACGCAAGCACGGGGGCTTCATCATGCAGTACCTGGGCGACGGCTTTATGGCCCTTTTTCCGGAAGGCTCGCAGGGTGCCCTCAGCGCTTCGGTGGAAATGCAGGAGACCTTGCGTGCCTACAACGCCGAGCGCGCCCTGAAAAACCGCATGCCAGTGCAGGTCGGGGTGGGCATGCAGAACGGGAAGCTCATTATGGGCATTACCGGCGACAGCGAGCGGCTCGATGCCGCCATCATTTCCGACACGGTAAACACGGCCGCCCGCATCGAAGGGCTTTCCAAACATTACGGCACCTCCATTCTGCTTACCCAGGAATGTAAAGACAGCCTGTCAGACGCGGACCAGTTCGACTTCCGCTACCTGGGCCGGGTGCAGCTCAAGGGGAAGAACAAGCCCATAGACCTGTACGAGTGTATCAACGGCGACCCGCACGACCTGAAAGACCACAAGCTCCGCAACCTGGAGCTGTTCAACCAGGCCATGGATCGCTATTTTAACCGGGAGTTCGCCATGTCGGCGGTAACCTTCCAGCAGATATTCAAACTCGACGAGCGCGACCATCCGGCCAAACTCTTCCTGAACCGCGCAGCCCACCTGATTACACAGGAAATCGAAGAAAACTGGAAAGGGGTGGAGATGATGACCACCAAGTAGTACCCGGGCTTTGCTTTTCACATATCCTTTCGCATGCTAAGCAAAGCCGAGCCGACTTCTCGGGAGTCGAAATTTCTATTGGTGCCAGCCTACTCTGTAAGGCGCTCCAGCTCCCTGTCAATTTCCCCGATCAGGGAACGTGTTTCGTTATGGTAAAGTGTGGCATCATTTCGTATATCATTCTTCCATACGATGCGCGCTTTCAGAAAATGGAGAAAATCCGAACTATTATACCGGTCGGATAGCTCAGGGTACTCCCTGGCAAAATTCTGAACCTGTGTGCTGAACAGTGCCAGCCCACCATCTTTAACGACTTCCTTGTACTGGGTATAGAAAACCTCGTGCAAATCGATGATTTTCAGCCGGAGCGAATCAGAGGAGATAATGTCAAGCCCGCCGGTCTTCATGGTTTCATAGGCCGATGTGACCAGGTTTATCTGTTCCAGCCAGGTAATCCCCACGAAATAAGGCGCGAGCGAATCGTTGAAGGGTAAGGACGCTTCGTGCAACTCAATGAGCCGGTTCATATTGTTGATAAGACTGCCCTGAAATTCTTCGAATTTCCGGAAAACCTCCGTATTCCTGTCGAGGTTGCTCCGGAGTTCCTTCAGAAACTTGACCTCGCGTTGTTTTAGGTTCCGCTGCTCATTCCAGGTATTTATCTGAAGGGCCAGCAAAATCCCAATTACCACCAGAATGATTTCGCCAATGGCATACAGCAAGTACCTTCCCAATCTGTGCTGGGAAAGGAATTCTTGCCTGATTCTTCTGAATATTTTGGGCATGGCAATGACATTCAGCGCGTTACTTTGCTAAGAAACGCATAATATTCCTATGCAGTTGCAGTTCATGGGAATATATGTTTGTTCCTTCCCCGGGTTAAATTCCAACTCTTGTCGGGCGGTCATTTGAAAATAGGTTTATATTTGCACACCTATCGCAGGCGTGGTGGAATTGGTAGACACGCCAGACTTAGGATCTGGTGCCGCAAGGTGTGTGGGTTCGAGTCCCTCCGCCTGCACTGAAGTTAAGGCCTCCGAATCGGAGGCCTTTTTTATGCCATGAGAAGGAGGATTACGAAGTTTATCCCGAGTTCAGGATTAACCAGTGCTTGCGAAGAAATCGGCCTGGCTTCCAATATAGTTGCATGATTAAATTTGAAACCAAAGAAGCCATGACAGGAATCGCCTATCCCTTATTTATTTCCTTTTTTTAGGGAATAGGTTTCGTAAACCTCCCCATGTTTTGCTTCTATTTTTCCTTTCGGAATACACACAAGATCATGCTTAATCAACTCATAAGTACGCTGGGATACCGCAATCTCTCCTACTTCGCATACCATTTCCATCCTTGAGGCAATATTGACGGTTGCTCCCCAGACATCATAAGCAAATTTTTTGGACCCGACTACACCTGTTATCACCGGGCCGCTGTGTATACCGATTCGTCCCTCAAAGAACGGGAGCCCTTTGGCCTGATTTTCAATTTTATATTTTTCTATGAACTCCTGCATTTCCAGTGCCGCCTTACAGATTAGCAAGGCATGATCTTTTCGTTCAATTGGCAATCCACAGGCACACATATATGCATCTCCTATGGTTTTGATTTTCTCGACGTGATATTTTTCAATTATGTCATCGAATGTGTAGAAATAGTGATCCAGCTGAGCTATCAATTGTTTGTATTCCAAAGTCTTGCTTATGCTGCTAAAATTTTTAAAGTCCAGGAACAAGACACTTGCTTCGTTATAAAACCTGGGTTCTGCCCTTCCCGTTTTTTTAAGCTCTTCGGCGGTGGATTTGGGAAGAATATTTAATAACAATTTCTCAGAATTATCTCTTTCCTTCTGTATTTCGAGTGTACGCTTCCGTACTTTTTCTTCCAAGCTTTCAAAGAGCATTGCATTTTCCAGGGAAACGGCAATCTGACCGGCCAAGAGCTTCAGCAGCTCTATGCGATCACTGGTAAAGGCATTCCGCGTCCGGTTATTTTCCAGGTATAGGATTCCGGCCAGATTCCCCTTATTCAGAATTGGCAATGTAAATATTGACTTGATATCGGATCGTAAAAGGTAGGGGTCATCCCCAAACTTACTATCATTGGCCGCATCCGACAGGATAACCGATTGCTTGGTTTTAGTGACGTAATTGAGCACCTTATGGGCAATCTCGGCAAAGTTGTGATAATCGTCGTTTTCAATAACTTCGCGGTGGCCATCAACATCCGCATACGCTTTTACCTTAAGCGTATTATCGGTTTTGAGGATGAGGTATCCACGTTCCGCAGCCGCATTCTCAACGGCTATTTCCACTAATTTTGTCGAGAGCCTGGTGGGATCTGTTTCGGCCATCAACAATTCTGAAGATTTAAAGATGGTCTTAAGGTCAAGGGAAGCAAGTGCGTTGCCATGTGAGCCGGTTGAGTACGTGATCTCCTCTTTTTGTGCGGTGACTTTTTGTTTGATCCACGGACTCTTTTTTTCCATGTTGAGCATCAGCGTAGTCGCACCGTATTTTTTATAACATTCGTATTTGAATTCAATACAGTGATGGGCCATAGCCTGCAGGCCTGTAGCATTATAGGCCCTGGCACACAGGTCCCAGGCAATGGCTTCTTCCACAATAAAATTACCGGACCTCGAAAATTCAACCGCTTTCAAGGCATGTTTGAGTGATGCACCGTGCTTGTTTTTGCGCAGTGCATCGGCAGCCATGAGCAGGCTGTATTTATTCATGAAGTTCACAGGTGCCTTGGCAGAAGCATTTTTGAACTTATTGAGAAGTCTGTCGATGGGTTTCTTTAGCTGTTCCCTGGCCTGCCTGTCAGAAGTCAGGTCGTACATCAATAAAGCCATGCCGACAAATAAATCGGTATGCATGGAAATATACGTGCCATAGCTTATATTCTTGAGACCGTGTAGCGCTTTGACGTATGCATATGCCTGTTCATAATCCTCCAAAAGGAAGAGCAAGCGGATCTTGGTGGAGTAATAATTGTAGAATAACAGGTCAGGGTCATTCTTATCCGGGACACTAAAGCCTGTATCCTCTTTGTTTTTGGAGCATGCTTTTGCCGTGAATTCGGGATCTACCAGAGCTGTAAAATACTCTTTGTTTATTCGAACCGCATTGACGCTGGTATAGTCTTTAGACAGTCCGACGAGTTTTTCCAGTTGCCTCGTTTTCCGCAAGGATTCGCTGATATCGTCATGGCAGGATACATAATAGCCACTCAGGATATTGCAGCAATGACTGACAAAAGTAAAATCACCTGCTGCGAGGCTGAGGTTCAGTGCGTCATCGACTCCGCCAATAGCATTTCTGGCATGATTATCCCACCAGTTAATCAGCACATGTAATCCGAATAATGTCTTATTGAGGTGCCGCTGCGTCTTGAACTTCTTGAAAATAGCTACGGATAATTTTCCAAAGGCAATACCCGATTCGGTATCGTTGGATGCAAGGATCAGTATAGCGCCATAGGCATTCAGGGTAAGGCCGGCCATGGGGCATAATCCCATCTTGGCATGCATGCGGGTGGTCTTGATGTTCATCGACACCCACAGGGTTTGGTTTGTAAAATAGGCAGCGCCGTTAACCAGTTGGATGATCTCAAAGATCTCCAACATATAAGGGTCTTCTATGACGGGAAGGTTGAGTAACTCATGGATCTTTTTCTTTTTGTACGTCCATGATGTTCTTATCGCGGAAACAACAATGTCCAGTTTCGTGGGATTTTTCTTGAACCCCATATTTATGCTGTCCAGAAAATCCAGGCCTGCATCACAGGCTTCCGAAACCCTGCCGGAAGCAATTAGCCCGTTTACCTTGATGCGGTTAAACCTAGCTTCCTCGTACGGGGACAAGGCCACAGCATGAATATTTTCTTCAAATTCTGCGTCGCTGTTCAACATAAAGCCCAGCTCGTACTGTTGTAATAAGAGCTGTATGTAAACAGAATCGTTCTCTTTTTTTGATTTTTCCCCTAAAACGGATATTCCTGTCTGCGTGTATTTTAAGGAGTTTTCGAAGTCTGCAATCACTTTGGCTTTCTCACCGGCGAGATAGTTATATCTGGCAAGATCCTTTCTGCCTACGTTGGAATTCAAGTGATGCTTCCCTTTGTTCAATTGCTCGACAATGGAAAATATATTCTGCAACCTTTCACCCTCGTTGTATTTTCGGATGAGGCATTCGCCGGTCAGGAAATGGATTTTTTCTTTTGTGTCATCGGGCAGTGATTCATAAATGCCTTGTTGAATCCGGTCATGGGTAAACCTGTATTCCGATTTGCGCAACTCTTTATTCCTTTGGACAATATTCAGGCTAGACCCACTGGCAACCAAACCATCCGAAATAGACTGATCCAGCAATCCCTTAATCTCCTCCGTCGTAATTCCTAAAACCTCGGATAGCACATCCAGGTCAAACGTTCCTCCAATGCAGGAGGCAGCCTGCAATACCTGCTGTTCAAATTCTCCCTGTTGCCCAATTTTGGCAACCATCAGTTCAACAATATCATCTGGAATATGGGTGCTCAGTAAGTGTTCTTCATCCCATTCCCACCTGCCATTCTTGATATTGAGCTTAAAGATGCCCTCATCATTCAGCATGTTCAGAAATTGAACATAGAAAAATGCATTTCCCTCGGTACGCGCAAAAATGAACGCATTCAACTTTTCCAATTCGGGGCCCGACCGCAACAAGGAATCTGAAAGCAACCTAAGTGTGTCTTGCTTCTTGAGATTCTCAAGTTCTATATGAAGCGTTTCTTCAAGACCGTTGAGATGTTCTTTAACCGCATGGAAAGGGTGGTCTTCCGCGATTCCAGAAGCCCGGTACGCAATGATTATATAAAGAAATGAAAGGTCTGGGTCTACAGAAAGGTTTCGTAGCAGATCGATCGAGGCATTATCTGCCCATTGCCAGTCATCTATAAAAACCACCAGCGGATGTTTTTTCGTGGCGATCGTCTCAAATAGGTTCTTGATGGCAAACCGCAACCGCCTCTGTGTTTCTGCATTTATCTCGACCTGGACTTCATCCAGGTCGTCAAAGAGCCAATGCAATCTGGGTACAATCTGGGCCAGATAGGGAAGTCGATCGCCTATTTTCTCCTTGATTTTATTTTTCCATACCTGGATTTCCGCCTCATTCTCCGTAATGACCAATTCGAAGAAATTATTGAATGCTTCTACCCACCCGCTGTACGGGAGGTTTCTGTTGACCTGATCGAATTTCCCCTGAATAAACCTGCATGAATGCCTGAATAATTCTTTCTGCAAGGCGGCCACGAGGCTTGATTTTCCGGTACCGCTTTTCCCGCGCAGCAAAACGAATTTCTTGTTGCCTGCAGCCACATTTCCATAAGCGGCAGACATAGTACGCAATTCCACCTCCCTTCCATAGAGTTTTTGGGAAATTTTAAACTCATACCTGACATCCATTTTCCCCAGGGGGAAGGGCTCCACTTCTTCGCCATCTACGATCGCCTCCCTGCATAGTTTAAGGTCATGTGCCAGCCCGCTACAGGACTGATACCGGTCTTCCGAATCTTTGGAAAGAAGCTTCAGCAAGATCTGCTCCACCTGCCTGTCTATCTTCAGATTGATATGTGACGGGTTGGTTGGGGCCTTGGCAATGTGTTTGTGAATGATCTTTAGTAAATCCAGGGACTTAAACAATTTCTGGCCCGTAGCCAGTTCATAAAGCACCGCACCGAGTGAATACAAATCGGAAGTAAAATCTACCGCCTTATAGATGCGACCCGTCTGCTCCGGTGATATATAATGCGGGTCGCATTCTACATCCTGGGTATTACCATGGTAGTTCCGCCTGTCCTTAAACAAACTCGAGCCGGCAAAATCAATAATGGCTACCCGTGCTTCAGCCGGATCATAGATGATATTCGATGGATTGAGGTCAAGGTGCAATACCTGGTTGCTGTGCACTTTATCCAATGCCTCAACAATCAATATGGCAAGCTCAAGAAATTCCCGCAGATCGAAATTCCAGTCGTACATGAAATCAGCCAAGGTGATGCCTTCGCAGTAAGGTTTAGCCAGCATCTGGGCACCCTTATGTTCAAACGCAAATACCGGTTGGCCGCTAATTATATCATATATAGACTTCTCACGTTCGAGTCGTTCCCTGGCTGCTTTGAAATTATTGACATTTTTATAGGTCTTAATAGCATACACCGACCCATTCAGTTTCGCCTTCTCAATATGCGTCTGCGCATTTTCAAAAATTGTCGTTAAATCGGTGAATGCATCTAATTTCATTTATGCAGAATGGTTGCTTTTAAGATTTGGATTGACATAAGTGTCGAAAAATTTCTGATATTTCTTATGTTCTATGGGATCCAGAAAACTGTTCTGGATCGATTCATTATGATCCTTGACAGGGTCTACAAGGTACCCACTCCGGAGCGTATCCACAACCTCCAGCCATGCGATGTGCAGGCAGGTGCAGGGATTAAAATCTTCTGCCGCCAGTGTACATACGGGACCTTGTGACAGGTTCCACCCCTCGAATATCCATACCTGACTCTGGAAAGTATATGCGCCATTTTTCTGAACCTCCGCTTTTCCCACAATCCATACATAGCCATCCTTTCCGGAAGGTCTTCCGGGAGTAGGCGAGGGTAATGGTATGAACTGAATCGATATTGGGGTAACCCCCCAATCAAATTCAAAGTGATCATCAATGGTCATGCCCTCTGTTTCAACGCTGATCAGGCTCTGCGGGATGCCGCACTTGGTATAGGCAAGCACCTCTTCCAGGGGCATGAACCTATTTTGATCCTGGTCGGCGTAGAGGTCATGGATAAACTGTGTTAATGAATTTGGAGATGTACCAAAACTGACGCAGAAGAGCGTGTCTATTTTGCCCTGCGTCCGGGTTGGCGAGATCAGGTCTCTGCAAGAATATAATCCGATGCCCCAGGTATTAGGCCCTACATTCTTTAATGGCCCTCCTTTGAGCTCAGACACGGGGGGTAAGTTACCTTTCGCCCGTAATACGGCACTGGCCCCTGGCACAAAACTCTTATCAGAGGTATCCACCACGTATTTACCCACGCTGCTCAGGGACAATTGACCTACAGAATAATTGCTGATATCAGCGTCGGTGTAGGGCTGCCTGGTAAAATAGTTGATGTCGTATTCCCTTATCCACTCCGCCAGGCAGGCGGAATTGTTGTGGGCTGTGTAAAAGGTGATTTGGCCATTTGGCTCATCGTATTCGGCCGTAAAATGAACACATTCCATGGGGATGCCACCATAAGGTGCATTTGACAGACCGTCAATAGGCTGTCCTTTCAAGGCGTATGCTGTAATACGTTCTTTACCCGCCACCAGGTCACTTTTCTTTACGATCCACACCTGCGTGCTGGGCAGGATGGTCTTAGCCGAAAGAATACGGATCATTTCATCGATGATGGGTTCGTGTGGAAATGGATTGCTGATCAATAGGTCGAACGCAAATTTAAAAGATGAATCCATCAGGACAACGTGATCTTTGGTCACGCTGGTCTGGTGCATACACTGGTAGATGCGCAAAGATTTTCCGGATTCATCCATCAATTGCCACCGCTTTAGTTCTCCTTCACCATCAAATCGAACAAGGTAAACGGAATCTTCCGTTTCCGTATATTTTTTTATCCAGCCGAATAGAAATTGGAAGATCTTTTGCCACCATTTTTTCTTCTTTTTCTTTTGAGGCGCAAGGGATCTTTTTTCCTCCATGAGTTTATTTATATCATCAATGGCCTTTTCCGCAGACTTGTGCTCCTTGAAATCCTCGGCAATTTTTTTGATCTCCTCGAAGAGGTGGGCCTTGTCTCTGCGCAATAATTCATACAAAAAGGTGCGGGACATTTCCGTTTCTTCAGACTTGGTAAAGTTGACACCATACAGGACCTGCTCTACAGGGTCCCAGCTGGGGTGAGCCGTATTCTCGAACATGGGAAACGGGGCCTGCATAAATCGCGGAAAGCTCGAGGCCCATTCCTTGTTGTAGCCGATGGGTGTAATCATTTCCAGGGAAAGGGGATCCAGTTTCAGTGGCCTGCCCGTATCGTAGGTAGCCAGGACAGAGACACCTGAATCATTCTTGAAATTTACCGGGATTACGGCTGTATTCGCATAATTTACCGAGCCCAGGAAGGTTGACATCCGGGAGATGCCCATATTCCTGAATTCCCAGTGTTTAAACTCCTGGTCTTCTCGTGCCGGGCCGCCTACGCGCAGGGCGTCGTCGGCATAAAATGAAGCGGACCGGGTGATACGGCTGGAAACCGATACCTGACCTGAGGATGAAAGGTCGAAAAGGAAGATCATCCCATTGCCGTTCAGCACGGGAGATCCGTATTCCGGGTTGCGCTTGCCGTCGATGGTTTTGGGGAATGGATAACCGCCAGAATTGACCGTGCCACATTGTGACATGAGATATACGTAACCATGCAGGTCGGAGGGCAGGGCACCCTGGATCACATTGAGTTTTACATCCGTAATTTCTTTTCGGTTTCCCTGGAAGAGGAATGGCAGCTGGCTATTTTGAGCGGTAGGTGACGAATTCATCGGTTTGATTTATGGTTGGTTCATTTATATGGCAACATGCATGACCAGAATTTATCGATGCGTGAAAACAGTTGTGGCAAGTTCTTGGCTCCCCCTGGTAAATTAAGCTATATCTGTTTCTTCCAAAGCTTTTTAATATGGGTTATTTGCTAATCCAAATGGTAATCTGGAATGAAGCACAACCGCCCGGCTATGCAAAGGGGCGCCTGGCGACTATTTTGCCGTACATACGGCTCATGGCAAAATAGGAATAAGGCGTGGTTTGGCCGAGGAAGTTTGATTCAGATTAAATATAGGAATTTTTGAGTTGAGACGGGAAGCATGCATGTTTCATGCCCGTGGAATAATGCTTTTTACGCTTGGTTTCCCAAAGGACCCTTTAAATTACGGAGGAGTTTTTTTTCCTCCCTTTTTTAGGGATGATGGCGGCAGGGGAATGCCCGCCTTCGCAGGAGGCATTTTCGACTTGCTCGATTTCACAATATAAAAAGCCAACTTCCCAAAAGCCGGCTTTTTTGTTGGGGTCTCTTTCCCGGAAATACAAATCAACTTTTCGGCGCAATGTTTTGACTAACCCGGAAGAAATTCTCAGGGTCGTACTTCGCCTTTCGTTTGGCAGAACATGGGTATTGAGTGCCGCTATCGCGCCGCCCCCCCATCGATGGTCAGGCAGATACCGCTCACAAAGGATGCCTCGTCTGAAGCCAGGTACAAATAGCCGTTGGCGATATCGTCGGGCACCCCCCAATGGCCCACCGGGATGTGGGCGATACTTTGTTTGCGTACCTCTTCGGGCATGGCATCGGTCATGGCCGTTTTTATGAAACCGGGCGCAATGCAGTTAACGGTAATCCCATACCGTCCGAGCTCCATGGCCCATACCTTGGTCATGCCGATAATCCCCGTTTTGGTGGCCACGTAATTGGTTTGGCCGAAATTGCCCCGGATGGCCACGTTCGAAGAGGCCGACACGATGCGGCCGTAGTTTTGTTCCTTCATGATGGGGGCGACCGCCTTGGTGCAATTGAAGACCCCCGTCAGGTTTACCGAGATTACGTCGTCCCATTCCTGGCTGGTCATTTTGAGCAGGGTGCGGTCGCGGGTAATGCCGGCGTTGTTGATCAGGATGTCGATGCGCCCGAAGTGCTTCAGGGCTTCGGCAACCCCTTCGTTTACGGTAGTTTCATCGGTCACTGATATTTTTTTGAACACGGCCTGGCACCCCTCCTTTGTTAATTGGTCTGCTACCGTTTGCCCTGAGGCGTCCAGGTCCCACAGGATGACCTTGGCCCCTTCTTTTGCAAACCGTTTGGCCGTGGCCAACCCGATTCCCTGAGCGCCCCCGGTGATTAGGGCCACCTTGTTTTTTAATCGCATGGTTTCTGTTTGAAAGTGAATTGATTTTTCCGGGCGGAAGGCAGAAAATGATCGTGCGCCATCTCACCCCAATTCGTTAAATTTAAAGAATTTGAATTTCCTAACACCAACCCATATGAAACGACCCTTCCTGTATTTCTTACTGCTAGTAGCCCTGGCCGGGTGTAAAAAAACCGCCGAACCGGTTAACCTCCGATTGGCCGAGTCGGCCCCCGAACAGGGCGGGTTTTCTTCGGCCCGCCTGGCGCTGCTCGATTCGAGCATGAACAGCTGGGTGCAAAAAAAGTGGCTGAACGGGTCGGTGGCGTTGATCGCCCGCAGGGGAAAGGTTGTCTTTCATAAAGCCTACGGCTACAACGACCCCGAGGCCGGGGCCAAACTCGACGAAAACGGTATTTTCCGCATTGCCTCCCAGACCAAGGCCATTACCACCGTGGCGGCCATGATGCTGTGGGAAGAAGGCAAGTTCGCCCTCGACGACCCGGTTTCCAAATTCATCCCCTCCTTTGCCAACCAGGGGGTGCTCGATCACTTCAACGCTTCAGACTCCACCTATACCACAGTGCCTGCCAAACGGGCCGTAACCATCCGCGACCTGCTTACCCACACCTCGGGCCTGGGCTACCCCACCATCGGCACCCCCGAGGCCCTGGCCATCTACGCCAAAAACAACATTCCCGGAGGTTTGGGTATACACGATCAGGAGCTGGACGAGGCCATGACGCGCCTGGGAACCCTGCCGCTGTTGTTCCAGCCGGGCGAGCAGTGGATGTACGGCATCAACACCGATTTGCTCGGGTACCTGGTCGAGCTCTGGTCGGGCAAAACCCTGGAGGCCTTTTTTACCGAACGCATCTTTCAGCCCCTGGGCATGGCCGACACCCAGTTCAACCTCCCAGCCGAAAAGGCCCCGCGCCTGGTGAATTTCTTCCTGGGCAACGAAGACCAGATCATCAAGCAAGACAGCGCCTTCGGCGCACTCCCGATGCGCTTCCCACTGGAGCCCCACACCTATTTTTCAGGCGGGGGCGGCCTGTCTTCCACCATATACGACTACGCCGTATTCCTACAGATGCTGCTCAATGAAGGCACCTACAACGGCACCCGCCTGCTGGCCCACAACACGGTGCGGCTGATGACCATGAACCAAATCGGCGACCTCTTCCTGGGGAACAACCCATCAGAAGGCCATAAATTCGGTTTTGGCTTCCGGGTGGTAACCGATGAGAGCAGCCGTTGGGGGCCCGACAGGGTCGGGTCCTATTCCTGGGGCGGTGCGTTCTCTACCACCTACTGGGTAGACCCGCAGGAAGAAATGGTGGTCTTGCTCTACCGCCAGATGTGGGGCCCGCACGTGGGCGACACCGACCAGGCCTTCAAGCCCCTGGTATACCAGGCTATAAACGATTGATGGGTTAATACCCTGCAGCCGGAGTGATGAAAAAAAGCGATACAGCCCAACCGACCGCCGAGCGCCGGGGGTACCGCAACTACGTGCTGGGGATGCTTACCCTGGTGTACGTATTCAACTTTATCGACCGGCAGTTGCTGGTTATCCTCCAGGAGTCGATCAAAGCCGAACTCCACCTTTCCGACACCCAATTGGGGCTGCTCTCGGGGTTTACCTTTGCCCTTTTCTATGTGACCATGGGCATCCCCATTGCCCGACTGGCCGACAAAGGCAACCGACGTAATATCGTGGCCCTTTCCCTGGGCATCTGGAGCCTGATGACTGCCCTCTCAGGCCTGGCCCGGAATTTTGGCCAACTGCTGCTGGCGCGCATTGGGGTAGGGGTTGGCGAGGCTGGGGGCAGCCCGCCTGCCCATGCCATGATTTCAGATTATTATGAACCCGGCAAGCGGGCCACGGCCCTGGCCATCTATTCGTCGGGTATTTATATGGGTATCCTCATCGGCTTTTTGATGGGGGGGTACCTGAACCAGGAACTTGGCTGGCGCACTGCTTTTTTTGTGCTGGGCATTCCCGGGGTGCTGTTTTCTTTCCTGGTTTACGCCACCGTAAAGGAACCTCGACGAGGGGCCACCGATGCCGCTTCCGCTGATAGCCGGGAACATTCTTTCGGGCAGGTTATCAGGTACCTGTACGCCCGCAAGACCTTTGTCTACATGGCCCTGGGGGCGGGCCTGAACGTATTTTGCATTTACGGGGTATCGAACTGGGAGCCCTCTTTCCTGGCACGGCTCCACGGTATGCAACCGGCCGAAATCGGCCTGGCCCTCGGGCTTATTTTCGGACTCACCGGCGCATTTGGCACTTTGCTGGGCGGGCACCTCTCCGACCGTTTTGGCAAAAAAGATAAAGGCTGGTACCTGAAAATCCCGACTTTTGCCATCCTCGGCTCCATCCCTTTTTTGGCTGGCACGGTGTTCCTGGAAAGCACTGCGGTTTCCCTCTTTTGCCTGGGCATGTGCAGTTTTCTGTCCAGCATGTACCTGGGGCCGGCCCTGGCCCTCTCACATTACCTCGTGCCCGCCTCGTTCCGGGCGCTAACCTCGGCCGTCTTTTTTCTGGTAATTAACCTGCTGGGCCTTGGGTTCGGCCCGCTGATAGTCGGTATGGTGAGCGACCTGCTCACCCCTTCGCTCGGCCCGGAAGCCCTGCGGTGGGCCCTCACCACCCCGCTCTTGGCCAGCACAGCCTCGGCCCTCCTGTACTTCCGGGCCGCGCGGCATTTGGAGACGGATTTAGCGAGAAAGGTGTAATGCCACACAAGCCCCAAATGGGAAAAAATTACTGAGTTTGGGTTTTGATCCACTCCCCAACCACCTCCAATGCCCCGGGGGAAAAAGTTTCTTCTATAGTTGCGTATTCAGACGGGGAGCCGGTCTGGCACTGCTGGAAGAGGTGGTTCAGGTTCGGCAGCTCCACAGTAGTTCCTTTTTTGTTGCCGCCCCGGGCCAGGGCCTCGGCGATGGCTTCGAGATTTGCCCTGGCCGGTACCTGCAGGTCTTTGGCCCCGTTCAGGGCCAGCACCGGACATGTCACCTTTTCCAGGGCCGGCACGGGGTCGTATTTCAGGAAGTAGAGCATCCAGGGGGTAAGCATCTTCAGGTTGTCGTCGATTAGTTCTTCGCGGGTCTTGCCTTCGGGTACGCGGTCTGGGTGGTCAGTGAAATCCTGCTCCAGCCGGGTTTTCAGGGCGGCTTTTGTCCCTTCCAGGTCGCTGCCGTTCGAGGCGATATCTAGAAAGGCCCGGAGCATGTCCAGTTCGGTCTGCAGCTCCGCTTCGTCCATGCCGTTGGCCCGGGCGATGAGTTCGGTTTGCTGCATCAAAATGTCGGCCCCGGAAATCCCGGGCCCGGCAAGCAGCACAATAAAGGCCACATCGCGCGATTCGGCAGCCACCATGGGGGCGATTAGCCCCCCTTCGCTGTGCCCGATCAGGCCGATTTGTTTGTGGTCGATTTCGCGGCGGGTCTGCAGGAAGGCCACGGCGCTGGCCACATCGGTGGCGAAATCGGCCGAGGTGGCGCCGGCAAAATCGCCCTCGCTTTGGGCGGTTCCGCGGTCGTCGAACCGAAGCACGGCTATTCCTTGCCGGGTCAGGTAATCGGCCAGTACCAGGAATGGCTTATGCCCCAGCAGTTCCTCGTTCCGGTTCTGGGGGCCGCTGCCTGAGATGAGGATCACGGCCGGGAAGGTATCGCCTCTTTCGGGCAGGGTCAGGGTGCCCGCCAGGGCAATGTTGGCAACCGGGTTGTTGAAGGTTACTTCCTCCGTACGGTAAGGGAAAGGCTCCACGGGTTCCTGGGGGCGGTTCGGGGCCTCCAGGTCAATGGCCTCGCGGGAGAGGGCCAGGGGAATTTCAAAGCCCCGCTGCCTGAAGGTTCCCTCTATGGTGCTATCTCCCAGGGTTCCCCGGTACTCCATGCCGATGTTGGGGATTTCGAAAGAAACAGCCGGCGGCTCAAAAGTGGTTTGTGCAACCGGGATGCCATTGGCCCCCTGGTCGGGGCTGTCCATGGTGGCGGTAAACCCGTCTTCGCCCTGGTTCACGTGGAATACCAGGCGCAGCTTGATGCCCTGGACGTCCAGCACGCCGTTCCACTGGCCCGTTATGTCTTGTGCATAGAGCGATCCGGCCATGAATAGGGCCAAGAGAGTCAGGGTCAGACCTTGCCGGGTTAAAGTCTTTATGCAGTTTTTCTGATGCATGGCGTGGCTTTTCTGCTGAAATTAAGGAATAAATCCGATTCGGTGGAAACGTGCGTGCCGCCGATTCAGGAAAACCTTTAAAGCTTAGTCGGGCATGGTCTTATCGTTCACCCGATACTGGTACGGGTTGCGGCCCGGGCTGTCTTTGCGGCGCTGGGGCAGGCGCTCAAACCGGCCGGTGGCCAGCATCTTTTTCTGGAAACGGCTGCGGTCGAGGGGTTCTTCCAAAATGGTCTGGTGCAGCTGGTGCAGTTCGGGCATGGTAAAGGTGTCGGGCAGCAGGTTAAAGGTAACCTGTTCGTGCCGTATATCTTCCTTCAGGCGCTGGCGGGCGGCCTCCACGATACAGGCGTGATCCATCCACATGTCGGGCAGGTCATCCAGCGGGAACCAGCCATACGCCTCGTCGATTTCGCCCACACGGGGCCGGGTTTCTTCGATATGTACCAGGGAATAATACCCCAGGGTCACAAAGCGGTCGTTTACCCAGCTGTCTGACTGCCAGCCTATGCGCGCCTGTTCGGAAAAGGCCTGCCATTGGGCACTGAAATTGCGGGCGGGGTCCCCAAAAACAGCCAGGAATTTCAGGTGCGGGTCTTCGAGGCCGGTACGTTCTTCCAGGATGCGCTGGGCGGCGCCTTCGACCGACTCCTGCCGGCCGATGTATCCCCCGGGCAACAGCCATTTGTCGCCGATACGCAATAGCAGGGCCTTGAGTTCGCCCTGCTCGTAACCGATAATGACGATGTCTACAGACAGGTTGGGGAGGAAGTGATCGGCCCCTGAAGCGTAAAAATAAGGCAGGTCCATACCGTAAAAATACACATTTGTGGCATTTTGACACAAATGTTTTATTTATATTTGTGACAAACCGACACAATTATATAAACCATGAAAAGAGGCCTTAAAATCACTTTGAAGATTGTTGGAGCATTGGTTGTGCTGTTGCTGCTCGTAGCCGGGTTTGGCTGGTGGTACCTGAAAGCGAAATTCCTCGAATTCGAGGGCGACTACCCCGAACAACAAAACCTGGCAACCCTCACAGAAAGCGGGTATACCTATATAGACCGAAACGGGAACGGCACCCTCGATGCATACGAAGACGACCGCCGTTCGATAGACGAGCGGGCCTCTGACCTGCTCGCCCAAATGACCCTGGATGAGAAGATTCACCTGCTCAAGGGGTCGGGCCTGGGCTCAGCCATGGGTCGGAACAAACCCGGGGAAGGCATACCCGGGGCCGTGGGCACCATCGTGCCCACCCCCCGCCTGGGCATCCCCACCGTGTATCTCTCCGACGGGCCTGCCGGGCTCCGCATACAGCCCATCCGCGAAAACGAAGAGCGCACCTACTATGCCACGGCCTTCCCGATCGGCACCCTGCTGGCCTCTACCTGGAACACCGACCTGGTGGGCGAGGTGGGTTCGGCCATGGGCAACGAGGCCCTTGAATACGGCCTGGATGTGATATTGGGCCCAGGGGCCAACATTCAGCGCCACCCCTTCTGCGGCCGGAATTTCGAGTACTACTCCGAAGATCCGGTGCTTACCGGGTATATAGGTGCAGCCATGGTAAACGGCATCGAGTCTAACGGGGTTGGCACCTCGGTGAAGCACTTTGTGGCCAATAACCAGGAAACCAACCGGAACAACAACAACGCCCTAATTTCTGAACGCGCCCTGCGCGAAATCTACCTGAAGGGCTTTGAGCTGATCGTGCGGGAGTCGCAGCCTTGGACGATCATGTCGTCGTACAACAAGGTCAATGGCACTTATGTGGCCGAAAGCCCCGTCCTGCTCACCGATCTGTTACGAGGGGAATGGGGCTTTAAAGGCCTGGTGATGTCAGACTGGTTCGGGGGCAATGACGCCGCGGCAATGATCCGTGCCGGAAACGACCTTTTGGAACCCGGCACCAAGAGGCAGTGGGATGCCCTGCTGGAAGCCCGTGAAGACGGCGAGCTTTCGGACGAAGCCATAGATACCTCCGTCAGGCGTATCCTCAAGCTGATCCTGGGCTCCCGAAAGATGCAGAATTACCCCTTTGGCAACAACCCCAACCTGCAGGCCCATGCCGACGTAACGCGGCGGTCGGCGGCCGAAGGCATGGTGTTGCTCAAGAACGAAGGTGTACTTCCCCTGGCGGCTGGCCAGCGGATGGCCCTGCTTGGGGTCACCTCCTACGAATTCATTGCCGGGGGTACCGGCTCGGGCGATGTGAATGAGGCCTATACCATTTCCCTGGAAACGGGCTTGCGCAATGCGGGCCTGGAACGGGAAGGAGGCTTGGGGAGCACCGGGTTTACCATCAATGAGCCTGCCAAAAAAGCCTTTGAGGACCACAGGGCAGCCCGGCCGGAAGAGTTTGTGAAGCCGGAAGGGATCAAGGCTATGTTAGAGCCCTATACCCCCCCTCAAATGACTTACAGTGAGGAGCAAATGCGTGAAATTGCCGCTGGCAGCGACGTGGCTGTGGTCACCATAGGCCGCAACAGCGGGGAGGGGGGCGACCGCCGGGAACAGGGCGACTTTTTACTGACAGGGGCCGAGCGTGAAATCATCGACCTGGCTTGCAAAGTATTCCACCAGGACGGGAAGCCCGTGGTGGTGGTATTGAACATAGGCGGGGTTATCGAGACCACCTCCTGGAAAAACCAGCCCGACGCCATTCTGCTGGCCTGGCAGGGCGGGCAGGAAGGGGGCAATTCCGTGGCCGATATTTTGAGCGGCAAGGTAAACCCCAGCGGGAAACTGCCCATGACCTTCCCGGTGCAGCTGAGCGACCATGCCTCAGACGCCAATTTTCCCCACGACGGCAAGCCGATGGGCCTTACCGATATGATGGCCGGAAAATCGGTACCCGAAGACGAGCAGGTGCGAAATTTTGATTATACGGTATATGAAGAAGGCATCTATGTAGGCTACCGCCACTTTGATAAGGCCGGCCTGGCCGTTTCCTACCCATTCGGCTACGGCCTGTCGTACACCACCTTTGAGGTCGATTCGCTTCAGGTTGCCCAAACCGATGGCTTACTCGAAGTGAGTGTGCGGGTGCGCAATACGGGAAAGGCACCGGGCAAGGAGGTGGTGCAGCTCTACGCTGCCAAACCGGGCTCGGGCATCGACCGCCCGGTACAGGAACTGAAGGCGTTCGGCAAAACCCGCAACCTGGAGCCCGGACAGGAGCAAACCCTGCACTTCCGTATTGCCATTGCCGACCTGCGGTATTGGGATGAGCAAGAGTCGGCCTGGGTGCTGGAACCCGGCACCTACCAGGTACGAGCCGGGGTTTCGTCACGCGATATACGCCAGGAGGCCCAGGTGGAACTCTAAGCCGGATTGCGTATTTTCGGAGGTAGCCAAACCTGCGCCATGAAAAAAATGCTGATCTGGAGCGTGCTCCTCGTAATTCAATGGGCGGGGGCCCAAAGCCCCCGCCTGTCGTTTTTCAACGAACAGGAAGGCCGTGAGGTGCAGGCCCTGTTCGCCGACACAACCCTGATCCCCACCTTGCAGGAGCTACGTGCCGAAATTCGCATGGGCATGCTCGATCTGAGCCCCGAGCGCGCAGCCGTGCTGCGCGAACTGAACGAGGCAGGGGTGCCCGTGGTGGCCTGGCTGCTGCTGCCCAAGGAGCAGGGCTACTGGTTCCACAGCGGCAATGCCGCCGAAGCCTTTGCCCGTTATTACGAAATCAGGGACTGGGCCCGGCAGGAGGGCATCCGGTTCAGCGGCATAGGCATAGACCTGGAGCTCGACAGGAACGACCTGGAGTTATTCCGGCATAACAAGCTGAAATTATTCGGGAAGGTTATTTCCCGCCTGTACGGGAAAACTGATTTCCTCCAGGCCAGGGAGGAATACCGGAAACTCATCCAGGCCATCCACGATGACGGTTATCCAATCGAGAGTTACTACGTGCCCTTTATTCGCTACGAGACCGAAGCCGGACGGACTGCCCTGCAGCAGGCCACGGGCTTTTTGGACCTGGAGACCGATAAAGACATCCCGATGCTTTACACCTCCTTTATGGGGAATGCCTACGGCACGCTCAAGGTGCTGGCCCTTGACGAAAACCTGAAGCATGTGGCCATCGGCAGCACCGGGGGCGGGTTCGACCCCACCCTGCCGAGCATGAGTTGGGACGACCTGGCCTACGACCTGAGGCTGGCCTCGAGGTCGGCCGAAGAGATCCACATTTTCTGCCTGGAAGCCGCGGCAGCAAAAGGGTTCCTGCCCCGCC
This sequence comes from Robiginitalea sp., assembly GCA_050289825.1. Lineage (GTDB taxonomy): Bacteria > Bacteroidota > Bacteroidia > Flavobacteriales > Flavobacteriaceae > Robiginitalea. Next base: position 53,477 of record JBNKGM010000009.1, read on the forward strand.
TGGTGGGCTTCGACTTCACGGTGCCCGTGGCCGAGTACCCCGAACAGGTAGCCTTCGTGCAAGCCCTGGCCACCAAGGTGTCGGGGGTGTCGGCCGTGCTCAGCTACCCGACCCTGACCCTGGGCGGCCTGTTTCTTTTACTGGTGCTGCTGGCCTGGGGGCTGGTCCGCTTTTTCAGGTGGGGACGCAGGCGCATGGCCAGGTGAATTTCCCGAACCCGAATTAATTTTTAACCCTGGCTGTGGCCTGTGTCCAGGCGGCTTCGCCCCCAACCACCGGCAGGTCTAGGGAAGTGCCTCCCAGGTCGACAGTAAGCCGGGTGCCGGGAGCCGGCCAGAGGGTAAAGTCCCGGTCGCTTGAAAAGAGCATCAGCCCGATTTGCTGCCCCTTTGCGATGACCTGGTCGTCGGGCATCAGGTCAAATCCCATTTCGTAGAATTGCCCGGGTTCCAGGGGTTTACTTTCGGTAAGCGACCGGTAATTCCGGAGGTCGGCCCAGCCCCTGGTTATGAGGTTGTCGGTAATTACAGTTCCGCGCCCTTCTTCCCAGGGCAGGGCAACCAGCCACACCGAGAGGTTGGCAGCCGGCTTGCTGCTGGCGGCCTTGATGGTTACCCGGGCCACCCCCGAGAGGTGCAGGTCGTGCTGCAGCACGGGACTCAGGTAGAGCAGCCGGTGCTCGGTGAATTCGGCCCGGGCCAGCGATTCGCCCGAGAAGGAATAATTGTCGGTCAGGGTCTCCTGCCCGGCAGACTCCGCGTATTGCAGCTGCAGGCTTCCGGAGCCCGGGGCCCCGGGCCCCAAATGCAGGGTTACGGGTGCGGCATCCGGGTTCGGGTAATCGGGGTAGGCCGTCGGGTTTTGCGGGTCGTCGTGCTCGCGCACGATCCAGGCTTTGGGGTTGTTTTCAACCCCGTTTTCGACCCCGTGCAGGTAATGGGTAAACCACTGGTTCATCATCCAGAGGGGCGGGGGGCCGCCGTGCCCGTTCTGGTGGTAGTAGATCTGGTGGGGCAGTCCTTTTTCGCGTGCGGCATTGTAGATGCGGTAGCTGTGCTCGGGCATCACGTTCCAGTCGTTAAAGCCGTGCGACATAAAGAGGGCTGCCTTCATGGGCCCCATGTCGTTCAGGTAGTCTCGCCCGGCCCAAAAGGCGTTGTAATCGCCGGTAATCCGATCCATGCCCCGGGCCATTTCCTGGTCGCGCACCCGGGCATTGTTTCCGGCCCTTTTTGCCTCGTCGCCGCTGTGGATGAAGTCGTAGAGCACATCTATGTCTTCCCCCAGGTAACCGCCGGGCGAGCGAATGAGCCCGTTGGAGCGGTAGTAGTGGTAGTACGAAGTATTTGGGGCGATGGGAATGATGGCCTCAAGGCCTTCCACCCCGGTGGTGGCAGCCGCCAGGGGAATGGTACCGTTATAGGAGGTACCCGTCATGCCCACTTTCCCGGTCGACCAAAACGCCTTCACTTCTTCGTTCCCCCTGCGCTGGGTAAAGCCTTTGGCGCGGCCGCAGAGCCAGTCGATCACCGCCTTGGGGGCCAGGGATTCGTTGTCGCCTCCCACCGTTGGGGCGCCATCGGAAAGGCCGGTTCCGGGAGAGGAGGAATGAACTACAACATAGCCCCGGGGTACCCAGGTTTCAAGTTGAGAGTTCGAAATGACCGGGCGCTCGCCCCGGCGTTCCACTTCAGGGTGCATCCGGGGTTTGCCGGCTTCGCCCAGTTCGTGCTTTACGTCCCAGAACAACCCGTCCACGAAAGGGGCCGTTCCGGCGAAATAGGGGCTCGACTCATAGATGACCGGCAGCTTCAGGCCTTCGGTTTCGGTCTGGTAGGGCCGGGTCACGTCTACGTGCATGCGGTCGGGCTGGCCGTCGGCGTCTGAGTCGAAATCGGTCTCGACCCAGAGGTCGTGCCTGATCCAGCGTGCGGGGTCAGAAAAGGCGGGTACTACCTGAGCCTGCCCGTCTTTAAAGACCGGACCAGCCTGCGCGGTGGCCAATTGGGTTGCGCCCAGGCAGAGCGAGCACAGGAACAGGAGCTTGATGGCATTTTTCATGATCGGTTGCTTTCCGGGCAAGGTACAAAAATGCGGAACGATTTGGAGCCGGCCCCGGCTATCCCTGAATAGGAGGATAGGTCGCGGGTAAATTCGGTTCCAAATCGTTTCCGGTCTGCAAAGGCTTGTTGCCTCAGCAGGGGGCAAATGCCGGTTCGGTCTCGGCAGGCTGCCTTTTGGGTTCGGCGTACCCTTCGGTGGCGGGCACCAGGCTCAGGTCTTTTGCGAAGCGATAACTGCGGTTCTCCTGCTCCGGGTCGAGCACCAGCACGTAAATCCATTGGTTCGCCACCAGGTTTCTCAGGTTCTCATGCCGGCCCAGGATTTCGGCCACCCGACGCTTCGGCGCCTGGATGACCACCGAAAGCCTGAGGGGCTGGTGGTAGGCCTCGGTGTCGGTCTGGTAAACCGATTGTAAGGGAAGCCCTGCTTTCAGGTCTCCCCCGTTGCCCTGCAGCACGCCGAATTGACCGGTCGGGTTCTGGGTAATCTTGGAGCCGCTGCCAAAGTGGTCGGGGTCTACGGTCGCAAAGTAGTAGTGGTTGTTAATCCACTGGGTAACCACCATGGGGCCCTGCAAGATGCCTTCCAGTGCAGTTCCATCGGGGTCGAGGTCCCAGCGGTAGGAGTGCAGGAAGCAGCGTCCCTCCAGGTCGAGGTTGCGGGTCAGGCCCCGGGGCCCGATCACAAATCCGGCGTTGCCGGCCAGGCCCCATTCCGGGCGGGTTTCAGACCAGTCGCCGGCCTTGCGTTCCGAAGCCTCCACGCTGCCCTTTTCCAGGCCCAGGCGCTGGCGGGTAGCCGATTGGCGGGCCTGGTCGAGGTCGGCCCGCAAGCGGGCCAGCTTTTCGAGGTGTGTGCCCGGGGCGTCGGCGTCGAACAGGGTAATAACGTCGGTGGTGGTATTGTGTTCGGCCCCCACGAAATAGGTGCCCTCGGGTATCTGGATGCCGTACTCCCCGTACAGGGCCTCGCGTACGGCTTTATCGTTGGCCAGCCGGGCGAGCATGCGGGCGTTGTGACGGCCCGGACTTGCGGCGCAGGCCCCGCAATCGAGACTGGAGCCGAAGGGGTTGTTGGCCGTATGGCTGCCGTGGCCCGCAAACACCACAAGGGGGGCGAAGGTCTGCCAACCCAGCAGGTCGAAGGCCGATTTTACCACCGCTACTTTTTCAGACAGGCCGGGGTGGTCGTGACGGCCTCCCTTGGCGTCGCAGGCAGCCGCCTGGAGATCGGGCTCGCAGCTATTTTCTGGCGACAAGTTGCTTTTGAGCTGCCGGAGGTAGACCCGGCGCGGCATCCAGGTGCGGGCCAGCAAAGTGGCCCCGTAACTTACCCCCGAGCCCTCTACAAAGCCGAAGGTGGAGGGTAGCATGTTCTTCATCCGCTTGAGGAAATACCCGTAAAAGGCTCTTAGCTGGCTGTTGCGTCTATAGCTGGCATAGGCTTCCGAGCTGCCGGGTCGGGGGTTTTCCTGCACCTGGTAGGCCGAAGCTACAATAGGGGGGCACGATTTGCGTACCAAACCGTCTTCGGGGTTTTTGTAGTCCATGGCAATGCCGAAGAAGCCGGCATAGCCGAAGGTCTCATACTTGCCCTGGGCCTCTACATGGCGTCGGATGGGCTCTGAGCGGGTGTCGATGCAGAAGACCAGCTGGGCATCGGGCACGTAGTTTGCATCAGCCATAGGCGTAGCTGCCCCACCCAGGGTACCGAGCAGTTTTTGCTGCCACGATTTTTCCCAGGCGGTTAACCAGAGGTGTCCTGGTGAAGCGGAAGCGGGCGCCTGCAGACGGGTATTTGGCGGGGCGATTGGCGCTTGTATGGCACGGGCCATCAGCAGGCGCACGGCCAGGTAGTCTTCGAGGCTTACCGGGCACTCCTCGTGCCAGTCGGTCTGGGCCTCAGAGCGGTATTTAACATAACCGGCCCAACCCGGAAGGGCTTCCAGGTGCCAGGCCAGTATGCCGGTATGTTGGTCTTCGGGGAAATTTCCCAGAATGGCCGAAAGGGCCTCCCGGGCCGTGGGTGGGATATCCCTGAGGGAGATGCCATTCAATTCATCGTCGAAAGAGGCCAGCTTGCGCCAGGCCCTGTAAAAACCCTTTTCCCGTCCGGGCATACTCCATTCGGCCAGCCCTTCATCGAGGAAGGCAGCCAGCCATTTGGCCGAGAGCCGGTTGAGTTCACAGGTGGCGGGGGGTTGTGAACCGGTATCGGCGGTCTCCATTTCACGCAGGTATTGCTCCGGCGATTGGTCAAAACCCTGTTCCCGGAGTAAGGGGCGCAAAATGGCATCTGAGATTTCCCCGCCGGCATACGCCCTGCGGAAAGTAGCGGCATTGGGATAGACCCTTGCCCCCAGGCGCATGCCGGCTTCGGGCAGGGCCTGTTCGAAGGGCCGGGTTTCATACCCGCTCAGGGGGTTGGAAGTCACAAAACCATAGAGCGGCCAGGTCTTGCCTATGGCTTGGGCGGCTTCCTGTATGTTGGTTTCGAGCGCATGGATTTTCATCAGGCAGGTGTTTTTTGGGATAAAACCGAATTTTTAAAAGGCTGGGTCAGGTTCATGAGCTTGACATACAGCCAGGGGAACCGGAGGTAGAGGCCGAGTTTCATTACGAAGAAACCGGCCAGGAATATGAGGCCGAAAGTTATTTGTACAGCGGTCAACGGCTGGGGTTCGGCAATCTGGGGCAGCCCAGACATCATGGCGCTTACCCCGTTGAAAACAAGGGCGTATAAGCCGATGCCGGCTGTAAAGAGCAGGGGCGGCAGCAACAGGCGCTGCCAGAGGGCCAGGCTCTTTTGTTTGATGAAGTTATAGGTAACCTGCCCCACGGTTATGGCGACGATCAGCGTCAAAAAGATGCCGCTGTCCCAATTTCCCCCCTTGCCGGTCAGCCCCATGAACAGGTAGGCGCCGAAAGCCCCGTAAAGGAGTACGATCAATGCCTGGAGGGGTTTGATGCGGATATACGGGGGCGCTTGCGGGTGGGTCGGGGCAATGCCTTCCCCGGCCGATAAAAACAGGTAGGCCTTGTAAAAGCCATGCAAGATTAGGTGGGCCACAGCCGCATTGAAAAAGCCCAGGCCGCATTGCATGACCATAAAGCCCATCTGGGCGATGGTGGAGCATGCCAGCTTGTGTTTCACATGCACCTGCAGCAGTTTGGCAAATTGGGCGAGAATGGCCGTGAGCCCGCCCAGCACCAGCAAGAGACTGAGGGTGTTGGAGGCCAGCATCAGGGGCGCAAACAGGGTCAGCAATAGCCCGGCTCCGTTCACAAAGCCCGCGTGCATCAGGGCCGATGCCGGGGTGGGGGCCGTCATGCTCGAAAGCAGCCACCGGTGAAAGGGATACATGGCCGATTGGATAACCGCCGCAGTAGTAATGCAGAGGGCCGAAAAGACCAGGAGGGTCGCCGGCAGGTGGTCGAGCGACCCCAGCAATTCCCTTAGGCCGAAGGCCTGCGCCCAAAAGGCGGGTACCCCTACCCCCAGGGCCAGGAGAAAGGCGCCGGCCAGGAAATAGCGCCGGCTGTTGCGGCCTGCTTCGCGGGCTTCGGCCCACTGGGTATCGATGCCGATTAGCCGCGACATGATCAGGCCCATGGCCAGCCAGCTGAGCAGGACTAGGGCCAGGTGCTCGGCGGCGAGCAGCAGCATCACCGAGGCGGTAAAGCCGAGGGTGAGGGCCATAAACCGATCCTGATACCGGAAACCGGCCAGGTAGTTGCGCCCGTAGCGGCTCACCACCGCGCCAAAGAAAGTCACCGTCATCCAGATTAGCAGCGTAAAGCCGTCAATGCGTAAAAGGCCTTGCAAATTCCATTGGGGCCAATTGGGAAACCCTGCGGCGGCAAAGATGGCTGTGGCCCCGAAGGCCAGCCAGAGCAAGGGGGGCGTTATCCGGGCCAGCAGGCCGGGTGTGCCAGGGTTTACGGCAACGGTCTGGGTGTCGCCGGGGTAAAATTGAGTGGTAAGAGTCATGCCGGTGGGGCGTTTTAGGAGTTAGGATTCATGGGGCCTGGAGATGCCGGTTTGTTATCCGATACCTTCCCGCGGCTCCTTACGACAAAAATCAGGGTTACGATTAGGCTGCAGACCAACAGGCGATTGAACATCAGGTCGCTGAGCCGGGAAGCAAGCAGCAGCATGGAACCCATTACCACCAGGGAGGCGGCCAGGGCAAATACGTCTTTGGAAATTTTCATGGCTTTGGATTTTACCGGGCAGACTAAGCCAGCGTTAATTCAAGGGTCCCTTTGATATGCAGTTGCTTTCCTGCCTTGCGGGCCTGTGAGATAAAGGCCAGTGCCTGGTCGCGGCTTTCCTCGAGCTCGACGATGCGGTTATTCAGATCGCCGGTGTCGCTTTTGTGATTGCCTTCCCACCGTTGCAGGCGCTGTAATTTGTGGAAGTTGATTTTTTCATCGATCAGTGCGCTAAGGATATCGGCCGCCTCCGAAGGGGTGAACTCTCCTTTCACCAATTGTACTTTTTGACGGGTTTCAATAGCTTGTTCCATTTCCTGGGTTTGCATAATGTGAGTTTTAAAGGGTTGTTAGCTAATTCCGGCCGCAAAGATGAAAGACTTAAATCATATAATAATATTTATATTTGTAATGAAAAACATTAAAATAATTTATGAATTACACTTTGCACCAGCTTCAGATATTTCATAAAGTATCTCAGCTTCAAAGTATTACAAAGGCCTCAGAGGAATTGCACCTGACCCAGCCGGCCGTTTCCATCCAGTTGAAAAATTTTCAGGAACAGTTCCCCATCCCCCTTACCGAGGTGGTAGGGCGCAGGTTGTTTATCACCGATTTCGGGCGCGAAATCGCCCAGGCCTCCGAAAAGATCCTCAACGAGGTTCACGCCATTAATTTCAAAACCCTTGCTTTTCAGGGCGAGTTGGCCGGACGGTTGAAAATATCGATTGTCTCTACGGGCAAATACGTGATGCCCTATTTCCTGTCCGATTTTATGCGGGAACATCCCGGGGTGGAGCTTATCATGGATGTGACCAATAAGTCGCGTGTGGTGGCGAGCCTTGAGGCCAATGAGATCGATTTTGCGCTGGTTTCGGTAGTGCCCGATACGCTTCGAATTAACCGCGTAGAGCTTATGCCGAACCGCCTGTACTATGTCGCTTCCCCAAAGATGCCCCTGCCCGGCCCGACTAACCGTCGCAAGTTGTTTGAAGGAGTGCCGCTTATTTACCGCGAAACCGGCTCGGCCACCCGCAATGCCATGGAACAGTTTATCTCCCAAAACCGTTTTGAGGTTCGTACCAAAATAGAGCTCACTTCGAATGAGGCTGTAAAACAAGCCGTCCTTGCCGGGTTGGGGGCTTCTGTGATGCCCCTGATCGGCATTAAGAACGAATTGCGCAACAACGACCTGACTATTGTGCCCATACGGGGATTACCCCTTTCCACCACATGGAACCTGATCTGGTTGCGGGCCAAGAAACTTTCCCCGGCGGCATCGGCCTATCTTGACTTTACGGCCGCCCGGAAAGAGGCTATTATCAAAGACCGGTTTCAGTGGATTGAATCGTACTGAAGGGTCCCGAAAATTAGTCCGGCGCCTTTCTGAATGTGAAGCGAATCTGCTACCTTGCAGCGACCCGGGCCAACGACTATAAAGCGGCTGCGCGAAACCTGAAGCGAGCCGTATGTCAGAAGCGCATCCCTGCTATGGACCTTTTTGAATTAATCACCCGCACCGACGATTACCTGAATGCCCTGATCGCCTCAAACCTGGCACTGGCCTACCTGGTGCTATTCCTGATTATCTATTGCGAATCGGCTTTTATCACCTTTCCTTTTTTGCCGGGAGACGGCTTGCTGTTTTCGGTTGGGGTGGTGGCCGCCTCCACCCAACTGAATATTGTCCTGGTCATTCCCCTGCTCACGCTGGCCGCGATCCTGGGGAATTTGACCAATTACTGGCTGGGGTTGCGATTTGGCCGGTGGGTGCTGGGCAAGGAAATTCGAATGGTCGACAAATATTACCGAAGCGCCCGGGAGTTTATCGGCAAGAATGGGGAAAAGGCCGTCATCATCGGCCGGTTCTTCCCCATTATCCGCACGTACCTGCCCTTTGTGGCCGGCATTGTCGCCATGCCGTACCGCTCTTTTGTTAAACACAGCATACTGGGGGCTATGGTCTGGGTACTGCTCTTTACCCTTGTCGGCAACCTGCTGGGGGAGGTGCCCTGGGTCAGGGATAACTACGGCCTTATCTTTTTCGGGCTCATCATAGTTACCTTACTGCCTTTTCTTATCCGGGTTGTGACAGGTATTACCTCGAACCGGCCCAACTAAAAAAGCCCCCGTTTCCGGAGGCTTTTAGGTTCGTTCCCATGGATTATTCGTTCCCTGTCGGAGCAGGGGCATCCTTAAAATCGCCCGCACTGACCACGGTCCACCGGTCGAAGGGCTTGAGGTATTTGCGGATGGCGGCGTTCACATCGGCCACGGTGAGTTTTGAAATCCGTTCTTCCATTTGTCGCTGAAAGCCCATGTCGCGCTCGTAATAGATATTGTTGTTGATTAGGCTCGAGAGTTCATTGTCCTTGGCCCGGGACACATTCTGACTCTGAATCCAGCCGTTAACGGCGTTGGCGACCTCCTCCTCGGTAACGCCTTCGTCTATTATACGCTTGATTTCTTCCCGGAAGCCGAGCAACACCTTGTCGAGGTTGGCCGGGTTGTAAATCGCATAGACGAAGAACTGGGAATTCTGATCGACCTGATCCGAGTCGGCCTGCAGGTTGCCACCCGCCCCGTAGCTCACCCCGTCTTTCTGCCTCAGCCGGTCGGCGATGCGCGAATTCAGGAAACCACCTCCGAGAATCGTGCCTGCGATTTCCAGGGCCGGATAATCTTCGGAATACTCGCTAATCTGCACCCCCTGTACCCCGAAGGTAAAGGCATTTTGCTTGTCGGGGGTAAGAATCTTCTCATCGGCGCCCTTGTTGGGTTTAAAGGGAGCCTTGATCTCTGCATAGGGGCTCTGGCTGGCGAAGTCACCGAATTCCCGCTCTAAAAAGGCTTTCACCTCAGCGCTTTCAAAGGTGCCGATGCCGATATTGATCGATTTGCCGAGGCCGTAGAACGTTTCATGGAAATTGCGCACGTCATCAAGGGTCAGGGCCCGGATGGCTTCTTCTTCTTCAGAGAGGGTCATGGCGTAGTTCGGGTGCCCTTTCGGGTAGGTATTGTTGATTGCAGAAAGACGTTCAAAGGCCAGTGCCTGGGGCTCGGTCTTGTTCGCCTCCAGGGAGGCCAGCGACTCGGTTTTCAGCTTTTCTAACTCGGCCGGGTCAAAGGCTGGGTGTTTCAGCATCTCGGCCATCAATGCCAGACAGGCCATCAGGTTTTCGCGGGTGGTGTTGATGTTGGCGTAGACATTGCCGTTGCGGCCGCTGAAATAGATCGACGACTTGAGTTGGCTCAGTTCGTCTTCAATCTGCTGGCGGCTGCGCGTCTGGGTACCCTTGTTGAGCATGTTGGCCGTAAAGGAAGGGATTACCCCTTTATTCATGAGGCTGTTTACATCCCCGTTGCGGATGCTGAAACTCACAATAACACTGTTTCCCCGGTTGGCTTTCTCAATATAACCATAATGGATGCCATTTTGCATGGTACCCGATTCGAGGCGCGATTGGATGTTTTCGTAAGCCACGTCGAAGGCTTCCCCTGTTCCCAGGGCCTCCTTCCCCTTGTAATTGGCCACCAGTTCGGCAAGGCCCTCGGTGTGCGGGATGCTTACGCGCTGCGGCGTTTTGTCGGGCACGAACCTGCCGATGGTCCGGTTGGTGGGGATGATGTATTTCGCGGCTATGGCATTGACCTGCTCCAGGCTGGTCTCGGCCACCCTGTCGCGGGTAATGAAGGCCAGCCTCCAGTCGCCCGCCCCGATGTACTCACTCATATACCTGCCGATAAAGGAAGAATTGCGGAAGCCCTCGTCGAAATCCTTGGCCAGGTTGGCTTTGGCCCGGGCTAATTCTTCTTCAGTAACGGGGTTTGCCTTCAGGTCTTCCAGAGTTTGTTTCAGAATGGCTTCAACTTCATCTGCATTTTTGTCGGAAGGAACCTCCACATTGATGTACAGGAATCCCGGCTCTTTGGTAAACGGTATGTACGACCAAATCGAGGAAGCTTTCTGGCTCTCGATCAGCGCCTTGTAGAGCCGTCCTGAGGGCTCATCGGTCAGTATGTTTTCCAGGAGGCTCATGGGGGCGTGGTCTGGGTGCGACCCCGCCGGGGTGTGGTAGAGGGCCGTTACGAGCTGAATGTCGCCTACCCGGCTCACGGTAACCCGTTTCTCTCCGTCCTGGGCGGGTTCTTCGGTATAGGAATCGCGAATGGGCGTATCAGGGGCCTTGAGGGCACCGAAATTGTCCACCACTTTCTGCAATAGGGTCGCCGGGTCGAACTTGCCGGTAATCATCAGCACGGCATTGTCGGGCCGGTAAAATTTGCGGTAGAATTCCTGCAGGTTGGCGATGGGCACCCGCTCGATGTCGGAGCGGTTCCCGATGGTGGAATTCCCGTAATTGTGCCAGAGGTAGGCGGCATCAATTACCTTATCCATGAGTACACCGGTAGGATTGTTCTCGCCCATCTCGAACTCGTTCCGAACCACACTGAACTCCGACTTCAGGTCTTCGCCAGAGATAAAGGAATTCATCATCCGGTCGGCTTCCAGGTCAAGGGCCCAGTCCAGGTTTTCTTCGGTGGCGTTAAAGGTCTCGAAGTAATTGGTGCGGTCGTACCATGTGGTGCCGTTGGGCCGTGCCCCGTGGGTGCTGAGTTCCTTGGGGATGTCTGTGTGTTTGGGGGAGCCCTTGAAAACCATATGCTCCAGCAGGTGGGCCATCCCTTTTTCCCCGTATCCTTCGTGCCGCGACCCCACCAAATAAGTAACATTTACGGTAATGGTCTGGGAGGAATTGTCTGGGAACAACAGCACCTTTAGGCCGTTGTCGAGGCGGTATTCGGTGATACCTTCCACAGAGGCGGTTTGCGTGGCCTGGGCCGAAACCATCAGGCCCGTTAAGACACATAGCGCGAGTAATAGTCGTGACTTCATTCGTGTTGGATTTATGGATTAAGAAATAGATGGGGGAGTGTGGAAAATATGAAAAATCTCACATACTGCCCGGCCCGGCCCCGGGTTTTGTGAATATTTTAGGACCCGGTTGCCCTAATGGGGCGCAAAGACTGGCTTATTCCAGGAAAATGGTGCGGTGTTCCCGGGCGCTGCGCCGGGCCGCATCGAGTATTTCAACGACAGTGAGGTTGTTTTCCAAAGCCGACAAATCGGTTGGGCCCGGCACCAGTTGGCCGCGTACCACGGCTTTCAGGTAGAGGAAGGGGTCATTTAAGGGAGCCTCCCGTTCTGGCAGGGTCTCGGTCGTTTCCTGAAAGCCGTCGTACCCCTCGGCCATCCGCACCCTGAATAGGCGGCGGTTGTCGGCGTAAACCTCGCCCTTTAACCCGTACACCACCATGTCTTTACGGCCAATGGGCCAGTTCCAGGAGGCCTGGATAACCCCGGTAGCTGCGGGGTAGGTAAGCACTATAAGGGCCTCGTCCTCCACGTTTGGGTTGTTTTCTGCCTGGAGTTGCCGGGTTACGGCCGTAACGCTCAGGGGCCGTTGCCCGTCCATCAGCCAGGTGATGAGGTTGGCCCCGTAGCAGCCGAAATCGGGGAGGGCACCCCCGCCGTTCAATTCGGGGTTGGTCAGCCAGGCCAGGAACTCCGATTGCACCCCGATTTTTTTGGGGCCGCGATGGCCGTCCTGCACTTCGATTTTGCGGATGGCCCCGATCAGGGAATCCTTCCTGACCCGTTCATAGGCCCTGTGGTTGGTCGGGTACCAGGTAGTCTCGTAATTGGTGAGCAGCCAGATCTGGTGCTGCCGGGCCAGGTCGGCCATTTTTCGGGCGTGGTCGGGGTTTACGGCCAATGGCTTTTCGACCATAACGTGAATGCCCCGGGGGGCGCAGGCCTCCACTACGGCCAGGTGGTCGTATATGTTCCCGAAGGCCGCCACGGCTTCAGGCTTTTCAGCGGCGAACAACTGAGATAAGCTGTCGTAAACCCGCTCCATGGGAAAACCGTACTGCTCGCAATAGCGGCGGGCCACTTCCCGGTTGGGTTCCACAATGCCCGTTATTTGTATATCGCCCCGGGCGGCACTTCCAAACACCCAGTTCACGTGGCCGTGGGTAAGGCCGGCCACCCCGATCCGGAGTGGGTCGGCCGGGTGATCGGTCAGGGCGCTTTGCGCCTTTCCCGAAACGGGAAGCAAACAGCAAAGAAAAAGGAAGGTTCCGAGCAGATGGAGTGGTTTGTGTTGCATAGGGTTTCCGGATAGGATTGGTATGCTTAAAGATACGCAACTCGCCTGAAGGGGCGAATTTGGTTTAGCCGGGCGGTGCAATGGTCAAATTGTGTTATTTTAGTAGAAGTGTCTGGGCAACACCCGGCCCGGCCCCCAAAGGCCGCTGAACAATCAACCCTATGTCCTTTATAGGCGACGACTTCCTCTTACAGCACAAACCCGCACGGGAACTCTACCACGGCTACGCGGCCAGCCTGCCTATCATCGATTACCACAACCACCTGAGCCCCCGTGAAATCGCCACCGACCACCGGTTTGGCAACCTTACCCAGGCCTGGCTGGCAGGCGACCACTACAAATGGCGGGCCATGCGCACCCTGGGCATCGATGAAACTTTTATTACCGGAACGGCAACCGACCTGGAAAAGTTCCGGAAATGGGCCGGGGCGGTACCCTTTACGATTCGAAACCCCCTTTACCACTGGACCCATCTTGAACTGCAACGCTATTTCGAAATTGGGGAGCTGCTGACCCCACAGAATGCCGATGCGGTATACGAGGCTGCCACGGCCCAATTGCAACAACCCGGCCATTCGGCCAGGGGCCTGCTGCGGCAGATGCGGGTCGAGGTGGTCTGCACCACCGATGACCCGGCCGACACCCTCGAATTCCACCGGCAGGCCGCCCGGGCGGGAGACGGCCCGCGCATGTACCCGGCATTCCGGCCCGATGCGGCCTATGCGGTTGCCGACGCGGCCGGCTATACTGCCTACCTCGAGCGGCTTGAAGCGGCCAGCGCGATACCCATACGGCGTTTCGCCGACCTGTTGGCTGCCCTCGAAAACCGAATTGCCTACTTCCACGAAAACGGCTGCCGCCTCTCCGACCACGGTTTGGAACAACTCTACTATCACGAGTCGGTTCCTTTCGATGCGGAGCAGCTCTTCAGGAAGGTGCGGGGCGGTACACCCCTGAACCGGGAAGAGCAGGCCTGTTTCACCTTTGAGGTGCTGACCTTTCTCTGCCGGGCCTACCACCGGCACGGGTGGGTACAGCAATTCCACCTGGGGGCCCTGCGCAATGCCAACAGCCGCATGCTGGCCAAACTGGGGCGCGACACGGGCTTCGATTCCATTGGCGATTTTCCGCAGGCCGGGCAGCTTGCCGGCTTTTTGAACCACCTCGACCGCACCGACCAGCTGGCCAAAACGGTATTGTACAATTTGAACCCGGCCTGGAACGAGGTGTTCGCCAGCATGATCGGAAACTTTAACGATGGGAGCGTGGCCGGCAAGGTGCAGTTTGGTTCGGGGTGGTGGTACAACGACCAGCTAGACGGCATGCGCCGCCAGCTCGACGCCCTTTCGAATATGGGGCTGCTCAGCCGCTTTGTGGGCATGCTTACCGATTCGCGCAGCCTGCTCTCCTTCCCCCGTCACGAGTATTTCAGAAGGCTTTTGTGCCAGGTGCTGGGCGAAGACATCCAGAAAGGCCTGCTGCCATATGATTTGGAGCACCTGGGCCAGATTGTGCGCGATATCTGTTACTTTAATGCCCGGGATTACTTCGAGTTCCCGCAACCAAAACAGAACGAATCATGAAAAAGATCGTAACCTTCGGCGAAATTATGCTGCGCCTGTCCCCACCCGGCTTCCTGCGCTTTTCACAGGCCAGCCAGTTCGATGTGGTCTACGGGGGCGGGGAGTCGAATGTGGCTGTTTCCCTGGCCCAATTCGGCCTGCCGACCGATTTTGTTTCGCGCCTGCCTGCCAGCGACCTGGGCGATTGCGCCCTGATGGAATTGCGCAAGCGGGGCGTGGGTACCGGGCATATTTTAAGGGGAGGCGATCGCCTTGGCATCTACTTCCTGGAAACCGGGGCGGTGAGCCGGGGCAGCCAGGTCATTTACGACCGGGCCCATTCGGCCATGGCTGAGATTAAACCGGGGATGGTCGATTGGGAAGCTGTTTTTCGCGATGCCCAGTGGTTTCACTGGACCGGTATTACCCCCGCCATTTCGCAAGGGGCTGCCGACGCCTGCCTGGAGGCCGTAAAGAAGGCCCGCCAGATGGGACTCACGGTTTCAACCGACCTGAATTACCGGGCCAAGCTATGGAAATACGGCGTATCCTCAGAGGCTGTCATGACCGAGCTCACTTCCCATTGCGACGTTATTCTGGGCAATGAGGAAGACGCCGAAAAGCATTTCGGCATCAAGCCCGAGGGCCTTGATATCACTACCCAGGGCGAGCACGTGAAGGCCGAAGCCTTTTTGTCGGTTTGCCGGCAGATGATGGAGAAGTTTCCGCGGGCAAAAAAGGTAATTACCACCCTGAGGGGCTCCCTGTCGGCTTCGCACAATACGTGGGCCGGGGTGCTCTACGACGGGAAGACCCTTTTCGCCTCCCCGGAATACCAGATTACCCATATCGTAGACCGGGTAGGTGGGGGCGACGCCTTTATGGGCGGACTCATCTACGGCCTCATCACCTGGCCCGGAAACGACCAGAAAGCCCTTGATTTTGCCGTTGCCGCCTCATGCCTGAAACACACCATCGTAGGCGATGCCAACCTGGTTAGCGTGGCAGAGGCTGAAAAACTGATGGGAGGCGATGCCTCCGGACGGGTGGTCCGTTAAATTCGGACGCCAAAAAGAATTACGAACCGAAAGCAACCGATACACATGGCAATGATGACGCGACTCGAAGTGGCCAACCTCATGGAGCAGACCGGCCTGGTGCCCCTGTTTTACCACCCCGACCCTGAACTCGGAAAAAAAGTGCTTAAGGCCTGTTACCAGGGCGGGGCACGCTTGCTCGAATTTACGGCCCGGGGCGATTTTGCCCATGAGGTCTTTGCAGAACTGAACCGCTACGCCTTGCGCGAATTGCCGGGCATGGCCCTGGGGGTGGGATCGGTTACCGATGCCGCAGCTGCATCCCTTTACATGCAACTGGGGGCCCGCTTTGTGGTGACCCCTTCCCTGCGGGAAGACATCGCCCGGATCTGCAACCGGCGGAAGGTTTTATGGTCGGCCGGGTGCGGCTCCCTCACCGAGATCGGCCATGCCGAGGAGCTGGGGTGCGAAATCATCAAGCTTTTCCCCGGCTCGGTATACGGACCCGAATTTGTAAAGGCGGTGCAGGGCCCTCAGCCCTGGACGCGAATCATGCCCACGGGGGGCGTGAGCCCCGACGAAGCCAACCTCAGGGCCTGGTTCGGGGCTGGGGTTTGCTGCGTGGGCATGGGGTCGAACCTGATTACCAAAAAGCTTCTCGAGCTGGAAGATTTTAAAACCCTGGCCGAATCGGTTAGCCAGGTATTGAATACCATTGCGCATATCCGGGGTAAGGGGTGAGGCTTGCTCCCGCCATAGCGCTGCTGCTCGGGGTGCTCGCCCTGTCGTGCCGCCCTGCCGGCCAGGGGCGTACCATTCGCCTGGCCCACGGCCTCGATGTTACCCATTCGGTGCACCTGGCCATGGTGCGCATGGGCTCAGCCCTCGACAGCTTATCCGGGGGCCGGCTAAAGCTCGAGATTTACCCGAACCAGCAACTGGGCAGCGAGCGGGAAGTGCTGGAACTCCTCCAGATCGGTACCCTTGACATGACCAAGGTTTCGGTGGCCACCCTTGAAAATTTCGCGCCCAAAACCCGTATTCTGGGCTTGCCCTACCTTTTTACAGACCGCCGGCATGCCTTTGCGGTGCTCGATGGCCCGATCGGGCAGGAGCTGCTCGACGACGGGCTCAAGTACTGGCTCAAGGGCCTTGGCTTTTACGACGCCGGCTACCGGAGCTTTTACAGCATGAATAAGCCCATCGATTCGCCCGACGACCTGAAAGGCTTGAAGGTACGGGTGATGGAAAGCGTTACGGCCATCAATATGATTCGCAGCATGGGGGGCGCGCCCACTCCCATCTCCTGGGGGGAGCTCTACACGGCCCTGCAACAGGGGGTGGTAGATGCGGCAGAGAACAATCCTCCCAGTTTTTACCTGGCCCGCCATTATGAGGTGTGCAAATACTACGCCCTCGACGAGCACACCTTTTCCCCCGATGTGCTCATTGCCGGCACCCGGTTCTGGGAGACCCTGAACCCCCAGGAGCAGGGGTGGATCAGGCAGGCGGCCCAGGGGTCTATCGCCTACCAGCGCCAGCTGTGGGCCAAAGCCGAGGCCGAGGCGCTTCGGGAAGTCGAAAAGGCTGGCGTCACCATCTCTCATCCCGATAAAAAACCCTTTGCCGAGAGTGCCCACGAGGCGTACCGCCTCTACGAGGCAGACACCACCCTGGGGCGGCTTATCCGGCAGATTCAGCAACTGGAAGGCTCATGAAACTGCGCAAGACCATCGATGCCGCCCTGGCCGGCACCCTGATCCTGATTATGGCCGTAATGGTAATGAACGTGCTCTGGCAGGTGTGCAGCCGGTACGTGCTGGGCTCCCCCAGTTCCTTTACCGATGAGTTGGCCCGCTACCTGATGATTTGGCTGGGCGTTTTGGGGGCTGCCTACGTGTCGGGACGCAATGGGCATGTGGCCATAGACGTACTGCCGGCGCGCTGTGCCCCACCCACAAGACGGGCTTTGCAACAGGCCGTACGCTGGATTATCATGGCTTTTGCCCTCTTCGGGCTGGTGGTAGGGGGGATGCGCCTGGTGTACATCACCTATGTGCTCGAGCAATATTCCCCCGCCCTGCAGCTGCCTTTGGCCTATGTGTACCTGGTCATCCCGGTAAGCGGAGCGCTCATCATCTATTATAAAGCCACCGATCTGTTAAGCCGCTGACCCATGGAATACGTACCCCTTCTCGTGCTCATCCTCAGCTTTGTCTGCCTGCTGGCCATCGGCACCCCGGTAGCCTGGAGCATCGCCGTTTCGGCTACCCTCACCATGCTGGTGAGCATCCCGGCCCTGCCGGCCCTCACCACAGGGGCCCAGCGCATGGCTGCCGGCCTCGACAGTTTCGCCCTGCTGGCCATCCCGTTTTTTGTGCTCTCGGGCGAACTCATGAACCGTGGCGGCATTGCGCGCCGTCTTATCGCCTTTGCCAAGACCCTGGTGGGGGCCATGCCCGGCGGGCTGGCCCTGATCAACATCATCTCG
>JBNKGM010000010.1:0-69517 GCA_050289825.1 Robiginitalea sp.
TTGACCCGGGTGCCTACGAGCGCGATGACGCTTATTGGGAAGCCAACCGCCTGGAAGAGCTCAACAAAGATGAGAAAGGCATCTACCAATTGCTCGACACCTTAAAAACGGTGCCGCGGTTCAAGACCTACTACGACATTGCCAGCATTTTGGGGTCGGGCTATATCGAGATCGACAAGTGGAACATCGACCTGGGCGATATCTACAGCGGGTTCGGGTACAACAATGCCGAGGGGATCAGGCTGCGCGGCGGGGCGCGCACCTTCTTCGGGCAGAACGACCTGTGGCGGCTCGAAGGCTATGGGGCGTACGGTTTTCTCGACAAAAAATTCAAATACGGCCTGGCCGGGAAGTTTTTGCTCGACCGCCGGATGCGCCTGATCGTCTCGGGCGGGAACCGCCGCGATATCGAACAGATGGGCCTGAACCTGACCGCCACCACCGATGTGATGGGGCGCAGCATCGCCTCGGGGTCTATCCTTACGGTGGGCACTAACAACCGGCTAACGAACATCAACCTGAGCACCCTGGCTTTCGAGGCCGAACCCGTCAACAACCTGCGCGTGGAGGCCGGGGCTTCGTTCCGTACGCTGCGTTCGGCCCTGCCCGAGGAATTCAGCCTCGATTACCTCGACCCGGACGCCCCGGGGGGCATTTCGTCCGATATCCGCCAACTCGACCTGACCACCACCCTGGTGTACACCCCCGGCCGCAGGACCGTGGGCTTTGGGGTGGAACGGTACGAGGTAAACGACGAGTACAGCCGGCTTTTCTTCAGGTATACCCTGGGGGTGAGCGGTTTTTTCCGCAGCGATTTCGACTACACCCGCCTGCAGTTCTCCTATACCCAACCCTGGCAGGTTGGTAGCCTGGGCCGCCTTTACACCACCCTCGAAGCGGGGAAAACCTTCGGTGCGGTACCCCTGGGCCTGCTGAGCGTGGTGCCGGGGAACCAGACTTATTTCACGATTTATACCACCTTCCCGAACCTCGACTTTTACGAGTTCGTGACCGACACCTACGTGGCCGGGCATATCGAGCACAATTTCAACGGTCGCCTCTTTTCGCGCATCCCCCTGCTGCGCAAGTGGAACCTGCGTGAAATAGTGGGCCTTCGGGGCGTTTGGGGCGAGCTTTCCGAGGCCAACCGCGAGCTGAGCAGCCCGGCCAACATCCCCCTTCAGGCCCCCACCGACCGCATTTACTGGGAATATTCCTTCGGGGTGGGCAACATCTTAAAGATCTTCCGCATCGACTTCAACTTCAGGGGGAACTACCTGGAAAATCCGGGCGCCCGCAATTTCAGTGTTACCGGGGCTTTCGGCTTCCATTTTTAGAAGATCCCCGGCCTGAAATATTTCCGGTCAAAACGATCGGTTGCGCCCCCTGAGTCGCTACATTTGATACGGCCGGCGCAATGGCCTAAATCTGTCTGTAATGGCTCAGGAAGAATCACTTACTTTCGACGTGCTGATTGAGATCCCCAAAGGGAGCCGCAACAAATACGAATACGACTTTACCCTCCACAAGATCCGTTTTGACCGGACCTTGTTCTCGTCTATGATGTACCCGGGCGATTACGGGTTTGTGCCCCAGACCCTGGCCCTCGACCAGGACCCGCTCGACGTGCTGGTGCTCGGCACCGAGCCCACCTACCCCATGGTGGTGATGCGGGTGAGGCCCATAGGGGTGTTTCACATGACCGATGAGAAGGGGCCAGACGAAAAACTGATCTGCGTGCCCGTTAACGACCCCATATGGAACCGGTACCGCAACATCAGCGACCTGAACCCGCACCGGCTCAAGGAGATCGAGCATTTTTTCCAGGTGTACAAAGACCTGGAAGAGAAAAAGGTCGACACCGGCGGGTGGGGCGACGCCGCAGAGGCCCGCGAAATCTACCGGCGCTGCGTCAAGCGCTATGCCGAGAACCGGAACAACCTGAGCCCGGGTTTTGAGATCTGAACCCAATTCCAAATGCCCTAACCCCTTCATTCCCGACACTTTGGGCGCTTTTTTTATTGTCGGGTATTTTACTACATTTGCAGCCGCCGAATTTTGTTAAGAAAAACAGAAACAATAACAACTTGATTATGGAACAAATCGTGAATTTTTTGTGGGCATTCGGAATCCTGGGCCTGCTCTTTGTGTTTGTCAAAAACGCATGGGTATCGAAACAGGAGGAGGGTGACCCCAAAATGGCCCGTATTGCCAAAAACATCGCCGACGGGGCTATGTCTTTCCTCAAGGCTGAGTACAAAATCCTGGCCATCTTTGTAACGGCGGTAGCCGTATTGCTCTTTTTCAAAGGGCAGGCCGAAGCCGGCTCCAACGGGATGGTTGCCCTCTCTTTCGTAGTGGGAGCCATTTGTTCGGCCCTGGCCGGTTTTATCGGGATGCGCGTGGCAACCAAAGCCAACGTGCGCACCACCCAGGCCGCCCGTACCTCCCTGAGCAAAGCCCTGGAAGTGGCCTTTGCCGGCGGGGCTGTAATGGGGATGGGCGTAGTTGGCCTGGGCGTTTTGGGCCTGAGCGGTTTGTTTATGTTCTATAGCGGACAGGGCTGGGCTATTTCTGAAGTCCTGAACGTATTGTCGGGCTTCTCTCTGGGAGCCTCTTCCATCGCCCTGTTCGCCCGTGTGGGCGGGGGTATCTACACCAAGGCCGCCGACGTTGGCGCCGACCTGGTAGGGAAAGTGGAAGCCGGCATTCCTGAAGACCACCCCCTGAACCCCGCCACCATCGCCGACAACGTGGAGGTCGACAACGTAGGGGACGTAGCCGGGATGGGCGCCGACCTCTTCGAATCGTATGTGGGTTCCATTATCGGTACCATGGTGCTGGGGGCCACCTTCGTGGGGCTGCCCGAATTCCAGGCGGCCTTTGATGGCCTGGGCGCCGTTTACCTGCCCCTGGTATTGGCCGGAGCGGGTATTGTGATGTCTATCATCGGCACTTTCTTTGTTAAGGTAAAAGATGGCGGATCGCCCCAACGAGCATTGAACATCGGCGAATTCGGTTCGGCGGGCCTCATGCTGGTTGCCTCCTACTTCCTGATTCAGCTCATGCTGCCCGAAACCTGGGTAGAAGGTGGAAAGGAATTCAGCTCCCTGGGCGTGTTCTGGGCCACTATCGCCGGTCTGATCGCCGGTTTGCTGGTCGGAAAAGTTACTGAATACTACACCGGTACCGGCACCAAGCCCGTAACCGGAATCGTGCGCCAGTCTGAGACCGGTTCGGCCACCAACATCATCGCCGGCCTGGGTGTGGGCATGATGTCTACCGCCATCCCGATTCTTTTGATTGCCGCCGCCATCCTGGTTTCACACCATTTCGCCGGGCTTTATGGTATTGCCATTGCAGCCGTGGGTATGCTGGCCAATACCGGAATCCAGTTGGCTGTAGACGCCTACGGCCCCATTTCTGACAACGCCGGGGGTATAGCCGAAATGGCCGAGCTGCCGAAGGAAGTGCGCAAGCGCACCGATAAACTCGATGCCGTGGGGAATACCACCGCCGCCATCGGGAAAGGCTTTGCCATCGCCTCTGCGGCCCTTACCGCCCTGGCCCTTTTCGCGGCCTTCATGAAAACCGCCAACGTAACCTCTATCGACGTTTCCCAGCCCGATATCATGGCCGGCCTTTTGGTTGGTGCCATGCTGCCTTTCGTGTTCTCGGCCATGGCCATGAACGCCGTGGGCCGTGCAGCCATGTCGATGATTGAGGAAGTGCGCCGCCAGTTCCGCGATATCCCGAAACTGAAAGCTGCCCTGGAGGTCATGCGCAAATACGACTCCGATATGACCAATGCCACAGAGGAAGACAAAAAGATTTTCCACGAGGCAGACGGTGCCGCCGAATACGATAAATGCGTCGCCATCTCTACAAAGGCTTCGATCAAAGAAATGGTAATGCCCGGCCTGATGGCCATTGCCGTGCCGGTAGCCGTGGGCTTCATCGGAGGCGCCGAGATGCTTGGAGGCCTGTTGGCAGGGGTAACCTCTGCCGGGGTGCTCATGGCCATCTTCCAGTCGAACGCCGGAGGGGCCTGGGACAACGCCAAGAAAATGATCGAGGAGCAAGGCCGCAAAGGCACCGATGCCCACAAGGCCGCTGTTGTTGGAGATACTGTAGGCGATCCGTTTAAGGATACCTCAGGTCCTTCCCTCAACATCCTGCTGAAACTCATCTCTGTGGTTGCCCTGGTTATCGGGCCGAGCATTGCCCTGTCGGCCGAGTCTGTGGCCGCTTACACCGAACAGAAGGTGGAAGTGAGCAAAAAAGTTGAGGTAAACATGGAGAGCAACGAAGACGGTACCGTTACCGCCTACGTTACCACTACCACAGAATCCAATGGCGAAACCTCCGTTTCTGAGCAAACCTTTTCCGGTTCGCTTGAAGAGGTTAAAGCCCAGGTTGGCCAGCTGCGCGAGCAAGGCACCCATATTGAGGTGGAAACCGAAACAAAACCGGAAAACCAGCCCTAACGACTGGTTTCCAAGACCTATCAACCCCGCCCACGGCGGGGTTTTTTTATGCCCGCCGCTAAAATCAGGGGGTTGGGTTTGTAGGGATAGGGCAGGAGTGCTAACTTCCGGCTTTATGGAGACACTCCCGAATTTCAACAACAGGATCTGAGATGGGCTGGCTGGGCAGAATCGATCCGCTTCAGATCGTCGCTTTCCAGAGCTATGGGGCCGCGGGCCGGCTCTATGTGCGGGGCAGGGCGCTCGAAGACGAGGCCATCGACCTGGCCCAGAAAGGGACTGTGCAGCTGTTGCTGAATACCTGGAAGCGCTTTGAGACAGACGAGATCCGCAATACGCCCCTGGAACTGTGCCTGAACGACGGACGCTGTTTTGCCCTGAGCACCGATGCAGACGGATACTACCTGCTCGATCTGCCGGTAGACGGCCTTGACCGGTTGGCCGATGCAGAAGGGTGGGTGCCCTACCGGGTTTCGTACCGCGAAGAATCGCTCAGCCGGCCAATTTTGCGAGAAAACCACTTTGAAGGGGCCTTTCTGATTCCGCCGGCAACCGCTACCTACGGAATAATCACCGACATCGACGACACCATTGTGCACACAGGGGTAACCTCGTATCTGAAGTGGAAGGTGATCGCCAACACCCTTTTTAAGCGGGCCGAAAGCCGCATTGCCCTGCAAGGGGCCCCCGAGCTCTACCACCGCCTGCATCAGGGGAAAAGCGGGAAAGATGCCAACCCCGTGTTTTACGTGAGCCACAGCCCCTGGAACCTGTACCGCTACCTGGAGTTTTTCCTTAGCCGCAACCATTTCCCGAAGGGGCCCATTCTACTGCGCTCCATGGCCAGCGTGCTCGGCCGCGCCAAGAAGGGCAGCGTGCCCCACAAGCATCGGGAGATTGTCAATATCCTGAAGGCATACCCGGGTCTGTCCTTTGTGCTTATCGGCGACAGCGGGGAGCGCGATGCCGACATTTACCTCGACCTGGCGCGGGCCTATCCGGGCCGGATTTTAGCCATTTATTTGCGTTCGGTGCGCCACCCCGGGCGCATGAGGCGGGTGCGCAGGTTGCTGACCGAAGCGCGGGACGTGCCTGCCGTGGTGGTGGAACACTCCGAAGAGGTGGCCCGGCATGCCGAAGGGCTGGGGATTCTGTAAAAAGAGGGATTAGAAAAGGCCGTGTATCTCGGCGTCGATCTTGTTGATGACCTCGCCCAGGTCTTCGGGCTTGTCTACAAAGTTTATCTTGTCTACATCGATAATGAGCAGCTTCCCTTTTTCGTAGTGCTGCACCCAGGCCTCGTACCTTTCATTGAGGCGGCTGAGGTAGTCAATCGAAATGGAATTCTCGTATTCGCGCCCCCGTTTGTGGATCTGGTTCACCAGATTGGGGATGGAACTGCGCAGGTAGATGAGCAGGTCAGGCGGCTGCACAAGGCTCTCCATCAGCTCGAAGAGGCTGGTGTAATTCTGGAAATCGCGGTTGGTCATCAGGCCCATGGCGTGCAGGTTGGGCGCGAAGATGTGGGCATCTTCGTAAATGGTGCGGTCTTGTATCACGTTTTTGCCGCTTTCGCGTATGCGGAGGATCTGCCTGTAGCGGCTGTTCAGGAAGTAGATCTGGAGGTTAAAGCTCCATCGCTCCATCTGGGTGTAGAAATCGTCCAGGTACGGGTTGTCGACCACATCCTCAAAATGGGGTTCCCATCTGTAATGTTTGGAGAGCAGGTTGGTAAGCGTGGTTTTTCCAGCGCCGATGTTGCCGGCAACAGCGATATGCATAAGGCGATTTTTTACGGTTGGTCCCCCTCGAGAAAGGGCACACAATATACAAAGTATTCAGGCTTGGGAAAAGGCCCTCGGGCATTAAATTGCAGTAAAAAAAGCGCGTTTCGGCGGGTTTCAGCGGGCTTGTTTAGCATGTTTTAAACAGCTGCTAGCAACAAAAACTTTATCTTCACCAAAATCACATGCCCGCAGCCCATGAAGAAGCGCTACCCAACCCTTGTATTGGCCCTTTTGGCTTTGGTTTCACTCAATGCCCAGGATTTCCAGGGCGTGGCCACCTACCAGAGCAAGACCAGTATCGACTTCAATTTTGAAGGCCGCAACATCCCGGAGGCGCGCCGGCAGGAAATTCTTGAAAACATGAAACGCGCCATGGAGCGCACCTACCTGCTCACCTTCGACCGTACGGCCAGCCTGTACGAGCAGGAAGAATCCCTAGAAACACCAGGGGGAGGCGGGCCTGGGGGCTTTCGCATGGCATTTGGTCGCCTGGGCGACGGCATGTATTACAAAAATGTGCAGGAGCAGGGCTACCGCAACCAGACCGAGCTCTTCGGGAAGGTCTTCCTGATTCGCGACAGCCTGCAGAACTGGCAGTGGAAGCTGGGCTCCGAAACCAAAAAAATCGGGAATTACACCTGTTATAAAGCCACGGCCATCCGCGAGGTAGACACGGCCCGCATCAACCGTATGCGACAGCGCTTTGGCCCGCCTCCTCCCGAACCGGGAGCAGCCCGCGACAGCGTGGCCAAAGATAGCACCCGGGGCAATTCGCTCCTGTCGCGCCTGGAGACCCCCGAAGACCAGGAAATTGTAGCCTGGTTTACTCCCGAAATCCCCGTTAGCCAGGGGCCAGGCCCTTACTGGGGCCTGCCGGGCCTCATTCTGGAGGTCAACGACGGAAGCACGGTGCTGCTGTGTTCCAAAATCGTTTTGAACCCCGAAGAGAAGGTGCGGATCGAACCGCCCTCCAAGGGCAAAGAAGTTACCCAGCTGGAATACGAAGACATCATGGAGGAGAAGATGATGGAGATGTCTGAACGGTTCCGCTCCCGCGGCGGGCGCGAAGGGGGCATGCAAATCCGGATCCAGAACTAGGGGTGCGGGCCTGGAAATTCTTACTCGGGGCAGTGCTCCTGCTCTCCCTCAGCGGCGTCAGCGCCCAGCGCATAACCCTGACCGGGATGGTGCGCGACAGCCTGGAGGCCCCCCTCGACATGGCCAACGTGGTGGCCGTAAACCAGGCCGACCAAACCCTGGAAGGCTTCGGCATCACCAGCCCGGAGGGGCTGTACCGCTTGCATCTCAAGGCCAATTCTTCTTACCTGCTTAAAATCAGCTATATTGGCTTTGAACCCGCCGAAATCGAAATAACCACCGGCACCGAAGACATGCAGCAGGATATTTCCCTGCAGCCCCAAACCGAGCGGCTCGACGAGGTGGAGGTCGTGTATGAAATCCCTGTGAGCATCCGGGGCGATACCCTGGTGTACAACACCGATTCCTTTGTGTCGGGCACCGAGAAAAAGTTGGCCGACGTACTCGAAAAACTGCCGGGTATCGAGGTAAACGACGAGGGTGAAATCGAGGTGGAGGGCAAACGGGTAACCAAGGTGATGGTGGAAGGGGAAGACTTCTTTGATGGCGATTCCAAGCTGGCTTCTAAAAACATCCCCGCCAAGGCCCTCGACAAGGTGGAGGTGCTGCGCAATTACAGCGAGGTGTCGCAGCTCTCGGGGGTGACCAACAACCAGGACAATGTGGCCCTGAATATTCGCCTCAAGGAAGGGAAGAAAAAGTTCTGGTTCGGGGAGATCAGCGCCGGTGCCGGGCCCGACTCTCGCTATGTGGTGAACCCCAAGCTCTTTTATTACAGCCCGAAGTACAGCGTTAACCTGCTTACCAACCTGAACAACATAGGCGAAATCCCGTTTTCGGGCCGCGATTACTGGAACTTTACCGGGGGCATGCGCGGGGCCACCCGAGCCGGCACCGGCACCCAGTTCTCCACCAGCCCTTCGGGCCTGGGCCTGGCGATGCTGCAGAACAACCGGGCCAAGAACATCATTACCCGTTTCGGGGCCCTGAACATGAGCTACCAGCCCGCAGAAAGCTGGCGGCTCTCGGGCTATGGCATCTACTCCCAGACCAACACCCTGATGGAAACCCGGGCCTCCCGTACCTTTATCAGCAGCAACGAGACCGAGCTCACCAACGCCAAAACCGACCAAAATACCCGCCTGGGGTTGGTCAAGTTCGGGTCGAATTTCAAGCCTTCCGACCGCCTGCAATGGAATTACGACGCCCTGTTGCGCCTCTCGGACGAGGAGGAGCGCGAAAACACGGTTTCGGTCTCGTCGGTAACCGATACCATTGCCGAGCTGCGGCGGCAGAAACCGAACCGCATCACCCAGAATTCAAACCTGTATTACACCCTTTCCGAATCGCATATTTTCGCCCTGGAGAGCCAGTACGAATACGCCGACGAAGACCCGTTCTACAATGCCATTCGCGAGCAGCAGCCCTTTGCCGGCATTTTGCCGCTCGACGACACCCAGTCGCGCTACGACATCAGCCAGCGGCAGTACACCCAAACCCACCGGGTCGATGCCAAGCTCGATTACTTCTGGGTAACCAGCCCGAAAAGCCACCTGAACCTGAGCCTGGGAACCCTGCAGAGCAGCCAGCGATTCAATTCCGATATATTCCAGACCCTCGACTCGGGGGCCGACCAGGCCCTGACCGGGCCGGAGTACGGCAACCAGATGCAGTACTATTTCTCCGACCTGTTTACCGGGGTGCATTTCAAGTGGATCTCGGGGAAATTTACCTTTAACCCGGGCTTCCACGTACACCACTACCTGGCGCGCAACCGCCAGCTGGGCGCGGCCGTGAGCGACCGCCTGACCAACCTGGTGCCCGACCTCTTTGTGAACTGGCAGATGAAGCAGTCGCAGAGCCTGCGCCTGAATTATTCGGTCGACCGGAATTTCACCGATATCAACAACCTCGCCCGGGGCTATGTCTTTAGCAATTACAACGCCCTGTACACCGGCAACCGCGACCTGGAGAGCGCCCTGTACCACAACCTCTCGCTGAATTTTTTCAGCTTCAACATGTTCGCTATGCAGAACATCTTTGCCAACGTGGCGTACAGCAAGCGCATCGACTCCTTTAAGAGCAGCACGGCCATTGCGGGCATCAACCAGGTAAACACCACCATCAATTCGGCCCTGGACGACGAGACCCTGAGCGGCTCGGGCAATTTTCAGCGCACCTTCGGGCGCATCAAGGTGAGCACGGGGGCCAACCTGAGCTTTGCCAATACCAACAACATCGTTAACAGCCAACCCCAGAATTCCCGCTCCTTTACGCAGGATTACTCAGCTTCCCTGGGGAGCAGCTTCCGCAAGGCGCCCAACCTGGAGGTGGGGTACCGCTATTCGGTGAACCGCTACCAGGCCGGCACCACCACCTCCACGTTTTTTACCGACCGCCCCTTTGTGAAGCTCGACGCGGCTTTCTTAAACGGGTTTATTCTGCTGGCCGATTACGACTACTACTTCTACCGCGACCGGGCGGGCACCATCGACAACCGCTACGGCTTTCTCAATGCCAGCCTCTCCTATCAAAAAAAGGACAGCAAGTGGGAATACAGCGTGGAGGCCCAGAACCTGACCGACAACCGCCAGCTGAACCAGGACAGTTACAACGACCTGTTTTACCGCACCTCGGCCTATGTGGTGCAACCCTTCATCATGGTATTCAAAATCAAGTATGAGCTTTAGCCCGTGCGCCGGGTGCGTTCCCTGCTAAATTTATCCAAAGATTTTGACGGGAATTTCTATTGCCGTAATTTTGCTGCCACCATTGAGGATAGATTTGACTGATTGCAACCTCAGGTTCCGCCCCGGCGGAGCCGCAAAAAATGCTAAAGCAGTTGGCTGTTCCCCCTATAGGGAGTAAGCCATTCTACTGTCTGGCATTGCAAGCATTCTTCCCCTGTCCTTTAGAAAGAAAAGAGCAATGCCGTACCTGTTTACTTCTGAATCTGTCAGCGAAGGGCA
This sequence comes from Robiginitalea sp., assembly GCA_050289825.1. Lineage (GTDB taxonomy): Bacteria > Bacteroidota > Bacteroidia > Flavobacteriales > Flavobacteriaceae > Robiginitalea. The sequence goes on from JBNKGM010000010.1 coordinate 10,342, forward strand.
TCCCGACAAGATAGCCGACCAGATAAGTGACGCCCTGCTGGATAATTTCCTGGCTTTCGACCCCGAGAGCAAGGTGGCCTGCGAGACCCTGGTTACCACCGGGCAAGTGATTTTGGCCGGGGAGGTCAAGAGCCATACCTATGTAGACCTGCAGCAGATCGCCCGGGAGGTGATCAACCAGATCGGGTATACCAAGGGCTCTTACCAGTTCAGCGGAGACTCCTGCGGGGTAATCTCGCTCATCCACGAGCAGTCTCAAGACATTAACCAGGGCGTTGACCGCGGCAGCAAAGAGCTGCAGGGGGCCGGCGACCAGGGGATGATGTTCGGCTACGCCTGCCGTGAAACCGACAATTACATGCCGCTGGCCCTGGAGCTTTCGCACCGCATCCTCCACGAGTTGGCCGAACTGAGGCGGGAAGGACGGGAAATCCCATACCTGCGCCCCGACGCCAAGGCCCAGGTAACCGTCGAATACTCCGATGACAACCAACCCCTGCGCATCGATACCATCGTTATTTCGACCCAACACGACCCCTTTGATGCCGACGATGCCCGCATGCTTGCCAAAATCAAGCAAGACCTGCTTAAAATTCTGATGCCCCGGGTTATTTCAGGCCTGCCGGAGCGGTTGCGCGCCTTGTTTGACGGGGGTGAAACCTATCACATCAACCCCACCGGGAAGTTCGTGATCGGCGGCCCGCACGGCGACACCGGCCTCACCGGCCGCAAGATTGTGGTAGACACTTACGGGGGCAAGGGCGCCCACGGGGGCGGCGCTTTCAGCGGGAAAGACCCCAGCAAGGTAGACCGCAGCGCTGCCTACGCTGCCCGCCACGCCGCCAAGAACCTGGTGGCAGCCGGGGTGGCCGACGAACTGCTCCTGCAGGTGAGTTATGCCATTGGGGTGGTGGAGCCCACCAGCCTCTACGTGAACACCTACGGCACCGCCAAAGTGGCTCTGAGCGACGGGGAGATTGCAGACCGCGTAGCCGAATTGTTCGACATGCGCCCCTTTGCCATAGAGCAACGGCTGAAACTGCGCCATCCGATTTACCTGGAAACGGCGGCCTATGGCCATATGGGCAAGGAGCCGCGCACCGTAAAAAAAGTATTCGAATCGCCTTATAACGGGCGGGTGGAAACCGAGGTGGAACTCTTTACCTGGGAAAAGCTCGACGCTGTGGAGGCGGTTAAGGCAGCCTTCGGGCTGTAAAATAACAGGCCGGTATGGGGTGCATCTCGCAGCGCACCCTATATTTGCCACAACGTTCAAACAAATATTGACCGGTTATCAAGAAAGGCGGAGGGAGTAGACCCTGTGAAGCCTTAGCAACCCTTCAGCTTCCCTGGAGAAGGTGCTACATTCTAACCCGGGTACAAACCGCCTGCCTTTCGGGCGGTCTGAGAACCCCGGGAAAGATAACGCATGGGCCCGCCCCTCGTCCTTTCTTTTTAACGTAACTTATTGAGCCTGTGCCCCGGGTAAACCAGGGGGCAGGCACAACGCATCAGTTATGGAAACATCGAAATTGCAATATATCAGGCTGGATGCCTACACCACCCTAAGCGGGGTAACCCAGCCCATTAATCTGTCGTACCAGCTGTTCGGCCGGCCCCTGCACGAGGCCCCGGTGGTGTTGGTGAACCACGCCCTTACCGGGAATTCGAACGTGGCCGGGAACGAGGGGTGGTGGTCGTCTTTGGTGGGCGCAGGAAAATGTATCGATACCGACACCTATACGGTAATGTGCTTCAATGTGCCGGGCAACGGGTACGACGGCTTTTTGATCGAGAACTACAAAGACTTTGTGGCGGCCGATATTGCCCGAATCTTTTTGATGGGGCTCGAAGCCCTGCACATCGGCTCGCTCTTTGCCCTGATCGGCGGCTCCCTGGGCGGAGGCATCGCCTGGGAAATGGCGGCCCTGAAGCCCGGCCTGACCCAGCACCTGATCCCCGTGGCCTCAGACTGGAAGTCGACCGACTGGCTCATCGCCAACTGCCAGATCCAGGAGCAGTTCCTGGTCAATTCCAAACAGCCCGTGCACGACGCCCGCATGCACGCCATGCTCTGCTACCGCACCCCGGAATCGTTCAAACAACGCTTCCAGCGCAGCACCAACCAGGAGCTGCAGGTGTTCAATGTGGAGAGCTGGTTGCTGCACCACGGCGAGAAATTGCAGGAGCGTTTCCAGCTGGCGGCCTACAAACTTACCAACCAGCTGCTCAAGACCATTGACATTACGCGTCGGGGCGAGCAGGCCTTTCTCGACTTGCAGCAAAGCGATACCAACATCCATATTATCGGGGTAGATTCCGACCTGTTCTTTACGGCCTCTGAAAACAAGGAAACCTACAAGCAGCTGGCCCAGGCCAGCAGCAACGTTACCTATGGCGAGATCCATTCGCTCCACGGGCACGATGCCTTCCTGATTGAATTCGAGCAGATGGAGCAGTTGCTCCAGCCCGTGTTCAGCCCCCCAGACCCGAAGCGGGCGCTCAAGGTGCTCAAATTCGGCGGAAAATCGCTGGCCAACGGGGAAGGGCTCGAGCGGGTGCTCGATATCGTTACCGGCAAAGTGGCAGGAGGCGAGCGTATTGTGCTGGTGCTTTCGGCCCGCGAAAAGGCTACCGATCAGCTGGAAGAACTCCTTGACCTGGCCTCGGCCGGCAAAGATTACAAGGCCGCCTTTGACCGGTTCGAAAAATACCAGCGCCATTCCTTTGCGAACGTAAACCCGGGAAATGCCTTTGAAGAGCTGGCCCGGCTGTTGGAAGGAGTGCGCCTGCTGGGCGATTACAGCCCCAAGATCAAAGACCAGGTACTTTCGTACGGGGAGCTGATCTCGGCCAACCTCGTTACCAAACTGCTGATCGGGCGTGGGGTGGAAGCCCGCATGGTCGACACGCGCCCCCTGATCAAGACCGATTCGGCCTTTGGCAATGCCCAGGTGCAGGAAGAGGTGTCGCGCGAAAACGTGAGCCACTTTTTCGCCTCCATGCCGGCCGGCACCGTGCCGGTGGTTACCGGCTTTATCGGCTCGAACCAGCAGGGGGAAACCACTACCCTGGGCCGCAATGGCAGCAATTATTCGGCCTCCCTGATTGCCAACTTTCTCAACGCAGACGAGTTGCAGAACTACACCCACGTAGACGGCATCTATACGGCCAACCCGGAGCTGGTGCACGGGGCCCAGCGCATCGCCCAGCTCTCGTACGGGGAAGCCAACGAGCTGGCCAACTTCGGGGCCACCATTTTGCACGCGAAAACCATCATCCCGCTGCTGGAAAAGAATATCCCCCTGCGCATCCTCAACACCTTCGGGGGAGACGGGGAGGGGACGCTGATCAGCGCTAAGCCCAGCCGCCACGGCATCCGCTCCCTTTCAGTGATCGAAAACGAGGCCCTGATCCACCTCGAAGGCCGCGGCCTGCTCGGAAAAGTCGGTGTCGATGCCCGTATCTTCCGTTCCCTGGGCCAGGCCGGGGTGAGCGTGGGCATTATTTCCCAGGGCTCCTCGGAGCGGGGTATCGGCCTGGTGGTGAAAGCCGAGATGGCCGAACGGGCCAAAACCGCCCTGGAGGCCGAATTCGAAGACGATTTCCGCCGCAAAGACATCAACCGCATCCACAGCACGGCCGACGTGTCGGTGATCTCCATCGTGGGGCAAGACCTGAGCACCTTCCACAAACCCTATAACGCCCTGATCCGAAACCAGGTAGTGCCCCTGTTGTTCAACAATGCGGTAACAGGCAAGAACGTGAGCCTGGTGGTGCGCAAGGCAGATATGCTCAAAGCCCTGAACGTCATCCACGGGCAGATCTTCGGCATCAGCAAGAAAATAAACCTGGCCATTGTGGGCATCGGCAACGTGGGGGGCACCCTCCTGGGGCAGATGCTGGAATCGGCCGACAAGATCGAGTCCCGCAAAGGCATTCGCCTCAACGTTTTTGCCCTTGCCAATTCGCGTCAGTTGCTGCTCGACCACAAGGGCATCGGCCCGAACTGGAAGGCGCGCTTGCAAAAGCAGCCCGAAGGTTACCAGCTCAGCGAGCTGTTCGACTATGCCCGGGCCCACCACCTGGAGAACCTGATCATGGTCGACAACACGGCAAGCGCTGATTTTGTGGCCCACTACTTCGAGTTCATCGAAAACGGCTTTGACCTGGTATCTTCGAACAAGATAGCCAATACGCTGGGCTATGATTACTACCGCCTGTTGCGGGAAGAGCTACAGAAATACCAGAAGCAATACCTGTATGAGACCAATGTGGGGGCGGGCCTGCCGCTGATCGACACTATCAGGCTGCTGCACCTCTCGGGCGAAAACATCACCCGCATCCGGGGGGTCTTCTCGGGTTCGCTGAGTTATATTTTCAATACCTTTTCGGCTCAGGACGTCGCCTTTTCGCAGGTAGTGCGGGAGGCCATGCAAAAAGGCTATACCGAGCCCGACCCGCGCGAAGACCTCTCTGGCAGCGATGTGGGGCGGAAGCTGCTCATCCTGGCGCGTGAGCTCGACCTGCAGAACGAGTTTGCGGATATCCGGATTCAAAACCTGATCCCTGAAGGCCTGCGCGAAGGCGGGCTTCCCGATTTCAAGCGGGAGATGGGCATGCTCGATGCGGTGTACGCCTCAGCCAGGCAAGAGCAGCCTGCCGGGCAGGTGCTCCGCTATGTGGGGGAACTCTCGGGCGACCTGCAGCAAGACAAGGGCGTTCTGGAGGTAAAACTCGTGTCGGTACCCGACAGCAGCCCGCTGGGGCAGGTGAAGGGGGCCGATTCCCTGATAGAGATCTACACCGAAAGCTACGGCGAACACCCCCTGGTGATCCAGGGCGCCGGGGCCGGGGCGGCCGTTACCGCCCGGGGCGTTTTCGGCGATATATTGCGCATTGCCGAAAAGGGCCATGCCGATTCCTAAACAGCATACCAAAGCCATGAAAAAGCACAAACCCGAAACTCAGGCCATCCGCACCCAAATGCCGCGGAGCGAATTCCAGGAACACTCAGCCCCCCTTTACCTGAGTTCCAGCTTTGTCTTCGACGACGCCGAAGACATGCGGGCCTCCTTTGCCGAGGAGAAAGACCGCATCATTTATTCGCGTTATTCGAACCCGAACACCTCTGAATGGATCGAAAAGGTATGCCTGATGGAAGGGGCCGAGGCCGGCTTCGCCTTTGCCTCGGGCATGGCGGCCGTCTTCTCGACCCTGGCCGCCCTGCTCGACAGCGGCGACCATATCATCTCATCGCGCTCGGTCTTCGGTTCGACGTCCACCCTGTTTGCCAATATCTTCCCGAAGTGGAACATCGGCCATTCGTATTTCAGGCACGACCGGCCTGAGGAAATCGAGGCATTGATTCAACCTTCCACCAAGATTATCTACGCCGAGTCGCCCACCAACCCCGGGGTGGATATCGTAGACCTGGAGGCCCTGGGCCGCCTGGCCAAAAAGCACGGCCTGCTGTTGGTCGTAGACAATTGCTTTGCCACCCCGTACCTGCAGCAGCCCCTGCGTTTCGGGGCCGACCTGGTAATCCATTCGGGTACCAAGCTCATGGACGGGCAGGGTCGCGTGCTGGCGGGCATTACCGTGGGCGGGGCCGGGCTAATCGACAAAATATACCGCTTTGCCCGCATTACCGGGCCGGCGCTTTCCCCGTTCAACGCCTGGCTGCTCTCCAAGAGCATGGAAACCCTGGCGGTGCGGGTAGACCGGCATTGCGAGAACGCCCTTAAGGTAGCCGAATACCTTTCGGCCCACCCGAAGGTAAACTGGGTAAAATATCCTTTCCTGAAATCGCACCCGCAGCACGAACTGGCCCGCAAGCAGATGAAGGCCGGGGGCTGTGTGGTTGCCTTTGAAGTACAGGGGGGCGTCGATGGCGGCCGCACGTTTTTCGACGGCATCGGCCTGCTGTCCCTTTCGGCCAACCTGGGAGACACCCGCAGCATCGTGACCCATCCCGCCTCGACCACCCACAGCAAGCTAAGCCCGGAAGAGCGTCTCGAAAGCGGCATAACCGACGGGATGGTGCGCATCTCGGTGGGCCTGGAACACCCCGACGATATTTGTGCCGACCTGGGCCAGGCACTTGACCGTGTCGGTGCCTGAGGAACAGGTTATTTTGCTAACTTTACGGTATGCTTTCGAAAAAGACCAAATACGGGCTCAAAGCGCTCACCTACCTGGCCAGGCGCAAAGACCGAAGCCCGGTTCAGATTGCCGAGATTGCGAGGCACGAAAACATCTCCCAGAAATTCCTGGAGAGCATTTTGCTGACGCTTCGCAAGAACGGTTACCTGGGCTCCCGCAAAGGGAAGGGAGGCGGGTATTACCTGATCAAAGACCCTGCAGACATTCCCATGACCGGGGTTATGCGCGTACTCGAAGGCCCCATCGCCATGGTACCCTGCGTGAGCCTCAATTTTTACGAAACCTGCAGTGATTGCCCCGATGAGGCCACCTGCTCGGTTCACAAACTCATGCTGCTAGTGCGCGACAGCGCCCTGGAGGTGTACCGCAACAACTCCCTGGCCGATATTATCTGACCGCCAAATAAGCGGCCCCTTCCTTGTCAAATTGATAATTTGAGCCGTTTTGCGCTAATAAACTAGTAAAACGATGGGTTAAATCGAAAAATTTATAAATTTTAACTTGCGGGGATTGAAAAGCAGGCTATATTTGTAAACTCTAGTAAAACGATAGGATAACGCATTATGGTATTCAGCCAGCAGCAAATCGACCGTCTGAACCCCCAGTTCAAAGGGATATCTCCCGAAGAAATCATTTCATGGGCCGTTGAACGGGCCCAACGCCCGGTTATCACTACCAATTTCCGCCCGTATGAGGTGGCCATTTTGCATGCGGTTGCAGGCGTGTGTCCTGATATTCCGGTAGTATGGTGCGATACGGGTTACAATACCCCCCAGACCTACCGCCATGCCGAAGAGTTGATAGACCGCCTGGGGTTGAACGTGCATTTGTACGTGCCCCGTCAGACCGCCGCCCACCGCGATGCCGTGATGGGGATGCCGGGGGTAGACGACCCGCACCACCGCGAGTTCACCGAACAGGTTAAGCTGGAACCCTTTCGCCGTGCCATGCAGGAGCACAGGCCAGATGTCTGGTTCACCAACCTGAGGCGCGGGCAGACCACCCACCGTGACAGCCTGGACATATTGAGCCTCGACCGGAGCGGCATGCTCAAGGTGAGCCCCTTCTACTACTGGAACGACCCGCAGTTGGACGCCTACCTGAAATCGTACGGGCTGCCCAATGAGCACCAGTATTTTGATCCAACCAAAGTGCTGGAAAACCGGGAATGCGGCCTGCATACCTAGGTGCCAATACCCCGTTTTTTTTATTTCAATAACCTATTAAAACGATAGGTAAAATAGTATTATATGAAAAGTTTCCGCACCGAGATAGAAAACCCGGTTGTCGAAAAGGATATTATCGACCTCGAACGCAAGATACGGGCCTTCCGGGAAGGCAGCCTTCCCGAAGAGCGGTTTCGCAGCCTGAGGCTGGCCCGCGGGGTATACGGCCAGCGTCAACAGGGGGTACAGATGGTGCGCATCAAATTGCCCTACGGCAAAGTGAGCTCGCGCCAGCTGCGCCGGATAGCCGAAGTCTCTGATACCTATTCAACCGGAAAATTACACATTACCACCCGCCAGGACATCCAGATCCACTATGTAGACCTCGATCGCACCCCCGAACTCTGGGCCGAACTGGAACGCGACCAGGTAACCCTGCGGGAGGCTTGCGGCAATACGGTGCGCAACGTAACAGCCAGCGAAACGGCCGGGATCGATCCGTCGGAACCTTTCGATGTTTCGCCATACGCCCAGGCGGTGTTTGAATACTTCCTGAGAAACCCGGTCGGTCAGGAAATGGGCCGCAAATTCAAGGTTTCCTTTTCAGCCAGCGAAGCAGACACCGGCCTTTCGTATATGCACGACCTGGGGTTTATCGCCAGCCGGCGCAATGGGGAACGCGGGTTCAGGGTGCTCCTGGGCGGTGGCCTGGGGGCCCAGCCGCGCCATGCCGACCTGCTCTACGATTTTTTGCCCCAACAGGAGATTATTCCCTTAATGGAGGCCGTGGTTCGCGTCTTCGACCAGTACGGGGAGCGCAAGAACCGGGCCAAGGCCCGCCTGAAATTCCTGTTGAAAGACCTGGGTCTGGAAGGCTTTAAGGCGTTGGTGGAGCAACAGCGGCTTGCCCTTCCCCAGCAGGAACTGACCATCGAACATGGGCACTACCCGGGGGCGGTACCCTCTGAAACGGCCCCCCCAATTCCCGTCATTGCCGACCAGGCCGCCTACGAGGCCTGGCAGGCCACCAATGTGCTACCCCAGAAGCAAGAAGGGTTCAAAGCCATTGGGGTTCGGGTGTTCCTGGGTAATTTTTCCACCAACCAGGCCCGCCGGCTGGCCGACCTGGCCGAGCGCCACGGGGCCGGGGAATTGCGTTTTTCCCTGCGGCAGAACCTCTTGATTCCCTATGTTCGGGAAGCCTGGCTGCCCTATTTCTTTGAGGAGCTCTCAGCAATTGGCCTGGGGGCCCCGGGCTACAACACGGCTTCTGACATCACCGCCTGCCCCGGCACCGACACCTGCAACCTGGGCATTGCCAGCAGTACCGGCATCGCTTCCGAACTGGAAGGCGTCATTGCGGCCGAATACCCGGAATACCTCCGCAACCCGATGTGGTGATCAAGATCAGCGGCTGCATGAATGCCTGCGGCCAGCACACCATGGCCCATATCGGCTTCCAGGGCATGTCGGTTCGCACCCCCGATAAACGGGTGGCCCCGGCCCTGCAGGTACTCCTGGGGGGCGGCAACCTGGGGGGCGGGCAGGGCCTGTTTGCCGACAAGGTGGTGAAGATCCCATCCAAACGTGGACCCCAGGCGCTGCGGCTCATCCTCGACGACTATCAGGCGCACGGCAAAAACCGCCCTTACCACGCCTATTACCAGGAGCAGGGGCAGCTCTATTTTTACGACCTGCTCAAGCCGCTGACTTCGGTAGACGACCTGGTCGAAGCCGATTTCATCGACTGGGGGAACCGGGATAAATACGAGAAGGAGATTGGGGTGGGGGAATGCGCCGGGGTAGTGATTGACCTGGTGGCCACCCTTTTGTTCGAAGCCGAGGAAAAATTGGGAGAGGCCGAACTGGCCCTGGGTGCCGGCAAATGGGCCGCAGCCATCTACCTGGCCTACAGTGCTCGGGTGCAGGCCGCCAAGGCCCTGCTTACGGCCGACGACCACCCGGCCAACACCCATGCCGGAATCGTGGAAGACTTCGACAGGCTTTTCGGCCCGGCCGAAGCTTTTCAGGGTATCCCTTCCCTGGGCAACCAGGTAGAACAAATGCATCAGACTCCGCCTGCCGAACCGTATGCCCGTGAAGCCGTGAAACAGGCCCGGGAATTTGTTAAACAGGCGGGAGTCTTCCGCCGGCAAGCCCTGAGCCATGCGTCCTGAAGGTAAACTCACCCTGGTGGGTGCCGGTCCGGGAGATGCCGAACTGATAACCCTGAAAGGCTTGCGCGCCCTGCGCCAGGCCGATGTGGTGCTGTACGATGCCCTGGTAAATGTGGAATTGCTGGAATTCGCCCCGGCGGCCGAACAGATTTTCGTCGGCAAAAGACGGGGCTGCGAGGCCTATGCCCAGAAGCAGATCAACGAACTTATCGTCCAAAGGGGCCGCAGCCGGGGCCACGTGGTGCGCCTTAAAGGGGGCGACCCCTTCGTGTTTGGCCGGGGTGCCGAGGAAATGAGCTATGCGCTCTCGCACGGCATGGAAGTGGCCGTGGTGCCGGGTCTTTCGTCTTGCCTGGCGGTACCCGCCTCCCTACACATTCCGGCTACCCTGCGCGGGGTTGCCGAAAGTTTCTGGGTAATTACCGCCACTACCCGCGACCACCGGCTCAGCGACGATGTGGCGCTGGCGGCCCGTTCATCGGCCACGGTGGTCATCTTGATGGGCATGTCGAAACTGGCCGCCATCATGGCCTGCTTTGAGGCGGCCGGGAAGGCCGAAACACCGGTGGCCGTAATCCAGGAGGGCACCACCCCCAGCCAGCGCACGGCCATCGGCACGGTGCACACCATAGCCGACCAGGTAAACCGCCTGGGCCTGGGCAACCCGGCCGTAATCGTGGTAGGCGAGGTGGTAACCCAGGCCGAATGGCTTGGGGCCCGGCAATCTGAGAGCCTTCGGGCGGTTCAAACAAGCTGATTATGGAACGAAATAACCTATATCCGATTTTTCTCAAGTGCAGCCAGCTGGAAATCTTGCTGGTCGGAGGGGGCTTTGTGGCCGAAGAAAAACTCCATTTCCTCACCAAATCGAGCCCGGATGCCCGGGTAACCCTGGTGGCCCCCCTGATACGGGAAAATACGCTCGCCCTGGCCAAGGCCCATGAGGTACGCCTGATTCGGGCCGAGTACCACGCCGGGTATTTGCAAGACAAACACCTGGTAATCGCCGCCACCGACAACCCGGCCGTGAACCGGGCCGTCTATCGCGACTGCCGCAACCGGAACCTGTTGGTGAACGTGGCCGACAACCCGCCCCTCTGTGATTTCTATATGGGGGGCATCGTTACCAAGGGGCACCTGAAGGTAGCCATCAGCACCAACGGCCAATCGCCCACCACGGCCAAGCGGCTGCGCGAATTTTTTGAAGACATCCTCCCAGACGACCTGAGCCGTTTGGTCGAAAACCTGCACGCCTATCGCCAAACCCTGAAAGCCGACTTCGAAACCAAAGTACGAGAAATGAACCGGGTGACCCGGCAACTGGTCGCCCCAAAAACCGCAAAGGAATCATGATTGAAACCGATCTGCTCATCATCGGCGCCGGGCCTACCGGCCTCTTTACGGTCTTCGAGGCCGGGCTGCTCAAGCTGCGCTGCCACCTGATAGACGCCCTGCCCCAGCCGGGCGGGCAATGCGCCGAGATTTACCCGAAAAAGCCCATTTACGACATCCCGGCCTACCCGGAAATACTTGCGGGAGACCTCGTTGAACGCCTGCTCGAGCAAATAAGGCCCTTCCAGCCCGGCTTTACCCTGGGTGAGCGGGCCGAAACCCTAAACAAGCTCCAAGACGGCCGCTTTGAGGTTACCACCAACGAGGGTACCCGCCACAGGGCCCCTGTGGTGGTCATTGCCGGGGGGCTTGGGTCTTTCGAACCCCGTAAACCCGAAATCGCCAACCTGGGCGACTTTGAAGGCAAAGGGGTGGCCTATATGGTTAAAGACCCGGAGGCCTACCGGGGTAAGAAGGTGGTAATAGCCGGGGGGGGCGATTCGGCCCTGGACTGGTCTATTTTCCTGGCCGATGTGGCTGCCGAGGTAAGCTTGGTGCACCGCCGCAACGAATTCCGCGGTGCCCTTGATTCGGTGGAAAAGGCGGCGGCCCTGGCTGCGGCCGGCAAAATTCGCCTGATAACCGAAGCCCAGGTAGACCGGCTCTACGGCGACACCCACCTGGAGGCTGTGGTGGTGCGCTATAACGATGCCGAGAGGGGCGAGGCCTATGTGGAGGCCGACCACCTGATCCCGCTCTTCGGCCTGTCGCCCAAACTGGGCCCCATCGGCGACTGGGGGCTGCAGATCGAGAAGAATGCCATTGTGGTGAACAACGCCTACGACTACCAGACGAATATTCCCGGGGTCTATGCAGTAGGCGACGTAAACACGTATCCGGGCAAGCTCAAACTCATCCTCTCGGGTTTCCACGAAGCGGCGGTGATGTGCCAGAGCGCCTATCAGGTGGTGCATCCCGGCAAGCGCTATGTGATGAAATACACCACAGTGGGGGGTATTTCAGGCTTTGACGGCAGCCTGAAGGAAGCCGCCAAGGAAGTGGTCCAGGCCCTGGGGTAGGCCCCGGGCAACGGTCCAAAAATCCCCGCAACCACTTGTTTATAAGCAGGGCTTGCCGTTTCTTTGCGGCAGTTCATTGCCACCCTGTCGAGTGTTCGGCGACCCCGCAAGGGTTCTTCCCAAAAAAAAGTCCCATTCCTGATGCTCGCACCTTTCAGCCCCGCGGCCGGAAGGCCGTTTCGGCACTGGCAAAAATGAAATGCGATGCCCGATTTGAACGCCATATTGCGAGAACGTATCCTGGTCCTTGACGGGGCCATGGGCACCATGCTGCAGCGCCACAAATTTGTGGAGGCCGACTTCAGGGGCGAACGCTTCCGCGACTGGCCGCAACCCCTGCAGGGGAACAACGACCTGCTTTCGATTACCCAGCCCGAGGCGGTGGCCGGGGTGCATCGCCTGTATCTCGAAGCCGGGGCCGATATCGTCTCGACCAATACGTTTTCTTCTACTGCCGTGGGCATGGCCGATTACGGGATGCAATCGCTCGTGGGGGAACTTAACAGGGCGGCCGCCAGCCTGGCCCGGCGCGAAGCCGATGCCATGACCGCCCGCACCCCCGACAAACCCCGGTTTGTGGCGGGCAGTATCGGGCCGACCAACAAGACGGCCAGCATGTCGCCCGATGTAAACGACCCCGGGTACCGGGCCATTACCTTCGAAGCCCTCAAGTCTGATTACCGGGAGCAGGTAGACGCCCTGCTCGACGGAGGGGTCGATATTTTGCTGATGGAAACCGTCTTCGACACCCTCAATGCCAAAGCCGGCCTTTTTGCCATAGAAGAAGCCAAAGAGGCTCGGGGCCTGGATACCCCTGTGATGGTGAGCGGCACCATTACCGACGCCTCAGGGCGCACCCTTTCGGGGCAAACGGCCGAGGCCTTCCTGATCTCGGTCTCTCACGTGCCCCTGCTCTCGGTCGGGCTGAACTGCGCCCTGGGGGCGAGCCAGCTTGTCCCCTACCTGGAAGTCCTGGCTTCAAAGGCAGGCACGGCCATTTCGGCCCATCCCAATGCCGGTTTACCCAACGCCTTTGGGGAATACGACCAGGGCCCCGCCCAGATGGCCGGGCAGATCCGCGAATACCTCGAGAAGGGGTTGGTGAATATCGTCGGCGGCTGTTGCGGCACCACCCCTGACCATATCAAAGCCCTGGCGGAGCTGGTTAAAGGGTACAAACCCAGGGAAATTCCAAATACCAAATACCAAATACCAAAAAGGCCTAAGGATGAAGGAACAAGCGCCCAGGTATTTGAAACTGGCGGGACTGGAGCCCCTGGTGGTTACCCCTGAAAGCAATTTCATCAACGTGGGGGAACGCACCAACGTGGCCGGTTCGCGCTTGTTTTTGCGATTGGTCAAAGAGGGTAATTTTGAGGAGGCCCTGGAGATCGCCCGCAACCAGGTAGAGGGAGGGGCCCAGATCCTGGATGTGAATATGGACGACGGCCTGATCGACGGCAAACAGGCCATGGTTACCTTCCTGAACCTGCTCATGGCCGAGCCCGACATTTCGCGCGTGCCCATCATGATCGACAGTTCCAAATGGGAGATCATCGAGGCGGGCCTGCAGGTGGTGCAGGGCAAGTGCGTGGTCAATTCCATAAGCCTGAAAGAAGGGGAAGCCGCCTTCCTGGAACAGGCCAAAAAAATAAGGCGCTACGGGGCAGCCGTTGTAGTAATGGCTTTTGACGAAACCGGTCAGGCCGACACCTACCAGCGGCGCATCGCCATCGCCGAACGGTCGTACCGCCTGCTTACCGAAAAGGTGGCCTTTCCGCCCGAAGACATCATCTTTGACCTGAACATCTTCCCGGTGGCCACCGGGATGGACGAACACCGGCGCAATGCGGTGGATTTTATAGAGGCCACCCGCTGGGTGCGGCAAAACCTGCCCTATTGCAGCGTGAGCGGGGGGGTGAGCAACGTATCCTTCAGCTTTCGCGGCAACAACACGGTGCGGGAGGCCATGCACAGCGCCTTTTTGTACCACGCCATCAAGGCCGGCATGAATATGGGGATTGTAAACCCCGCCATGCTGGAAGTGTACGACGACATCCCCGAGCCCCTGCTCACCTATGTAGAAGACGTTTTGCTCGACCGTCGGGCTGATGCCACGGAGCGCTTGCTGGAGTATGCCGAGACCGTACAGGGCAAACAAAAGGAGCGCAGCGCTGACCTGAGCTGGCGGGAAGAACCCCTGCAAGACCGGATTACCCGGGCCCTGGTAAAGGGAATCGACCAGTTTATCGAACAGGATGTGGAAGAGGCGCGCCAGGCGGCGTCTCAGCCCATCGAAGTGATCGAAGGCGCCCTGATGACCGGGATGAATGTGGTGGGCGACCTCTTCGGGAGCGGGAAGATGTTTTTACCCCAGGTGGTGAAATCGGCCCGGGTCATGAAGAAGGCCGTGGCCTATCTGACCCCCTACATTGAGGAAGCCAACGCCAGTTCGGGGGGCGGACAGGCCGCAGGAAGGGTGTTGCTGGCCACAGTTAAGGGCGATGTGCACGACATCGGCAAAAACATCGTGAGCGTGGTGCTGGCCTGCAACAACTACCATATCGTAGACCTGGGGGTGATGGTTCCCCCCGAACGCATTTTGGAAAAGGCCCGGGAAGAGCGGGTAGACATTATCGGCCTCAGCGGCCTGATTACCCCTTCCCTGGACGAGATGGTACATCTGGCCAGGGAGATGCAGCGGCAGCAGTTTACCCTGCCCCTGCTCATAGGCGGGGCCACCACCAGCAAGGCGCATACGGCGGTGAAGATCGACCCGGAGTACGCTTCGGCCGTGGTCTATGTGCCCGACGCCAGCCGGGCCGTAACCGTGGTGGGCGACCTCTTGCAGGCCGACCGGTCTGAGGGCTATAAAAGGGCCCTGAAAGAGGAATACGATACCTTCCGCACCAAGTTCAAACAGCGGGCCCGCGCCAAAGACTACCTGAGCCTGGCCGATGCCCGGGCCAACAGGCTGCAGCTCGACTGGAACCCCGAAGACATTGCCGTACCCCGGCAGCTGGGGGTACAGGTTCTCGATGCACTCGACTTGCGCAAGCTGGAGCCCCTGATCGACTGGACCCCCTTTTTCCGGTCGTGGGACCTGCACGGCAAATTCCCCGACATCCTGGATGACGAGGTAGTGGGGGCACAGGCCAGCCAGTTGTACAAAGATGCCCGGGAGCTATTGCGGCAACTGATCCGCGACCATTCTCTCAAGGCCCGCGCCGTGTTCGGCTTGTTCCCGGCCAACTCCGTGGGTGACGACGATATTGAGGTTCTCCGCCCAGACAAAGCTCCGGTTCGCTTTTTGACCCTGCGCCAGCAGGGCGACAAACGCGAAGGGGTGCCCAACCTGGCCCTGGCCGATTTTATCGCCCCGGCCAGGACCGGCATACAGGACTATGTGGGTTGCTTCTGCGTATCTGCCGGGTTCGGGGCCCAGGAACTGGCCGAGAAATACGAGCGGGAGCTCGACGATTACCACAGCATCATGGTAAAGGCGCTGGCCGACCGGCTGGCCGAAGCTGCAGCCGAATACCTGCACCGGGAAGTGCGCATCCGCCACTGGGGGTACGCCCCTGGCGAAACCCTCGACAACCAGGCCCTGATATCGGAGGCCTATGCGGGTATCCGACCTGCCCCCGGCTACCCGGCCTGCCCCGACCACCTGGAGAAGCAGACCATCTGGGACCTGCTCGATGTCAAAGGCGCCATCGGGGTGGAACTGACCGAAAGCCTGGCAATGTGGCCGGCCGCCAGCGTGAGCGGCTATTACTTTGCGCACCCCCGGGCCCGCTACTTTGGCCTGGGCAAAATTAAGCGCGACCAATTGGAAGACTACGCCCGCAGGCGCGGCATTCCGGTAGGCGAGGCCGAGCGCTGGCTCAGCCCGAACCTCGCCGAAATGTCGTAAATTCGGGCTGCGAACCGAAGCTATGAAAGTAACCGAACATATCGCCACCGCCACCAACACCCTTTTTTCGTTTGAGGTGGTGCCCCCTGTAAAGGGAAAGAATATCGAGGAGCTGTATCGCAATATCGACCCCTTGATGGAATTCAAGCCGCCCTTTATAGACGTGACCACCTCCCGGGAGGAATACGTCTACATTGACCGCGACGGCCTGTACGACAAACGGGTAACCCGCATGCGTCCGGGTACCCTGGGCATCTGCGCCTCCATCATGCACAAGTACCAGGTAGATACCATCCCCCATGTGCTCTGCGGCGGATTTACCCGCGAAGAAACCGAATACCTGCTGGTCGACTGCCACTACCTGGGCATCGACAACCTGATGGCGCTCAGGGGCGACGCCATGAAAGACCAGAAATACTTTGAGCCCACGCCCGGGGGGCATGCCTACGCCTCCGAGCTGGTATCCCAGATCGCCCGGCTCAACAAAGGACAGTACCTGCACGACGTGGTGGAAACCGACGACTGCTCTGATTTCTGCATCGGGGTGGCCGGCTATCCGGAAAAACACCTGGAGGCTCCCTCGCTTCGCACCGACCTCAAGTGGCTCAAGCACAAGGTAGACATGGGGGCCGATTATATCGTTACCCAGATGTTCTTTGACAACCGCAAGTTTTTCGAATTTGTGGCACTGGCCCGGGAAATGGGTATTACCGTGCCCATCATTCCGGGTATAAAACCGCTTGCCGTAAAACAGCACCTGCACCTGCTGCCCCAGGTGTTCCGCACCGAGCTGCCCGAGGTGCTGGTAGATGCCGTGGAGGCCTGCAAAGACAACCGGGCCGTGCGCCAGGTGGGCATTGAATGGGCCATTGAGCAGTCCAGGGAACTCAAGCAAGCCGGGGTGCCGGTGCTGCATTACTATTCCATGGGGAAATCAGACAACATCCAGGCCATTGCGCGGGAGGTATTTTGATGCCCGCTCAGGGGCGGAAAGCAAATCCCTACCTTTGCGGCCGATGAGGATCTTTTATGCCCTGCTATGTAGTCTTGCCTGTGCCCCGGGTCTCCGGGCCCAGGAAACCGGCCCCTTCCGAACCCTCGACCTGAACGGGTTTTACGGTTCCGTTTTGCTGCACAACCCCGATATCTCGCACCTTATTGAAGCCCATCCGGCGGGCCTGATCCTGGCCCTGAATACCCGCCATTTCGGGGAAGAGGCCTGGCAGCAGCAGTACGGTTACCCCGATACGGGGCTTTCCCTGATCTACCAGGATATGCGCACCGGCACCCTGGGTAAGAACATCGGCCTGTACGCCCATTACAATTTCTATTTTTTCAACCGGACCACCCAGATGCGCATCGGGCAGGGCATCGCCTACAATACCAACCCCTACGACCCTGTTTCCAATAACCGGAACAACGCCTATGGCAGCCACCTGCTGAGTTCCACCTACCTCATGCTGCAATACCAGCGCCAGCGCTTGCTGGGCCGTTTGGGGGTAAGGGCCGGGATTAGCCTGGTCCACTATTCCAATGCCAACGTAAAGGCCCCCAACACCTCTACGAACACCTTTGGTTTAAGCGCGGGTTTGCTCTACGACCTGGGTCCCGAAACCCTGCCTGAATTCAGGGAGTGGGATCCCGTCGAAATCCGGGAGCCGGTGCGCCTTAACCTGGTGTTCCGCACCGGGTTGAACGAGAGTGATGTGGTGGGTTCAGGCCAGTTCCCCTTTTATATTTTCTCGGCCTATGCCGACAAGCGGCTGGGCCGGCTGAGTGCCCTGCAGGTGGGTGCCGATGTGTTTTTTTCCAACTTTCTGAAAGAGCTGATCCGCTTCCAGGCGGCCTCCTTCCCCGAGCTGGCCGTAGACCCCGGCACCGATTACAAAAGGGTGGGGCTTTTCGTGGGGCACGAACTTTTTATCAATAAGATGAGCGTGGTTGCCCAACTGGGCTATTATATTTATTATCCCTTCGACTTTGAGGGCCGGGTGTACAACCGCATTGGCATCAAGCGGTATTTCGGCCCGCGCTGGTTCGGGGCCCTGACCCTTAAATCGCATGGAGCTGCGGCAGAAGCCGTGGAACTGGGCGTGGGGATACGATTGTAAGGCTATGAAAAGATTCAGGTTACTGGTTTGGTTGGGTCTGGCGGCAACCCTGTGGGGCTGCGGGGAGAATGCCCCCGACTGCCTGCAGGGGGCTGGCGAGACCGTACAGGAAGCGGTTTCCGTCCCGGCCTTCACCGACATTACCGTATTTGAGAATATCCGCCTGGTTTTACGGCAGGGTCCCGAACAACAGGTGCTTATCGAGACCGGGAAAAACCTGCGTCCCGAAGTGACCGCTGAGGTGCAGGATGGGGTGTTGGTTTTACGCGATGCCAATAACTGCAACCTGTTTCGGCGGTACGGACAGACTGTCATTCGGGTTACAACCCCAGAGCTTCGCACCCTGCGCAGCAGCACCGGCTGGCCCGTTACGGGGGAAGGGGTGCTGGCCTTTGAAGACCTGCGCCTGGTTTCGGAAAGCTTCAGCAACCCCGACGCCGGCACCACAGATGGCTCCTTCGAACTCGAGCTAAACACGGGCCGGGTGCAGATCGTGTCAAACAACCTTGCCAATTTCCGCCTCAGCGGGCAAACCGGGGAGCTGTCCATAACCATTGCCGCCGGCGATTCGCGGGTTGAAGCCCGCGATTTAAGGGCCGGGGCGGTGCAAATAGACCACCGCGGCAGCAACGACCTGGAAGTGTACCCGCTCCAACGGATCAGCGGACGGATTCGGGGCTATGGGGATGTATTCAGCTATAACCGGCCCGCCGAGGTAACCGTGGAAGAACTCTATCGCGGCCGGCTGCTTTTTGTGGACTGATGATGACAGGGGGGTGGCGATCGGTACTGGAATGGCTCAAGGGTGGCAGAACGGCTACTCCCCGAAATGGGGCCGGAACCGGGCAGCGCGTACACGAATTGCTGCAGCAGCTGGTAGACCAGGGCCTGGTACCGGGCCTTGCCATCAAGGTCATGAGCCGGGGCCAGGCCTGGCTGGAGCAGGGCTTCGGGCAGGCCGACCTGGAGCACTTTACCCCGGTGAATCCCAACAATACCCTGTTTCGGATTGCCAGCGTTTCCAAGCCCATTACGGCCACGGCCCTGGCGCGCATGGTCAATGCCGGGCAGGTGGCCCTCGAAGACCCCTTGAGTAAGTTTGTTCCGGAGTACCCGCACCCGGGCATCAGCCTGCGCCACCTGGCAGCCCATACAGCGGGAGTTCGGGCTTATAAGGGACGGGAAGCCCTGCTGAACCGCCCCCTGGGCATCGCGGACAGCCTTTCCCTTTTCAAAGACGACCCCCTGCTTTTCCCTCCGGGGGAAGGTTACCTCTACAACAGCTTCGATTTTGTTTTGCTGTCGCTTGCCATGGAACGCGCCGCAGGCGAGCCTTTTTCGCGCCTGGTGCAGCGCCTGGTGCTGGAGCCCCTGCACATGCGCCAAACCCGGATGGAAATTCCCGGCAACCCCCAACCCGGCCAGGCCCGGTTTTACACCAGGGGCAGGCAGGGTTTCGGCCCGGCAACGGCAGTCGACAACCGTTTTAAGCTGGCCGGGGGAGGATACCTTTCCACGGTTGGCGATATCTGCCGACTGGGTCAGGCCTACCTCGACGGGGTAATCGCCCCCGGGGCGGTGCTGGGCGAATTCCTGACTTCTCAGCAGAGCCCCGAAGGGCCCACCTGGTACGGCCTGGGCTGGCAGGTGAGCCAGGACGCCGCCGGCAGGGCCTACTACGGGCATATCGGCAACGGGGTAGGGGGCTATAGCAATTTCTTCGTCTACCCCGGGCAACAGCTGGTTATTGCCATGCTGATCAATTGTTCCGACCCCAAGGTGCAGACCGTGCTCGACCTGGTGGTAGAGGCCATACACCTCGAAACCGGAGGGGGCGATACGGGTGCTCCGCTTTCCCACCTTTAGCAGGCTCAACCTGCCCGAATCTCGCTTCAAAATACTACCTTACCGTTTCAAAAATTACCATCGGAATGGAAGCATCTTTCGCAAAAAATGCAGGAGCCCTGGCCCTGCTGTTGCTCTTTGCCGGCCTCCCGGCCGGGCTTATGGCCCAGGAAGAAACCGAAAAACCCGCCCCGGTACCGGAGCCAGCCTCCTTTGTGTCCCACCACCAGATCCAGAACGGGGGGCAGGTGGTGCGCTACAAGGCCACGGCTTCTGAAACCTACCTGAAAAACAAGGACGGGGCGCCCGAGGCTTCCATCTGGTCTACCGCCTACGAAAAGGAAGGGGTAAGCGACCCGGCCGGCCGGCCAGTCACCTTTGTGTTCAACGGGGGCCCCGGTTCGGCTTCGGTATGGCTGCATATGGGCCTGCTTGGGCCTACCCTGGTATCTGTTGATTCCGATGCGTCGCGCGATGACGGGGCTGCCCCTTACGGGCTTGGCGCCAACAGCGAGGGAATTCTGGATTTAACCGACCTGGTTTTCATTGACCCGGTAGGGACCGGCTACAGCCGCGTGGTGGGCAGCGGGAAGGTAGAAGATTACTGGGGCCTTACCGAAGATGCCCGCTCAGTGAGCCGCTTTATCAGGCAATGGGTAACCGATCACGGCCGGTGGATGTCGCCCAAATACCTGGCCGGGGAGAGTTTTGGCACTACCCGGGCCGTAGGCGTGGCCCATGCCCTTGAAGGGGGCGGGCAAAACATGGCCCTCAACGGCCTGATACTGATCTCCCAGGCGCTGGATTACGGCGGTTCCACGTCTGAGCCCGACAATATTACTTCGTTTATCACCTATTTGCCAAGCATGGCAGCCACCGCCTGGTACCACAAAAAAGCCGGGTCCGGCCAGACCCTGGAGGCCTTTTTGGAGGCGTGCCGGGAGTTTACGTATACCACGTATATCCCGGCCCTGTACCGCGGGTCGCGCCTGCCTGCATCCGAGAAGGAGACCGTCGCTGCCGGAATGGCCCGCTTTATCGGCCTTGACAAGCAGTATATCCTGGATTCGGACCTGCGCATCCTCATGCACCGCTTCCAGAAAGAGCTCCTGAAAGACCGTGGCCAGGCCCTGGGCCGGCTCGACGGCCGTTATCTGGGGGATGAAATCGACCGGTTCTCAGAAGGCCCCCACCTGGGAGACGCCTCGAGTTACCAGGTAAGCGGGGCGTTTACGGCTGCCCTTAATCATTACCTGGGGGCGACGCTAGGGGTGAAGATGGACCGGCCCTACCTGACCTCCAACCCCGAAATCGGCGGGAAATGGCGCTGGCGCCCGGTTCCCGACGGGCAGTACTGGGAGCCGTCCATGGTCAATGTGGCCCGCAAACTGGGCGAGACCATGAAACGCAACACCCAGATGCGGGTGATGATTGCCAACGGATATTACGACCTGATCTGCCCCTTCTTTGACGCCGAATACACCATTGCCCGAAACGGCATCGACCCGGCCCGGATCGAGATGACTTATTTCGAGGCCGGGCATATGATGTATCTGCACAGGCCCGATTACCAAAAGCTGATGCAGGAGATCCGGGCATTTCTCAATGGTAGTCGCTAGTTTAGGGGCGATGAGTACCGATGGGCGCGACGTTTTGCTGCGGGGCATTTGCTACGATGAAAAATCGTCTTTCCTGCGCGGTCCTGCGGGGGCACCGGCCCTGATCCGGAAAGCCCTGCACTCCGGGTCTATGAACCTTTTTTCGGAAGGGCTGATCGACCTGGGCAGCCTCTCTGAATGGGATTTGGGCGATTTTGAGCCGGCCGGGTATTTCGATATCGCGACACTAACGCAACAGCACCTGGCACAGGGCCGAAAGCTGCTAACCCTCGGGGGAGACCACTCCATTACCTATCCCATTTTGAAGGCCTACCGCGAAACGTATCCGGTCCTGGATATCCTGCATATCGATGCACATGCCGACCTGTACGATTCGTATGAAGGCGACCCCTATTCCCACGCCTGCCCCTTTGCCCGCATTATGGAAGAAGGGTTGGCAGGCCGCCTGGTGCAGGTGGGCATTCGCACCTTGAACCCCCACCAAAAAGAGCAGGCCCAGCGGTTCGGGGTCGAAGTGCACACCATGGACGGGTTCGATGGGTCCAAAGCATTGCGCTTTACCAACCCCGTTTACATCTCCCTCGACCTGGATGGCCTTGACCCGGCCTTTGCCCCCGGGGTGTCGCACCGCGAACCGGGGGGGCTAACCACCCGCCAGGTTATTACCCTGTTGCAACGCCTGGAAGGGGAGGTAATCGGGGCAGACCTGGTGGAATACAACCCGCTGCAAGACCTGGGTGAAACCACAGCCTATGTTGCTGCCAAGCTCGTGAAGGAACTGCTGGCGCGAATGGTTTAAGGCCCCGTGCTTTGCCCTGGTTGCTTGATTTTGAATACCTTTAGGTAAAACAATCAGCATTATTATGAAACTGGGCGCATTCTCCATAAGTCTGTCGGTCAAAGACCTGGCAGCCTCAAGATCCTTTTATGAAAAGCTGGGATTCAGCGTATTTGCCGGCAGCGACGCCCAGCGGTACCTGATCCTGAAAAACGGGGATGCCCTGGTAGGGTTGTTCCAGGGCATGTTCGAGGGGAATATCCTCACTTTTAACCCGGGGTGGGACCAGTCTGCGCAAATGGTGCCCGACTTCGATGATGTGCGGGAAATCAACCGGCAGGTAAAGCTGGCGGGCATCGCCACCCTGCAGGAATCCCTGAAGGAAACCGCAGGCCCCGGGAGTTTTGTGGTGCAGGATCCCGACGGGAATACGATTCTGATAGACCAGCACGTATAAGATTTCAGGCTTTGCCGGCTTGGGGCAAGCCCCCACCCCCCGGGTCACAAGGTAATCCCCGGTTCTGCAAAATGCCAGCAATAAGACGGATTAAAGGTATTTTCGATATGTCCTGAAACCTTGCGCGACTAACCCAGGTCATTTTCAAAGCGCTGCAGTGGCCGTAACTTGCCTGCACTAAACCGATAGTTCAGGACAATCATGCAATGGCTCGAATTCATCCGCGACTGGATGGAGGCGCATCCCACCACCACCTCCCTGCTCCGCTACCTCCTATGGGTGGGCACTATTTTGGTGCTGATGCTCGTGCTGAGGCGTTGGGTCAGGCGGCGGGTGGTGGAGCCCCACCTGCGCTACCGCTCCCAAAAAGGGGTGGAACTGTTCGGGGTGCTGATCTTGTTCCTGGTCACAATTTCCTATTTCACGGGCAATATCAAGGACTTTGCCCTGGCGGTGGGGCTGCTCACTGCCGGTATCACCATTACGCTGCAAGAGCTCATTCTGAGCCTGGCAGGCTCGGTGTTTATCTATACGATAAACGTCTATAAGCCCGGCGACCGCATTGAGATCAACGGGATCAAAGGCGATGTGATCGATATCAACAGCCTGTATACCACCATGATGGAAATCGGGCAATGGGTGAGCAGCGACAACTACTCGGGCCGCATTGTCAAGCTCAGCAACGCCTTTGTATTCCGGGGCCCGGTGTACAATTACTCCCGCGATTTCCCCTTTATCTGGGACGAATTCAACCTGCCCGTGCGCTACGGGTCCGACATGGAATTGGCCAAACAGATCTTCCTGAAGGTGGCCGCCGAAGAGCTCTCCGATTACGTGGCCCAATCGCGTAAACAATGGCAGGAGGTGGTGCACAAATATTACATTGAAAATGCGGAAGTAGACCCCACCCTGGCCGTTTCCCTAACCGACAACTGGGTTTCGTTCAACCTGCGCTACATTGTGGACTACCGGAAACGGCGCTCCACCAAACACCGGCTCAACGAGAAGATCGGGGCGGCCATCCGCGAAACTGGCGGACAGGTCGAGCTGGCCTCCGCAACCCTGGAACTCATTAGGGTGCCGGTACTTTCCGTCGAACAAGCCCGGGAGCAAGGCAAGGATGCGGGCGGACCCCATGGATAAGCCGGTAGCCACCTTCCCTCAATGGGCCGTAACTTTTACGAATGCCCAGTTCGGATTTCGGGGGGCTGAATTACCTTTGGCATGATCCCTGCATTCGGGTTACCCAAACGATAGAGCAATAAACCATTATGAAAAAGAACATCCTTCTCCTGTGCAGCCTTTTACTCACCGCGGCTGCCGTTGCCCAGAACAAGAACTTCCTCGACCAGGGTTACCTGGAGACCTCGGCCCAGGCCGACACCCTGGTAATCCCAGACCGCATTTACCTGGGCATCTTGCTGCAGGAAAGCGACAGCAAAGGCCGTGTTACCCTGGAAGAGCTCGAGCAAAAAATGGCCGCCCGCCTCAAGGCCATCGGCATTGACCTGGACAAACAACTTGCGGTTTCAGACCTGTCGAGCGATTTCAGGAACTACTTCCTACGCGGGCAGCAGGTGCTCAAAGAGAAAGCCTTTGAATTGCTGGTGTACGATGCGGCCATGGCCGGGCGCGTGCTCTTCGAACTCGAAAAACTGGGCATAGCCAATGTAAGGCTCAACCGCACCGAGTACGCCGGCATGGATGCCCTGCAGATGAAACTAAAGGCCCGGGCCATGCGCAAAGCCAAAGAGCAGGCCGCAATTATGACCACGGCCATCGGCCAGGCCCTCGGCAAGGCGGTCTACATTTCCGACTCGGGCAGTTACTACCCCATGGCGGGTGCGCCCCGCATGATGGAATACGCCAAAGTGGCTGCAGACCAGGCCAGCTATGAGCCCATTGAAGGGGAATTCCAGAAAATCAGGGTGGAGGCAAGCGTGCAGGTCAAGTTTTTACTGGATTGATTCCGGCCCCTGCTTGAATCCTGCAGGGAAACGCCTTAAATTGGTGTCAGGGGGTGGGGGAACCCCCTAAAAACAAGTCGACCTAACCGCAAAGACCCATGTGTTACGACATCAAAGCCAGCCTGGAGGCCCAGCTCGAACGCGCCCTCCGTAGGGGCGACCAGGACGCAGCTGCCCAAATCCGCGAAGAGCTGCTGCCCTATACCGACCTGCCGCTCTTCCACGCTTCGGGCTTCAGCCACCCGCGGGTGCTCATTTATACCGACGACCAGCCCGACTTTCCCACGGTGGCCACCTGGGGGTTGGTGCCGCAATGGGTACGCGACGGCGAACAACAGAAAAAGCTCTGGAACCAGACCCTGAATGCCCGGGGCGAGACCATTTTTGAAAAGCCTTCTTTTCGCAAGGCTGCCGAGGGCAACCGGTGCCTGTTGTATATAGACGGCTTTTACGAACACCACCACCACGGGGGGCAGACCTATCCCTATTTTATCCACCGCAAAGACGGGCAGCCGATGGCCCTGGCCTGCCTCTACAGCGATTGGCGCGACCCTGACAGCGGGCAACCCATAACCACCTTTTCCATTGTAACCACCGCAGGGAACCCCCTGCTGGCCCACATCCACAACAACCCGAAAATCGAAGGGCCGCGCATGCCGCTAATCCTGCCCGACGCCCTGGCCGAACAGTGGCTGCAGCCCGTTCACGACGATCGCGACCGGGGTGAGCTGAAGGCCTTGATACAGCCCTATCCCGAAGGGGAATTGACGGCCTATACGGTGGGCAGGCTGCGCGGGAAGGAGTATGCCGGGAACGTGCCCGAAATCAGCGAACCGGTGTGCTATCCGGAATTGCAGGAGTGACATCCGCCGATGTAAAAGGCTTCGTATATTTAATTACATATCCCCATCGATAAACTCTAGAGAACAAAATCCAGGAATTGAAATGAAAAACACCTATCTGCTTCCCGCCCTTATCGTGGCCTTAGGCCTTGCTGTAGCTGGCTATTTCGTTGGAGACACCTTTCTGAAGGGCAAAAAGTTCGACCGTTTTGTGTCGGTCAAGGGGCTCTCTGAGCGGGAAGTCCCGGCCGACATGGCCGTCTGGCCTGTAAACATCGTCCTCACCGGCAATGACCTGCAGGGCCTGCGCCAACAGATCGAACGCCAGAACGAGACCGTAGCCCAATTTTTTGCCGGGCAGGGGTTTACGGCATCAGAGGTAACCCGGGGCCTGGTGAATATCGCCGACGCCCAGGCCAACATCTACAACAACAGCGCACAGTACGGCACCTACCGCTACCTGGCCAAATCTGAGTTTACCGTGCGCACCACTGATATCGCCAAACTGGAAAAAGCCCAAACCGAATCCCTACAATTGCTGTCGGCTGGCATCCTGTTCGGGTCGAAAAACGAGTGGCAGCCCATCGAGTATATTTTTAACGGCCTGAATGCCCTTAAGCCCGAAATGATCGAGGAAGCAACACGTAACGCACGGGAAGTGGCCGACAAGTTTGCCCGCGATTCCCAATCGCAGGTTGGGGAGATTCGGGTGGCCTACCAGGGCCAGTTCAGCATCAACGACCGGGATGTAAACACCCCCCAGATCAAGATCGTTCGGGTGGTATCTACCATTGAATTCCAGCTCGCCGACTAGGGGTTACTTTTTTGCTCCTGCCGTAAGTTCGGTAAACAGGGTTTCCAGGGTCTGGGTCTTGCGGCTCAGCTGCAGGGTCTTGAGGGAGTGGTCGTGGGCAAAGTCGAACACGGCCGGGCGCATGTCGCGGCTCGTCGAGAAGCTGAGTTCGTATACGAAACCGCCCGTATTGCGGATGGCCTCCAGGTGGGGCAGGTCGCGCAGCAGGGCTTCTTCGACCCGGTAGTCAAATTCCACTTCGATAACCTGTTTTTCATCCTTCCTGAGCTCTTCCAGGGTGGCATCGGCCACCAGCTTTCCCTTGTTGATGATCAGCACGCGGTCGCAGACGGCCTCTACTTCCTTCATGATATGCGTGGAGAGCAGAATGGTCTTGTCGCGCCCGATCTCCCGGATGAGTTTCCTGATCTCGATGAGCTGGTTCGGGTCGAGGCCCGTGGTAGGCTCGTCCAGGATCAGCACCTCAGGGTCGTGGAGCAGGGCGGCGGCCAGGCCCACCCGCTGGCGGTATCCTTTGGAGAGTTGCCCTATCTTTTTGCCCGCCTCGGGGCTCAGGCCGGTTTGTTCAATTACGGCATCAATACGCCCGCGGGGCACCTTGTAGACCGAGGCGCAGAACCCCAGGTACTCCCGTACGTACTGGTCCAGGTAAAGCGGGTTGTGCTCTGGCAGGTATCCGAGGCAGCGCTGTACGGCTCCGGCGTTTTTTTCAACGTCGGCTCCGCCCACTTCGGCAGTGCCTGCATCGGCCTGGTAGTAGGTGGTCAAGATTTTCATCAGGGTCGATTTCCCGGCCCCGTTTGGCCCAAGGAATCCCACCACTTCCCCTTTCTCGATTGAAAAACTCACCCCGTCCAGGGCCTTTTGGGCCCCGAAGCTTTTTGACAGCCCGGATACGCGGATCGACATGCTTTCAGATTTTGGGTAAAAATACGCAAACCGGCCCTATCTCAAACGCCTTTCCTGTATGGCCGCCAACAGACTGGCCGGGTAAGGCACAATGCATAATTCATAAAAAAGCCATTGGCACGGCGCCATTTCTGCAAGCAGATTCAAAAAATGTCCATTTTTATAAAAAAAATTAGGCGAACAACTGGCATTCAAAATATTTGGCTACATTAGCCCCGATTATACGGCTATGAACGCATTGTATTTCTGGAACGGGTATTATTTCTACTTCTTTTTTAAGAGAGGTACGGGACCGTTGTAGCATACGATATGCGCTTGTGATACTGGTCCCGTTCTGACGGGACTTTTTTTTTGTATCCGGGCTACAAGCCGCTAAAAGAAATTTGGATGAATCCTTTGAGAATTGCCATTCAGGGCGTGAGAGGTTCCAACCACCACATGGTAGCCGAGGCCTATTTCGGTACCGATATCGAACTGGTTGAATGCCTTTCCTTCCACAGCCTGGTAGACCGCATGCTCGACGGCTCGGCCGACAAAGGGGTTATGGCCATCGAGAATTCCATTGCCGGGTCCATTATCCCAAATTACAACCTGGTCTGCGACAACAAGCTCCACATTATCGGGGAGCATTACCTGAGCGTGCACCACCACCTGATGGCCCTGCCCGGGCAGCAGCTGGGCCAGATCAAAGAGGTGCACAGCCACCCCATGGCCCTGTTGCAGTGCCGGGAATACCTCAAAACCCAGCCCCACATCAAAATAGTGGAAGACGTAGACACGGCCGAAACGGCCCGGCGTATCCACGACAACGGCCTTCGGGAAATAGCGGCTATCGCCCCTTCCCTGGCCGCCGAACTCTACGGGCTCGAGGTGTTGGCCCCCGAGATACAGACCATAAAGAGCAACGCCACCCGTTTTATCATTTTGAAAAAGGTGAACAAAGAGTTGCCCCGGGAAGAGATCAACAAGGCTTCGGTGCGCTTTATGACGGACCACAAGCGGGGCAGCCTGGCCACGGTGCTGAACGTGATGAGCGATTGCAACCTGAACCTGACCAAGATCCAGTCGCTGCCGGTGATTGAAACCCCCTGGAAGTATTCTTTCTTTGTAGACATCACCTTCGAGGGCTACGACCATTTTGCCAAAGCCAAGTCGCTGCTGCAGATCATGACTGAAGATTTCAGGGTGCTTGGCGAATATAAAAACGCGCGGACATGATACAGGAAGCGAACAGACTGCAACAGGTGCAAGAGTACTATTTCTCCCGCAAGCTGAAAGAGGTGCGCGGCCTTGTAGCCCAGGGGCGCCCGGTGATCAATATGGGCGTTGGGAGCCCAGACCTGGCCCCGGCCCCGGAAGTGCTGCAAACCTTGCAGGATTCGGTGGGCGAGGCTGGCGCCCACCAGTACCAGAGCTACCAGGGGTTGCCCGAGTTGCGGCAGACCATCGCCGCTTTCTACGCCCAAAAATTCGGGGTGGAACTCGACCCCGAAAGTGAGATTTTACCGCTTATGGGTTCAAAGGAAGGCATCATGCACATCAGCATGGCTTTTTTGAACCCCGGCGACCAGGTGCTTATCCCCGACCCGGGCTACCCCACCTACGCCTCGGTAACCCATTTGGTAGGGGCCGTTCCGGTTTATTACCCGCTTTCTGAAGAGCGCGGCTGGTTTCCAGACCTCGAGGCCCTTGCCGCCTCTGACCTGAGCCGGGTAAAGCTCATGTGGGTGAGCTACCCGCACATGCCCACCGGGGCCCAGGCCTCCCCGGCCCAATTGCAGCAACTGGTCAATTTTGCACGCGACCACCAGATATTGCTGGTAAACGACAACCCCTACAGCTTTGTGCTGAGCCAGCAACCCCTGAGCATCTTAAAAAGCGAGGGAGCCAGCGGCCATGTGCTCGAGCTCAATTCGCTGAGCAAGACCTTCAACATGGCGGGCTGGCGCGTGGGCATGGCTCTGGGCGCCGCCCCTTTGATCACTTCGGTACTCAAGGTCAAAAGCAATATGGATTCCGGGATGTTCTACGGCATTCAGAAAGGGGCTATCGCCGCCATGAGGTGCGGCCCGGAATGGTTTGAGAGCCTGGATGCGGTGTACCGCAGCCGCCGCAAGGCCGTTTTCCAGCTGGCAGACCGGCTAGGGTGCTCGTACGACCCCCAGGCCGTGGGCATGTTTGTATGGGCACGCCTGCCCGAAGGCAGCGCCGACAGCGAGACTTACATCGACGGCTTGCTGTATGATAAAAATATTTTTGTGGCTCCAGGCACCATTTTCGGAAGCCGGGGAGCCGGGTATATCCGGTTTTCACTCTGCGTACCCGAGGAAAAAATAAGGGAAGCCCTGTCTCGGGTTGCCCCTGCGGTTGTGAAGCAGGAACCGTTTCAAAATTCGGGATCATGAAGGTAGTTGTAATAGGTATCGGCCTGATCGGCGGTTCGCTCGCCAAAGACCTTCGCAAGGCCTACCCCGGGCTTTCCATCCTGGGACGGGACGCCAGTGCAGATCACCTGCAGGAAGCCTGCGATTTAGGTCTGGTTGACGGCCCGGCCTCAGAGGCCGACCTGGCCGGAGCTGACCTGGTGGTGGTGAGCATCCCGGTCGACAGCCTGCTGCGCGATTTGCCTCAAGTGCTCGACCTGGTGGGCGACCAGACCCTGGTAATCGACGCCGGTTCGACCAAGGTGCCGGTGTGCCGGGCGGTAAAAGACCACCCGAAACGCCGCAACTACCTGGCCTGCCACCCCATTGCCGGTACTGAGTTCACCGGCCCTTCTGCGGCCATGCCCGGATTGTTTGCCGGGAAGGTGAATATCATCTGCGAAGTGGAACAGACCGCTTTCAAAATACAGGAGCGGGCCCTCGAGATATTCGGCCGCATCGGCATGCGCATCCGCTACATGAACCCCGACGCCCACGACCGCCATATCGCTTATGTTTCACACCTGTCGCATATCAGCTCCTTTATGCTGGGCAAGACCGTGATTGAAAAGGAAAAGAACGAGCGCGACATCTTCGACATGGCGGGGAGCGGGTTTGAAAGCACGGTACGCCTGGCCAAGAGCTCGCCGGCCATGTGGACGCCGATTTTCGAGCAGAACAAAGAGAATGTTCTGGAAACCCTCGACGAGTATATCGCCAACCTCCAGGATTTCCGTACCAAGCTTATGAAAGACGATTACCAGGCCCTTTTCGAGGAAATGGACCATACAAACCGCATCAAAGACATCTTAAAAGGAATACCATCGCATAAAAACTGAAACCGATTATGGAAAATAAGAAGGAATTGCGCAAATGGCTCGACGACATGGCCTTGTCGCACCCGCTGGTAATTGCCGGGCCCTGCAGTGCCGAAACCGAGGAGCAGGTGCTGGCCATCGCCCACCAACTCAAAGACACTGACGTGAATTATTACCGGGCCGGTATCTGGAAACCCCGTACCCGCCCCGGGAATTTTGAGGGCGTGGGGGCCATCGGCCTCAAATGGCTGCAGAAGGTAAAGCAGGAAACCGGGCTGAAAACGGCCACCGAGGTGGCCAACAAGGCGCACGTAGACCTGGCCCTGGAGCACGATGTAGACCTGCTTTGGATCGGCGCCCGTTCTACCGTAAGCCCCTTTATCGTCCAGGAAATCGCCGACGCCCTGGCCGGAACCGACAAGGTGGTGCTTATCAAAAACCCGGTGAACCCAGACCTGTCGCTTTGGCTGGGGGCCGTGGAGCGCCTCTACTCGTCCAACATCAAAAAGCTGGGGGTAATCCACCGCGGTTTTTCCACCTACGAAAAATCCAAATACCGGAACATACCCGAGTGGCAGCTGGCCATCGAACTGCAGTCGCGCTTCCCCGACCTGCCCCTGATCAACGATCCGTCTCACATCAGCGGGCGCCGCGACCTGATCTTCGACGTGTCACAGACGGCCCTCGACCTGAATTTCGACGGCCTTATGATTGAAACCCATATCGACCCCGACAATGCCTGGAGCGACGCCGCCCAGCAGGTAACCCCGGCCCGCCTGGTGCAGATCATGAAAGACCTGCGGATCAGGAAGGAGACCGACGAGGAAACCGAATACAACAACAAGCTGAACAATTTGCGGGCCCAGATCGATGTTATCGACAACCAGCTGATCGAAATGCTCGGCCGTCGGATGAAGGTTTCTGACGACATTGGCGCCCTGAAGAAATCGCGCAACGTGGCTGTACTCCAGACCGGCCGCTGGAATGCCATCCTGGGCAGCATGATTCTGGAAGGGGAGAGCCGCGGTCTGAGCGAGGAATTCGTGCTGAAGCTGTTCAAGGCCATCCACCAGGAATCCATCAACCACCAGGAAAAGATCATCAATTCGTAGGCCATTGCCGGGGGGTGTGATTTTTGTCTGCAGAAAGTGTAACAAGGGCTGCAGGTGGGCGTCTTTGCGATAGATCGAAAGAACACAGCCATATGAAAACATTTTATGTATTGCTGCTCCTGCTCGGGGCAGCCCCCCTTACCGCCCAGCGCATCGTAGACCGCGAAGTGGGCGCATTCGACGAGATCAAGGTATTCGACCTCATTGAGGTAAACCTGATCCGTGCCGATGAAAACCGCATCCTGATAAAGGGCGAAAACGTAGACGACATCGAGTTCGTCAACCGGGACGGGGTGTTGAAACTCCGCATGGAATTTGAGAAAAAGTTCCGGGGCGAAGACACCTTTATCGAGGTGTATTACACCGACCTTCGGGTGATCGATGCCAACGAGGGGGCCCGCATTGTTTGCAACGAAATGCTGGAGCAAGACCGCATTGAACTGCGCGCCCAGGAAGGGGCCCGCATCGAGGCCGGCATGAAGGTGCGCGATGCTGAAATCCGGGCCGTAACAGGTGGCAGCATCGTTGCTTCAGGCTTGGCTGAAAACCAGGTAATTACCCTTAACACCGGGGGAATCTTCGAGGGACGCGACCTGAAAACCGAGTCGAGCAGCGTACGCGTAAGTGCCGGGGGCGAGGCCGAACTCTACGCCAGTGAGGAGGTAGACATCCAGATCAGGGCCGGGGGAGACGTTACCGTTTGGGGCGACCCGCACCGGGTGAAAAAAGACCAGGTGTTCGGGGGCCGTATCTACTTCAAGAATTGACAGTCCTGCTTATCGAATATTAGAAACCCGCAGCCGAGACTGCGGGTTTTTTTTGTGCTTCTTTTTGAAGGGCTACTTCCGGAAAATGTAGCGGGTAATAAAGATACCCTGTCCGTCTTTATCACCGGCGTCGCTCTCTACCGCGCTGGTTACGAAAACGAGTTCCCAGCCATTGGCAATCATGTCGTTGATCATGGAAGAGATCAGGGCGTCGTTGGCGGCGATATTCTGGAAACGGATCCCGCCGATATTGTAGAAGTTGAGCAGCTTGGTTTCCTCGAAGTTCTTCACGCGAATCTCGGAGCGGTCGGCCTTGTTGCGCGAATTGTCTTCTTCGGTCTGCACGCTGGTGTATTCCTTGTAATCTTTGTCTTCCTGGGCATTCACAATACGCGAACGGCCCAAACCATTGGGCACGATCGATTCCACGCTGGTAATCACCTTGTAGGTCTGGGCGCTGAGCTCGGGCATGAAGGCGAGCAGGCAAAGGCTTAAAAAGAATAGTTTTTTCATGTGTGTGTTGGTTTTACAGGTTAGTGAATGTGTTGCGGATAGCATCACAATGTTACGGGAATATTCTTATTTTGCGAAGCGCGAATCTGTAAAATGCTTGGAACTGTTTATAAATCGACCGGAAGCTGGTATACTGTAAAATCAGAGACCGGGACATTTTACGACTGCCGCATCAAAGGCAAGTTTCGCATACAGGGAATCAAGAGTACCAACCCCATCGCGGTGGGCGACCAGGTGCGCTTTGAACTGGAGGCCGGGGGAGACGAAACCGCGGCCACCATCAGCGAGATTCTGCCCCGGAAAAACTACCTGGTTCGCAAGGCTGTAAAACTCTCCAAGCAAACCCATATCATCGCCGCCAACATCGACCAGGTGTTCCTGTTGATAACCCTGGAAGACCCGAAAACCCTGCCTGTTTTCATCGACCGGTTCCTGGCCTCAGCCGAGGCCTACGACATCCCCTGTATCTTGCTTTTCAACAAGATTGACGCCTATGGGGAAGCCGCCCTGGAAGAATGGCACTACCTGGAGGCGCTGTACAGCCACATCGGCTATGAATGCCTGGGGATCTCGGCCAAGGAGGGGACGGGGGTAGCGCAGGTCATCGAAATCATGAAAGGCAAGACATCGATTTTTGCCGGGCATTCCGGGGTTGGAAAGTCGACCCTGGTGAACCGGATCGCCCCGGAGCTACAGCTCAAAACCACTGAGATTTCAGAACTTTACCGGCAGGGGCAACACACCACCACCTTTGCCGAGATGTTCGACCTGCCCTTTGGCGGCCGCATTATAGACACCCCCGGCATCAAGGGCTTTGGCCTGGTAGACATGGAGCCCGACGAGATAGGCGACTATTTTCCGGAACTCTTTGCCCTGAAGGCCGACTGCAAATTCAACAATTGCCTGCACCTGGACGAGCCGCACTGCGCCGTAAAGGAAGCCCTGGAAGCGGGCCGCATCGCCCCGAGCCGGTACCATTCCTACGTGCAGATCGTTACCGGAGAAGATGAAACCTACCGTTAAACCCTGCCAGGTATGAGAGCCGTTATACAGCGCGTTCGGGATGCCCGCGTGGAGGTCGAAGGGAAGGCCGTTTCGGCCATTGGCCCCGGACTGTTGGTGCTTTTGGGCATCGAATCGGGCGATACCAATGAAGAACTTACCTGGCTGGCCGCGAAGGTTGCCAACCTGCGGATTTTTGCCGACGCCGAGGGGGTGATGAACCGCTCCGTGCTGGAAACCGGGGGCGAAATTATTGTGGTGAGCCAGTTTACGCTCCTGGCCCTGACCAAAAAGGGCAACCGCCCCTCCTATATCCGGGCGGCCCGCCCGGAAGAAGCCGTACCCCTTTACGAGGCTTTTGTGGCCGAGATGGAGCGCCTGCTGAACAAAAAGGTGGGCACAGGTGTTTTCGGGGCCGATATGCAGGTGGGCCTTACCAACGACGGGCCCGTAACCATCTGGATCGATTCCCGCAACCGCGAATAGGCACTCCTTTTCCGTTTGCAAATGAGTTCGGCAAGGAGTAGCTTTGGCAGAAATACCCTTCCATGGACATCAAAAACGCACAGCAGTCGGTCGATGAGTGGATCAGGGCCCACGGCGTCCGCTATTTCAACGAGCTGACCAATATGGCCCAACTCACCGAAGAGGTGGGGGAGGTGGCCCGCATCATTGCCCGCCGGTACGGGGAGCAGAGCGAGAAGGAATCGGACCGTGAAAAAGACCTGGGCGAGGAACTGGCCGATGTGGTATTTGTCGTACTCTGCCTGGCCAACCAGACCGGGGTAGACCTCGAAGAGGCCTTTGCCCGCAAATTGGAGCTGAAAACCCGTCGCGACCACGAGCGTCACCAGCAAAACAAGAAGCTCAAATGACGTATCTTTGGGCAAACCCAACCTAAGCCCGAACCCTTGTACATTCAGCTGACCGGCCCCCAGAACCCCCGCCTCCAAAGGGACATCACCATTACCGGCTCTAAAAGCGAGTCGAACAGGCTCCTGCTCTTGCAGGCCCTGTATCCGGGTATTACGATCGAAAACCTCTCGAACTCCGACGACACCGTCCTCATGCAGGATGGCCTGCGGGCCCGGGGGCGCACCATAGATATCCACCACGCCGGAACCGCCATGCGCTTTCTTACGGCCTATTACGCCAGCCGGGACGGCAGGGAAACCATACTTACGGGGTCGGCGCGTATGAAGGAGCGGCCCATCCGCATTCTGGTAGACGCCCTGCGCACCCTGGGAGCCGACATCGAATACCTGGAAACGGACGGATGTCCGCCCTTGCGCATACGCGGCAAACGACTCGTCGGCCCGAAGGTTACCCTGCCTGCCGATGTGAGCAGCCAGTATATTTCGGCCCTGATGCTGATTGCCCCCTCCCTGCCTGAGGGGTTGGAAATTAATCTGGAAGGCACCATTACCTCGGTGCCCTATATCCGCATGACCCTGAAATTGCTCCAGCAAGTGGGCATAAGCGGCACTTTCGAGGGCCAGCAGATCTGCATCCCCCATGTGGCCGAACTGCCCGAGCAATTGGTTACGGTCGAGTCAGACTGGAGTTCAGCCTCTTACTTTTACAGCATGGTGGCCCTGGCCGAACCGGGCAGCCGCGTGACCCTCCGCTCGTTCCGCCCCGATTCCCTTCAGGGCGACAGCGTTTTGCCCGAAATTTTCCGCCACCTGGGGGTGGAGAGCAGCTTTACAGGCGACCGGCTTGAAATTACCCTGACAGACGACCCTGACACCAACCACCTCAAGTGGGACCTGATCGAGGCGCCCGACCTGGCCCAGACCCTGGCGGCCTGCTGCTTCGGGCTGGGGCTCGGCTGCGACCTCACGGGCCTGCATACCCTGAAGATCAAAGAGACCGACAGGCTCGTGGCCCTTGAAAATGAGCTCTCCAAATTGGGGGCCCAAATTACGGTGACCGAAGATTCACTCCACCTGAAGCCGAGCCGCCGCATCGTGTCCATGCAGCGCATACACACCTACAACGACCACCGCATGGCCATGGCCTTTGCCCCACTGGCGCTAAAAACAAGGCTGCTGATCCGCGATGCCAATGTGGTGAGCAAATCGTACCCGAATTTCTGGAAAGACCTGATAAAGTTGGGCTTTCAGGCTGTTGAGGCCCGGTAGATACGCTCCGGGTGTTCAGGCGAGCTTGGCGTACCAGTGTTCGTCAAAGAACTGGCCGTTTTTGAATACAGACTTTCGGAAGATCCCTTCTTTCACATAACCGTTTTTTTCCAGCACCCGCATAGACGGCTTGTTAAATTCGAAGACGGCTGCATGCAGGCGTGCGAAGCCCAGGGAAAAACCGTAATGGCACATTTGGCGCACCGCCTCAGTGGCCAGGCCCTGCCCCCAGAAAGGCTCCCCCAGCCAGTACCCGATTTCGGCCGTCTTCCGGTTTACGTCGGTCTGGGGCATAAGCCCGATGACCCCGCAAAATTGCCCGTGGCTCTCAATGGCCAGGTTCAGGGGCGGTTCCGATTCCCGCGAACTGGCAATAAAATTGCGGGCATCTGTCTCGCTGTAGGGATATGGAAAATAATCGCGCACCCGGTCCCAGATTTTCTTATTGTTGGCCAGGGAAGCCAGGGCCGGGATATCTCCGGGTTGCAACGGACGCAATACAAGCTGGGTTTCAAACATGCGGTTCAGGGTTCTGACCACACGGACAACTCGTTGCCTGCCGGGTCATGGAAGTGAAAGCGCCTACCCCCAGGGAAGGCGAATATCGGCACCGTAATGCGGCCTCCGGCCGCCTCGATGGCGCTTTGGATCGCCTCCAGTTTGTCGTGGTACAGCACCACCAGCACGCCATGCTTTACCGGCTGCTCACTGCGCCGGAAGCCCCCTGCCACCCCGCTTTGGTCGAAGGCCACATAATCGGGCCCGTAATCGGTGAATCGCCAGCCAAAACAGCGGCTGTAAAAAGCCTTAACGGCTTCCAGGTCGGGGGCACTGAATTCGATATAGTCGATATGGTTGTTCGGCATGGCTGTGGGTTATTCGGGAGCTGAAATGGGGTGGAACCGCATCATGGGCACAGTTCCGGTCAACAGGTTTAGTTTGCCGTCGGCATCGAGCTTCCAACCGTCGATTTTTTGCATTGTGCTTCGGAAGAAATTCTCCCCTTCCCCGCAGTACATAAGGGTAGACGGGCCCGGCTCCCCGAACCGGATGGAGTCGTTTTGGAGCTCGAAGGGGGCGCTGTACCCATTGCAGCCGCTATTGCCTGCCACCATTCCCGTGGCTTGCTCGAAGGTGAGCACCGGCTTTTTATCGGGGAAAAGGGCGTCGAAGGCGATGCGGGGCCCCGAGAGGTACTCCAGCTCCCACTGGGCCCCGTAGAGGGCCGATGCTTGCGATTGGGGCTTGCTGCCGCATGCCAGGGCCAGGAGTGCGGTTAACAGCAAGCCGAAATTTGTTTTTCTACTCATTGCGAATTAGGAATTTCAGTGGCATGGCGAGCCTCTTGGGCCGCTTTACTAAAGATAGGCAATCTTCGAATAGGTTGGCCCCTGGCAGAGGCGGCGGCCGATTATTTCCCGAAACCGATGGCCCGCTTCTCGGGTTTCACGGTTTGCTTGAGCTCTTCGTACTTGGCTTCGAATTCAGCCTTGTCGATGGCTTCGATGGAGCGCAACCAGCGCAGGTTGTAGAACTGCTGTTCGTAATCGAGGTTTTCATCTATCTGCAGGTAATTCTCCCGCAAATAGGCGTTTCGGGCCTCCATCAGGCTTTTAAGGAATGCCTCCGTGGCCTCGTGGCTGGGGATGTTTTTGTACAGGTACAGGTAATCTTCCTTGAGTTTGAGCTTCCAGAATTCCTTGCGCGAATTCCAGTACATCCCCAGAAAGGCCGAGGCGAACACCAGCGGGATCAACGTATAGGCCCAGCCCGATCCGCCTCGCTCTGCAGCGCCCCAGGCAGTTGCAACCGCCACCAGCAGCAGGGCAGCAGACAGGAAGAGGAACAAAATTTTAGAAGTACGGTAGGTGGCGCGTTGCCCGTCTATGTTTTCGAAGGGGATGTCAACCTCGTTGTACTCGCCCAGGCGACCCTGCTCGTAAAACAACTTGGCGTCGGTAAAGCGGAAGGCGCGTTTGTCGAAACCTTTGCGCTGTTTCAATTCGTTCATAACCCAGGGTTTGGCCTGTTACCTGCCCGGCGGTGTGCAGGCTTGGGGAGGTAAATGTAGGAACTTGCCACCTCGCAGACAAGCATGTCAGCCTTTGATTTCAGCCAGGCAGGGGTGGTTTTTCCTGAACTTAATCTGCAGTTTACTTGACATCCCCTCTCGCAGGGTCGTATATTTGCGGCTTCGAATCCAAAATAATCGGAAACGCATGAAACTTTCGCATTTCAACTTCGAGTTGCCTAAGGAGCTCCTGGCCGAATACCCGGCCGAAAACCGGGATGAATCGCGCCTTATGGTAATCAACCGCGCCACGGGCAAAATCGAGCACAAACTTTTTAAAGACCTGATCGATTACTTTGACGAAGGGGATGTGATGGTTATCAACAACACCAAGGTGTTTCCGGCCCGTCTTTACGGCAACAAAGAAAAGACCGGGGCGCGCATCGAAGTGTTTTTGCTGCGCGAGCTCAACGAAGAGCAACGGCTCTGGGACGTGCTGGTAGACCCGGCCCGGAAAATCCGCATCGGGAACAAGCTCTACTTTGGGGACGACGAGACCCTGGTGGCCGAAGTAATCGACAATACCACCTCGCGGGGGCGTACCCTGAGGTTCCTTTACGATGGTTCGTACACCGATTTCCGGCGCAAGCTGCGCGAGCTGGGCCAGACCCCCCTGCCCAAATACATCCGCCGCGACCCCGAACCCGAAGACGAGAGCCGTTACCAGACCATTTACGCCAAGCACGAAGGGGCTGTGGCTGCCCCCACAGCGGGCCTCCACTTCTCGAAACACCTGCTCAAGCGGCTCGAGATCAAGGGCATCCATTTTGCAGAGCTTACGCTCCATGTGGGCCTGGGAACATTTAGCCCGGTAGAGGTAGAAGACCTTTCCAAGCACAAGATGGACAGCGAAGAGCTGGTCATCGACGAGCGGGCAACCGAAGTCGTAAACCGCGCCAAGGCTGGCAAGCGGAAGGTTTGCGCCGTGGGCACCACCGTGATGCGGGGCCTGGAGAGCGCCGTTTCTTCCGAACAAAAGCTCAATACGTACGAAGGCTGGACCAACAAGTTCATTTTCCCGCCTTACGATTTCAGCATTGCCAATTGCATGATTACCAATTTCCACCTGCCCAAGTCGACCCTGTTGATGATGGTATCCGCCTTCATGGGGCACGACCTGATGAAACGCGCCTACAAGGAGGCTATTTTGGAGCAGTATCGCTTTTACTCCTACGGGGATGCGATGCTGATTATCTGAAAAGGTCGCAGGCCGGGCCGGAAGGCAAACCCATTGCACCATGAAACCCGAGTCCAAAAAAGATGTCCGGGCCCTGAGCCGGGAATCTCTCAGGGAATTCTTCGAAAAGCGGGGTGAACCCGCCTTTCGGGGCAACCAGGTGTACGAGTGGCTGTGGAAGAAGGGGGCGCACTCCTTCGGGGAAATGACCAACCTTTCCCTGCCGTTGCGCCAGGAGCTGGAGGCCGAATTCACCATCAACCACATTCAGGTAGACCGAATGCAGCGCAGCGCAGACGGCACCATCAAGAATGCCGTGAAGCTCTTCGACGGCCTGGTGGTGGAATCGGTGCTAATCCCCACCGAATCGCGCACTACGGCCTGTGTTTCGAGCCAGGTGGGCTGCAGCCTGGATTGCAACTTCTGCGCTACGGCCCGCCTCAAGCGCATGCGCAACCTGAACCCCGATGAAATCTACGACCAGGTACTGGTAATCGACCGGCAGAGCCGGCTTTATTTCGGGCGGCCTCTGAGCAATATTGTATTTATGGGGATGGGCGAGCCCCTTATGAATTACCCGAATGTGATGAAGGCCATTGAGAAGATCACCTCCGAAGAAGGCCTGGGCCTGTCGCCCAAACGCATCACCGTTTCCACTTCGGGCGTCCCCAAGATGATCCGGAAGATGGCCGACGAGGCCCCGCGCTTTAAGCTGGCCGTTTCCCTCCACTCGGCCGTGGATGAGACGCGTACCTCAATTATGCCTTTCAACGCCACCTTCCCCTTAAGCGAACTAAAGGAAGCCATCAGGTACTGGTATGCCCAAACACGCAGCAGGGTTACTTACGAATATGTGGTCTGGGAAGGCATTAACGACAAGCAGGTCGATATTGAGGCCCTGATCGACTTCTGCAAAGCCTCCCCCTGCAAAGTGAACCTGATCCAGTACAACCCCATAGGCGATGCCCGTTTCCGCCAGGCGCCTGAAGCGGCCCTGGAGCACTACGTCAGTGCCCTGGAAGGGGAGGGGATTACCGTTACTGTGCGTCGGTCGAGGGGGGTTGATATTGACGCCGCCTGTGGCCAATTGGCCAACAAGGCCGGGAGCTGATGTGCAGACCCTTTGCCGGAACTGTGTAATTCCCGGTCGGGAGGCGAAGGGTTGCGGGCATTTTGTTTACTTTTATACCTGCCGGTGTGCCGGCTCCAAACCACCAGATTTTGAAGACCAGCGCGCTGATCAGGGAACCCATCGAACGGGAAATGGAACTTTTCGAAAAAAAGTTCCTGGAGTCCATGTCGTCTAAGGTACCCCTGATCAACCGGATTACCTATTACATCGTGAACCGGAAAGGGAAGCAGATGCGGCCCATGTTCGTATTGCTAACCGCCAAGCTGCTCAACAACGGCGAGGTTAACGAACGCACCTACCGGGGAGCCTCGGTGATCGAGCTGATCCACACGGCCAGCCTGGTGCACGACGATGTGGTAGACGACAGCTATAAACGCAGGGGTTTCTTCTCCATCAATGCCCTTTGGAAGAACAAGATTGCCGTGCTGGTGGGCGATTTCCTCCTGGCCCGGGGCATGTTGCTCTCGGTCGACCACAGCGATTTTGACCTGTTGCGCATAATTTCGGTGGCCATGCGCGAAATCAGCGAGGGCGAACTCTTGCAAATCGAAAAGGCCAGGCGGCTCGATATTACCGAGGAGGTATACTACGAGATAATCCGCCAGAAAACGGCCACCCTGATTGCGGCATGCTGCAGCATGGGGGCGGCTTCGGTACGGCCCGATTCGGAATACGTGGAGCATTTTCGCCGTTTCGGGGAGCTGTGCGGCATGGCCTTCCAGATCAAGGACGACCTGTTCGACTACGGGGACGACCGCATCGGCAAGCCCACGGGCATCGACATCAAGGAGCAGAAAATGACCCTGCCCCTGATCTACGCCCTGAACCACGCCCCGAAAAAAGAACGCGACTGGCTGATCAATTCGGTCAAGAACCACAACAAAGACCGCAAACGGGTGCGGGAAGTCATCGAGAAGGTAAAGGCATCGGGAGGCCTGGAATACGCCATTGCCCGTATGCACGAATTCAAGGAAGAGGCCCTGGGCATGCTGGGGCAGTATCCGGAGTCGCCTTACCGGCAGGCACTGGAGCTTATGGTGAATTACGTGGTCGACAGGAAACAGTAAGGAATGTGCTAATGTGCCAATTAATTTGAGTATTTAGCAAATTAGCACATTAACAAATCCACGGGCCAGCAAACATATTCGAATCTATAACATGACTACCATGAAATATTTCCTAAAATCCGTTCCTGTTCTTCTGATCCTGCTCATGACGGCCCAAGTGGCTTATGGCCAGCGAACCCTGGATGAGCAAACCGTGGCCGACCTGCAAAAGACTCCCCGATTCGCTTTCGTGCTCACCGAAGAGCGACACTTTAAAGGGGTTTTGGAAATGTATGACCTGCTGGTCAGCAATGGGGTAACTATTACAGACTACGAAATTGTCGTCAAAGGAAAGGTGGTTACCCAGTTGGTCCGTGGGTCGGAATTGGAGGCCTTTTTCCAAAACTACAAATCTAAGGTGCGTGTCAGCGTTTGCAGCATGGCCATGCAAATCTTGAACGTGCCCGAAGAGGCGCTTTTCGATGGCCTGGAGGTTGTGCCCACGGCCTCGGTTCGCATGCTCCAATTGCAGGCAAAGGGATACAACACCCTTACTTATTGAGGGCTGGGTTTAATGTGCTAATTTGCTAAAAATAAGCAAGCTACTACCCATTAGCACATTAACACATTACTAAAGGGCTGCGCCCCTCCCCACCCCCGGCGCCAAGATACCGCCCCACCCTGCAATTTCCCTGCAATTACAGGGTGCCTCCTCACCCGTTTCGGCCCGGTTCTTGTAATTTCGTAAAAAAAGCGGGCAGGCCGGGCAACCCTTTTGGGCCGGCTTGCGTCATACCTGTAGAAACCCGCCAAACCCGTGAAGATCATTTCACTGTTCAGCAATCAGAAGGCCCTGCTCCAGAAAGCCACCGGAGGCGACCGGGAAGCGCAGCGCGCACTCTATGAACAGCTGGCTCCCCTTATGCTGGCCGTTTGCCGCCGCTACATTAGAGACGCGCATTTTGCCGAAGACGTGATGATAGACGGTTTTGTTAAGGTGTTCCAGCACCTGGGCACCTTTCGGCACGAGGGGAGCTTCGAAGGTTGGGTGCGCCGCATCATGGTGCGCGAAGCCATTGATTTTCTCAGGAAGCGCCAGTTCATGGTCTTTCAGGAAGAGCTGCCCGAGCCCGCCTCAAACGCTGCGGAACCCTCCGATTTTCTGTTGCTGCGACAGATCGAGTCGTGGATTGAAGCCTTGCCCGAGGGGTACCGCATGGTCTTTTACCTGTACGCGGTAGAAGGGTACAAACACCCCGAAATAGCCGAATTGCTGGGCATCTCGGAGAATACGTCCAAAACCCAGCTCCACAAGGCCCGCAAAGCCCTGCAGGAATTGGCACAACAACAAAACTACAGTCGTTATGACACCCGAAAAGCTTGAAAACCAATTGAAGGAATCGCTCGGCAGGCGGGAGGTCCGGCCCTCGGCAGACAGCTGGGAAAAGATTGCCGCCCGCCTGGATGCCGTTCAGAAGCCGGCCCGCCGCCCGCGCAGGGGGTGGGTATACCTGGCCGCCGCCGGCCTGTTGCTCCTGCTCGGGCTGCGCCTGCTGCTCCCCGAAGCCGTTGTACCGGCCGCAGACGAAGTCGTAACCAGCCCCGTCCAACCCGAAACGGCCTCTCCGGCCGGCACAGGAAGCCCCACCGCCGATCCGGATAATTCCGGGGCAGCTTCTCCTACGCAACTTGCCGGGGAAAACGCTCCGTCATCCGGGGTTGCAGCCGAGCTGGCCGTGTCGCTCCCGGCCATCGACTCGACCCCCGGGGTAGTCGCGATGGCTCCCGGCGAAACGCTTGCGCCGATTGACCGCGATACGGTGGGCCTGGGCGCCCGTATCGATGCCAGCCTCACTTCGGTGCTGGAAGCGGTGGCGGGCCTGGAAAAAGAGCAGAGCCCCGTAACCGACGCCGCCATTGACTCCCTCTTGCGAGGGGCCCAGGCGGCCATTTCCCGCCGGCAATACGGCCCGCCCCGGGCCGAGGTAGATGCCATGGCCCTTTTATCTGATGCCGAAGAGGAACTCGACCAGAGTTTCCGCGAGCAAATATTCGACAAACTCAGTACGGGGTTCGACCGGGTACGCACCGCCGTGGCCACGCGCAACGACTGACCCCGCCAAACAGAAATTCCTGCCGGCTTGTAGCCTGTACAAGCCAAGGAAGGGTTTATTCATCAATCAAAATCGTAAAATCAAATTCATGTACACCTTAGTCAAATTAGTAGTGCCACTGGCCCTGCTGTGTTGCCTGCAAAACCTGAGCGGGCAGGAGGCCTACCAGAAACGGATCGAAGAACTCAAAACCCTGCGTGAGCAGGTCGAAACCCAGGAAAAAGAGGCCCTGAAAGACGAGATCCGCAGTATTGAAAAAAGGCAGGAAGAAGGCGACCTGTCGGCCGCAGAGGCGCAAACCCTGCGTGAAGAGGCGGCCCGGAAGCGGGCCCTGAACATCCAGGACCGTTACGACATGATCGATCGGGAAATTGCCTTGCTGGAACGAAACCAGGGAGATGTGCTGGGAGGCACCCGCACCTATTCGGAAGACTGGGAAACGGCCGACATCCGCATCCGGATTAACGACGAGCCCTGGGTGCAATGGCACGGGCACCGCAGGCCGCCCCCCTACGACCGGCGCACCTATTCAGATCTGGTGGTCGCCGTTGGATTCAACAACGCCCTTACCAAGGGGCAGTCGTTGGAGGAATCGCCCTATAAATTGGCCGGCAGCCGGTTCTTTGAGATCGGCTGGGCCTGGCGTACCCGGGTTTTCCAGAACAGCAACTGGCTGCGTTTCCACTACGGATTTTCCTTCCAGTTCAACGGCCTGAAACCCGAAAACAACCAATACTTTGTAGCCGATAACGGCCAGACTGTACTGCAGGAATTTGACTATGAGCTCGATAAATCCAAGTTCAGGATGGATAACCTGGTTTTTCCGGTGCACCTGGAGGTAGGGCCTTCGCGCTACAAGGAATACAAAAACCGCTTCCGGTATTCCCTCGACCGGAAATTCCGCCTGGGCTTCGGCGGCTACGCCGGGTTCAATATGAGCACGCGTCAGAAACTCAAATATACCCGCAACGGCGACCGGGTAAAAGACAAGCTCAAGCGGGGATACAACACAAGCGACTTTATCTACGGGCTTAGTGCCTATGTTGGGGTTGACGGAGTGCAGCTTTATGCCAAATACGACCTGAACCCGATCTTCCAGAACGCCGAAACCGACCAGCACAACGTCTCGCTGGGCCTGCGTTTCGACCTTTAGGCCCGGAACAGGTTTTGAGCCGGGGAGCCCTGGAAGCGCATTAGTTTAGCGACTCCAGGGCTTCCTGCA
Organism: Robiginitalea sp.; assembly: GCA_050289825.1. GTDB lineage: Bacteria > Bacteroidota > Bacteroidia > Flavobacteriales > Flavobacteriaceae > Robiginitalea. The sequence continues at coordinate 55,060 of JBNKGM010000010.1, forward strand.
TTTCCGAAGTCAGTTCCCGACCTTCAAATTGCTTTTTACAGTGGTCGCAGGCAACCCAGCGCATCGGGCGCAACCGGAAGACCGGAATCCAGAACAGGTGCACAAAATGCGGCAACAAGGTAGCCGAAAGGCTGCCCTTCTGGTTGCAAAAGGGACAGGCAAGGCCCGGGAGGTGCCGGGTTTTTGGAGAGCCGGTGCGGGTTCCGAAGAACAGGATCATGGAAGGCGGGTTCAAAAGAGTCCCTTAAAGGTAGCAAAAGTTCCCGCTTCAAGCGGGCAGCCCTTTCCCGGGCCCGCTTGTTTTCTTACTTTTACGGCTGTCGATTTTCACAACGTGATCTCCAGAAGCACCATAGATAAAGTTTACGATGCCGCCCGGGTAGAGGAGGTGATCGGAGATTTTGTGCAGCTGAAGAAGTCGGGTTCCAACTTCAAGGGGCTCAGCCCGTTTTCTGACGAGCGTACCCCGAGCTTTATGGTCTCGCCAGTAAAGCAGATCTGGAAAGACTTCAGCAGCGGGAAAGGGGGCAACGTGGTGGCCTTTTTGATGGAGCACGAGCACCTGACCTACCCCGAGGCTATCCGCTACCTGGCGCGCAAGTACCAGATCGAAATCGAGGAAACCCAGCGCACCGAAGAGGAAAACGAGAAGGCCGGGGAACGGGAGAGCATGCTGCTGGTGAGCGAATTCGCCCGCGAATTTTACGAAGACTGCCTCTGGAATACCGAAAGCGGCAAGGCTATTGGCCTTACCTATTTCAGGGAGCGGGGCTTTACCGACGACACCATACGCCAGTTTGCCCTGGGTTACAACCCCGACCAGTGGGATACCTTTACCAAGGCGGCCCTGGAGAAGGGGTACCAGCTCGAATTCCTCGAAAAAACAGGGCTTACCCTGGTTAAGGGCGGCACCGACAACCAGCCCCAGCGCACCATCGACCGTTTCAAGGGGCGGGTCTTATTCCCGATCCATTCGCTGAGCGGGCGCGTGCTCGGGTTCGGGGGACGCACCCTGAGTTCCGACAAGAAAACGGCAAAGTACCTGAATTCGCCCGAAAGTGAGATCTATCATAAAAGCAAAGTGCTTTACGGCATATACCACGCCAAGAAGGCCATTGCCCGTGACGACCTCTGTTACCTGGTAGAAGGGTATACCGATGTAATACAGTTGCACCAGAGCGGTATCGAAAACGTGGTGGCATCGAGCGGTACGGCCCTAACCCCGGAACAGATCAGGCTGGTTCGGCGCCTGACCCAGAACATCGTGGTTTTATTCGACGGCGATGCTGCCGGTCTCAGGGCCTCCCTGAGGGGCATCGACCTAATCCTGGAAGAAGGGATGAATGTACGGGTGTGCAGCTTCCCGGCAGGAGAAGACCCGGACAGTTTTGCCCGCAAGAACTCCCGCGAGGCCATTGAGGCCTACCTGCGAGAGAACAGCCGTGATTTCATCCAGTTTAAAACGGCCTTGCTAACCGAAGAGGCGGCCCACGACCCCATCAAGCGTGCCGATACCATCCGCGATATCGTCAGCAGTATTTCAAAGATCCCAGACCGGATCAAGCGCGAGGTTTATGTGCAGGAGTGCGCCGCACTGATGAACATTTCGGAAGCCGTACTCTTCAATACCTTGGCCCAAATGGGCCGCAAGCAAGAGCGGGAGGCGGCGCGCAAACCAGAGGCCCGGCCCATGGAGGTGTTGCGGGCCGAGCCTGCCGAAACCCGGGTCGACCCGCAGTACGAACTGGAGCGCAAGATTATAGAGATGTTGTTGCTCTACGGCAAGGAATCGGAAGACTTCGAAGACCTGGTGTTGAAAGACAACGGGCAGGGGGAGCTGATCCTGGAGCCCGAACAGGTTCAGTCGCGGGTGTTTGAAAAAATATTCCTCGACCTGCAGGAAGACGAAATCGAGCTCAGCCACGACCGGTTCCGCAGCATTTACTACCACCTGATCCAGAAACTGAATGCGGGGGAGGAGTTTACCATGCAGGAGCTGCTGGGGGAGTTCGACCCGGAGGCCATGCGTGAGATTTCCTCCATCCTGATGGATGAGGAGCGCTATACGCTGCACCAGTGGGAGCGCAAAGACATCTACCCAAAAGAAAAGCGCCACAGCCTTTCGCAACTGGTCAGCGAAACCATTCTGTCCCTGCGTTGTTTCCTGATCCAGAAACGCATCGAACAACTGCGTCAGAATACCGAGCAGCAGGCCGGGGAGAGCCATTCGGAGGTGCTGGAGGAAATCATGAATTACCTGCAGCTCAACAAACTGCTGAACAAGAAGCTCAATCGCGTCCTTTCCTGAATATCGCCCGCGAAGGGGGTATAAAAAAACCCGGCTTCGGGCCGGGCTTCAAAAAATGGGTTTTCCTGCTCTAGTAGAGTTCCAGGGCCTTGGCCTGTTGCAACAGGTCTACCATGTTGTCTACATTGAGTTTTTTCATCAGTCGCGCCTTGTAGGTGCTTACGGTCTTTTCGTTGAGGTGGAGCCCCAGGGCAACCTCTTTGTTCCGTTTCCCGCTGGCCAGCATTTTCAACACTTCCACCTCTCGGGTTGAGAGTTTGCGGAAGAACCGCCGGGGTTTCTTGGAACCTTCGTCAAAAGCCAGGCGCTGGGCCAGTTCGTTGGTGATGAACATGCCGCCCTTGCTCACCTTTTCGATGGCAGTGGTCAGCAAGCCGGGCTCGGCAGTTTTGGCCAGGTAGCCGCTGGCGCCGGCGCGGATCGTGCTCAGGGCATAAACGTCTTCCGATTGTCCGCTGAAAATAAGTACTTTAACGTCGGGATGTACCTGTTTCATCTTCCGCAGGGTAGCAATACCATTGATCTCGGGGATGTCCATCTCAAGGATGAGGACGTCGGGGGTCGTTTTGGCCAGTACCTGAAAGAGCTCCGTGGTTGTACCCACAGCGTCGAGAACCGTTATGTCGTCTCGTATTTCCAGAACTTTTTTAATGCCATGCCGGACAATGGGATGATTATCCGCAATAAGAACATTGATCATTTTGGTTTGTTTGAGGTAAGTACTTCGGTGTCCCTAATAAAAAACTGACACACAATGTAAGGCTTAATAATAGAAATTTTAGCAAAGTTGTTAAAAAAATGCCCTGAAATAACAGAAGATGGTAAGAAATCGGCCTATGGTATTGAAAATTAGCTAAGAAGTAGGTTTTAAGGAAGTAGGAATTTCGCATACCGGGATAGGAATCATTTTATGCCGATTAACGGCATGCAGGCGGCTGTAAATTTCGAATACTTCCCGCTGCCGACCCGTAAAATCACCTGCTTTTTTGCCCGCTTCGGCCTGAGCCATGGCCCATTCAAGCTCCGGGTAGCTGGCCCCGATTTGGTCTTCGTCGGTGCGGTTGTCGCCCCATAGGCCGTCGGTGGGGGGCGCCTGCAGAATTTCCCGGTTAATACCCAAGTGGCTTGCCAGCTGGTACACCTCAGTTTTGAGCAGGTCGGCTATGGGGCTCAGGTCTACGCCCCCATCGCCGTATTTCGTGTAGAAGCCTACCCCGAAATCTTCCACTTTGTTGCCTGTACCGGCTACCAGGTACCGGTTCAGGGCCGCAAAATAATACAGGCAGGTCATCCGCAGGCGGGCCCGGGTATTGGCCAGTGACATATTAAGCGATTCGGAATCGTCAGCCTTGGGCAAGGTCCCCAGCAGACTGTCGAAAACCGGGGTGAGCTCTACCCATTGCGACTTCACGTTGGGATGGCGTTGCTTGAGCCAGAAAATGTGGTTGGCCGCACGCGAAACCTGGTTTTTCGACTGGTGGATCGGCATTTCAAGGCAGAGCACCTCCAGGCCCGTGCGCGCACACAGGGTAGAGGTGAGGGCCGAATCTATACCACCCGATACCCCGACCACAAACCCCTTCATGCCGGCCTGGCTGGCGTAGTCCTTCAGCCAACCTACAATGTGATCGATAACCCCTTCTCGTTGCATGCTGTTCTGATTCAAATGGAAAACCACTAACTTTACCCGGTAAAAATAGCACCTGACAGCTTAATAATAAAACCTTGCAAAGAATACTTCGAAGCCTGCTGGCCGCTGGCCTGATGTTGGGCGCTTCTGCCTGCCGCGATGCGGAACCGTCCGTATCGGAGGCGGTGATGAACACCCCCGTGGCCCTGGAAGTCAGCCGTTTCGACCAGGCCTTTGACCGCATGGCCCCCGGGGAATTGCCCCGGCTGAAGGCACAATATCCGTACCTGTTTCCTGAAAAATACCCAGACAGCCTGTGGCTGGCCAAGCAGCGCGACACCCTGCAGCAACACTTGCGGGCCGAAGTAACCCGGGCATTTTCCGATTTCGGGCCCTACCAGGCGTCCCTTGAACTGTTCTTCAAGCACCTGAAATACTATTTTCCGGCCGTGCCCATTCCCAGGGTGGTAACCCTTACTTCAGAGGTCGATTACGAAAACCGGGTATTGCTTGCCGACAGCCTGCTGTTTATAGGCCTCGACAACTACCTGGGGGCCGATCATGAATTCTACGGGGGCCTTAACCGCTATATAGCCGAAGAACTCGACCCGGCCTACCTGGTTAGCGACGTAGCCGGCACCTATGCCCGCAGACTGGTAACCTACCCGCGCGAGCGCAGCTTTATTGCGCAAATGGTCTATTACGGAAAGTTACTCTACTTAAAAGACCAACTGCTCCCCTTGGAGCACGACTCGGTAAAAATCGGTTATACGGGCGAGCAACTGGCCTGGGCGCAAGCCAACGAGGGGCAGATCTGGCGGTATTTCATCGAGCGCGAGCTGCTCTACAATACCGACCGGGAACTCGGCCCCCGCTTTCTGGATCCCGCCCCGTTCAGCAAATTCCAGCTGCAGCTCGATAATGAATCGCCTGGCCGTATCGGTCGGTACATGGGCTGGCAGATTGTCAAGTCGTATATGGATCGCAGCGGGGCCGGCCTGAAGGAAATGCTGGCCATGCCCGGGGAAGAACTCTTCCGGGAATCAAACTACAAACCCCCCAAGTAACCATGCCAAAATTGCACACATCAGAAATTACCCTGCGGGTAGCCCTCGACGATAACCGCGTACCAGAGAAACTCAGCTGGTCTGCACAAGACGGGGGTATCGAGAACGAAGAGGCCAAGGCCATGCTGCTCTCGGTATGGGACAGCCGCAACAAGGAATCGCTCCGCATCGACCTCTGGACCAAAGACATGCCGGTGGAAGAGATGAAGGTGTTTTTCCACCAGACCCTGCTGGGGCTTTCCGATACCTTTATGCGGGCGACCCAGGACGAAAAGATGACAGCCACCATGAAGGATTTCTGTGCGTATTTTGCAGAGAAACTGGAACTGGGGGAAAACCAGTAGCCGAAACCGCTAAAGACACCTAAACCACTACCCATGCAACAAAACAACCGCTTTCTGGTCAAGACCCTCGGAGAAGCCTGGCGTCCCTCGCCCCTGAAACTAAGCAGCGTGCCCGGCGACAACCGCTTCGATTTTGTGGATGACGCCGATCGCCTTTTGTTCGATACCACCCTAAAGAATTTCAGCGATTCCCAGACTGCGGGGTCAGAGCCCCTTTCGCTCGAGCGGGCCGGCCCGCGCCGGAAGCTGTTCTTTGAGTCTGAACGCCTTTCTGCGGCCATCGTAACCTGCGGCGGCCTGTGCCCCGGCATCAACAACGTGATTCGGGGCCTGGTTATGGGTTTGTATTATTTCTACGGGGTCAAACGTATTATCGGTATCCCGTACGGCTTTGAAGGGCTTACCGCCGACTGCCCCCACGCCTACCATACCCTCGACCCCGACCGGGTGCGCAATATCCACCTGCAGGGCGGCACCGTTCTCGGGTCTTCCCGGGGCGGGCAGGATGTTGGCGAAATGGTCGATACGCTCCAGGCACTGGGTATCGACATCCTCTTTACCATCGGGGGGGATGGCACCCTGAAAGGAGCAGAGGCCATCGGGCAGGAAATCGAAAGACGCGGCCTTTCCATTTCGGTGGTGGGCATGCCCAAGACCATCGACAACGACATTGACCTGATCGACAAATCCTTTGGGTACGAAACAGCTTTTGACGTGGCTGCACCCATCGTGCGCGATGCACACAACGAGGCCATCGGCGCCTTTAACGGCATTGCCATTGTAAAGCTGATGGGGCGCGACAGCGGCTTTATCGCGGCCTCGGCCTCTATGGCCATGCCCGAGGTAAACTTCCTGCTGGTGCCTGAGATGCCCTTCTCCCTCGAAGGGGAAAGCGGCTTCCTCAAAGCGCTGGAGCGCCGCCTGGCCGCCAAGCAGCACGCCCTGATCGTAGTGGCCGAAGGCGCCGGCCAGCACCTGTTCGAAGGCGATTCCGGTGTCATCGACGCTTCAGGGAATGTGAAGCACAACGACATTGGGCTATTGCTCAAAGACCGGATATCGGATTATTTCAAGGCGCATAATACCCCGGTAACCATCAAGTACATCGACCCCAGCTACATCATCCGTTCGGCCCCGGCCAATGCCAGCGACAGCATTTTCTGCAACCGCCTGGCCTACCAGGCCGTACACGGGGCCATGGCAGGCAAAACCCGTTTTGTGGCGGGCCTGGTACACAATCAAATGGTGTACCTGCCCATTCCGGCCGTTACCGGGCAGCGCAAGAAAATCGACCTCGAGGGGGAGTTCTGGTTTGCCGCCCTGCAAAGCACCGGGCAGCCCTATCACCTGGGTTAGCCCTTGTATAGCTTGCGGTAGTAATCGTCGGCCATCCGGTGAGACGAAAAGGCAGGGACCACATCCTTCATGGCCTGGAACACCATTTTATCCCAAGCTTCGCGCTTGTCGTAATATGTTGGGATTACCTCTGTCTCAAGTATATTGTAGAGGTTGCCGGCGTCCAGGTCGTCCTGCACCGAATGGGGTTGCATGGGGTCAGCCTCGGGCAGTACAAACCCGTTTTTGCCGTGTTTGGCAAATTCCGGAATCCAGCCGTCGTTTACCGAGAGGTTCAACGAACCGTTCATGGCGGCCGTCATGCCACTGGTACCCGAAGCCTCCCGCGTAATGCGCGGGGTGTTGAGCCAGATATCGGAGCCCTCTTTCAGCATTTTCGACAGGCCGATTTCGTAGCCGGTCAGCACCGCCAGGTTCGGGAATTCCCGGCTGGTGGAAATAAGCCGGTCAAAGATCTGGATGGCCCCGAAATCCAAGGGGTAGGGCTTCCCGGCCCAGATGATCTGCACCGGCTGCCCGGGCCGGGACATCAGGCGCTTGAACCGTTCCAGGTCGCGCAGTAAAAGGTCGGCCCGTTTGTAGGCCGCAAACCGCCGGGCCCAAACGATGGTAAGTACGTCGGGGTCGAGCAATTTCCCGGTTTGGTCGAGCACCAGTTGCAGCAGGTCAGCCTTAAGTTCCCGTTTCCGTTTGCGAAAGGCGCGGGCGTTTTCCTTTTCAAATGCCTTTTGCAGGCTGGCGTCTGTCCAGAAGCCGGGGTGCTGGGCGTTGGTGATGGGGGTAATTTTCTTGTCCAGCCCGAAGGGTTCCCACATACTGCGGGCCACCCGGGCATGGAGTTTGGATACGGCATTCGCTTTTTTGCAAAACCGGAGGGCCGAAACCGTGTAATTCAGCATGTCGCCCACCAGTTCTTCCTGCAATTCGGGCTGGGGCAGGGTGCGGCCGAAAAACCCCCGATTGTTCAGGTGGTACCCGTTCCGTTCCTCGTTTCCGCCCTTTTCGGGGGTATGGGTGGTAAAGACCATACGCGAACTGTCCACACCCAGGTGGCGCAGGTAATAGAAGGCCGGCAGGGCGTGCCCTTCGTTCAGGTGGTATATCTCGGCCCCTCCCAGGGCTTGGACGATCTTGGCGCCCCCGATGCCCAGCACAATGCTCTGCGAGATGCGCGTTTCGTCATTGGAGTCATAGAGCCGGTCGGTAATGGTGCGTGAAAGGTGGTCGTTTCCGGGCACATCGGTGCTGAGCAGGTAGAGGGGAACAGTGCCGAAGATTTCCGGCTTCAAGACATAGGCCCGCACCTTAACGTTCGGGTTGTCATTAATGGTAACGGTAACCTCCAGGCCCGTGTCTTCCAGGTAGTCGTATTTTTTTTCGATCCACTCGGCCCGCATGCTGCGGTCGGGATTGCGGGTCTGGTCGTAATAGCCGTATTTCCAGAGCATCCCGACCCCGATGAGGTTCTGCTTCAGGTCAAAGGCCGATTTCAGGTGCGACCCGGCCAGGAAGCCGAGGCCTCCCGAATAGATTTTGAGGCCCTGGTCAATCCCGAATTCCATGCTGAAATAGGCGGCGCGGGTTTTGTATTTGGTGTCGGGCTGGTAGGGGTGGTACCAGGAGCGGTACTTAGACAGGCTGGGTTGCATCTGCACGCGTTTAAGAAGAAAGGCCGAAAATACACATATTTCGCCATCCCGGGTACAGGGTGCGGGTCAAACTTTTTAATATGCCGACCAACGGCCCGATGGCACCCTCAATGGGGCAAAAAGTCCAGATGCCAGATTACCGGCGCGGCTATTGCTCAATGGCCAGCAGGGGGGTATGCGAGCGCAGGGTTAAAATGCGCGTAAGCCGGCCTTCTGATGGGGTGCTCACGTGGGCATGGTTGCGGGGCAAGATGGCCAGCAGGTCAATTTCCTTTTCGGTGGCGTAGTCAAAAATGCCCTCCACCACATCGGGGTGCTCTATAAAAATGTGGTGGGAATAGAAGTTTTCGAGGTAGTATTCCAGCAGGCGCTCATTGCGTTCTTCTTCTTTCGAATACCCGTAGGTGCCGGGAATGTTCTCGATGGTGAGCACCTGCACTTTGGCGTTAAAGGTGCGGGCCACATCGAGCAGGGTGCCCAGTACCTTGGGGTCTTCGATCTCGTTGCGGCCGAGCACCAGGGCGATCTTTTTAATGCGGAACTCCTCCGGGGCGCCCGGGGGGATCACCAGCACCGGGCAATCCGAAGCCAGCACGGCCTGGGAGGTATGGGTGGTGCCGTGCGGATCATCAGAACCCGAGGTGCCCATCAAGATCAGGTCGGCCCCTTCTTTCTTGCTGTAGGCCAGCAGGCCTTCCACGGTGGGGGGCTGCAGGGCTACCCACGACAGCCGCGCCCTGAATGACTTGGTTAGCCGCTTGCTGATCAGGGCGAATTCGGCATCCAGGTCTTTCGGGGAACCCTCGGGCTGTATGAAACAAAGCTTCATGTGCTTGTCTGTGCGGTTGCCGGCAAAATCGATGGCGTATTCGAGGGCCCGGCGCGCCGGAGCCGAGAAATCGTATGGTATAATGATGTTGGCAATGCGATCCATGGTGAGCGAGTTAGGTTTGACACGTAAAGCTACGGCCTGCAACTGGTAAGTTACATGATAATCCTCATTTTTCTGAACGGGGTTCCTCGCCATTCGGGCCCTGGGTGTTCAACTGGCCAGCGGCACTTCCATAAGCAGGATGCGGCCGGGCTCCAGCATGCTAAACCGGAGGGTTGCGACGCCTTCCACCCCCATCCCATCGCGGCGGCGCAGCACTTCCCCGCCCACTTCCACCGCACCCTCAATCACAAAGATATACAGGCCGTGTAACGGGTCTTTGAGGGTATGGTCGGTTTGTTGCCCGGCTTCGAAATCGCCCAGGTGGAACCAGGCGTTCTGGTGGATCCACAGCTCCCCGTGCTGGCCGCGCGGGCCGATCACCGCCTGCCAGTGGTTTTGCAGGGTTTCCGGATGCAGGCTTACCTGGTCGTACCGGGGCTCCACTTCGGGCCGGTCGGGCAAAACCCAGATTTGTAGGAAGGCCACTTCCCGATCGGGGTTCTTGTTGTATTCGCTGTGCGCCACGCCCTTCCCGGCGCTCATCACCTGTACGTCGCCGGCGCGGATCACCGAGGTATTCCCCATGCTGTCGCGGTGTTCCAGGTCGCCTTCAAGCGGAATGGAGATGATTTCCATATTCCGGTGCGAATGGGTGTCGAAACCCCTGCCCGGGGCCACCCGGTCGTCGTTCAGCACCCGCAGGGCGCCGAATTGCATGCGGTTGGGGTCGTAGTAATGTCCAAAGCTGAAGCTGTGGTAGCTTTCCAGCCACCCGAAGGAGGCGCGTCCGCGCGATGCGGCCCTGTGGAGTGTTTTTTTCATAGCGTTTTTTTATAACGGGTATTCCGGCGGCTAAAAGGCACGGAAATAACCCGGTTCTTAGTTCCTGTTTAACGATTCAAGTTAGAATTTTTGTTGATTTCATAAGCCCGGATAGCAGAAAAATCAGAACTTGCTGGTGTTTCATCAGCAGCATTTGAAATGGATAAAAACACGAAGCTACACGAAAGAAGGAAATCGGTGGTACCCCGGGGGGTTGGCGTATTTAATGCGGCAACCGCCGTTTCTGCCAAAAATGCCACGGTGCTCGATGCCAATGGCCGCGAACTCATCGACTTTGCCGGGGGAATTGGGGTGCAAAACTCGGGCCATTGCCCAGAGCCGGTGGTCAAGGCCATCCGCAACCAAGCCGAAAAACTGATCCACACCTGCTTCAATGTGGCCACTTACGAATTGTACATGGAGTTGGCCGAAGAACTCATTTCCCTCTTTCCCCATGGCGAACAAACGAAAGTAATGCTGACCACCACAGGGGCTGAATCTGTGGAAAATGCGGTAAAAATTGCCCGTCAGCACACCGGCCGAAGCGCTGTAGTAGCCTTTACCGACGGCTTTCACGGGCGCAGCATGATGGCCATGACCCTGACCTCCAAGGTGTCCTATAAATTGGGTTGCGGCCCTTTTGCCCCTGAGGTATACCACCTGCAATACCCGAATTACCACCGGTATAACGACGGCCTGAACCCGGCAGAATTTGTCAGGCGCGAAACCGGTCGCCTGCGCGAGAGCCTGATAAACCGGGTAGACCCGAAAAACGTGGCGGCCGTGATTATCGAATTGGTACAGGGCGAAGGGGGCTTTGTTGTGGCCCCTGTTGACTATGTGCGCGAATTGAGGAAAATTTGCGACGAGTTCGGCATCGTACTGATCATCGACGAAGTGCAGTCGGGTTTCGGGCGCACGGGTAAATGGGCCGCATACCAGCACTACGGTATAACCCCCGACCTTTCGACCTGGGCCAAGTCTATGGGCGCCGGCATGCCGATCGGTTGCGTAATGGGACGGGCCGAAATCATGGACAGCGCCCTGCCCGGCACCATCGGGGGCACCTACCTGGGCAACCCGGTCTGCGCAGCCGCGGCCCTGGCCAATATCAGGTACATGAAAAAAATGGATATAAATGCCCTGGCCATGCACGTGGGGGAAGTGGTGCGCATGCGGTTTGAAGATATGCAGTCGCGCATTCGGGCCATCGGAGAGGTTCGCGGCCTTGGCGCCATGCTGGCTTTCTCCCTGGTAACAAACACCCCCGAACGGGAACCCGATGCAGACCTGACCAAAAAGTTGGTGAACGCCTGCCTCGACCGGGGCCTGATTTTGATCAGCGCCGGGGTTCACGGCAATGTTATACGGGTGTTGAGCCCCCTCACCATTTCGGATGAGCACCTGCGGCGCGGGCTTGATATACTCGACGAGGAATTGGCGCGACTGGCGGCTTCCTGAAATCAGCCGACCGTTCTCGACCGATTGTCGAAACGGGCGGTAATCCCGAAAACCAGGAGGGAAGCGGCAATGCCAAAAATGATGGCATCCAGGCCCAGGGGCAGTTCGACCCCGGCGATCACCAATATCAGGGTGGTGGCTCCCCCGCAGATCATTGATAACAGGGCCGCCAGGGCCGAGTGTTTTTTGTTGATCAGCAGCATGAGCACCGGCACAAAAATGCCGGATACCATAAAGGCGTAGGAGTACAACATGATATCCAAGACCTGTTCCATCTGCAGGGCAATGATTATGGCCATACCCCCGATTAGCAAGGTGAAGAATTGGGATGCTCTGATGCTGTCGCCCAGCCTGCGGTGAAAAGGGCTGATGATATCGGTCATCAGGTTGCCCGAAGCGGCCATCAGGCAGCTGTCTGCCGTCGACATAATGGCCGAAAAGTAGGCCGACATAATCAGGCCCATAAAGCCAATCGGCAAGATTTGCCGCAAAAAGACGGGCAGGGCAATCTCGCTGTCAATGTCGGCCACCGTGCTGTAGCCTGCCCCTGCCAGCAGGCCCTGCTCCAGGGCCACCCGGCCGAACAACCCCAGCAACGTGCCCAGGAAGGCCATCACCGGCCACTCAAAAAGGCCGGCGATAAGCCAGGCTTTTTTGGCCGTTTTCTCGTCTTTGCAGGCATAGATCCGCTGGTAGAGGGTCATGCCGATAAACCAGATAGGGACGATGGTGACCGTCCAGTTCAGGAGCTGCACCCAGGAAATATTGCCCAGGCTGAAAAAGCCGTCGGGCATATGGGCAGCAATCCCGTCCCACCCCCCCAGGTGGTAGTAGCCAAACGGAATTCCTACCAAAATAAGGCCCGACATCAGAATGATCCATTGGACGGTATCGGTATAGACCACTGCTTTAAGGCCCCCGGCCACGGTGTAAACAATGGCGATGATCCCGATAAGGAGCACCGCCTCGGTTATCGTGAAAGCCGGAAAAGTAGCCGAAGCCAGTTTCGCCCCGGCCAGGACTTGTGAACTGGTGAAGCCCACATAGCCCAGAAAGGAAATGATCCCGGCGATAAAGGCGGGTCTTTTATCGTAGTAAAATTCAAGTACCTGGGGAAAGCTCAGGAAATGGTGTTTTTTGCCATGCGCATAAATTCGGGGGATCAGGAACACCGCGCTGAGCCAGGCCCCTAGGATCCCCGTAAAAAGCATCCAGCTGCCCGATATCCCGATCATAAAGCCAAGGCCCCCAAGGCCAATCGAAAAACCGCCCCCCACATCGGTGGCTACCACCGAGAGGCCGATATGGCCCGCCGACATTTCGCGCTTGCCCACATAGTAGTCTTCCTTCGACTCATTTTTCCTGTAAAAGAAGAAGCCGATGCCCAGCATGACGAGCAGGTAAATGATAAAGATGGCAAGGTCTATCCAGTGAATTTCCATGGGCCGTTTCGGGCTTTTTTCTAAAGGCGTGAAGCTTTAAATGTATGATTTTAATTCCTTATCTTGCCTGTTGTGTTGAGGATAGTACGTGGTATGCTATTGGTCTTCTATGTTGCCGGAGCACGGTAATGGCGCCGATAGTATCCAACCTTATAAACCCCGGGCCTCAATGAGAAACCACAACATTCAACCCCTGCTTAAGAAAAAATACCTGAAGGCCGTATCGGCCCGGGGCGTTTATATTACCGACGAAAACGGGAAAAAGTATCTGGATGGCTCCTCGGGGCCCGTAGCCTGTTCGCTCGGGCATTCCCACCCGGCCCTGGTCGGGCACATCAGGGAACAGCTCGGCAAAATCCAGTTCGTCTACCGGTCGCAGTTCGGGTCTGAAGAAGCCGAGCAGCTGGCCTGGCAACTGGCCAAACTAGCGCCCGGCGAGCAATACCAGCACAGCTTTTTTGTAAACAGCGGGTCGGAGGCAACCGAAACGGCCCTGAAGATCGCTCTCCAATATTGGCGCGAGAAAGGGAAACCCTCAAAAAACAAATTTATAACCCGGCAAAAGAGCTATCACGGTATTACCATGGGAGCCCTGGGGGTATCGGGGCATCAACTCAGGCGGCAGCAGTTCGAGCAGGTGCTTTGGAGCGGCCCGGAGAAACTCAGGAAAGACCTGGAGGCCGACCCCCTCGAAGCGCACCTGGCCGAGCTGGAAGCGATCATTCAAAAAACAGGGGCCGGGCATATTGCCGGGATACTGCTCGAGCCCGTGATCGGGGCAGCCGGTACAGCCCTGGTTCCGCCCGATGGGTATTACCAGGCTGTGAAAGCGCTCTGCCGAAAAAACGAAATCCTTTTTATGGCCGATGAGGTAATGACCGGCCTGGGCCGGACGGGGAGCTGGTTCGGGCTGGATCACTGGGGCACCACGGCCGACATTGCCACCATCGGCAAAAGCCTGGGGGCCGGATACGCCCCCATTGCGGCGACCCTGATGACCGACAAGATACTCGACCCCATCCGCGAAGGGAGCGGCCTGATCATGAGCGGGCATACCTATAGCGGGCATCCCCTTTCCTGTGCTACCGCCTCTCAGGTGCTGGCTGTCATCGAGAACGATAACCTCCTTGAAAATGTGCGGCAGATGGGCAAAATCCTGATGCAGGGACTCGACCGGATCAGGGCCCGGTACGACTTTGTTCAGACGGTTAGGGGCAAGGGCCTGATGCTGGGGGTGGAACTGGAACCAGGCCTTGCGGGCCTGCAGGGTCGTATTATTGACCGGTGTTTCGAAAACGGCCTGCTGGTGTATCCGTCCGTGGGGGGGAAATCGGGCACCGATGAAAATGGCTTGCTGATCGCCCCTCCGTATATTATTACCAAACCGGAAACCGAACTGTTGCTAGAAATCTTTGAAAACTCACTGAGCCAGGTGGCTCAATCGC
>JBNKGM010000011.1:0-69352 GCA_050289825.1 Robiginitalea sp.
AATTAACCAGTGCCCAGGCAGGTGACATTGTTGCCGTTATTGGCATGAAGAATGTACAAACCGGACATACCTTGTGTGATCCAAAAGCTCCGGCGACTTTGGAACCCATGGTGTTCCCCGATCCGGTTATCGGTATTGCCGTGGAGCCCAAGACCAAAGCCGATGTGGATAAATTGGGTATGGCCCTCGCCAAACTGGCAGAGGAAGACCCGACCTTCCAGGTGAAAACCGACGAAGCCAGCGGGCAGACCATCATCTCGGGAATGGGAGAGCTGCACCTCGATATTATCGTAGACCGCCTGCGCCGCGAATTCAAGGTGGAGGTGAACCAGGGTCAGCCCCAGGTAGAATACAAGGAAGCCATTACCGGTACCTGCAACCACCGCGAGGTGTACAAGAAGCAAACCGGTGGACGCGGAAAATTCGCCGATATCATCTTCACCATGGAGCCTGCCAGCGAAGGCAAGACCGGCCTGGAGTTTGTGAACGAGGTGAAGGGAGGAAACATTCCGAAGGAATACATCCCCTCCGTGGAGAAAGGTTTCCGCGAATCGATGAAGAACGGTCCCTTGGCCGGATTCGAGGTAGACAGCCTGAAAGTGAGCCTGAAAGACGGGTCTTTCCACCCGGTCGATTCCGATTCGCTTTCGTTCGAACTGGCTGCCAAAATCGGGTACAAGGCTGCTGCTAAAGCTTCTAAGCCCGTGCTGATGGAGCCCATCATGAAGCTGGAGGTTCTTACCCCGGAAGAAAACATGGGAGATATCGTGGGCGACCTGAACCGCCGCCGCGGGCATGTGACCAACATGTCTGACCGTGCCGGATCTAAGGTAATCAAGGCCGATGTGCCGCTTTCCGAAATGTTCGGGTACGTAACCTCCCTGCGGACACTGTCTTCAGGACGGGCAACCTCGACCATGGAGTTTTCGCACTACGCCGAGACTCCCTCGAGCATCGCTGAAGAAGTGATCAAGGCAACCAAAGGTGTAACCGCTTAATAACGGCAAGATGAGTCAGAAAATCAGAATCAAACTGAAATCATACGATCACAACCTGGTAGACAAGTCTGCCGACAAGATCGTAAAGACGGTCAAAACGACCGGAGCGGTGGTAACCGGGCCCATTCCGTTGCCTACGCACAAGAAAATATTCACCGTGTTGCGTTCGCCCCACGTGAATAAGAAATCGAGGGAGCAATTCGAGCTTAGCTCGTACAAGCGGCTGCTGGATATTTACAGCTCTTCCTCCAAGACCATCGACGCGCTGATGAAGCTTGAGCTGCCCAGCGGAGTAGAGGTCGAAATCAAGGTCTGACAGGCCTGAAGGACGGGAGGCCAGCCGCCTTCCGCAACATGTCCGGCGCTGCGTGCAAAGGAAAAACGGCAACAAAAATACATTCGGGGTCGAATTTATTTTTGGCCCTGTTTTTTTGCCGGAAAAACGAATAAGTGAACTAGTGTAAATAGAGAGGTTCGGGAACCGGTTTCAACCGGGTAACCGAAAGGGAAATCCAAGTTTCGGGGCCTCAGGTTTAATTTTAATTTTTAATACATATGTCTGGGTTAATCGGAAGAAAAGTCGGCATGACCAGCATCTTCGACGAGAACGGGAAGAACATTCCCTGCACCGTCATTGAAGCAGGACCATGCGTCGTTACCCAAGTCAGAACCGAAGAGGTAGACGGGTACAAAGCCCTTCAGCTCGGTTTCGATGACAAGGCAGAGAAACGCGCCAACAAGGCCGAAACGGGCCATTTCAAAAAGGCGGGAACTGCACCTAAAAAACAAGTCATCGAATTCCGGGATTTTGAAGGAGAACACAAACTGGGAGACACCATCGGGGTTGATCTGTTTGTAGAAGGAGAATTTGTTGACGTGATTGGCACTTCCAAAGGGAAGGGCTTCCAGGGTGTGGTAAAGCGCCACGGCTTCGGAGGTGTTGGCCAGTCTACGCACGGGCAGCACAACCGCTTGCGGGCGCCGGGGTCCATCGGGGCTTCGTCTTATCCTTCCCGCGTATTCAAGGGCCTGAGAATGGCCGGTCAAATGGGCAATGAGCGGGTAACCGTTCAGAACCTGCGGGTGCTCAAAGTGGTTCCGGAAAAGAACCTCCTGGTATTGAAAGGAGCTGTTCCCGGCCACAAGAATGCTTACATAACCATTTTGAAGTGATGAAGGTAGCAGTATTAGATATCAAGGGAAAAGAAACCGGACGGAAAGCCGAGCTTTCTGACGAGGTATTCAAAATAGAGCCTAACGAGCACGCCATTTACCTGGATGTAAAACAGTACCTGGCCCACCAGCGGCAGGGTACCCATAAGGCCAAGGAGCGTGGCGAGATTGCCGGCAGCACCCGGAAGATCAAGAAGCAGAAAGGTACCGGTACCGCCCGGGCCGGCAGCATCAAGTCGCCGGTATTCCGCGGGGGTGGACGCATCTTCGGCCCGCGCCCGAAAGACTACACCCAGAAGCTGAACAAAAACGTGAAGCGCCTGGCCCGTAAATCGGCCCTGAGCATGAAGTCTCAGGAGAACGCCATTGTGGTAGTGGAAGACTTCGTATTCGACCAGCCCAAAACCAAAGAATTCGTAGCCGTTCTGAAGGCCCTGGGGCTGGCCGACAAAAAGTCCCTGATAGTCTTGGGCGATTCAAATAATAGCGTATATTTGTCGTCGCGCAATTTGCCAGGGTCTGAAGTTGTAACCAACTCAGAATTAAGCACTTACAAAATCATGAACGCAAACAGCGTAGTACTGATGGAAGGTGCATTGGCGGAAATTGAAGCGAACCTAAATAAGTAAGGAATCATGAGTGTGTTGATAAAACCGATCATTACCGAGAAAATGACTTCCGATAGTGAGTTGTACAACCGCTATGGTTTCATCGTGGCCCCGGCCGCGAATAAACTCGAGATCAAGGAAGCCGTGGAAACGACTTACGGCGTTTCTGTAACCAAGGTTCGCACCATGAACTACGGCCCGGCCCGCAAGACCCGCTACACCAAAACCGGTGTGCAACAGGGGATGAAGGGCGCTTTCAAGAAGGCCATCGTGGACGTGAAGGACGGAGACGTGATTGATTTTTACAGTAATATCTAAGAGGCATGTCAGTCAGAAAGTTAAAGCCTATTACTCCCGGACAGCGATTTAAAGTAGTAAACGGATTCGACGCGGTTACTACTGATAAGCCGGAGAAGAGCCTGCTCGCTCCGTTAAAAAAGTCGGGAGGAAGAAACAGTCGAGGAAAAATGACCATGCGCTACAAAGGCGGAGGTCATAAAAGAAGGTACCGCGTAATCGATTTCAAACGCGACAAGCACGCCGTTGCTGCCGAGGTGAAGTCGATCCAGTACGACCCGAACCGTTCTGCGTTTATCGCCCTGATCGAATACACCGACAGTGAAAAACGGTACATGGTGGCCCCTAACGGCCTCCAGGTTGGTCAGCAGGTATTTTCAGGAGCCGGCTCGGCCCCTGAGATCGGCAACGCCCTGCCGTTGTCTGAAATTCCGCTGGGTACCATCATTTCCTGCATCGAGTTGCGTCCCGGGCAGGGGGCCGTTATGGCCCGCAGCGCCGGAACCTTCGCCCAGTTGATGGCCCGTGATGGCAAATACGCCACCATTAAGCTGCCTTCTGGCGAAACCCGCATGATCCTGGTTAACTGCCTGGCTACCATCGGTGCCGTGTCTAACTCAGACCACCAGCTCATCGTATCGGGCAAGGCAGGCCGCAGCCGTTGGCTGGGCCGTCGTCCGCGTACCCGTCCGGTGGCCATGAACCCTGTAGATCACCCGATGGGTGGTGGGGAAGGACGTGCTTCCGGAGGACATCCGAGATCGCGGAAAGGTATTCCTGCCAAAGGCTACCGCACCCGCTCCCGGACCAAGGACAGCAACCGATATATTGTTGAACGCAGAAAGAAATAAAATAAGTTAGAATGGCACGTTCCCTAAAAAAAGGACCTTACGTTCACTATAGTCTGGACAAGAAAGTTCAACAGAACATCGATTCCGGAAAGAAGACGGTCATCAAGACCTGGTCGCGCGCCTCGATGATCACCCCCGATTTCGTGGGCCAGACCATCGCCGTGCACAACGGCCGCCAGTTCGTTCCGGTTTACGTAACCGAGAACATGGTGGGCCACAAACTGGGCGAATTCTCGCCAACCCGTTCTTTCCGGGGGCATGCCGGAGCTAAAAACAAAGGTAAAAAGTAAGCGCTATGGGAGTTCGGAAAAAACAGATGTCCGAGAGGATCAAGGAGGAAAAGAAGGAGCTGGCATTCGCCAAGCTGAACGACTGCCCCACCTCTCCCCGGAAAATGAGACTGGTAGCCGACCTGGTACGCGGACAGGAAGTTGAGAAGGCCCTGGCCATCTTGCGCTTCAGCACCAAAGATGCTTCGCGCAAACTGGAAAAGCTCCTGCTTTCGGCAATCGCCAACTGGCAGGCCAAGAACGAGGACGCCGATATCGAAAACGCCAACCTGATCGTATCAGAGATCCGCGTTGACGGCGGTCGCTCCCTGAAGCGGCTCCGGCCGGCACCCCAGGGTCGCGCCCACAGAATCAGAAAACGTTCCAACCACGTAACCTTGGTGTTGGGAGCCAGAAATAACGCAGCAAGCTAAAAATAGTATGGGACAAAAAACGAATCCAATAGGAAATCGTCTGGGAATCATCCGGGGCTGGGAATCGAACTGGTACGGAGGGGACGATTACGGAGATAAGCTGGCGGAAGACGACAAAATCCGCAAGTACATCCACGCCCGTCTGGCCAAAGCCAGTGTTTCCCGGGTCATCATAGAGCGCACCCTGAAGCTCATTACCGTTACCATTACCACCGCCCGCCCGGGTATCATTATCGGGAAAGGCGGACAGGAGGTCGACAAGCTGAAGGAAGAGCTCAAGAAGATTACCGATAAGGAGGTTCAGATCAACATCTTCGAGATCAAACGGCCCGAACTCGACGCCAACCTGGTTGCTGCCAGCGTTGCCCGCCAGATCGAGAGCCGGATCTCGTACCGCCGTGCCATTAAAATGGCCATCGCCGCTGCCATGCGGATGAATGCAGAAGGTATCAAGGTGATGATCTCAGGCCGTTTGAACGGAGCTGAAATGGCGCGTAGCGAAACCTATAAGGAAGGCCGCATTCCGCTGTCTACCTTCCGGGCCGATATCGACTACGCCCTGCACGAAGCCCACACCACTTACGGCCGCCTGGGCGTGAAAGTGTGGATCATGAAAGGCGAGGTATACGGCAAGCGCGAGCTCTCTCCGCTGGTCGGCATGTCGAAAGGAACCGGCAAAAGCAGCGGCAAGCCCGAAGGCAAAAAACGTCGCAGAAAGTAATTTAAAGAAGCGAAAGGAACATGTTACAGCCAAAAAGAACCAAGTTTCGGAAGGCCCAGAAAGGCCGAATGAAAGGCATTTCTCAGAGAGGGCACCAGCTGTCTAACGGGATGTTCGGCATTAAGTCAATGGACTCTGCCTTTATCACCGCCCGTCAGATCGAGGCCGCCCGTATCGCTGCAACCCGTTACATGAAACGCCAGGGGCAGCTCTGGATCAAAATATTCCCGGACAAACCCATTACCAAGAAGCCGCTCGAAGTGCGGATGGGTAAAGGAAAAGGGGCTCCAGAATACTTTGTAGCCATCGTGAAGCCGGGACGGGTTATGTTCGAAATAGCCGGAGTGCCCCACGAGGTAGCCCAGGAAGCCCTGCGGCTCGCAGCCCAAAAACTGCCGGTGAAGACAAAATTTGTAGTGGCCAGGGATTACACTCCTGCTTAATAATACGCGATCATGAAACAATCGGAGATAAAGGAATTGTCTGTAGAAGAGCTGAAAGAAAAGCTGACAGGGCTTAAGAAGCAGTACGACGATCTCAAAATGGCCCACGCGGTGACTCCTCTGGAAAACCCGCTGCAGCTGAGAAAAGCCCGTAAAACCGTGGCCAGACTGGCGACCGAATTAACAAAAAGGGAAAACCAATAATTGGTGTTGCTTTATGGAAAATAGAAATTTAAGAAAAGAGCGTATTGGCGTTGTGACCAGCAACAGGATGGAGAAGTCCATCGTGGTTTCCGAAGTCAAGCGGGTAAAGCACCCCATGTACGGAAAGTTCGTACTTCGCACCAAGAAGTATGTGGCGCACGACGAAAAGAACGATTGCAACATCGGCGATACGGTACGTATCATGGAAACCCGGCCCTTGAGCAAAACCAAGTGCTGGCGATTGGTAGAAATCCTTGAAAGAGCCAAATAATTATGTTACAGCAAGAATCTAGACTCAAAGTAGCGGACAACACAGGGGCCAAAGAGGTCCTGACCATCCGCGTGCTCGGGGGCACCAAGAGACGGTACGCTTCCCTGGGAGATAAGATTGTAGTGAGCGTTAAGGAGGCCACTCCGAACGGCACCATCAAAAAAGGGGCCGTGTCTACCGCCGTGGTGGTTCGCACCACCAAGGAGGTTCGCCGTCCCGACGGATCGTATATCCGCTTTGACGACAACGCCTGTGTGCTGCTGAACCCCCAGGGGGAGATGCGCGGAACCCGCGTATTCGGACCGGTAGCCCGGGAACTGCGTGAGAAGCAATTTATGAAAATCGTTTCCTTGGCTCCCGAGGTACTATAAAGTATAGAGAAAGATGAAAGTAAGGATTAAACAAGGCGATCAGGTTCGGGTAATCACCGGCGACCACAAAGGCAGCGAAGGCAAAGTGCTGAAGGTGCTCCGCGATGCCAACAAGGCAGTTGTGGAAGGGGTCAACACCGTATCCAAACACGAAAAGCCCAGCGCCCGCAACCCCCAGGGGGGGATTGTGGAGAAGGAAGCTCCCATTCACCTTTCCAACCTCTCGCTGATCGACCCGAAATCGGGCGACGCCACACGGGTGGGTTACGAAGTGCGCGACGGCAAGAAAGTGCGTGTTGCAAAAAAATCGAATGAAGTAATTTAGTTATGGCCTACGTTCCAAGATTAAAGCAAGAGTACAACGAGCGCGTAATCAAGGCGCTTACCGAGGAGTTCGGGTACAACAACGTCATGGAGGTTCCCAAGCTGCAGAAAATCGTGATCAGCCGCGGGGTTGGTGCCGCTGTGGCCGACAAGAAGCTGATCGATCACGCCGTGGACGAGCTCACCATGATTTCCGGTCAGAAGGCAGTAGCCACTATTTCCAAGAAGGACGTGGCCAACTTCAAACTGCGGAAGGGCATGCCCATCGGCGCCAAGGTAACCCTGCGCGGGGAGCGTATGTATGAGTTCCTCGACCGCCTGGTGACCTCCGCCCTGCCACGTGTACGTGACTTCCAGGGTATCCGCGCCACCGGTTTTGACGGCCGCGGCAACTACAACCTGGGCGTAGCCGAGCAGATCATCTTCCCGGAAATCAACATCGACCGGATCAACCGGATCAACGGGATGGACATCACCTTTGTGACTTCGGCCGTAACCGATAAGGAAGCGAAATCACTGTTAAGCGAATTGGGATTACCCTTTAAAAAGAATTAGTATGGCTAAAGAATCAATGAAGGCCCGTGAGCGCAAAAGGGCCAAGCTCGCAGCAAAATACGCCGAGAAACGCAAGGCCCTGAAAGAGGCCGGCGATTACGAAGCGCTGCAGAAATTGCCCCGCAATGCCTCTCCGGTTCGCCTGCACAACCGTTGCAAGCTCACCGGACGGCCCAAAGGATATATTCGGACATTCGGGATTTCCCGTGTATTGTTCCGCGAAATGGCCAACTCGGGATTGATCCCGGGCGTTAAAAAAGCGAGTTGGTAACCCCCTAATACAGGAAATAAGATGTTTACAGATCCTATTGCAGACTATTTGACCCGAATTCGTAACGCCAGCAGTGCCGGTCACCGGGTAGTTGAAATTCCTGCTTCCAAGTTGAAAAAGGAGATTACCAAAATCCTTTTCGACCAGGGGTACATCCTCAGCTATAAGTTCGAAGACAACGCCGTACAGGGCAATATCAAAATCGCCCTGAAATACGACCGGCTGACCAAAGAGCCCGTCATTCGTAAAATCCAGCGGATCTCCACCCCAGGGCTTCGCAAGTATACCGGCGCAGGCGAACTGCCCCGGGTGCTGAACGGCCTTGGAATTGCGATAGTATCGACATCGCATGGGGTTATGACCAGCAAGCAGGCCCGGCAGGAGAATGTGGGAGGCGAAGTGCTGTGCTACGTTTATTAATCGACTGAATAAAGAAAGAGAAGCATGTCTAGAATTGGTAATAATCCGATTGCAATCCCCGAGGGAGCCAGCGTTGAGGTTGCCGATGGTGTGGTAACCGTAAAGGGGAAACTGGGTACCCTTACCCAGGAATACGCCGACGTGGCAATTCGTGTGGAAGGCAGTAATGTACTGGTTACCCGCCCCTCCGATTCCAAGGATCACAAAGCTAAACACGGACTGTACCGCGCCCTCATCTCCAACATGATTTTGGGTGTTACCAAGGGATGGACCAAAGAAATGGAACTGGTAGGTGTGGGATACCGCGCCAGCAACCAGGGCCAGAGGCTGGAACTCGCACTGGGCTATTCGCACAATATCATCCTGGACCTGGCTCCGGAAGTAAAAGTGGAAACCACAGCCGATAAGGGTAAAAACCCGACTATTAAACTCACCTCACACGACAGGCAACTGGTGGGCCAGGTGGCTGCCAAGATCCGTTCCTTCCGCAAGCCGGAGCCCTACAAAGGCAAGGGAATCAAGTTCAAAGGTGAAGTGTTGAGAAGAAAAGCAGGTAAATCAGCGTAATCTAAAGAATCATGGGACTAACGAAGTCTGAGAAAAGAAATCGAATCAGAAGACGCATCCGCAAGATATCCTTCGGGACCGCGGAGCGCCCCCGCTTGTCTGTCTTCCGCAGCAATAAGGAGATCTACGCCCAGATCATCGACGACCAGAGCGGCAACACCCTGGTTTCTGCCTCTTCACGCGACAAGGAATTGAGCGAGGTGAAAGGCACCAAGTCGGAGATCGCCACCGCTGTTGGCAAAGCCATCGCCGAAAAGGCTATTAAGTCTGGAATCGATGCCGTGGCTTTCGACCGGGGTGGATACCAGTATCACGGGAGAGTTAAATCGCTGGCCGATGGCGCCAGGGAAGGCGGACTTAAATTTTAATACAAGTTATGTACGGGAAATATAAGAATGTGGAAACTGTAAAGCCGGGCGGACTGGAACTGAAAGACCGTCTGGTGGGAGTTCAACGGGTTACTAAGGTAACCAAGGGAGGTCGCGCCTTCGGTTTTTCAGCCATCGTTGTGGTGGGAGATGAAAACGGTGTGGTAGGCCACGGCCTTGGCAAGTCCAAGGAAGTTGCCACGGCCATTGCCAAAGCCATTGAGGACGCCAAGAAGAACCTGATTCGCATCCCGCTGAACAAGGGAACCCTTCCACATGAGCAGAAAGGAAAGTACGGCGGAGCCCGGGTATACATCCAGCCTGCCTCTCACGGTACCGGGGTGATTGCCGGTGGTGCCGTTCGGGCGGTATTGGAATCGGTGGGCATCCAGGACGTCCTCTCCAAATCGCAGGGGTCATCCAACCCGCACAACGTGGTAAAGGCGACTTTTGACGCTTTGCTGCAACTGCGCGATGCGAACACCGTGGCCCAACAGCGCGGCGTTTCCCTGGACAAAGTTTTCAACGGATAAGGTAGCAGAACGATGGCAAAGATCAGAATACAGCAAGTTAAAAGCAGCATCAAGCGCCCCCAGAACCAGAAGCGTACCCTGGAGGCCCTCGGCCTGCGCGGCATCGGACAGGTGGTGGAGCATGAAAACACCCCCAGCGTCCTGGGAATGATTGACAAAGTAAAACACCTGGTTTCGACCCAGGAAGCCTAATACTGAGGGAGTATGGATTTAGGGAATTTAAAACCTGCTAAAGGTTCCGTTCACAAAAGCGGTAAAACCGTAGGACGCGGACAGGGATCCGGGAAAGGCGGTACGGCCACCAAAGGGCACAAAGGTGCCAAGGCCCGTTCTGGCTACGCCAAGAAAATCGGTTTTGAAGGAGGCCAGATGCCCCTGCAGCGCCGGGTGCCCAAATTCGGGTTCAACAACATTAACCGCGTGGAATACCGCGGCATTAACCTGGACACGCTCCAGCAACTGGTAGACAACGGCTCCGTTAAAAAGGAGGTAACCGTTGAAAACCTGGTGGAGCTGCGTCTGGCACACAAAAACGACCTGGTAAAAATATTGGGAAGGGGCGAATTGAAGTCCCCGCTGAAAATTTCGGTTCATAAATTTACGGCCAGTGCCAAAGCCGCTATCGAGGCTGCTGGTGGTGAGGCCATAAGTTTATAAACGGATCGGATATGAAGAAGTTTTTCGAGATCATTACGAATATCTGGAAGATCGAGGAGCTCAGGACCCGTATCCTGCTGACCCTTGGCCTGCTGTTGGTGTACCGGTTCGGGGCCCAGGTGGTCCTGCCCGGAATTGACACCTCTCAGCTGGCCGCGCTGGTCAACCGGACCGACACGGGTATTTTAGGGATCCTGAACGCCTTTACCGGGGGGGCTTTTGCCAACGCCTCGGTTTTTGCGTTGGGAATTATGCCCTATATCTCGGCTTCCATCGTAGTCCAGTTGATGGGGATTGCCATCCCGTACCTGCAAAAGCTCGACAAGGAAGGCGAGAGCGGCCGGAAGACCAAAAACCAGATTACCCGCTGGCTCACCATTGGGATCTGTATCATCCAGGCGCCCACCTACCTTTACAGCCTCGGGGCTCTCGGCGTGCCCGACAGCGCCTTTTTGCTGGGGAAAGGACTAAACTTCATCGCACCCTCCGTAATTATCCTGGTAACAGGGTGTGTCTTCGCCATGTGGCTGGGTGAGAAAATCACCGACAAAGGCATCGGGAACGGTATTTCCCTGCTCATCATGATCGGGATATTGGCCAAGCTGCCGCAGGCCTTCGTACAGGAAGGAGCTTCCCGCCTGAACGGAAACGGCGGCCCCATGCTGATCCTGGTCGAGCTGATTCTGTGGTTCGTGGTGATTTTGGCCAGCGTGCTGCTGGTCATGGCTACCCGCCGCATCCCGGTTCAATATGCACGGCGCACAGCCTCCGGCGGATATGAGAAAAACGTAATGGGCTCCCGTCAATACATTCCCCTGAAGCTTAACGCCTCTGGGGTAATGCCCATCATCTTCGCCCAGGCCATCATGTTTGCCCCGGGTCTGATCGGGAGCTATTTTAACAGTTCGGCCCTCGGGCAGTGGATGGAGGTGCAGTTCCAGGATATTTTCGGCCTGGCTTACAACATCCTGTTCGGCCTGCTGATTATCATCTTTACGTATTTCTATACGGCCATTACCGTGCCGACCAACAAAATGGCTGACGACCTGAAACGGAGCGGCGGCTTTATACCCGGCATACGGCCCGGCAAGGAAACGGCCGATTTCCTCGACCGCATCATGTCGCTCATTACCCTGCCGGGATCGGTTTTCCTGGCACTCCTTGCGGTTTTACCGGCCCTCGTGGTAAAACTCATGGATATGCAGGCCAACTGGGCCCTGTTCTACGGCGGTACCTCCCTGCTTATCATGGTAGGGGTGGCCATCGATACAGTGCAGCAGGTGAATTCGTACCTGCTCAACCGCCATTACGACGGGTTGATGAAAACAGGAAAAAACAGAAAAGTAGCTTAATATGGCCAAACAAGCTTCAATAACGCAGGACGGAACTATTATAGAGGCCCTTTCCAACGCCATGTTCCGCGTAGAATTGGAGAACGGCCACGTGGTTACGGCTCATATTTCGGGCAAGATGCGTATGCACTACATCAAACTGCTTCCCGGCGACCGGGTTAAGCTCGAGATGAGCCCTTACGATTTGAGCAAAGCGCGAATTACATACAGATACTAAGAGAAAACGCACGAGATGAAAGTAAGAGCATCCATAAAGAAACGCAGCGCCGAGTGCAAGATCGTTAGACGCAAGGGACGGCTGTACGTGATCAACAAAAAGAATCCTAGATTTAAACAAAGACAAGGGTAACTATGGCTAGAATCGCAGGGGTAGATATCCCCAACCAGAAGAGAGGCGTTATTGCCCTTACCTATATTTTCGGTATCGGTAAGAGCAGGGCTCAGGAAATCCTCGACAAAGCCCAGGTAAATGCAGATACCAAAGTTTCGCAATGGACCGACGACGAGATCGGGCGCATTCGTGAGGCCGTTTCATCGTTTACCATTGAAGGCGAGCTGCGTTCAGAGACCCAGCTGAACATCAAGCGCCTGATGGACATCGGGTGCTATCGGGGAATTCGCCACCGGGCCGGCCTGCCGCTCCGTGGACAGCGCACCAAGAACAACTCGCGCACCCGTAAAGGAAAACGTAAAACCGTAGCCAACAAGAAAAAGGCGACCAAGTAATAACTCGTGACGCCGGGGTATGAGAGGCCGTAAGGCCCACCTCTGACCCCGATCGCGATTTACAGAAATCAGAATATGGCAAAGACAGGTTCAAAAGGGTCAAAAGCGACCAAGACGGTCAAAAAGCGGAAGGTGGCTATCGAATCCACCGGGGAAGCCCACATCAGCGCTTCCTTTAACAACATCATCATCTCCCTGACCAACAAGAAGGGCGATGTGATTTCCTGGGCTTCTGCCGGGAAGATGGGGTTCCGCGGTTCCAAGAAAAACACTCCCTACGCCGCCCAGGTTGCGGCCGAGGAATGTGCCAAAACCGCCCACGAGGCCGGTTTGCGTAAGGTTAAGGTGTATGTGAAGGGGCCCGGAAACGGACGTGAGTCTGCAATCCGCTCCATCCACAACTCCGGCATCGAGGTTACCGAGATCATCGATGTAACCCCGCTGCCGCACAACGGCTGCCGTCCGCCCAAGAGACGCAGAGTTTAACCCCGAATACAAACACAAATTTTTCACCGGAGGTGGAATTGTGGTTATCGAAGGATATGCCTTAATTCATAACCCCACCTTCACAATAAACTGAAAATGGCTAGATACACAGGACCAAAAAGCAAGATCGCCCGTAAATTCGGCGAGCCCATCTTCGGAGACGATAAGGCCTTCGAAAAGAAAAATTACCCTCCCGGCATGCACGGCAACAACCGTCGCCGCGGCAAGAAATCAGAATACGCCATCCAGCTGCAGGAAAAGCAGAAGGCCAAATACACCTACGGTATTCTCGAGCGCCAGTTCCGCAACCTGTTTGCCCAGGCCAACCGCAGCAAAGGGGTTACCGGTGAGGTGTTGCTCCAGCTTTGCGAGTCACGCCTCGACAACGTGGTTTACCGCATGGGTATTTCCCCCTCGCGCCGTGGTGCCCGCCAGCTGGTTTCGCACCGCCACATTACCGTAAACGGAGAAGTGGTGAACATTCCTTCCTACTCCCT
The DNA here is from genome assembly GCA_050289825.1 of Robiginitalea sp. Taxonomy (GTDB): domain Bacteria; phylum Bacteroidota; class Bacteroidia; order Flavobacteriales; family Flavobacteriaceae; genus Robiginitalea. Next base: position 13,397 of record JBNKGM010000011.1, read on the forward strand.
GAAAGCCGGAGACGTGGTAGGGGTTCGCGAAAAATCCAAATCACTTCAGGCCATCGATGATTCCCTCTCTGCACATAGCAATGTATACGAGTGGATTTCCTGGAACGGAGACAAGAAGGAGGGTACTTTCGTAGCCGTGCCCGAACGTCTTCAGATTCCGGAGAACATCAAGGAACAACTGATCGTCGAGTTATACTCTAAATAATCACAACACAGATCCTATTATGGCATTACTAAATTTTCAGAAGCCCGACAAAGTAATCATGGTAGACTCAACCGACTTCGAGGGGAAATTCGAATTCCGCCCCCTGGAGCCTGGCTATGGTCTTACCGTCGGGAATGCGCTGAGAAGAGTGTTGCTGGCCTCCCTTGAAGGGTATGCCATCACCTCGGTGCGTATCGATAAGGTGGAACACGAGTTCTCGGTTATGGAGGGTGTTGTGGAAGATGTAACCGAAGTGATCCTGAACCTGAAACAGGTACGCTTTAAGCGCCAGATAGACGATGTGAACGAAGAAACCGTTTCCATTTCTGTAAGCGGTAAGAACCAACTCACTGCGGGCGATTTCCAGAAGTTTATTTCCGGATTCCAGGTGCTGAACCCCGATTTGGTGATCTGCAACATGGACCCCAAGGTGAGCATCAACATGGAGATTATCATCGAGAAGGGTCGCGGTTATGTGCCGGCTGAAGAGAACAAGAAGTCGAATGCCCCCCTGGGGAGCATCGCCGTCGATTCGATCTTCACCCCGGTGCGCAACGTGAAATACGCCATCGAGAACTACCGGGTGGAGCAAAAGACCGACTACGAAAAGCTCGTTTTCGAAATTGCCACCGACGGTTCCATCCACCCGAAGGAAGCCCTTACCGAGGCTGCCAAGGTGCTGATCCACCATTTCATGCTCTTCTCTGACGAGCGCATTACCCTGGAGGCCGACGAAATCGCCCAGACCGAGACCTACGACGAGGAGTCGCTGCACATGCGTCAGCTGCTCAAGACCAAACTGGTCGACATGGACCTCTCGGTACGGGCCCTGAATTGCCTGAAAGCCGCCGAGGTAGACACCCTGGGAGACCTGGTGTCTTTCAACAAAAACGACCTGATGAAGTTCCGCAACTTCGGGAAGAAATCCCTGACCGAGCTTGAAGAACTGGTCATCAACAAAGGGCTGAGCTTCGGCATGGACCTGTCAAAATATAAATTGGATAAAGATTAAGTTGGCGGGTGCCCTTGGGTACCGGCTAAAGCATTGAAACGATGAGACACGGAAAGAAAGTCAATCACCTGGGAAGAAAATCGGCACACCGAAAGGCTATGCTGGCCAATATGGCCTGTTCCCTGATCGAACATAAACGCATCAACACCACTGTGGCTAAGGCCAAGGCGCTCAAACAATTTGTTGAGCCCCTGATCACCAAATCCAAGGCCGAAAACAACCAGTCTGCCGAGCAGGGCACCCATAACCGCCGGGTGGTCTTCAGCAACCTGCGCAGCAAGCAGGCCGTAACCGAGCTCTTCGGGGCCGTTTCGGAAAAGGTAGCCGATCGCCAGGGTGGATACACCCGCATCATCAAGCTGGGAAGCCGGCTGGGTGACAACGCCGATATGGCGATGATCGAGTTGGTCGATTTCAACGAGCTGTACAACGCCGGCAAACCGGCCAAGAAAACCACGCGCCGCAGCCGCCGCTCAAAAGGCAGCAAGGAGGCCGAGCCCGTCGCCGAAACCAAGGTTGAGGCAAAGGCCGAGACCAAGGCTAAAGCCCCCAAGGCCTCAGCCCCCAAGGCCCCGGAAGCGCCCCAGTCGGAAACTGAAACCAAAGCCGATGATGCCGAGGCATAAGGCGATGTTTTTAAAAGTTATCAAGAAGAAAAGGATAGTCCTGGGAGGCTATCCTTTTTTTTATGTTATTTTGTCTAATACCCTAAAACCAAGCATGTATTCATGAAGTATCAGGCTAAAAGAAAAGCATTGATTTTATTGGCAGACGGCACTATTTTCTACGGGAAGTCCGTCGGAGACAAGGAAGGAACCGCTTTCGGGGAGGTGTGTTTCAACACCGGGATGACCGGCTACCAGGAGATCTTTACCGACCCCTCTTATTTCGGGCAGCTCATGGTAACCACCAATGCCCATATCGGGAACTACGGGGCCACTGCCGAAGAGGTAGAATCTGATGGGGTAAAGATAGCCGGGCTGATCTGCAAGAATTTCTCGTACGAGTACAGCCGCCCGGAAGCCGACTTCAGCCTCCTGGAATTTTTAGATGCCAACGGCCTGTTTGCCATCTCTGATGTAGACACCCGCGCCCTGGTGAGCTACATTCGCGATAACGGGGCCATGAATGCCGTTATCTCGACCCGTGTGGAGGAGCTTGACGCCCTCAAGGAGGAACTTCAGGCCATCCCGAGCATGGAAGGCCTGGAACTGGCCTCCAGCGTTTCAACACGCGAGACTTACTTCGTGGGCGACCCGGGTGCCGAGTTCCGGATTGCCGCCCTCGACATCGGCATCAAGAAAAATATTTTGCGCAACCTGGCAAAAAGGGGGGCCTACATTCAGGTATTCCCGCACAACACCCCTTTTGAAACCCTGGAGGCCTGGAACCCCGACGGCTATTTTATCTCGAACGGGCCGGGCGACCCCGAGCCGCTGAAAGAGGCCATAGCCGTGGCCCGTCGCATCATTGAGGCCGACAAACCCCTCTTTGGTATCTGCCTGGGGCACCAGGTCATTGCCCTGGCCAACGGGGTAAGCACGTACAAAATGCACCACGGCCACCGGGGCATCAACCACCCGGTGATGAACCTGCTGACCGGCAAGGGTGAAATTACCTCCCAAAACCACGGCTTTGCCGTGAACCGGGAAGAAACCGAAGCCCACCCGGGGCTTGAAATTACCCACCTGCACCTGAATGACCAGACCGTGGCCGGCATTCGCATGAAAGACAAGAACGTGTTCTCGGTCCAGTACCACCCCGAGGCAAGCCCGGGGCCGCACGACGCCGAGTACCTCTTTGACCAGTTCTTTGAGAACATCCGCAAAAGCACAACAAAAGGCACGGCGGTTTAAGATATTGTTACGTTCCGCACAATGCCCGGGTACTGGCTGCGGCAGGTGCGCGGCTTTCGTATCTTTGCCGCCTGAATCGTAAACGAATAAAGCAAGACATATGAGTATCATTATCGACGTACACGCAAGGCAAATCCTTGATTCCAGGGGCAACCCCACCGTGGAGGTGGACGTGTTGACCGAAAACGGCGTGATGGGCCGGGCCGCAGTGCCCTCAGGTGCTTCTACCGGAGAGCATGAAGCCGTGGAGCTCCGCGACGGCGGGAAGGCCTTTATGGGCAAAGGAGTTGGCCAGGCCGTGAAAAACGTAAATACCGAAATAGCCGAACTGGTACGCGGCATGCTGGTTTTTGAACAGAATAAGATCGACCAGGCCATGATCGACCTCGACGGCACCGCCAACAAGAGCCGTTTGGGCGCCAACGCCATTCTGGGTGTTTCCCTTGCAGTGGCCAAGGCGGCCGCCAACGAACTGGGCCAGTCGCTTTACCGCTATGTAGGCGGGGTTAGCGCCAATACGCTGCCCGTGCCCATGATGAACATCATCAACGGCGGCTCGCACTCCGACGCCCCCATCGCCTTCCAGGAATTCATGGTAATGCCCGTAAAGGCGAAGAGCTTTACCCATGCCATGCAGATGGGCACCGAGATTTTCCACAACCTGAAAAAGGTGCTGCACGACCGCGGCCTGAGTACGGCCGTAGGCGATGAGGGCGGATTTGCCCCGACCCTCGACGGCACCGAGGACGCACTCGATACCATTGCCAAGGCCGTGGAAAAAGCCGGTTACAAAATGGGCGAAGAGGTGATGATTGCCCTGGACTGCGCCTCTGCCGAATTTTACGTAGACGGCAAATACGACTACACCAAATTCGAAGGCAACAAGGGAGCTGTTCGCACATCTGAAGAGCAGGCCGAATACCTGGCCGGCCTTTGTGAGAAGTACCCCATTATCTCTATCGAAGACGGGATGGATGAAAACGACTGGGCAGGCTGGAAAATGCTCACCGAAAAAACGCGCGGCAAGGTGCAGCTGGTCGGTGACGACCTGTTTGTGACCAATGTGGAGCGCCTTTCGAGGGGCATTAAAGAAGGCATAGCCAATTCCATTTTGATCAAGGTAAACCAGATCGGTACCCTGACCGAGACCATTGCCGCCGTGAACATGGCTAAGAACGCTGGCTACACCTCGGTGATGTCGCACCGCAGCGGGGAAACCGAAGACAACACCATTGCCGACCTGGCGGTGGCCCTGAATACCGGGCAGATCAAGACCGGTTCGGCTTCCCGCAGCGACCGTATGGCCAAATACAACCAGTTGCTGCGCATCGAGGAAGAACTCGGTTCCGTTGCCTTTTTTCCGGGGAAGAGCGCCTTTAAGCTCAGCCGCTAAACCCCCGTGTGAAATAAATGCAAAAGGCCCCACCTGATGGGGCCTTTTTTTTTGTTCTCCCGTATCTTTGGAGCAGATCCCTAATAGCTGCCCGATGAATAGATTCCTGTTCGTATCTGCCGAAAACGACGGCATTCCCGATTGCAAGGCCGGAGGCATGGGCGATGTGGTGCGCGACGTGCCCCGCCAGATTGCCGCCCGGGGCGACCAGGTGCATGTAATTACGCCTTCATATGGCCGGCTGCACACCGGCGCCCATTTCCTGCGGACACTGGAAGTGGATCTGCGCGGGCAGGTCTACGAACTGGAGTTGTACCAGGCCCGGCCGAAAAAGGATATCGAGGGCATTACCCATTACCTGCTGCACCACCCCGAGATCGAGGCAGGGGATATTGCCCACATGTACCACAACGACCCGGAAGAGCCCTTTTACACCGATTTTGTCAAGTTTACCATTTTCTGCACCGGAGTGGCCGAGGGGGTTAAACAAAAGGCATTCGGGAAGCTCAACGTGGTACACCTGCACGACTGGCACAGTAGCATGCTCCTGTTCCTCAGGGCTTTCCACCCGCACTATAAAAACCTGCAGAAGCTCCGCTTTGTCTACACCATCCACAACCTGGCCATACAGGGTATACGTCCCCTGGCCGATAACTACTCCTCAGTCGAAAACTGGTTTCCGCACCTGGAATATCCGGTAGACTCCCTAATTGATTACCGGTATACCGATTGCATCAACCTGATGGCCGTGGGCATACGCCTTTCAGACGCGGTGCACACGGTTTCCCCTTCTTACATGAAGGACATCATGAAGCCCAGCGCCCCGCCTGAATTTATAGGGGGTGAAGGGCTGGAAGGAGACCTGAAGCTCGCCCACCGCGAAAAGCGGCTATACGGCATACTGAACGGCTGCAACTACGAAAATATCAGGGAGGCCACCCACGGCGCCATTTACAGGAATACGGTACGCGCCCTTTTCGGTTGGCTGCAGGAAGAGTCCAAAAAATACAAGGCCGACTTTCTGGCCCACACGGGCGAGAAGGTGGTGGGGCTTATGGAAAACCCGCCGGCCATGCTCTGCTCGAGCGTCGCCCGGCTCACCGAGCAGAAATTCTACTTTTTCAAGAAGAGCCCCGAAACCTTCCGCAACCTGCTCAGAAGGCTCGAGAAAGTGAATGGTGTCTTCATGTTGCTGGGTACCGGGGCGCCAGAATATGAGGCCCTGTTCCGCACCATGAGTTACCAGCATCCCAATTTCATTTTCACCAACGGGCAGTCAGAAGACCTGATCGATTCCATGTACCTGGAAACCGACCTCTACCTGATGCCCAGCCAGTTTGAGCCCTGCGGCATTAGCCAGATGCTGGCCATGCGCAATGGCAACCCGGTGCTGGCCCATGCCACCGGGGGCCTAAAAGACACCATTGCCCACCTGGAGACCGGCTTTTTGTTCGACGGGGGCACCTATGCCGAGAAAATCGCCGACCTTGAGGCGGTATTCGACCAGGCGGTTTCGCTTTATTTCGAGCAACCGGAACAGTGGCAGCTCATGCGCGAACGAGCCCGGAAAATGAGGTTTACCTGGAAGAAATCGGTCGATCAGTATTACCGCCGCCTGTACGGCCTGAACCCGGCTGGCTGAACCCGGCAACCGGCTCATAAAAGGGGGCCGGCAAATTGTTAAAGCCGGCTGTTTTTCGTATTTTTACAGGACCATATTTTCTAAAATACACATATAGAATGTCTGAACTTGCAAGCATATCGTACCGCGGGAAATCATACGAATTTCCGGTCGTGGAAGGGACTGAAAACGAATTGGCCATCGACATCAAAAACCTGCGTGCAGCCACGGGGATGATTACCCTCGACCCGGGCTACAAGAACACAGGGTCGTGCGAGAGCGCCATTACCTTCCTCGATGGGGAAAAGGGGATTCTCAGATACCGGGGATATGCCATCGAAGAGCTGGCAGAAAAGGCCGATTTCCTGGAAGTGGCCTACCTGCTTATCTTCGGAGAGCTGCCCAATAAGGAGCAGCTGCACCAGTTCCACGAAGACATCAAAGCCGAATCGCATGTAGACGAAGAGATGAAGAAGATCATCGACGGCTTCCCGAAGTCGGCCCACCCCATGGGGGTGATCTCTTCGCTCACCAGCGCCCTGATTGCTTTTAACCCGTCTTCTGTAAACGTTTCTTCAGAGAAGGCCATGTACCACGCCATTGTGCGGCTGCTGGCCAAATTCCCGGTATTGGTGGCCTGGACCTACCGCAAGCGGGCGGGCCTGCCCCTCGACTACGGAGACGACAGCCTGGGGTACGTGGAGAACATCCACAAGATGATGTTCAAAAAACCCAACCGCGAATACAAAAAGAACGACATCGAGATCGAGGCGCTCGACAAGCTCCTGATTTTGCATGCCGACCACGAACAGAATTGTTCAACCTCCACAGTTCGCATTGTAGGCTCTTCCCACGCCGGCCTGTTCGCCTCTATTTCGGCCGGGATCTCGGCCCTTTGGGGCCCGTTGCACGGGGGTGCCAACCAGGCCGTGCTCGAGATGCTGGAGGCCATTGCCGCCGATGACGGGGATACCAAGAAATACATGGGCAAGGCGAAAGACAAGGACGACCCCTTCCGCCTGATGGGCTTTGGCCATCGGGTATACAAGAATTTTGATCCCCGGGCCCGCATCATCAAAAAATCGGCCGACAGCGTGCTGTCTGCCCTGGGTAAGGAAGACCCCATTCTCGATATCGCCAAAGGCCTGGAGCGCGAAGCGCTCGAAGACCCGTACTTCGTTGAACGCAAGCTCTATCCGAACGTAGACTTCTACTCGGGCATTATTTACCGGGCCCTGGGCATCCCGGTTGAAATGTTTACCGTAATGTTTGCCCTGGGGCGCCTGCCCGGCTGGATTGCCCAATACCGTGAGATGCGGTTGAATGGCGAGCCTATTGGCCGTCCGAGACAGGTGTATATTGGGGAAAACCTCCGGCCGTTCAAGGCGCTTAAAGACCGCTAGCCGGCAACCCGGACTTACAAAGGGGACCCCAATTGGGGTGCCCTTTTTTTATACCTGAAACTTGCTGAGTTTTTATGCTGAACCTGAACATAAAAGATGAGACCTCCCGGCTGAAAGCCGTGGTGTTGGGCACGGCCGAAAACAGCGGCCCGGTACCCAGGCCCGAAGAGGCTTATGATCCGAAATCGCTGGAGCACATCCTGGCAGGCACCTATCCGGCCGAAGCGGACATGGTGCGTGAAATGGAAGGGTTCGCAGCTGTGTTGCGTAAATACGGGGTACAGGTGTTCCGTCCCGAGGTAATCAAGGCCTGCAACCAGATCTTTTCGCGCGATATCGCCTTTGTGGTAGACGATAAATTGGTTAAAGCCAACATCCTGCCCCTGCGCGAACGCGAATTTGAAGCCATCGTGCACGTACTCGACCAGATCTGGGACGAGCAATTGCTGGTACCGCCCCCCAAGGTGCATGTGGAAGGGGGCGATGTGATGCCTTGGAAAGACCAGCTCTTTGTGGGTACTTACAGCGGGAAGGATTACCCGGATTACATTACCGCACGTACCAACCGAGCGGCCGTCGAATACCTGCAGGGCAGTTTTCCGGGAAGGCAGGTGCGGGCCTTCGAGCTGCGGAAATCAAATACCGACGCCCGCGCCAATGCCCTCCACCTCGATTGCTGTTTCCAGCCGGTGGGCCGCGACCTGGCTATAATGCATCCCGACAGTTTCCTGAACCCCGCAGACACCCGCTGGTTACTCGACTATTTTGGGCCTGAAAAGGTTTTTATAATTGATACCGAGGAAATGTACCGGATGTTTTCCAACGTCTTCTCCATTTCGCCAGAGGTGGTGGTTTCGGAGCGCAGTTTTACGCGCCTTAACCGCTGGCTTCGCGAGCAGGGGCTCACCGTCGAGGAAATCCCCTATGGGGAGGTCGGCAAACAGGGGGGGTTGTTGCGCTGCAGTACCCTGCCCCTGGCACGCGAATAATTGAGACGTTTGCAGCTCGTAATTCCTTACTTTTACCAACACATTCAGAGTTTTATGCAGATTACTGATACCGTGCTGATGATACGTCCGGTCCACTTCCGAATGAATGAGGAAACGGCCGTGAACAACTATTTCCAGGAAGACCTGGACCTGCGCAATTCGGAGATCAACCGCAGGGCCCAGGAGGAATTCGACGGCCTGGTTGCCCGGCTAAGGGAAGCCGGTGTAACCGTGGTAGTGGCCGATGACCGGGCCGAGGCCGACACCCCCGATTCCATTTTCCCGAACAACTGGATTTCGTTCCACGAAAGCGGCCGCGTGGTGCTCTACCCCATGTACGCTGAAAACCGGCGGCGGGAAAGGCGGGAAGACCTGCTGGACCTGCTGGAGGACGAGGGGTTTGAAATCACGGAAATCATCGACTATACCGGGGCCGAAGCAGACGGCGTTTTTTTGGAAGGCACGGGCAGCATACTCATGGACCGGGAACACCAGAAGGCCTATTGCGCCCTGTCGGCCCGGGCTCACGAGGAGCTGTTTATTGAATTCTGCGAAGATTTTGACGTGGCCCCTGTACTTTTCACGGCCTACCAGTCGGTAGACGGCAAGCGCCTGCCTATTTACCACACCAATGTGATGATGTGCCTGGGTGAAACTTTTGCGGTAATATGCCTCGATACCATAGACGATAAACAGGAGCGCAAACAAGTTGCAGACCACTTGCGGCAAGACGGAAAGGAAATCATCGCCATCACAGAGGCCCAGATGCACCGCTTTGCGGGGAATATGCTGCAACTGCTGGGCAGGGGAGGGGAACGGCTGCTGGTCATGAGCCAGGCTGCCCGAGATTCGCTTACCCCGGCCCAGGTAACCGCTATCGAGAAAACATCGCGCATTATCTCAAGCCCGCTCGACACCATTGAGTCGTGCGGGGGCGGAAGCGCCCGGTGCATGCTGGCAGAGGTGTTTTTGCCGCGGGTTCAGAAGTGATTTAGCGGTATTGGACACCGTGAAGCGAGGAATGCAGGGGCAGGTTAAGAGGTTTGCGATCGCTGATTACCCGACCATTTGATTCATAGGTGAGGATTAACTCAAAATCCTCATAATCTTCAGGCACCTTGATGGGCATGGCATGACCTGAGCCTAGTGTTTTTATGGCTATCGGGTTGCCGTAGTAATCATTCTTTACCAGAAACCACTGATAATTGCTTTCGCTTCCCGAACCTGGACTCTGCCATTCTCCATCGAGATACCGCTTGGCCAGGTAAGTGACAACGCCATGCGATGAGAGTGATATAGCCGGGCGTAAAATGGCAATACCCCCTTTAATAGTTGGAATGGGCCGCTCGCTCCATTCCCTGGCCAGGGTGTAATAGCCGAGTCTGGGGCGGCCCAATATGTCGAGTAAACCATCAAGGCTTACCGATTGATCGTTCCATTGATCTTGCCAGTTACGCGCCAGAAAATGGGTGCCTGTAGCCGCGCTGAAAGCTTCGGCCGGGGCATCGGTTACCAGTACCTGGAGCCCTGACTCCCCGGCAAGGTCCATGAAGTGTCGAAGCGGTTCAGGATGGTCTCCTATCAGCCCGAAGGCATCGATGGCAAGGTCGGCCTTCCGGTAGGCTTCTATTTGCAAGTGAGGGTTTGAATCGGGTCGTAAATCGGTAAAGAGCAGACGCGTATTGTCAATGTCTTTGATGGCTCGTGAAAGGTGCCTTAACCAGGACAGGTAAGCCATTCGCTGAAGGTCGAGTTCGGGCCGCTGGTAGCGCAGGGCCAGGGAAGACCAGTGCGGGTTGCCCAGGTTCCAGGCCAGGATATTCGGGTGCTTTTTAAGTTGTCTTACGCTTGCTGCAATCTTTGTTTCGAGTACTTGAAGGCGGAGACTGTCTTTAATAAAATCGAGGTCGTCGGGTACCCAGAAACCGTATACGATTTGCAGATCAAATTCGGGGGCAATCTGCAAGATGTTGTGGTCGTAGAGTGTGGGGCCGTGATATTTAAAGGTATTGATCCCCGCTTGCTTCATAAGGCCAAAATCGTGCTCCAGAGAAGCGCGGGTGGCGGTGTACCGGCTGCTGTACCATTGTTGGGCTTTCTTGAAGGCCACCCCTCTTATGGGCCGGTCGGGAAGTGGCAGGGCCCTATAGGGGTTCCTGCCTGCAGGGCCGGCCTGTGAGACGCTGGATGTTCGGGCTACCGGGTCGATCTTCAGGCGGCGAAGGGCGGGTAAAGGATTCACCCAATCCAGCATATCGACTTTCCCCAAAGCACCGGGGGGGAGGTTGCCATCCCGGTCGCTGTGGAAGACGGTCCAGGCCTTTATTTCCCCGAAATCGCGTTTGGCAGAAGCCAGGGCTTCGCGGAACCAGCGGTCTGAATCTGCACCCCTGGTAAGCGTTCCGAATTCGGCTACCATGACCGGAAGTTGGGCCAATTTGTTGAAGGCGTCATGGAAGGGGCGATAGAGCGAATCGAATGACTGCGTTTCACCCCTGCGGTTGTAGGGGCCGTAGTCGAGCCCGGTGACCCCGATCCAGTCAACATAGCCTTCGCCCGGAAAGTATGATTCCAGGGATAACGGAGTAAAGGGATTCCAGACCCAAATAACGTTATTGGCCCCGCGTTCAAGAAAACGGTCGTGTACGTAGCGCCAGGCCTCAATGAAGGATTCGGGAGAATTGCCCCCGGTAAGCGACCAGGGATAGGCCGGGTTGTCGAATTCATGGGCGAACCTTAAAAAAACAGGTTCTCTATAATTAGCCAGACGCCGCGCCATCGCATCGATATACGCATCAAATGTGCCCGAGACGATGTGCCGGAACACAAATTTGTTATGCTGCAGTTCCGAGATGGTGTCGGCCGAGGCGAAGTCGTTGGTCCAGGGCTCCCAGGTAATCATGGGAAGGAATCCCCGGGTCTTGATCTGATCGAGTTGCCTGCTGACAGTATCGGTTTCGGCCCGATCGCCCCAGGCCTGGTAGATCGAAATCAAATCGAAAGAGAGCCCTTCACGTTTTTCCAGCCGCTGCACCGAATCCAGGTTTGTACCCCCTCCCGGCCCGGAGGGCAGGAAAATGCCCAAATGTGTGGTCCCTTCCCGGGGCCTTACCGGTTTAGGTTCTATCCCCGCCCATTGCTCATAGGAAAAGCGTTGCAGGCCTAAGAGGCTCAAAGCTATGACCAGAAGGAGCAAAGGCAAAGCGGCAGCCCGCGTTATGTGGAATAATCGGTCTGACAGCCTCTTAAAGGCGTGTTTGACCGTAACCAGGTAGGTGACGGTGCTTTTGTGGAGGTGGGTTCTGAGAATCTGGTTTTTGTTGGTAACCCGGGTAGCCAGGAGCACGCCGAAAAACATGAACAGGGCGTTCAGCAGGGCAAACCCCGCCATGGCGAGGGAATATGGGGTCAGGTCGCGTTGCAGGCCGTAAGCAATGGCGCCCAGGGATACCAATCCCATGAAGATGTTGGGCAGCACGATGCGCAGGTTGGTGCTGTTTTCATCCCCCTTGGGAGTGGGCAGGTAGGGCACTTTTTTGTTGACGATGGCATAGAGGAAACCCAGCAGGTAAACCCACCAGGTGGTAATCTGCAACAGCCCTCCTATCAGGTGGAAGCCTCGTTCTTCACGCTCCATGACCCATCGTTGAATGTAGGCCCGAATCAGCAGCTCGCTTGCCAGAATAGGGATCAGGGCGAGCAGAAAGAGCAGCAGGCTGCCGTTCCAGGGGGTTTCGGCCATGAGCAGGGAAAGCACCGGCACACTGAAGCTCAGCAGGAAGATGAGGCCAATAAGGAAATGCAATGGCAGCAGGCCGTAATGCAGCTTCTGTCGTAAGGTGAAGTGCCGGAACAGTTTCGGGTACACCCTGAACAGGAGTTCAAAGGTACCTCGCGACCATTTGAGTTGCTGCTTAAAGAAGGCGTGCAGGGTAGCCGGCGACAGACCCCTTGCCAATATCCGCGGCACATAGACCGATTTCCAGCCGCGGGCGTGCAGTTGCATGGCCGTGTGCATGTCTTCTGATAGGCCCGGGGCATGCCCGCCGATGCTGTCGAGGGCCGCCCGTCTGAAGGTACAATTGGCCCCGATGGCGTTTACCGTGCCGTACGTGTTCATCGACATCATCATGGGGCCGTAAAACTGGAAGGTTTGTTCGGCGGCTCCCCGGGCCACCAGGCTCTCGCGTATGTTGCCGTACGATTGCACCACCTGCACAAAGCCGATCTCCGGGTCTTGGAAGTGGGGCAAAACCGGGTCGAAGAAATCGGGTTCGGGCACATGGTCGGGGTCGAGGATCAGGCAAATCTCGCCCGTGGCCTGCTTCAGGGCGTTGTTGATATTACCCGCCTTGGCATCGATGCGGTTGTTCCGGGTAACGTGCCGCACCCCCATTTCCAGGCAGCGCTCCCGCAGGAAGGGGTCGTTGGCCTCGTCGCAGAGATAGGCCGTATGCGGGTAACGGATGCGTTGAATGGCTTCCAGGGTAGCCAGGGTCATCTCATAGGGTTCTCCCGGAAAGTAGGTAGTGAGTACGTCGACCGTGAAAGGCCGCTCCAAAGGGGGTGTGTCAGGTACAACGATGGCCACATAGTGGTACCACAAATACATATTGCGCAACAGGCCATATATAAAAATAAACGTTATCAGCCCGAATAAGAGGCTATGCCCGCGATACTCCGGCTGGAAAAACCAGTACAGGAAGTGCCCGATGGAAAGCACCCCGAACAGGACCATAAGGCGTATGGTTCGCAATTCGCGGCGGCTCGGCTGATACACGGTTGGGTTAGAGGCCATTTTTGTGTTCCAGGATAAAGAAGGGGATATTGGTGGTGGCTGCAAACCCCTGAGGGTCTGACAGGTATACGTACAGGCGGTACGGCCCTGGTTCCATGGGGGCTTTGAAAGATACTTCCCCTAACCCCGCAATTCTGAAATCGGTGGGCACAACCGGCATTTCCTGTTTGCTGGCCGGGTCGTGCGACCCGGCACGATACCAGTGCTCGGGCCTGATTTCCCAGGAGCACGCCAGGTTTTCAGCTATCGGAGGGGCAATCTGCAGGGCAGCCTGTACCTCTTTGCCGGGCTCCAGCACAATGCTGGAGGGGCCGCCCTTGCCTTCCAGGAGCAGATAATCGATGCGGGGCCCGGTATATTGGGTTGGTTTTTCGCTCCAGAGCTTCGAGATATCTACCGCGATTTGGGTCGCCTTTTTTCCGGGCAGCAAAACGCTGTACCAGGTGGGCGTGCTTTCTTCCTTCTGACCCCAATAGAATAAGAAGTCGCCGAGTATGCGACCGTCATTTTCGGCGTGCAAAATCTGGTAGAGTTCCAGGTATTGCTCGGCCTTTTTGGTGCTGGTTTGTTCGATGGGCGCCCCCCAGTCGGTAAACACGTCGGCTTCCCATGGCCCGTTTATGCCCCATTCCGTAAGCATGTATGGGCCATTCCAGAAGAAGCGCATCCGATTTTTCCGCTTTTTGAATTCCCGTATTGAGCCAAAGGCGTTAATGGACAAAAAGTCGAAGTAGGGGCAGTTGATTCGGGCGTTCAGAATTTCCCGGTTGCTGAAGTGCATGGTGGTGGTCAGGGGGTGCGACGGGTCGGTTTCCTTTACGGTTCTGGCCAGGTCATTGTATGAGTCCATGGCGCGATTGCTTTCAGTTATCCGGGGTACCACTTCGTTGCCCAGGGTCCAGAAAAGCAGGGCCGGATGCTCTTTATGGCGTCGGACTAATCGCTCGATTTTGCGTCGGGTATCGGCCAGCCAGGTCGAATCTGTGTATAAGTCGTGGTACTTGTGGTGTTCGGGCAGCGGGATATCTACGGCAACGGCCAGCCCCAGGGCCGCGGCCCGGTCGAGATGCGACTGCAGGTTAACGGTGTCGTACAGCCGTATGGTGTTCCCCCCCGATTTGCGCAAAGTTTCCCAATGGACGTCGCCACCCGACCCGACCGAGGCGCCCTTTACCCGAAATATCTTTCCGTTGCGAAGCAGGTGGTACCCGGAGTCGGTTTCGACAACGAACACGCCGCGCCCTAAGGATGGTGTTCTTTCCTTGGAACACCCGGTGGTTAAAACCACCAAGGGCATGACCAGTAACGATTTAAACCTAATTCTTATGCCGGTGATATATTTCAACAGCTTTTTTTTATAAAATTAATCCAAAGCCTTTACCAATCTTGTCTTCTTTCGGTGAAAGGAGGTTCTTGCAAGATGGGCTGCATGCTGGCAGAGGTGTTTTTGCGAAAGCCGGGGCATGAAGCCCTAACGGCCGGCCCGGCCGATGCGTCGGATCATCCCCCGGAAGATAAAATAGTGGAAGGGGAGCATGCTGTACCAGTACAGCCGGCCTATTAAGCCCCGCGGCCTGAAGGTGGCCGTCTGGTGGAGGATATTCCGATCGTCTATCAGGAATTCGAGCCAGGCTTCCCCGGGCAGCCGCATTTCGGCAAGGAGTAACAAACGCCCCTCGTCGCGATCGGCCACTAAAACCCGCCAGAAGTCGAGGGCCTCTCCCGGGTTGATCCGGTCTGGGTGTGTGCGGCCCCGCCTGAGGCCTACCCCCCCGATCAGCTTGTCGATGAAGCCCCTGATCTGCCACAGCCAATTCGCATAGTACCAGCCCCGGTCTCCCCCAATGTTCCAGATCTGCTCCAGCACGGCTTCCCGGTTGTGGATCTGACGGGACTTGTGATCGCGCAAAATCCCGTATTGGGGCACCTGTATGTATTTACCGAGGCTGTGGTCGAAGCGGCCGCTCACCATGCTGTCTTTCCAGCTGCTTATTACCGCGTTTTGTTCGATCTTTTTAAAAGCCGTACTTATGGCTTCTTCGTACGAATGGGTTTTGATGCCGAGTAACCGGGCGAGCCGGTCGTCGCTGGCCACGGTTTCGGTTTTCATGCTGTCTACCAGGTTAACCGCCAGTTTATAGGAGGTGGAGGTAACGAAATACAGCCAGTAAGAGGAAAGTCGGGGAGACATTACGGGTACGGTGACAATCCAGTTGCGAAACCCCCGCACGCGGGCGTATCGTTTGAGCATCTCCTTGTAGTTGAGCACATCGGGACCCCCTATGTCGAACGATTGCCCTAGGGTGTCTTCGCGGCCGAGTACGCCGGTCAGAAAGGCGATAACATCGACAATTGCAATGGGCTGGGTGCGGGTGAGCACCCATTTTGGGGTAACCATTACCGGCAGTTTCTCGCACAGGTCGCGGATAATCTCAAAAGAGGAGCTTCCCGAACCCACGATAATCCCGGCCCGCAATACAGTTAGGCTAAATGGCCCCTGGTACAGGATGTCTTCCACATTCTTCCGTGACTGCAAGTGGCGGGAAAGCTTTTGCTCGTTCACGATGCCGCTGAGGTAGATTACCTGCCGGGTCTTGGACCATGCCATGTACTGGTTGAAATTCATGGCGGTGCGGGCCTCGCGCAGGTGAAAATCGCGGATGGAGCCGCTCATGGAGTGCAGCAAAAAATAGGCGGCATCCAGGTCGTCTGGCAAAATGCCGGGTCTGGGGTCTTCCAGGAAATCGATTTCTACCACAGTCAAATGGTATCGGTCGCGGAGGTCGACCCAAAAGCGGTTGCGGTCGCGAACGGCGCATACCACCTCGTGCCCTGCCTCTAAAAGGGCGGGCAATAGCCTCATGCCAATGTATCCGTTTGCCCCGGTCAGCAGTATTTTCACAGCTCGTGGTTTTTTAGGGAAGGGCCAGTCCCGAATTCGGATGCCTGCCAGTTGGCTTTCAGGTGCAGCATCTTTACAAAGAAGGCCTGGGCAGCCTTGGTATCGGCTTCCACTCTCACAAAATACTGGTCTTTATGGATCGTATAAACCCCCAGGTCTCCTTTGAGCAGGCTCAACTTGAAATAGGGCACCACCAGGGCGTAGCTCTCGAGTAGGCTGCGGAAGCCCAGAACTATACCCCCTGGCCTGAGTTCGATATTGCAGGTGCTGCGGTTGTTGTCGAGCAACAGCAGGTTGCGGATCTGCGTGCTGCTTTCCCGAATGGTGAGCTTTGGGGAGCCGATGCCTCCCAGATGCCAGCGTTTCCGCAGCGTGTAGGGCCTGCCTACCAGGGCGTCGATTTTCCGGCTGACTTCCGGGTTGTTGTACGAAACGTTTGTCAGCATATTACAGGGGTTCTCCGATCCGCAAGAGGTTCCCATCCCCATCGAGGATGGAAAATTCACGCATCTTCCAGGGATGGTTTTTAAGGGGGCCGTTAGGGTGGACCACCCCGGCGGCCTGCATTTCGGCGTGCAGGGCGTCTACTCCCTTCACATACAGGTAACAACCCGTGTGTTTCGGGATGGCGGGGTCGTCGCACTTCCAGAAATGCAGCTGTATGTTGTCGCGGCTCAAAATGGCGTAGTTTTCGTCTATCCACCCCGCCTTTCGGAAGCCGAGCTTCCCGGTGTAAAAGGCCACGGTTTCTGCGATATTCAGCGACGCAAGTACAGGGGCCGCTTCTTGTATTCCATCCATAGCGGACTTTTTCCATAAAGGTAGCCAAATGGAAGCAAATTCTGCGAATCGCCCGCGGGCCTTCGGCAAAAACGACTGGAATTCCGTAATTTTGCCCCTTGAAATTACCCGATATGTCATTGGAAGCCCTGATCACCGAAAAGGTGCAAGAAGCTGTTACGGCCCTCTTCGGGCAGCAGCTCGAATCTGTGGAACTGCAGCCCACCCGCAAGGAGTTCGAGGGAGATATTACCGTGGTGGTCTTCCCCATGCTCAGGCAACTCAAGGGGAACCCGGCCGCCATCGGGGAGGCCATCGGGAATTACCTGGCCGGGCAGGTGGCAGAGGTGGCCGGTTACAATGTCATCAAAGGGTTCCTGAACCTGGTGGTGAGCGACGCCTATTACCTGGGTTTTTTCGAACAAATCCGCAAACGGCAAAACTACGGCTACCAGCCCCAGCGGCCCGAAGGGGCCGTGATGGTGGAATATTCCTCGCCCAACACCAACAAACCCCTGCACCTGGGGCATATCCGCAACAACCTGCTCGGGTACTCGGTGTCCGAGATTCTCAAGGCCTCAGGGCGCAAGGTCTACAAGACCCAGATCATCAACGACCGCGGCATCCACATCTGCAAAAGCATGGTGGCCTGGCAGCGGTTCGGCAAGGGTGAAACCCCCGAAACCACCGGGCTGAAAGGTGACAAACTGGTCGGGAATTACTACGTGGCTTTTGATCAGGCCTATAAAAAGGAAATAGACGAACTGGTTGCCGGAGGCATGCCGGAACAGGACGCCTCCCGCGAGGCCTCCATCTTCAAGGCGGCGCAGGAAATGCTGCGCAGCTGGGAAGCCGGCGACCCCGGGGTAGTGGCCCTCTGGAAACAGATGAACGGCTGGGTGTACACCGGTTTTGAGCAGACCTACCGCGAGCTGGGCGTCGATTTCGACAAACTCTATTACGAAAGCGACACCTACCTGCTCGGGAAGGAAGTGGTGGCCGACGGCCTGGAAAAAGGGGTGTTCTACCGCAAGGACGACGGCAGCGTCTGGATCGACCTTACCGATGAGGGCCTGGACGAGAAAATTGTGCTCCGGTCCGACGGCACGGCCGTATACATGACACAGGATATAGGCACGGCCATCCAGCGGGTGAAGGACTACCCCGATATTACGGGCATGGTGTACACCGTGGGCAACGAACAGGACTACCATTTCAAGGTGCTGTTCCTCATCCTGAAAAAACTCGGATATGCCTGGGCCCGGCAGCTGTACCACCTGAGCTACGGCATGGTAGACCTGCCCAGCGGTAAGATGAAGAGCCGCGAAGGTACCGTGGTGGACGCCGACGACCTGATGCGGGAGATGGACGATACCGCCCGCAGCATCTCTGAAGCCAGCGGCAAGCTGGAGGGTTACTCAGAGGCTGAGAAAGAGGTGCTCTACCACCAGATTGGCCTGGGTGCCCTGAAGTACTATATCCTCAAGGTTGACCCGAAAAAACGCATCCTCTTCGACCCGGAAGAATCCGTGGATTTCCAGGGCAATACCGGTTCCTTTATCCAGTATACCTACGCCCGTATCCAGTCTATCCTGAGGCGGGCCGATTTCGAGTACGACCGGCCGGTTCCCGGCCTGAACCTGCAGGCCCTGCAACCCAAGGAAAAGCAGCTGCTCAAAGACCTGGAGCAATTTCCGGGCGTGATTGCCGAGGCCGCCACCCAATACAGCCCGGCCCTGGTTGCCAACTACACCTACGATCTGGTGAAAGATTTCAATTCGCTCTACCAGCAGGTTTCCATTCTGGGCGAGGAACATCCCGACCACCGAATTTTCAGGGTGCAGCTTACCTGCAAGGTAGGGGAGGTGATTCGTTCGGCCACAGCCCTGTTGGGCATCGAGGTGCCTGAGCGGATGTAAGAAGGCCGCCTATCGATCGGTTAGGCTGGATTCTATTTCATCCAAAATCATCAGGATGTGCCGACGGAGAGGTTCGTGAAACTGGCTGTCCATGCTTTCTGCTGTCAGCAGAAAAATAAGCATCTTGTTTTCGAACTCGAGGGACTGGAGCACGGGTAGATTGCTGTGCACCCGTTGCCGGCGTTCTTCGCTCACAAGGCCCTCCGCCATACCCGAATCGTCCAGAATCGTCAGGATGCTTCCCTCCGTACCCGCAACCAGGTCAATTACCTGTTTACGAATACCTTCCAGGTTGTTTTCCTGCCAATCCAGGCTTTCGAGAAAGGAATCCCAGGAGGTGAGGCCCTGGCGCAGCTGGGGATTGGTTAATGTTTCCAGACGCCCCGATCCGAGTATTTCTGCCAATACCGAATTGCTGGGGTTATAGGATATTTCATAGTAAAGCGCAGTTATCAATTTGCGCGAAATTTCCACCTCCTGGGCCCTGTTTTCGGCGGCGGGAATCAGGCTGAGTGCCTCCCGGCCCAATTGAAACGATTTTTGGTTCACCGAAATAAGGGTATCCAGTTGAATGAGGCTAGTCCGGAATTCGGTGTGTAGTCCTTTCAGGTAAAACTGCTCACGCCGGGCCATCTGCCGGTCTTCGTTCCAGTTGTCTATCCAGAGGGCCACCAGTATCCCCACCACGATCAGCATTATTTCCCCCAGGGCGTATACCAGGTAGCCGCCCGTATTTTTTTCACTCAGGAATTTTACCCTGAAATTGCGCAATACACGACTCATCGGTTCGGTTTTCGGGTTGCCATAGTGGCTAAAATAGGGCTTTTGGAAACGGGGCGCAAGGCGGTTCAGAAGCGCAGGCGGAAGCTGAGGTTGGGCGTCAGGCCCAGGGAGAGGCTCTCTACCTTCTCAATGGCATTCTGGTCGCCCAGCCGGTAATAGGTGTTGAGCAGGTTGCGGCGGTTGGTGAGGTTGAGCACCGAGGCCCCCACCGAGGCCTTGACTGTCTCGGAGAGATCGAAGTCGTATACGGCCGAGGCATCGGCCCTGAAATAGTCGGGCAGGCGGCTGCTGTTGGGGCCCTGGTAATTAATCCGGTTCGGGAATACGGCGGTGTCAATCTCGTTGGGCGCCGGTTGGGGTTCGGTAAAGGGGCTGCCGGTACGGTAGCTCAGCCCGACCCCGATCTTGAACGGACCCGAGGTGTAGTTGGTGCCCAGGGTAACCGTATGGCGGATATCCTGGTTGTTCGGGAAGGTGTCGGGGCTCAGGTTGGGAAAGCGGTAGGTGTTTCGGTTCCAGGCATAGCTGAGCCAGGTGCTCCAGGCTTCGCTCTTGAAGTTGAGCAGGGCCTCCAAACCGTATACCCGGTAATCTCCGATCTCCCCGTCGAACTGGTCTTCGTTCTGAAAACCCTGGGTATCGGTGGTAATGTCGTCGACCTTTTTGTAAAAGCCTTCCAGGCTGGCCAGCCAGTTACCTCGGTCGTAGTGCAACCCCAGCGATCCCTGCCGGCTTGTGGCCACCGGCAGCCTGCGGCCGTCGGCCAGAATCCACCGTCTTTTTTCAATGCCCAGAAAATTCTGTTCCAGGTCTACCTTCTGGAGGCTCGACTGGTTTTTGGTTTCCCCAAGCGCCTGCAAGTAGAGGTGGGGGCTCAGTTTGTAGTGGAAACTCAAGCGGGGTTCGGCCCTGAAACGGGTAAAATCATTTGGGTTGGTCAGATAGTTGAGCCGGAGCCCCGCCGTGGTGAGCAGCCGCCCCCCGGGGCCCTTATAGGCCCATTCGGTAAACAGGGCATGGGTGTAGAGCACGTCTTTGATGCGACTCACAAAGGGGGGTTGGTTAACGTCTGAGATATTGGCAATGCCCGTAACCACGAACTGGTAACCTGAATTCCAGGTAAGTCCGCTGCCGGCCGCAAGGCTCAGCCGCGTTTTCAGGGCCGTTTCCTTTACCTGGTTCGACTGCAACAGCAGTTGCCCGCTCTGCTCGGTCAGGTAATCGGAATCGAGGTCGTATTGGGTGAAATACCCCTCGACCTCGGTGTGCAGTCGCGAATTCCACTGGCTGTTGATTTTCCCCCCAAGCCCGAAATTGGCCTGGCTCAGCATACTGCGGTTTTCGCTTCCATCGGCTGCCAGCACCTCGCTATAGGCCAGGCGGTTGCGGATGTATAGCAGGTTGATGCGCAATTGCTGTTCGGGGCTCCAGTCGTACAATAGCTTGCCGGTGAAATCGTAGAAGTAAAAATCTTCGTCCCGGCTCGTAAACCGGTCGCTGTTTTGGACTCCCGGGCTGCTGATCTGGGTATCCTGGAAGGCCCGGTCTGAAAAATTGCTGTACGTGGGGGTATTCAGGAAATCGGTCACCGAGCGGCGGGCAGAAACCTGCAGGGCCAGTCGATCTGACAGGGGCATGTGGAGGTAGGCGTCGCCGCTGATCAGGTTAAAGCCGGCCCCCCCGAAGTAATTGCGCCCGACCTTATTGTGTGTGCGCATGTTGATGATGCCGCTCAGGCCGTCTCCGTAATAGGCGCTCGAGCCGTTTTTGATGATTTCGACCTGGTCGGTCAGGTAGGGGTTAAAAGCCGAAATCAGGCCGAAAAAATGGCCCGACTGGTACATCCTGATCCCGTCCCAGAGCAGCAGGTTCTGGTCGTTGGTCCCTCCCCGTATGTTGATGTCAGAAACCGTTTCGCTGTTGCTCTTTATGCCGGGCAGGGCCTGGATGCTCTGCAGCACATCGGGTTCGGACTGGCCGGGGAGCAGGCCAAACTGGGAGCGGGTCATGGTTATGCTTCCATCGGGTTCTTTCTTCAGGCCCGTGGTGAGGAATTTGTAGACCACCACCTCCTGCAATTCCTGGTAACGAACCGGCAGCAACAGTGTGGTGCAGGGGTTCTGACGCACCAGGTTTTCGGCCTGGATGTAGAGGGTTTTATAGCCCAGGTGCCGGATGCGCAGGGTGGCTCCCCGCGGCAGGTCTGTCAGGCTGAACTGGCCGTCGGCCCCGGTCACCACGGCCCTGTTGCCTCCAAGTACTTCTACTGTGGCCCCGGGAATGGTGTTGTTTTCGAAATTGTCGAGCACGCGTGCGCAAACAGTCACTGTTTCGCTCCTGGCTACCGTGTAATAACGCGCATTGAGTTTTTGGATGCGCAGCTGGGTTTGCCCGCGGAGTTGTGCCAGGGATTCTTCCAGGGACAGGTTTGAAGGCAGGGTTACTTCCAGGCCCTGCAGGTCTTCGTCGGCAAAGGAAAACTTGATTTCGAAGCGGGTTTCAAGGCCCCGCAACAAGTCAGCTACGTCCCAAATGCGCTCTGTTTCCTGCCCTCTTGACAGACCGGG
Organism: Robiginitalea sp.; assembly: GCA_050289825.1. Taxonomy (GTDB): domain Bacteria; phylum Bacteroidota; class Bacteroidia; order Flavobacteriales; family Flavobacteriaceae; genus Robiginitalea. The sequence continues at coordinate 35,625 of JBNKGM010000011.1, forward strand.
CAGCAACAGCAGCAAGAACAGGGTGCAACGTATCCTAGCGGGCAGACTTGGCATAGAAAAGTACTTTGTTCCCATTTACCTCAAAGGTAAGTTCTAAGGGGGCACTTATACTTTGTAACGCCAAATTCATATTCGTGTTGCTGAAGGTACCGGTATATAATTCGGTCAGGTCGAGGTCAGCAGTTTCGACCTCCATATTGTATTGCCTTTCGAATTCCTCCAGCACAAATGCGAGGGGCATTGACCGGAAGGAACTCTCGTTCCGCGTCCAGGAAGGCGCAGAGGCGGCCGGGATTTCAGTCGTTGAAATGCGCCCGTCGATGAGGCGAAAGGAGGTGCCGGCGGGAAGCTCAACAGCACGGTCTGCATGGTCTACCCGAACCAGACCTTCGTAACAGCTCACCACAAAGTATTCATCCCGCTGCATCACATTGAATTGGGTACCCAACACCGTTACTTCCCCAGCTTCGGTTTCGACCGTAAATGTTTTCCCCTTGGCTACCTTGAAAAAGGCTTCGCCCTGCAGGGTTACCCGGCGGTGGCCATCCCATTCTTTCTTATTGTAGGTAATCTCGGAGCCTGCATTGAGCAACACCTCAGAGGCATCCGGGAGTTGGGTTTCCAGATGTTGGGCATAACCCGATTCTAGAGACGCATATGGGCGGTTCATGAAGTAATAGGTGCTGCCCAGCATGAGTACCAGGGCTGCTGCCACTCCTGCCCAGCGAGCCCAGGGCCGCATGGCAATAACCCGGCCACCGGTACCACCCCGTTTGTTTTTCAGGCGCTGCAGGGCAGCTTCCGAATCGAAGGCTGGGCCTTCGAGGCGGGAGGCCGTCGCGACGATCTTCTCGTAAGAACGGAACTCAGGGGTTGCCCGGAAGGCTTCTAGTTCCTGCTCAGAGAGTTCGTTATTCAACCATTTTGCCAGATAATTTTCTTTCACGGCTTTGTCCTTTATTGCCCTTATAACAATTGATCGACGAAATACCCTACTTCAGTGGGGCGCTGGCGGCGACATTTCGATAAAGATAGGAAATCGACGATTAAGTGTAGGCCCGGCCTGCATGCAGCCCTTTGCGTTCAGGACGGACGGCTTAGGAAGCCCTGGCCAGTCCCAATTCCCGGAACATGCCTGAAAGGGCGTGTCGCATGTCGCGCTCGAGCCGGAAGTGGATCAAGAGGTACAGCGGGATGCCGAGCAGCAGCAACAGCAATGGGCGGCCGCCAACACGGTCTTTGCCGAGGGCCTGGTAAAACGACGCCTGGTGGAGGAAAGCCGAAAGCAGGAAGCCCAGGAAGCCGAGCAGGCAGAAAACACTCAGCAGGGCCTGGTACCATCCGCCTGCTGCGAGGACCGTCCCTGCCATAAACACCAGGAACATCAGGTAGACCATTAAGGCCATGCGCGTATTCCTGCGGAACTTCATGAAACTGGAAATAGCTTCCCTGAGCCGCATGCCGGCTGCCGGCAGCAAGTGCTGGTCGGTGCCGCGCCGGCCCATGTCGCCTGCTATCCCGAGAAGCTCGGTCAGGGGCAAAGGCTTGCTATTTGGTACGTGCGTTCTCATGCTTGGTGCATTCCCAGTAATCGGTGAACCGGTTAAAAAGGGAGACCAAAGTAGGAAAAATTCCCTGTTTGGGTTTCGTTATCGGATGAACTGCATCCCTTTTCGCTGATCGGTGCGCTTTTATCGGGGAACTGCCAAATTGCCGTATACTAAATTGAAAACAGACTGAATGGTCTGTAAACGTGCGGGTTGTGGTAATTGATCGGGCCTTGAAAGATGCGATTGCGGAGTGCGAATTACAGAGGAGGAAGGGGCCGTGCAGCGGGACGAATCGAAGGTTTAAACAGGGCCGGGGCGAGAAGGGGGAAAGCCCCTAAACCCCCGGTTACAAAATAACCCCTCCCCCTGCAAATGCCATGCGTGTTTCCGAGTAGGGGGGTGGTCAATTAGCGAATTGGCCAATTAATACATTAACCAACCAACACATTGGCACATTTGCAAAATAGCACATTAACCCAATGAAATTTGGCCCCGATAGCCATCGGGGTGGAATTTGGAATTTTTACTACCTGTTCGATAGTTGCAGTCCCTTGCTTTACCTTGTAAACGGGGTGGGGTGGGGATGCCTCCGTAAGCCTCTTCCTTTCAGAACAAGCCGCTGATCTGCCCCTTTGAATCAATACCGATCTGCTCCGAGGCCGGTCGGGCGGGCAACCCGGGCATGCGCAAGATGTTCCCGGCAATGGGAATGATAAAACCGGCCCCTGCGGCAATCTCAAACTCGCGAATGTTTATATCGAAAAACTCGGGGCGCCCCAGTTGTTTTTCGTCGTCGCTCAGGCTTTTCTGGGTCTTGGCCATGCAGATCGGCAGGCCCGAATATCCCAGGGTCTCGAACCGTTTTAACTGGGCTTTGGCCTTATTGGTCAATATCACGTGCTGCGCCCCGTAAATGGTACGGCACACCTTTTCCATTTTGGTGCGGATGGAATCGCCCAGGTCGTATGTCGGATGGAATCGGCCTTTGCAGGCTGAAACGGCTTTCACCACCCCTTCGGCCAGTGAAACGCATCCCTCGCCCCCTTTCGCCCAGCCTTCGCTTAAGGCTGCGGGTACCCCCAATTTGGCACAGTGGTCGAGTAGCAGCTTGCGCTCGGCTTCGGTATCGCTGTGGAAGCTGTTCAGGGCGACAACCACCGGGATGCCGAAGCTCCTCAGGCTTGAGAGGTGGCGTTCCATATTGGGCAGGCCCGCCTTCAGGGCGGCCGTGTCTTCTTCCTGCAACTGGTCCAGGGGTTTTCCCCCGTGGTATTTCAAGGCGCGGATGGTGGCCACCAGCACCACCGCCGATGGCGAAAGCCCTGCATTGCGGCACTTGATGTTCATGAACTTTTCGGCCCCCAGGTCGGCTCCGAAGCCGGCTTCGGTTACCACATAGTCGGCCAGGCTAAGGCCCATTTTGGTGGCAATCACCGAATTGGTGCCCTGGGCGATGTTTGCAAACGGACCGCCGTGGATCAGGGCCGGGTTGCCCTCCAGGGTTTGTACCAGGTTGGGCTTTATGGCATCTTTCAGCAAGACGGCCATGGCGCCTTCCGCTTTCAGGTCGCGGGCAAAAACAGGCTGCCCTTCCCAGGTGTCTCCTATATAGATATTGCCCAATTTCGTTTTCAGGTCTTCGAAGTTCTCGCTCAGGCAGAGAATGGCCATGACCTCAGAGGCAGCCGTGATATTGAAGCCGGTTTCGCGCGGAATGCCGCCCGCCTTGCCCCCCAGGCCAGAGACAATGTCGCGCAGCCCGCGGTCGTTCATGTCCATACAGCGCTTCCAGAGCACGGTGCGGGCGTCAATGCCCAGGTTGCCGCTCTTGCTCTGCAAGTTGTTGTCGATCAGGGCGGCCAGCAGGTTGTTGGCCTTTTCCACGGCACTGAAGTCGCCGGTAAAATGCAAGTTGATATCGACCATGGGCACCACCTGGCTCCAGCCCCCGCCTGCAGCCCCGCCTTTAATGCCGAACACCGGCCCCAGGCTGGGCTCGCGTATCACGGTCATGGCTTTTTTGCCGATCCGGTTAAGGCCGTCGCCCAGGCCTATGGAGGTAGTGGTTTTGCCTTCCCCGGCCGGGGTGGGGGTAATTGCCGTTACCAGGATGAGGTTCGACTTGGTTACCCGGCCCGGATCGATCAGGGAGAGGGGCAGCTTGGCCTTGTCCTTGCCGTAATATTCGAGGTGGTCGCGTGTAATGCCAAGGGCGTCGGCAATTTCTCGGATGTGTTTGGGCTGTACACTTTGGGTGATTTCCAGGTCGGTCATAACAAGGGTTCTTAAGCGCCCTTAAGGTACGCAATTCCCCAGATTTCACAGGAAGTTTCCCCAGGGTTTCCCCGGGTACCGCCCTCCTTGCAAGGCCGGCAGCCCGGGGTGTTCCTGTTTCAGAAATTGGCCTGGAAGGAAAGGATGAAATTGCGCCCGGCCCCGGAAAGGCCCGAGCTGTAAGGGCGGTAGCGCTGGTCGGTCAGGTTTTCAAGGCCTGCCCCCACCGAAAAGGTCTCGCTCAGGGCATAGTGCGCCTTCAGGTTCAGGGTATACCAGGCCGGGGCGTAATTTTCGCCCTGGGCATCCTTGGCGTAGATCTCATCTTTGGCCCGCTCTTCCACCGGCAGGTCGGCGGCACTGCGGTTACCCTGGTACTGGGTGTTGAGTTGCAGCTCCAGCCTGTCGGCCCGGTAGGTAAGCCGGCTCACCCCGAAAAAGGGTGCGGCATGCCTCGTGGGGCTGCGGGTACCGTTGTCGAGCTCTTCCTCCCCTTGCTGCCAGTTCAGGTCTGTGGAAAACCCGAAGCCTGCGGGCAGTTTTAATTCCACGCCGGCCTGAATTCCGTAGACATCGGCTACGGCGGCATTCTGGATGGCCTGCACGCGGCTCATCGTTCCGTCATAAACGATGCTGTCTTGCCCGCCCAGCTGGTAGTCACGTCGCACCATGGCATTATTCAGGCGGGTGTAGTAGGCCGAAAATTCCAGCTTTAGCCAGTCGTCAACTACCTTGGCCATCCCCAGATCGGCGTTGAGTGCATATTCGGCTTTCAGGTCGGGGTTGGGAATGGTTACGGCCCCGGGTTCCGAATCGAAAACCTTGCCCACGTCGTCTATATTGGGCGAGCGGAAAGCCGTGGCCAGGCTGCCTTTGAGCACCCAGCTGGGTTCAGGGCGGTACACGGCCCCCACGTGGCCGGTCAATGACCCGTCTGATATCCTGGCCTGGCTGAAGGGGAAGGGATAAAAGGCAGCGTTGGTGCTGAAATCGGCATCCAGGGAAAAGAAGTTATACCGCATGCCGGCCTGCAGGGTCCAACGTTCGCTGATCAGGTATTCGTCACTAACATAGGCCGCCAGGGAGCTCCAGGTGGCCTGAGGATATCGCGAAGGGCCCACGGCACTGGTTCCGGCGCTAATGTCTTCGTCCCTTCCGGTAGAGGCCACATCGTCAAGCACCCATTCCAACCCGTAATACAGTTTGTGTTTTTCCCAGACTGCCTTGTGGAAATCGAGGTTTACCGAATAGGCCTGCACCTTTTCGGTGCGCACCTCACGGGCGGGATTGTTCAGGTTCCGGCTGATGCGGCTCTCTTCAAAGGCCTGGTGGGCTACCCGAAGCACCACCTGGTCGTAGGCGTCTGAGTAGGCGTCGTGGCTCAGCGAAAAGTTGTTCATCATCCATTTTTGCGGCCCGTAATCCCATTCCGCGTAGCGGGGCAGGCCGTTGCGCAGCCGGTTATGGCGGTCGTACCGCCCGTAGGGCGAGGTTTCGGAATAGTGGAAGCCGTACTGGAAATCCCAGTTTTCATTGGGGTTGAAACGCACCTTCTGCATCAAATTCACCTGCGAATACCCCGATGGGACCTGCAGCAGCGGGTCGTTTTGGGTAATTACCACATCGGTGCTGTCTTGCCGCCGCACATAGAAGTCTTTGATGTAGTCGTCCGGTCCGTGGCTGCCCTGGCGCAGGTCGTCGAAGTCCCACGAACTCAGGCTGGTGACCAGGGCCCACTTTTTCCAGCCCACATTCACGTCGAGGTGCCCGGTCTTCTCTTTATTGGCCGACCCGTACCGGATTACGGCCTTCCCCGTGATCAGGGGGCTGTCGCTGATCGACAGGCGGGGGGTCAGGGTCTGGAAGCTCATCACCCCACCAATGGCGTCGCTCCCGTAAATAACCGAGCCCGGCCCGAAAAGGACTTCGGTGCTTTCGGTGGCAAAGGGGTCGAGGTTGATCACGTTCTGAATGTTGCCCCCCCTGAAGATGGCCGTATTCATGCGCACCCCGTCTACCGTATAAATAAGGCGGTTGGTGGCAAAGCCGCGAATCATGGGGCTGCCGCCCCCCTGCTGGCTTTTCTGGATAAATACCTTCCCCGACAGGCCCAGCAGGTCGGCCGCCGTTTGCGGGTTTTGCAGGGCCACCTCCCGGGGCGATACGGAAACGATATTCGAGGGGATGGTTACTTTGGATTGCCGCCAGCGCGTGGCAGAGAGCACCACCTCGTCGAGGTTGATGTCACTGGGTTCCAGCCGTATCTCAAAACCCAGCGCTTCCAGCTCGCGGTAACTCATCACCCGGGTGGCGTACCCCAGGGAACGGATCTGAATGGACTCGACTGCTTCAAAGTGCGACAGGTCGGCCTGCCCTTTGGCATTGGTAACGGCAAAGGTGTGCGGGCTATCGCTGATCAGGGTAACCCCGGCCAGGGGAAGGCCGGAATCGCCGTCGAGCACGGTAGCCGTCTGGCAGAGGCCCAGGGCGGGGCCCAGCAGCAGGACCACCCCTATCAAAAAGGTTCTCATTATACTTGCGAATTACAAGGTTGAACAACGAAGTGCCGCCGACTAACGGCGGCCGTGCAAGGGCCGTTTTATTGGGTGAAGGCCCCATGCACCTAAAAGGTTCAACCCAGGCGGGGTGGGGCGGGCCTGATCGAAAGGACCGGGGCAGTATATCCCCTTTCATATGGCACAAGCCAGTTTTCCGGTTCTGGAAAACCAACCGCCTGCCAAACCAGGGGTTCGTGGAAATAGAGCGACTTGAAGAAGGCCAGCAGGTGGCCGGCCTGTTCTTTGGGCTGGGGAGCATCGTGCAGGAGTTGGGCCGTAAGTGCCCGCAGTTCTCGGTTGAGCCGTGTTTCATCCTCGTCGGGCCAACACCAGTAGCGCACCTTTCCGCCGGCCTTTTCGACCCGCACCACGTCGTACATCCTGCCCTGGTACTCGAACTCGTCAGGGTGCTCCCATTGCAGGAGGGTGTGGGCTTCTTCTTTGGTAAATTCGAAGGCGACCAATTCCCCGGGCTGCACCCCGGCGAGCAACTGTTGCCTGGCTTCGCGCCTCAGCTGGGCCCGGGTAAGCTGAAACCAGCCACTGACCAGCAGGGGAGGGGTCAGCAGGGCGCACAACAGGCCTATGGAAATAAGGTGTTTGGTCACGGTGCGAAAGGTACACATTCCCTGCGTCCCGGTCAAGAATTCCGAAACCTGCACCCTTTTACTGGTAATGCAGCGTGCTGCTATACCGGTCACCTCAATACGGATAATCAGGTATCTGGCGACCCAGGAGCAGATCTCGGGTTACGGTTAGCAAGCCACTGCGGACCTGCGGCAGCACAATGCCTGAACCGCCCCGCCCCACAAGGAGCTCTCGGGCATCTTCCGTGAGCAGCGGGTCGTCGTCGAACACATATTCGTCCATGTAATAAGGCGCGAGCCCGGGCTCCTTGACAGTGAGGTGGATGTGTTCGGGTTCAGACCCGTCAGGATAAGCCGCGGGCCGAAAGGTGTAAAATGCATAATGGCCGTCCGGACCTGTTTTTACCCAGCCCCGGTACATGCCATGGCGCCGCCCCCATCCGTTTTCGTCTCCCTTCTTTTGGTAAATGCCGTTGCGACCGGTGTGATAGATGTATACAATAATACCGATTGCCGGGGTAACACCGTCTTTGTTAAAAACCGTACCCTCCACCAGTAGTTTCGGTTCATTGTCTGCAAAGCCGGGCAACGTGTCGGTGGCCTGCAGCTGGCGATCGCCATATTCAAAAAGGGCCTCGCATCCTTCGCAGGGACCCCCGACCGGGCGGTCGGCTGCCTCCTTCACGGGCATGGGGTGCTGTGCCGGACAGGCGTAAATGAGCAACCCGGCTGCCAGAGCTAAAATGGTTTTATAAGTGCGCATGCGGTTATCCCGCAAATTTCGATCCAAACCAAGGGGTGGCGCCAAATTTAACAGCCGGTACGGCAGGGCCCTATATCCCGTCGATCTGCTCCCGCAGGGCCTGCAGGGCCAGGTGCATGCGTTTTTCGATGGCCTTTACGCTCACCCCCTCCATTTCGGCGATTTCGGCGTATTTCTTCCCGTCGATACGGTTGAGCAAGAAGGTGGTGCGCTGGTTTTCGGGCAGGGCGGCCAGGGCGGCCTCCAACTTGTCCTTGAATTCCTGCTCCTCCATCAGGTACTGCGGGTTCTGGGTGGTAATGGTGGCTTTGGGGTCCTGGTACTTGAGCCGCACCTTTTCGGCCTTGAGCACATTCAGGTAGAGGTTGTTGGCCACTGTGTAGACAAAGGCCTTTGCTTTTTCGGGCGCTACCTTGGCGCAGTTCTCCCAGAGCTTCACGAAGGCTTCCTGCACGGCGTCGTGCGCCTTTTCCTCGTTTCCGAACTTATAATATATATAGTTGAAAACCGTTTTGGAATGGGCGCGGAACAGTTGGCTGTACACCTGATCGTCACAGACATTATCCATGGTGGGTGGCTTCTGGTTCTGATGGAGTTGCCCAAAGATATTTGAAAAAAATGAACGTGGAGGTAGGGTAAACCGAAAGATGGTTGTTTTAAAACCGTAACTCAACAAAAAATTCCAAATCGTTATGAAAAAGTTCCTGAACCTCGCAACCTACACCTTGCTGCTTACGGGAGCCCTCTGGCTCGGGTCTTGCCAGGAGGAGTTCGAAGAAGTGAACACCTCCAGCACCACCGGCGCCTCCTTCAAGGCCACTTCCGAAACAGCCGTTTTGATAGAGAATACCTCTTCCCTCGACGGTTCGTTCGACAACATCGTGGACGGCTCCAGCTGTTTCGCGTTGAATTTCCCCTATACGGTTAACGTGAACGGGCTCGACATCACCGTCGATTCGCGCGAAGACCTGGAAGTGATCGAGCATGTATTTGACGAATTCGACGACGACATCGACATTCTCGACATCATCTTCCCCATAACCATTACCCAGGCCGATTTTACCGAAATCGTGATTAACAACAAAGAAGAGCTGGCCGAACTGGTGCGCGGCTGCCTGGAAGGCGGTCAGGACGACGACATCGAATGTATCGATTTCGACTACCCGGTTACTTTTTACACCTTCGACATCAACAACACCCAAACCGGGAAAATCACTGTGGAGAGCGACGAGCAAATGCGCCTGTTCTTCCACGAATTGGGCGATGACGACATCGTTAGCCTGGAATATCCGGTAACCCTTGTTAAACACGACGGCACCGAGATGCAGGTCAGCAACAACGAAGAGCTGGCCATGGCCCTGCGCATGGCTAAGGAAGCCTGTGACGAAGACGACGACAACGATTACAACGACGACGACTTTAGCGTTGAGCGCCTGGCCAACCTGCTGCCCGAATGCCCCTGGATTGTATTAACCGTTGAGCGCAACAGCACCGATCAGAGCGGCCAGTACGAGGCCTTCCTGTTCAGCTTTGGCGCCGATGGCGGCGTTCAGGTGAAAGACCGCGGCGGCAACACCCTCAATGGCGAGTGGAGCCTGCGTATGGGAGATCACGGCGTGCTGCTCACCCTTGCCTTTGATACCCTGGTAGACTTTAACCTGGAGTGGAAGGTGTGCGAAGTGGGCGAAGGCAAGATCAAACTGTACGGCTCAGAAGGCAACCGCATCGTGATGCGCCAGAGCTGCGGCGATCCGGGAACCATCCTGCCGGGAGCCCTTACCGAAGTGCTGCGCCAGTGTAACTGGGTAATCCGCAATGTTCAGAACCAGGGCGAAGACATTCGCCGCCTGCTCGGATACGAGTTTGAATTCCAGGCCGAAGGCGTGGTAACCCTGAGCAATGGCACCACCACCGGCACCGGAACCTGGGAAGTGGCCCAGGGCACCAACGGAGGGCTGGTACTGGCCATCACCATGGGTGACGAACCGGGTGTGAGCTTCGAGTGGCCGCTGCGCCAACTCTTCGACAACCGCCTGAAATTCGAAGTGCCTGAAATCGGCTACGAGCTCATCCTGGAACGCGTATGCGCCAACACCCCTGACGGAGACGTCATGGAAATCGGGAACATCCTGATGGGCGGTAACTGGATGGTGGCTGCCTATACCGAAGGCGACATGGATATGACTGCCGAATTCGCCGGTTATGATTTCGGCTTCGGCGCGATGCACGTGCTCACCGTGAGCACCAACATGGACCCGCTTAAAGCAGGCCTGTGGCGGGTAATCCGCAACAGTGAGGGCGGCCTTACCGTATACCTGAACCTGGGTGACGACGGCGACCTGTTCTCTGAACTTACCGAAGACTGGAGCCTGGTATCCATTACGGCCAACCGTATCGAGCTGAAAGACATCAGCGGCGACGGCACCGTAACTACCCTGGTCTTTGAGAAATAAAAATAAGACCGTGAATTTCACCTACATCTGAAATTCCTTTTTTGCCCCCAATTTTGTCTGAGGAAGGCGGCTCCCCCCACGGAGCCGCTTTCTTTTTAAACGGTTCTCAGCCCCGCCGGTCGGGACTTCAAAAAACGTATATTTCAATACCCGACCCAGGTAGTGTTGTTAAATTACAATTCGTGTCATGAAAATCGGACTTTTTGAAGCATCGGCTTGCACCGATAAAACCCAACAACAGGTAGCCGCCCTATTCGAACAATTGGCCCCGGGACGCAGGCAGTTGCCCCTGCGGGAATTGCTGGAGCCCGGCAATCCGCTTACCCTTGCGTATTGCGAAGCCGGCGGAAACATAGTGGGCATTGCCCTGATGTGCACCTATAAAGTGATTTCGGGCCACAAGGGCTGGATCGAAGACGTGGTGGTAGACGAAAATTGGCGCGGGCAGGGCATCGGCAGGCTCCTGATTGAGAAGCTGCTGGAGGTGGCCCGGGAGAAGGGACTGTCTGAGGTGTTGTTATTTTCGGCAGGGCATCGGCAGGCGGCAATAGCACTCTATACCAGCCTCGGGTTTCAGCACAGGGAAACAGGGCTTTACGGCCTGCGCATGGCCTGAGTCTTAAAATCCTGCGCAGTCATACATTCCGTTTCGTTTTTGCCGACAGTTGGGCGACCCCGATTTAAACTTGCTGTCATTAAGATCCTGTTCGTCATTCCGACAAAAAAATCCTACATTTAGAAGCCAGTCGAATCCCCCGGATTTTATAACGGCACCATCTGCCGAACTAAGGAAATATGCGCCCGAAAACCGTTATCCAACCCTGGCTCATCTTCGAAGATGCCCCTGCGGCCCTGGCCTTTTACAAGGCAGCCTTCGGGGCGACCGAGACCTACCGCCTGGAACCTGTGCCAGGCGAACTGGTGGCCCGCCTATCGGTGGAAGGCGCCGAATTCTGGGTAGCCAGCGGGGGAACGACAAATCCTGAAATCAACCAAAGCGTCCGGTTCGTGGTGGTGGTTCCCGACCCGGAAACCTATTATGAGCAAGCCCTGAGCATGGGGGCCACCGAAGTTTTTGCCCCACGTGCCGACCACGGCTGGCATTCGGCCAAGGTGGCCGACCCCTTTGGCCACCATTGGGAATTCGGGCACGAAGCAGACTAGTTTTAAGAACAGGGGTGCTTCCCCAGACCCCGGGAAATGGAATATTGAAATGAAGCATCTTATCCAAAAACCGTATTATTTCTTCTGGGCGCTTATTCCGGTGATCCTGTTGGTTTCCTTCATACTGGGAGACCGGGTGTATTACCTGAATGCTTACGATGTGCACCAGGCCATTCCCTACCGGGAGTTGGGCATCCTGATTGCGGTGGTGGCCCTGGCCCTGGGTACTGGGTACTGGATGGTCCTGGGGCGCAAATGGAAGCTGTCGATCCGGCTCAATACCTGGCATATCGTGCTCACCCTGGCAGGCCCCATCGGGGCGCTTCTGGCCACCCTCCTAAAGCGCGAAATAGTCCTGCCGGTGACCGATGTGCTGCGATACGCTGCAGACACCCAGTACAACGACCGCTTGCTGCTGGTCTCCTATGCCCTTTGGCTGGTCACGATCCTGGGGCAGCTTGTCTTCCCAGTGAACCTGATACGGGCCAGGTTAAAGGCAATTAGTAAATAGACTGAGTGTTCAAGCCCTGATGGTAAAAACGCAAATAAATCGTATTTTCACAGTCTTTTGGTCCAATATTTGAAACGGACTTTAAAAACATTGAGTTTATGAAGATTTACCGGACCCTGCTTGTCCTTGCGGCCCTGGTCTGCTTCCACGTGCAGATGACCGCCCAGACGCAACGCCCGAAACTGGTGGTGGGCATTGTGGTGGATCAGATGCGATACGATTTCCTGCATCGATACAGTGACCATTACGGGGAAGATGGCTTTAAACGGCTTTTGCGCGAGGGATTCTCCTTTGACAGCACCAATTACAATTACATCCCTACCGTAACGGCTGCAGGCCACGCCTCCATATACACCGGCACCACACCCTCCCATCACGGGATCATTGGCAACAGTTGGTACGACCGTACCCTGCGTTCCAGTGTATCCAATGTCGGTGATTCCTCGGTTCAACTTGTTGGTTCCGAGGTGCCTAATCCCGATGGCAAATCCCCGGCCTACCTCCTCTCTAAAACCATCACGGATCAGATCCGGGCCGAAATGGGTCCGGAGGCTAAAATAATCAGCGTTTCCCTCAAGGACCGGGGAGCCATTTTACCCGGCGGCCACAGTGCGAATGCCGCATACTGGCACGATTATGAAACCAGCCCCGGGAATTTTGTCACCAGCAGCTTCTACCGGGATTCCCTGCCGAACTGGGTGGCCGATTTCAATTCGGAAGGGCGGTCAGAAACCTACATGGGCCAGGTCTGGAATACCCTGCTTCCCATGGAGGAATACGATGAGAGCGCTCCGGACGACAATGGTTACGAGTCGGTGATGCGGGGCAAGGAGGCCCCCGTTTTCCCATATGACATGGCAGCCATCCGGGATGCCTATGAGGAAAATGAACCCTATCTGGGGGTGTTATGGGTCACCCCTTTCGGCAATACGCTGTTAAAGGATTTCGCCATTCGCGCCCTGCGCGCGGAACAGCTGGGCAAGGATGAAATCACCGATGCCCTTTGCATCAGTTTTTCCAGTACCGATTTGGCCGGCCACACCTTCGGGCCCCAGTCCGTGGAGGTGGAAGACATGTACCTGAGGCTTGACCGGGATATTGCCGAGCTGCTCCAGGTCCTAGACCAGGAGGTGGGCAAGGGGGAATACCTGCTTTTCCTTACCTCAGACCACGGTGCGCAACCCGTGGTATCCTATGCCGTCGAGAAGGGTTTGCCTGCCGGCCTGGCGGTGATCCCCCGGTTTGAGCACAGCCTGAATTTTTCGCTGTCCCTCAAATATGGCGCCTTCAATTGGATTGAATCCTTCGGGACGGAAGAAATTTACCTCGACCATGCCCTGATCGCCGAAAAGGGGGTTTCCCTCCTCGAGATGCAACAGGCCGTGGCCGACTTTATGAAGGAACAACCCGGTGTCCGCTACGCCCTTACGGCAACCGAACTTAGAGAGAACAAATTCGATTCTGGCCTGCAAGCCATGGCTCAGAATGGCTTTTACGCAGATAGGTCCGGAGACGTATTGCTGGTGTATGAGCCCGGTTATTTGGCCACTTATGATTACAGGACGCCGATAACCAAGGTTCGTGGCACCCAGCATGGTTCCGGATATGAGTGGGATACCCATGTGCCCCTGCTCTGGTTTGGCGCGGGCGTGCCGAACGGCGCTTCAGAGCGTAGGGTACACCCCATCGATATTGCCCCCACCCTGGCCCGTTATTTGAATATTCCCCAACCGGAAAGCGCTACCGGACATCCCCTGCCGGAGTTGTTCGAGCCCGGTAAGGCGAGTGAATAAGACTGGTGAAGGAATTTCCTGGCTTTTCCGGTTCTGGTCGACTGGTTTGAGCTTGCAGCCTGAAGGGCTAACTTGCGATTGGGTGGGGGGTACAACCCCAACCGCCCGGCTCACTTTGAGACTTACCCCTTGTACCAATCCGCCAATTGCCAAATTGGCTGATTATCCGCGCCCTGCTGCTCCTGCAAACTGCAGCCTATGCCTTCCCCATTCCACTACCAATCACTATCTTTGCGAGACCTTAAAAACGAGGAAAGCCGATGTTTGAAAATCTAAGCGAAAAACTCGATCGGGCCCTGCACGTGCTCAAGGGGCACGGGCAGATCACCGAGATCAACGTAGCAGAGACCACCAAAGAGATCCGCAGGGCCCTGCTCGATGCCGACGTCAACTTCAAGATCGCCAAGGAATTCACCAACCGGGTGAAGGAGAAGGCCATCGGGCAGAACGTGCTGAGCACACTGCAACCGGGCCAGCTCATGGTGAAAATCGTCAAAGACGAGCTCACCGAGCTCATGGGCGGCAGTTCCGAGGGCATCAACCTGACGGGCAGCCCGGCGGTCATCCTCATGTCGGGGCTCCAGGGCTCGGGTAAAACCACCTTTTCTGGGAAGCTGGCCAATTTCCTCAAAACCAAGAAAAGCAAAAACCCGCTGCTGGTGGCCTGCGACGTATACCGTCCGGCGGCTATTGACCAGTTGCACGTGGTGGGCGAACAGATCGGGGTGGCGGTCTATTCCGACAAGGAAAACAAAAACCCGGTGGCGCTTGCCCAGGCGGGCATCGCCCACGCCAAAGCCAACGGGCACAATGTGGTGATCATTGATACCGCGGGGCGCCTGGCGGTAGACCGGGAAATGATGGATGAGATCGCCGGCATCCGCGATGCCGTTAAGCCCCAGGAAGTGCTTTTTGTGGTCGATGCCATGACCGGGCAGGATGCCGTGAACACGGCCAAGGCCTTCAACGACGTGCTCGATTTCGACGGGGTGGTGCTCACCAAGCTCGACGGGGATACCCGGGGCGGGGCCGCCATTTCCATCAAATCGGTAGTCGACAAACCCATCAAGTTTATTGGTACGGGCGAGAAAATGGAAGCCCTCGACGTGTTCTACCCCGATCGGATGGCCGACCGCATCCTGGGGATGGGCGACGTAATCTCGCTGGTCGAACGGGCCCAGGAACAGTTCGACGAAGAACAGGCGCGCCGCATCCAGAAAAAAATAGCCAAGAATAAATTCGGCTTCGACGACTTTTTGAGCCAGATTCACCAGATCAAGAAGATGGGGAACATGAAAGACCTTATCGGCATGATCCCTGGCGCGGGCAAAGCCCTGAAGGGCCTTGATGTCGACGACGACGCCTTCAAGCACATCGAGGCCATCATCTATTCGATGACCCCCGATGAACGCTCCAACCCGGCTGTGCTCGACGCCCGCCGCAAGAAGCGCATTGCCATGGGCAGCGGCACCAGCCTGCAGGAGGTGAACCAACTGCTCAAGCAGTTCGACCAGATGAGCAAGATGATGAAGATGATGCAGGGCGGGGGCGGCAAGAAGATGATGCAAATGATGCAAAACATGCGCCCTTGAAGGGGCGAAATCCCAAAACACCAATTCCAAATTCCAACCTCATGACCCTGCTTGACGGTAAGAAAATCTCAGACCAGATTAAAGACGAAATCGCGGCCGAGGTGGCCGGAATGATCAAGCGGGGCGAGAAGGTGCCCCACCTGGCCGCCGTTATCGTGGGCAGCGACGGCGCCAGCCTTACCTATGTCGGCAGCAAGGTGCGGGCCTGCCAGCGCATCGGCTTTGAATCGACCCTCAAGCAACTGCCTGAAAGCACAACTGAAGCCGAATTGCTCGACCTGGTGGCTGAGCTAAACGCAAACCCCGATATCGACGGGTATATTGTACAACTGCCGCTGCCCAAACACATCGATGAGCAAAAAATTCTACTCGCGGTAAGCCCCGACAAAGACGTAGACGGCTTTCACCCGGCCAATTTCGGGAAGATGGCCCTGGAGCTCGAAAGCTTCATTTCGGCAACCCCTTACGGGATTATGGAACTCCTGCGCCGCTACAAGGTGGAGACTTCCGGGAAGCACGCCGTGGTGATCGGGCGCAGCAATATCGTCGGCCGGCCGATCAGCATTTTGTTGAGCCAGAAAGGGGAGGGGGCCAATGCCACGGTTACCCTGGCCCACAGCCGCACCCGCAACCTGCCTGAAATTACCCGTCAGGCCGACATCATTGTTTCGGCCCTGGGGGTGCCCAACTTTTTAAAGGCCGACATGGTAAAAGAAGGCGTGGTGGTGGTAGATGTGGGCATTACCCGCGTACCCGATGCCAGTCGCGAGCGGGGGTATTATATTTGCGGCGATGTCGATTTTGAGGCCGTCAGTAAAAAAGCGTCATTCATTACGCCCGTGCCAGGCGGGGTTGGCCCCATGACCATAGCCATGCTGCTCAAGAATACCCTGCTGGCCAGGCAGCGCCACAGGGCCCGCGTTTAGGCGGTCTGTTGCTGCTGTTCGGAGGGGTTCAGGGTTTCGAACTCCGAATCGGTTTCGTCATTGGTACAGCTGTTGAGGAACCCGGCCAGGAGTACGGCCAGCAATCCAAAGGCAATTTTCTTCATAGCGTCAAAATTTGAGGGGCTTTCTCTCTATAACGCCTTGCTTCGAAGCGCTCGTATTTTTTTTCGACAAACGGTTGCGCGCACGCCCTGCTATTCCCCTGCTTGTACTCACGCCAAAAAGGAGTATCTTTTTTAAAAATTTTGTCCGATATGCGCACTTCTTTCTTCCTTGTTTTCAGTTTGGTGTTGCTGGCAGCCTGCCAGAACGGCCCCGCCGCAGGGCCCGCGGTTGAAATAGGCGTGAGCTTTGCCGAATCGGTCGGCGACTCTGCGCTCGACGGGCGGCTCTTGCTGATGCTCTCCAACGACTCCACGGCCGAACCGCGGTTCCAGATTAACCCGGGCCTTAATGGCCAGCTTATCTTCGGGATGAATGTGGAAGGCATGAAACCGGGGCAGGCGGTTACTTTCGACGCTTCCCAATTCGGCTTTCCCTTTGCCAGCCTGGCCGATGTGCCACCCGGCACCTACCGCGCCCAGGCCCTGCTGCATGTGTATGAGACCTTTCACCTGGCCACCGGGCAAACCGTGAAACTACCCATGGACAACGGGGAGGGCCAGCAGTGGAACCGATCCCCCGGAAACCTGTACAGCCAGCCGGTGGAGGTCACCGTAACCGAAAAGGGCATACAGGGCCTGCAACTGGTTATGGACCAGAAAATTCCGCCCATCCCCGAACCCGAAGACACCCCCTGGATCAAGCACCTGAAGATCCGCTCCGAGAAACTCTCGGCCTTCTGGGGCCGCGACATGTACCTGGGGGCCCACGTGCTGCTGCCGAAAGGCTTCGAGGAACACCCTGAGGCCAGGTACCCGCTCATGATTTTCCACGGCCACTTCCCGGCCGATTTCGGCGGGTTCCGCACCACGCCCCCCGACCCCAACCTGGAGCCCGATTATGCGGCGCGCTTCGACGTCAAAGGGTATAACATTATCCAGCAACAGGAGGCTTACGACTTTTACCAGCGCTGGAATGCACCCGATTTCCCGCGCTTCCTGATCATTGAGATCCAGCACCCGACCCCGTATTACGACGATTCCTATGCCGTGAATTCGGCCAGCCAGGGGCCCTATGGAGACGCCATTACCCACGAGCTCATCCCCTATATCGAACAGCAGTTCCGGGGGCAGGGGCAGGGCTGGTCGCGTTTCCTCTACGGCGGCTCAACCGGAGGCTGGGAAGCCCTGGCCGTACAGGTGATGTATCCCGATGAGTACAACGGCTGTTTTGCCGCCTGCCCGGATCCCATCGATTTCAGGGCGTACACCCTGGTCGACATCTACGGGAACAAAAACGCCTACTACTACAACAGCACCTACAAGCAGCTCGAAATCCCTTCCCACCGGAATTACCTGGGGCAGATCCAGAATACGGTGCGCGAAGACAACCACCTTGAACTGGTGTTGGGCGACAAGAGCCGGTCGGGCCAGCAGTGGGACATCTGGGAGGCCACCTATTCCCCCCAGGGCGAAGACGGGTACCCGAAACGCCTCTTTGACAAGCAGACCGGCGAGATCGACCAGGAAGTGGCTGCCTATTGGCAGGAAAACTTCGACCTGCGTTACATTTTGGAACGCGACTGGGCGAAACTCGGGCCCAAACTCCGCGGCAAGATCCACATCTATTGCGGCGATATGGACAATTACTACCTGAACAATGCGGTGTACCTGATGGAAGATTTCCTGGAAAGCACCACCGACCCCTACTACGAAGGGGAGGTAGCCTACGGCGACCGGGCCGAACACTGCTGGAACGGCGACCCCAGTCAGCCCAACCACATCAGCCGGTTGCGCTACAACAGCATGTACGTCCCCAAAATTATGGAGCGCATCGCCAAGTCGGCCCCGGCCGGGGCCGACCTGAGCAGCTGGCGTTACCGGTAACCCAACCTTGTTGCCATGGGATTTTTGAAATCGGCCAATCAGTTTGCGTGGGTCGCCTTCGGCCTGCTGGCCATCGCCATTGGATTTTACCCCCTGATGTACCTGTTCGCCGGCCCCGAGGTGGGGTTGCTGGCGTCGAAAAGCGAGGCCCTGCTGGCCGATGTTGCCTGGCAAACCGCCTTTTACGGGCATATCTCCTTCGGGGGCCTTGCCCTGCTCACCGGCTGGACCCAGTTCAGCCGGACCCTGCGCAGGAAGTACCTGCCCTGGCATCGCCGCATGGGGCTGGTATACCTGGTCTCGGTGCTGGCCAGCGGAAGTTGCGGGGTATACCTGGCGTTTTTCGCCACAGGGGGGTGGGTGCCCGGAACCGGGTTTTTCCTGTTGGGCCTGGTCTGGATTTTTTTTACGCTTCGCGCCTATGCTGCCGTACAGAAACGCGATTTTTCAGGGCACGGCGCCTGGATGGTTTACAGTTATGCGGCCTGTTTTGCAGCCGTTACCCTGCGCCTTTGGATGCCGCTGCTCGTGCTGTTTTTCGGCGCTTTTCTCCCGGCGTATAAACTGGTGGCCTGGCTTTGCTGGGTGCCCAACCTCATCTTCGCCTTCTACTGGGTGCGCCGACGGGGGTTGAACCTGGGTTAATTCAAACAATGGAAAACCAAACAGACATTCTTCAGACTACCTCTGAAAATGAAGACTTCCGGCAGCTGGTGGCCGGGCTCGACGCCGAACTGGCCCGGCGCGACGGGGCCGAGCATGCCTTTTACCACCAGTACAATGGGTTGGCCGGACTCGACCGGGCCGTGGTGGTCTATCTGAACGGACAGGCCGCGGGCTGCGGGGCCCTCAAGGCCTTTGGCCCCGATGCCCTGGAAATCAAACGCATGTATACCCGGCCCGATTGCCGGGGCCGGGGGGTTGCCGGGCAGGTGCTCCGCAGCCTCGAAGCGTGGGCAGCCGCCGACGGTTTTGCCCGCTGTGTGCTGGAAACGGGCCGGCGACAACCCGAGGCCATTGCCCTGTACGAAAAGCACGGCTTTCGGCGCATACCCAATTTTGGCCCCTACGCCGGAGTGGAAAACAGCCTTTGTTTTGAAAAGCATCTGGGGTAAACGGGTGCTTTTCGTATATTAATGCGGCCAACCAAAACCAAACCAAAATGAAATCGTTTCTTGTCTGTCTGGCGGCCTGCCTGTTCTGGGGCGGGCTGGCTGCCCAGGACCTTTCTGAAAAGGCTCAGGATTTTTTAAACAGCCTCACCCCTGAGCTGCGGCAGCAGGCCCAATTTACCATGGCCGATGCCGAGCGGGAGAACTTTCACTTCGTGCCCATGGAGCGGAAAGGGCCTACCTTCCACGACTTTAACGAAGCCCAGAAGCAGGCAGCCATGGCCCTGCTTAGGGCCAGCCTGAGCGAGGAAGGCTACCGCAAGACCACCGACATCATGGATCTGGAAAACGTGCTGCTGGCCATGGGTGAAAAATATACCTTTCCCGACGGCTCCCCGGTACGCGACCCGATGAACTACCATTTCTGTTTGTTCGGAGAGCCTTCGCCCGACACCCCCTGGGGCTGGCGCTTCGAAGGACACCACATAACGCTCAACTTTACCTCGGTTACCGGGCGGGTGGTTTCGGCCACCCCTTCCTTCTTCGGCTCCAACCCGGCCGTGGTGCCGATTGAGCCCGACCGGGGCAAACAGGTGCTCAAGCTTGAGAGTACCCTGGGGCTCGGCCTGTTCAATTCCCTTTCGGAGGTCCAGGCGGCCCAGGCGCTCTTTTCCGAAACGGCCCCGAAAGAAATTTTTACCGGCACCAACCGGGAGGTTTCACTCCTGGAGCCCATGGGCATCGCCTATACCGATTTGACAACGGCCCAGCAGGCCGCCCTGCGCGATTTGTTGGAAGTCTATATAGGGAATTATATCTTTGAGTTCTCAGAGTCCTTCCGCAGGAAGATCACCGAGGCCGGGCTGGAAAACCTCCATTTTGCCTGGGCCGGGGGCACCAGTTGGGGAGAGCCGCACTACTACCGCATTCAGGGGCCCATGCTCATTATAGAGTACGACAACACCCAGAACGATGCCAACCATGTGCATTCGGTAGTGCGCGACCTCACCAATGATTTTGCCGAAGATTTCCTCAGGGAACACTATCGGAACGAACACAAAAACAAGTAAATAAAGATGCTTTCAAGAACATTCGGCAGAACAGGCTGGCAAGTGAGTGAAATCGGCTACGGCATGTGGGGCATGGCGGGCTGGAAGGGCTCAGACGACAGCGAATCTGAAAAATCCCTCGACCTGGCCGTGGAGCAGGGTGTAACCTTTTTCGATACGGCCTGGGGTTACGGCGAAGGGCACAGCGAACGCCTGCTGGGCAGGCTTGTAAGGCGCCACGCGAACAAGAAATTGTACACCGCCAGCAAGATTCCCCCGAAAAACTTCCGCTGGCCAGCCAAACCGGAATACACCCTGGAGGAGAGCTACCCCGCCAGCCATATCGTGGAATACACCGAGAAAACCCTGTCTAACCTCAAAATGGAGCAAATCGACCTGATGCAGTTCCATACCTGGGACGACGGCTGGGCCGACAGGGATGAATGGCAACGGGCGGTGGAAGACCTTAAAAAAGCGGGCAAGGTGGCTGCCATGGGTATCAGCATGAACCGCTGGGAGCCCGAGAATGGGATCAGGGCCCTTAAGACCGGTTTGCTCGATGCCGTACAGGTAATCTACAACATCTTTGATCAGGCTCCTGAAGACGTGCTTTTCCCGTACTGCCGGGAGCACGGTATTGCCGTGATCGCCCGGGTGCCTTTCGATGAAGGAACGCTCACCGGCACAATTACCCGCCAGACCGTTTTCCCGAAGGGAGACTGGAGGGGCACCTATTTTGTGCCCGAAAACCTGAATGCCAGCGCCGACCGGGCCGACTTGCTGCGCCCCCTGGTGCCGGCCGGCATGACCATGGCCGAGATGGCCCTGCGATTCATTTTGGAAAACCGGGACGTGGCCACCATCATCCCCGGTATGCGCAAAAGCCGCAACGTTTTGGCCAACACGGCTACCAGCGACGGACGCGGGCTGCCTGCCGACCTGGTGAAAACCCTTAAACAACACCGTTGGGACCGGGTTCCAACGGCCTGGTCGCAATAGGTATGAGCACGCAGCGCATCATCGCCCAGGCCATTGCCGGGGCCCTCTTGTTTTTCGGGTTCAAACTGCTGCTGGAGCGGAGCCTGGCCTCTGAAACCCTGCTTCGGGAAGGGCAGTATGCCCTGGTTTTCGGGCTCATTTACGGCCTGTACCTGGCCCTTCGGAAGCGGTTTGACAAAAAGCCCGACCGGGAGTAGGCGGCTTATTTGGCGAATAGCTGACCCATATCGCGAAAGGCCTTGAATTCCAAGGCATTTCCGGCTGGGTCAAGAAAGAACATGGTGGCTTGTTCGCCCACCAGTCCCTTGAAGCGGATGTAGGGTTCAATCACAAACGACACCCCTTTGTCCTGCAGCTTTTTGGCGAAACTGTGGAAGGTGTCCCAGGGCAGCACCACCCCGTAATGGGGCACAGGCACATCCTTCCCGTCAACAGGGTTGGTGTGCAACTCGGCTTCCGATTTGGGTTTGTAGTGGATGACCACCTGGTGGCCGAACAGGCTAAAATCGACCCAATGGTCGCTGCTGCGTCCTTCCTCACACTCCAAAACCTCGTTGTAGAATTTCCGGCACTCGGCCAGGTTGTGGACCGGGATGGCCACATGGAAGGGGGTGATGTTTTGCATGGCGTTTGATTTGCGGCTAATGTACGAAAAAGCCTTGCTCAAATCCGAAAGCAATCCCTGCAAGAATAACCGCCCTAGCTGGCCTCCAGGAAGGAAACAATCTGGCGGTTCACGCTCTCCTGGTGCATGGAATGGCCCAGCCCCTCGGTAGAAATGAGCACGCTGTCGTGCCAGGCGTCGTGCACTTTCTGGGAGGCGTGAAAGGGCGTTATGGCGTCCAGGCGGTCGTGCAGCAGCAACCCTTTTTTGGGGTTTCCGGCGGCAAAGAGCGAAGTGGAGAATTCGTGCACATGAAACCCGAATTCTTCATAAATAAAACGGTCGAGCGCCTGCATTACCCGGTTGCTGAACCCGAGGATCTGCTGGTAATTTTCCATGATCTCATAGAACTCAGAAGGCGAACCGATGGTAACTATTTTCTCCACCTTGTGGTTCGGGTGCCGGTGCGCGTGGTACAGGGCCGTCATACCCCCGACCGAATGGCCGATAATGTGTTTGGGGTCGTAGGTTTGCACCATATGCTCCACGCATTGGGTATACAGGGGCACATGCAGGTAGCTGCCGCTCGAATAGCCGTGTGCCGGTGCGTCGAAGGCTATAATATGGAAGCCGGCTTCGCGCAAAAAGCCGATGAGGTTGCGCCAGCGGAAGGTGTTGCTCTCCCACCCGTGGATGAGCAAGACCCGCGGCCCCTGGCCCGGCCACTGGTAGGTCTGTATCTGGTGGCCGGCCACTTCTTGCACTGAAGAACGAGCCAATTCCAGGTAGTCTTTCTGCAGGGGTGTAACCCGGCCTTTGCGAACCTTACAGAAAATAAAGAAGGCCTTCCGGGCTGCCCGGGAGGGGCTTATGTATGCCAGAACGTTCAGATACAGGCCAAGGGCTTTGGCTACCAGGGGACGGAGCAGGGAATGCAGTTTTGCCATGGGTTCTGATTCCAGATTAGGGTTGGATTTAGCCCTGCAAAAGTACGGCAAAGCAGGTGAATATATCAACCAACCTCCCCCCTGGAAACCGCCCGCCCTCAGTCGGAGTTGGTTACAAAGGCAATATAGCGCCCGTCGGGAGACCAGCTCGGCACATTAATGGTGCCCTGCCCCCCGTACACATAGGCGATGGTGCGGGGCTGCCCGCCTTCAAAAGGCATGATGCGGAGCATGCAGTGCTTGTAGAAAGGATGGTCGCCCGAGGGCACCTCCTTGGGGAAGGTGATCATGACCACTTGTTTCCCGTCGGGGGAAACGTGGGGGAACCAGTCGTTAAGTTCGTCGGTGGTGAGTTGCTCCTGTCGCGACCCGTCGGGGCGCATCCGCCAGATCTGCATGGTGCCCGTGCGGTTTGAGTTGAAGTAGATCCATTTGCCGTCGGGGCTGAATTCGGAACCGTCGTCGAGGGTCTTCTCGTTGGTGAGCCGGGTTTCCCTGCCCGTTGCCACTTCAACGGCGTAAATGTCGTACTGTCCGTTTCGATTCCCTGTGAATAGCATGGTCTTCCCGTCGGCCGACCAGCCGTGCAGGTACGAGGCACCCAGGCCTTCGCCGGTAACCTTTACAGGGGTGTCGCTGCCTTCTATGGGCAGGTGGTAGATGGAAGAAACGCCCTGGTCGGCGTCGTTGTGGTGGCTGATGCCGATGCGCGAGCCGTCGGGCAGCAGCACGTGGTCGTTGTTGTTGCGGTTGGCAAAGCCGGTATTGAGCACGGCTATTTGCCCGCCGGCCAGGTCGTACCGGTAGAGGTACCCGTTGGAGTTGTAGATAAGGGTCTTGCCATCCGGGGTCCAGTTCGGGGCCTGGATGCTGTGGGCAAAATAAGCCAGCACCTTCCGCAGGCCTGTCTGCAGGTCGAGCACCTCGAGCCGGCTGCCCAGGTAGTCGCGATAGGGGGTGTCGCCCGGGGCTTCAGGCTTCACGATACGCACGTTTTTAAAGGTGGCAGCCTCTACCGCATCGGGGTTGTGCGAACACACGTACACCCCGGCGAAAAGCTCGCTGTCGAGCTCCAGCTCGGTGCTCACCGATTGAAAAGGTTCGCCCATATGCGCCACCGAAAGGGTAAAGGTATTTCCCCGCCGTTCGAGCTGCACCACATCCGGCCCCTTCACCTCTGATATTACTTCCTCGGTTTCGGCCCCCGTGGCCCGGCGGAACTGCAGGGAGGTAAGGCCATCGCCGTGCACGCTAGCATTTACATGGGCGGCGTCTGGCCGCAGGCTTTCGCGCACGATCCACCCGATCTTCCGGTGGGGGTCTACTCCCTCCCCTTCAAAAGCCATCTCGGCCCGGAGTATAAAATCGCCCTGCACGCTTTTCCAGGCATACTGGAATTCGTCGGACGTACCCCACATATTGGTTCCGGAACCGGTGAGCCGGTATATACCGGTTTGGGGATCATACCCGGCCGTACCCGGGTGGCGCACCGCGCCGATGTCTTGGTGGGCCTGGAAATCACCGGTTGGGGGGCTCTGTGCCTGCCCATGGGCGGGGAGGGTAAGGCAGAGGATTACAAGGGGTGGGGTGAGCAAGGTTGGCAGTGCAAAACGCATGGTGTGGGTTTTAGTGTTTCGCGACGGATCGCGGCTATAAAAGATACACAATTTCTGGCTTTTAAGGCCAGCGATATTGGGGCGTGGTTCGATGTGGGCTACAACACCGGCGATTTCCGCAGGCGTTCCAGGCTCCGTTTGGCCACGTTGAGCTCACGCAGGGCGTCCTTTTTCTTGGAGGTGTGCGCCTGCATGCGCCCCAGGATGATTTTCAGGATTTTTACAGCTTCCAGAATATGGGCGCCCTTGTTGAGCATGACGCATTCGGTGCGCGTGCCCAGGGTAACATCGCTGATTTCGGCCCGGGTGGCTATGCCGGTTTTAGCCAGGGTGTCGAGCACCTGTGTGGCCCAGATCACCGGTACGTGGGCGGCCTCGCAGAACCAGAGGATTTCGCTTTGCACCTCCGAGATCCGGTCAAAACCGAGTTCCACCGCCAGGTCGCCCCGGGCAATCATCACCCCGATGCGGTTGCGCTTCATCCCCTCCAGCAAAATATGGGGCAGGTTGTCGAAGGCCATGGGGGTTTCGATCTTAAAGACCACCCCGAGGTCTTTGGCCCCCAGGCGGTCCAGTTCGCGGTACAGGTGCCTGACGTCTTCGGGTTTGTTCACGAAGGAGTACCCCATCAGGTCGGCATGGCGCGCTACAAAGGGCAGGGTGGCCAGGTCGCTTTCGGTAAGGGAGGGCAGCTGCAGGTCGCGACCGGGAATGTTGATGCCCTTGTTGCTTTTGAGTTTGCCCATGTGGGTGTGCAACACCTCTATCTGAACGGCATCGCCTTCGCGGGCAACCACGTGGGCCCGCACCAGGCCGTCGTCCAAATAGATGAGGTCTCCCCGCTCCAGCCGGTCGAGGATATCGGGCAGGGTGCTGTTGATGCGAATGGGGGTTTGACCGCTTGTGTCGGCCAGGGCCGCCTCGAATTCAGCGCCGGTAACCGGGGCTTCCTGGATCCAGAAACGGCTGCCGTTTTGCAGGGGCAGTGGGCCACAGCCCTGGGGCAACAGCGTCCTGATTTTCGGCCCGCCCAAATCCATGTAGATGCGCACTACCCGGCCCGTTGCTTCCCCGGCCTGGTGCACGGCTTCCACCATGCCCTGCCAAACCGATTCATCGTCTTTGGCCAGGTTTATCCGGGCCACGCTCATGCCGCTTTGGGCCAGCTCGGCCAGTTGGGCGGGGTCTGTAACCATGGCAGGGGTGAGGGTAACCATGATTTCGGTACGCTGCTGGGCGCCCGGCCGGCCAAAAAGGCGGGCCGTTTGCTCCCACAGGAGCTCCTTGCTTTCGCGGTACCCGATGGTGGAGTGGGGAAGCGGCTCGTCCCAGGGGGTGCCTGCGATGTGGTTAAGGTTCCGCACCACGTGGTGCAGGTTGCGCAATACATACCCCTCTGCCGAACGCAGGGACGATACCCCCAGGTCAGAAAGGGGGTCGTGCAGGTCTCTCAGGTCAGAGCTGCGCAAGATCAGGTAATGGTAGAGGTTCAGGGCGCTGAGGCGGAAGTCGGGATGGACGGAATCTGCAATTTCGTTGGCCTGGGCCTGTTGATTCAGGATTTGGCGGTACAGAGCGGTAAGCGCGTCTATGAGCGATCGGTTCTCCATGACGGGCATTTTAGAGGTGAATCCGCACCCCCCGGGAAAGGGGGTGGGCAGAACACCTTAAAATTACGAAAAGGGGCCCACTTTAGGGGTGTCCCCAGCCAAAACTTTCGCCTTTATTGCTTAATCCCATCCCACCATCATGTACTTGACCGGGGCGGTATCGGGTATCTGGACGAGCTCCACCGGGTCGGGGGTATACCGCAGGCTGGGCGGGAGGTCTTCCCGGGAAATAGTGAAATACACATCGCTGCCCTTGAGCAGCACCACCAGGTTGTTCAGGGAGGTAATCACCTTGCGGACCTCGGCTTTTGATTTGATTTCCCCGAAGGTGCTGGCCAGGGTAAGGCCGGTCTCGGTCTGGTAACGCACATCGTGGATGCGCACATTGCCGATGCGCCCCAGGGTGTCTGCAGCCGGGCTCAGGGTGAGCAGCAATTTGCCGCCTTTTTCAAACACTTCGATCTTGTTGTTGTTGCCCAGTTTCAGCCGGGTGGTGTCGCGCACCAGCGAATCGGCCCTGAAAATGCTGTCTAACTGGCCCATGGTGTTATCCCGATGCAGTTTCCCCACCCGGTCGGGGACAATATCAAAGGGGTCTTCGCTGTCGGTTTTGCAGTTGGTCAGCAGCAGGGCACCTGCCAGTGCCAGCAGAATTACTTTTTTCATGGAGTGCAGGTTCGTTAAAGAAGGGATTCGTTATCGCATTACTTTTTTG
Organism: Robiginitalea sp.; assembly: GCA_050289825.1. Classification (GTDB taxonomy): domain Bacteria; phylum Bacteroidota; class Bacteroidia; order Flavobacteriales; family Flavobacteriaceae; genus Robiginitalea. Next base: position 62,457 of record JBNKGM010000011.1, read on the forward strand.
AGGATGCCCAGCACGCCCCTTATAAAGGTGGCACTGGTAAGCACCTTCACCACAGGGTCCTGGCGGGTAGACCGGCGGCTGGTTGAAGTCGATCGGCCGGCCGGTTCACGCTCGCGCTGCCGATCGGCCTCTGCCTCTGCCCGTTCGATCTTCGCCCCGAGTATTTCGTAGGCGCTTTCGCGGTCTACGGTATCCCGGTATTTGGAAACCAGCTTCGAGCGGCCGACAAGGTCGCTGAGTTCGCTGTCGGTCAGGATGTCCATGCGGCTCATGGGGGCCCGCATCATGGTTACGGCCAGGGGGGTGGGCCGGCCCTTCTCGTCAAGGGCTGTTACCAGGGCTTCGCCAATGCCCAAGGCGGTGAGTACCTCTTTGGTGTCGTAGTAGTCCGAAAGCGGGTAGTTCTCGGCCGTGAGCTTGATGGCCTTGCGATCTTGGGCGGTAAAGGCGCGCAGGGCGTGTTGGATCTTAAGGCCCAGCTGGGCCAGCACTTCATTGGGCACGTCGGTAGGGTTCTGGGTCACAAAATACAGGCCCACGCCCTTGGAGCGGATGAGTTTTACGATGTTTTCGATCTGGTCGAGCAGGGCCCGTGAGGCTTCCCTGAAGATGAGGTGGGCCTCGTCTATGAACAGTACCAGCTCGGGTCGTTCGCTGTCGCCCTGCTCGGGGAAGCTGCTGTAGATTTCGGCCAGCAGGCTCAGCATAAAGGTCGAGAAGAGCTTGGGCCGGTCCTGGATGTCGGTAAGGCGGATGATGTTGATATATCCGCGTCCCTGCTCGTCTACCCGCGTCAGGTCGTCTACCTCGAAGGATTTCTCCCCGAAAAACAGCTCGGCCCCCTGCTGCTCAAGCTCAATGACCTTCCGCAAGATGGTGCCCGTGGAGCTGGTGCTCAGCCGCCCGTAGCTCGATTCGAATTCCTTTTTGCCCTCGCCTGTGGCGTATTGCATCACCTTTTTGAGGTCTTTCAGGTCGAGCAGGGGCAGTTTGTTGTCGTCGCAGTATTTAAAGATCACAGCCATCACCCCTTCCTGGGCTTCCGACAGGTCCAGAATGCGCGAGAGCAGCACCGGCCCGAATTCTGAAACGGTGGCGCGGAGTTTTACCCCGTCCTGCTCTGAGAGGGTCATTATTTCGACCGGAAAAGCCTGGGGCTTGAATTCCAGGCCGATCTGGGCCATGCGCTGGTCAATCTTGGGGTGGCCGGGGCTGGGCTGGGCCAGGCCGCTCAGGTCGCCCTTGAGGTCCATGAGCAGCACCGGGATGCCCTGGAGCGACAGGTTTTCGGCCAGCACCTGCAGCGATTTGGTTTTTCCGGTACCGGTGGCGCCGGCAATGAGGCCGTGGCGGTTCAGGGTCTTCAGGGGTATCTTAACGTGGGCGCCCGTCAGGGGCTCCCCATTGAGCATGGCAGCTCCCACCACGATGGATTCCCCCTTGCACTGATACCCGTTTTCGATGGCTTCCCGGAAAGATTCGGCAGACTTCATAGGCACAACTTTGCTGTAAAAGTAGCAGAATTCGCAGGAAGTGCGCCCCCTGTTGCCGACTTTTTCCCCCTGTGCGGCCGCCGGGGTTTTTGGCTATCTTTGCCGCATGGAAAAAGGGGCGATACTGCAGCAGGTAAACCAGGGGGTTATGCTCCCCCTGATGGAGGCTTTCTACACCATACAGGGCGAAGGCTTCCACACCGGGAAAGCCGCCTATTTTATCCGCGTGGGCGGATGCGATGTGGGGTGTCATTGGTGCGACGTCAAGGAGAGCTGGAACGCCGACCTGCACCCACCCACCGCCATCGGGCCCATTGTGGAAGAGGCGGCACGCTATTCAGACACCATCGTGGTAACCGGGGGCGAACCCCTCACCTGGAACATGGGCCCGCTTACCGCCGCCCTTAGGGAGCAGGGCATGAAAATCCATATCGAAACCTCGGGGGCCTACCCCTTAAGCGGGCACTGGGACTGGATTTGCCTCTCGCCCAAAAAGACGAAGTTGCCGCTTGACGAAATATATTCCCGGGCCAACGAACTCAAGGTAATTGTCTACAACAAACACGATTTTGCCTTTGCCGAAGAGCAGGCTGCCCGGGTTGGGCCGGATTGCCAGCTGTTCCTGCAGCCCGAATGGAGCGTGCGCGAGAAGGTTACCCCCCTTATCGTAGACTATGTAATGGCGCACCCCAGGTGGCGGGTGTCGCTCCAGACCCATAAATACCTGAATATTCCCTGACCGGCGCTCAGCGCCCCCCGGCGGCCTGCAGGTCGCGGAGGCATTCCGGGCCCATATCGGGCACCACCGTGAGGTTTTTAGCCGCCCGGGCTTCCATGGTTTTGACCAATCCGGTGGTAAATTCCAGCGATGCCACCATAAGGCATCCGTCTTCCAGGCAATGGTTGGCGGCGTCGGGGTCTTCGTGTGGGTTCACCTCCGGGGTGCCCAGGTCGACCAAACCGAACAGGTGGCCGAATTCGTGGGTCAGGGTGGCCGCCTCGGCTGCGGCGGTGCTGATCACCGCGCTTTTGGAAGCCAGTTCGCGAATGGTAACCTCGTGCAATACCATGGAAGTGTTGCGGTACACCGCCCCCAGGGTAAAGGTGTTCCCGCTCGGGTCGTCGGTGTCTGAAGGGGCATCGGCAAAATAGATATAGAGGCCCAGGGTGCGCCCGTCGTTGTAGACGGTGCGGTTTTCGTTTTCGAGGGAGGCGATTTCCTGTAGTGTTAAGGTAGCCTCGTTCGGGGAGGGCAGGGGCAGGAATTCGAACCGGACATTGTTTTTATAGGTGCGCAGCATCAGAAATTCCCGGAGGTCGCCCAGGGCCAGGTCGCTGGGGCGGAACCCTTCCACATAGGCAATCTGTATGATCAGTTCGTCGAAATCGGCATTGGTCAGCAAATCTCCCGAGCTTTCCCCGGCCGCAAGCAGGTTGGCCGACCGGTCGATCGGATCGGGTGTTGGTTCAGAATCCTTGGAACAATTGCCCAGCAGCAGTGCCAGCAACAGGATAGCTAGCAGCTTCGGTGTAAGTCGCATATACATCTTTTTCATATCAAACGTTTTTTACCGGGTTCTGGTATGCCGGCCTCACCAGGCGCGCCAGGTAATCGTAATGGGGCCCCAGGGCAACCCGCTCGGCTAACAGGCCGGCACGGGCCGCTGCGGCCGCCAGGGTGGGGTAGTCTACAAACAGCCAGGGAAAGCGCTTGTCTTTTTTGCCCCTGTACTGCCACCGGTAGCGCATTTCCCCGTAATAGGCCTGGTCTGCCGGCACCCATACCCCGCCGTCAGCGTCTTCCTCAAAGAGGTAGATCAGGTCGCTTGAATCGAGCAAAATTTGCCCGCCCGGGCTCAGCAGGGAGGCCAGGTGCTCCAGAAACGCCGGCAACCGGGCCAGGGTACCGGCCAGGCCGACCCCGTTCATTAATAACAACAAAGTGGCATATTTTCCCGACCTGAATTCCCAAATATTTTCACAAACCGCGTGGCGAACCCCCCTTTCGGAGGCCACCTGAATCGCTCCCGGAGAGGTATCGAGCCCCGTACACTCCAGGCCCCTGTCCTGCAGCACCAGGCTGTGGCTGCCCGCCCCGCAGCCGATGTCGAGCACAGGCCCGACGGCCAGGCCGAGGGCCTGTTGTTCCAGTTCGGGCATCTCTTCCAAGGGCCTGAAAAAATAAGCGGGCGACAGGGCCTCCACGCTCCCCAGGGAGGTGTGGACGCGCAGGTCGGGGGCCGTTTGTCCCTGCCAGTGGTCGAGCAGGGCCTTTCCCAATAGATCCATGAATCGTACTTTTGGCGGGAGCCCAAGGTACGAATTAAACCCGCCCCCTATGCCCGAAGACCTGGAGAAACTGCCCCAACTGGCTGCCGACAAAAAAAACGAGAACCAGCGCTTTTTCAAAAAGCTCAAGGCCCGACCACCCCGCACCCTCGATGCCCTGATGCAAGACTTGCACCACGATGAATTCAGCCGAACCGACTGCCTGGAATGCGCCAATTGCTGTAAAACCACGGGGCCTTTGTTTACCGGGGCCGACATCGAGCGTATTGCCGCCCATCTGCGGCTGAAACCAGGGCAATTCACAGAGCAGTACCTGCGGCTGGACGAAGACGGCGACTACGTATTGCAGCAGGTGCCCTGCCCGTTTCTGGGGGCCGACAATTACTGCCACATCTACGATGCCCGTCCGAAGGCCTGCCGGGAATACCCGCATACCGACCGCAAGAAATTCCACCAGATCACAGCCCTGACCCTTAAGAACACATCTATTTGCCCTGCGGCGTTCCGCATCGTTGAGGAAATGAAAAAGCGCCTGCCCGGCTACCTCTGACCGGGCAAGGTTGCACGGGCTGTAAAAATTTGGGTATTTTAGGCGTATGGAAACCGTCCTGAATTACTTTGAGAATATCCCTTCACTCCACCGCAGCCTGCTGCTGGTGTGCGGCATCACGTTTTTCTGGCTGCTTGAAGGGGCCGTACCCCTGTTCCGCTTCCGCTACCGCAAGTGGCGGCACGCCCTCCCGAATTTCTTTTTCACGGCGACCACCATTGTGATCAATTTCGCCCTGGCGTTTTTGCTGTTGCGTACCAGCGACTGGGTGGTAGCCAGCGACTTTGGCATCATCAACTGGTTGCCGGGCCTGCCGCTCTGGGCCTACGTATTGCTGGGGGTCTTGTTGCTCGACTTTTTCGGTGCTTATTTGCCCCATTTCGTGGAGCACAAGGTGCGGCCGCTCTGGATGATCCACCTGGTGCACCACACCGACCACGAGGTCGATACCACCACGGCCAACCGCCACCATCCGCTGGAGAGTTTTATCCGGTTCTTTTTTACCCTTGCGGGGGTGTTTGTTTCGGGTACGCCCATTGCCATTGTAATGCTTTACCAGTCACTTTCGCTTTTGGCCACCCAATTCACCCACGCCAACATCCGCCTGCCTGCCCGGGTCGACAGGGCCCTGAGCTGGGTGCTGGTTTCGCCCGACATGCACAAGGTGCATCACCATTACCGCCTGCCCTATACCGATTCCAATTACGGGAACATCTTTTCCGTCTGGGACCGCCTGCTGGGCACGTATAGGGAGCTAGACCGGGAAGCCATCGTTTACGGGGTTGACACGTTTCCCGACCCGGTTGAAAATGCGAGCCTTACCGGCCTGTTGAAGCAGCCCTTCCACAAATACCGGAAGCCCACCTATTCGGGCGAGGAGCCCAAGGCCCCGGCTCAGGGGTAGCGCAGGTAGCGGGCGCGGACGGCACTGAAGGCCTCCAGGCCGGCTTGCCATGACGCCCGGATTTCTTCGGCGGAAAGCCCCCCTTCGATTTGCTTTTGCAGGGTAGCCGTACCCGCGTGTTTGGTAAACCCTTCCGTGAGGAAAAATTCGGAACCTTCGGCCCGGTGCCGGTACGCCTCCAGGAGCCAGCGCAGGTCTACGGCCCGGGGCGGGTCGGCCTCCCGCAGGTCGCGGCCATAGCACAATTCGCCCTTGAATTTGGGGTTTTTGGCCCCCGGGTTGGGCTGGGGGGTGTATTGAAAGTCAAAATACGCTTTATCCAGGAATGGGGCCCCGAAACACTGGAATTGCCAGGAGGTGCCCCGGCCCGCATTCACGCGCGTGCCCTCAAAAAGCCCCAGGCTGGGGTAGAGGCGGGCCGCCTGCGTAGTGGGGATGTTGGGCGAGGGGGCAATGGGGAGCTCGTAGGGCTCCTCGCGCCGGTAGTTTTCCAGATCAATAACGGTCAGATCGGCCTGCAGGCCGCCTTCGAGCCAACCTTCCCCGTTCAGCATGCGGGCGTATTCGCCAATGGTCATACCGTATGCCAGGGGTACTGGGGCCAGGCCCAGGAAACTCCGGTTTACGGCTTCCATAACGGGGCCGTCCACAAAATCGGCATTCGGGTTGGGCCGGTCGAGCACCAGCACGGGAACCCCGGCCTCGGCGCAGGCTTCCATGACCAGTTGCAGGGTGGCGATGTAGGTGTAGAAGCGCACCCCCAGGTCCTGGATGTCGAACACCACCAGGTCGAGGCCTTCGAGCTGGCCGGGCTGCGGCTTGCGGTTGGCCCCGTAAAGGGAAACCAGCGGCAGGCCCGTGGCCCGGTCTACCGTATCGGAGACCTCTTCGCCCGCATCGGCCATACCCCGGAAACCGTGTTCGGGGGTAAAGACCTTAACCCCCGCATCGGCCATACCCCGGAAACCGTGTTCGGGGGTAAAGACCTTAACCGGGCCGTGGCCCGCAGCCAGCAGGCTGTCGGCCAGGTGCACGTAGCTGCCGTCGTTCCTGAAAATAACAGAGGTGGCGTTGGCCACAAGGGCGAAGCGTTTCCCCTGCAGGAGCGGGAAATAGGCCTCGGTTCGGTTGGCCCCGACCCTGAGGGGCTGGGGCGCCGGGGCCGGGTCGGGCTGTTGCCCGGGCGAACTTCCGCAGGCCAGCAACCCGAGGAAAACCACAAATAGCGTATTTTTGAAAGCAGCTAACACAGAGAGGGCTTGAATTTAGAGTTGTACATCGCCAAGCGGCTCATAGGCGGCAAGGAGCATAAAAGTAGCATTTCCGCGCCAATCATTAAAATTGCCATCGCCGCTATCGCCATTGGCGTGCTGATGATGCTGGTGGCCCTGGCGACCGGGGTGGGCCTGCGCCACAAGATACGCGAAAAGGTAGCTGCCTTTAACGGCCACATCCAGATCTACAACTACGACAACAACATGTCGCAGGTATCTGTAATCCCGGTATCGAAAGACCAGGAATTCTACCCCGACTTCGACCTTACCGACGGGGTGCGCCACATCCAGGCGGTGGCTACCAAGGCCGGCATCATCCGCACCGAAGATACCTTTGAGGGCATTATCGCCAAAGGGGTGGGCCCCGATTACGACTGGAGCGCCTT
>JBNKGM010000012.1:0-65663 GCA_050289825.1 Robiginitalea sp.
AAAGGCGGGTTGAGTGGGTTCCCAAACCGGGAAGAAAGCCCCTACGACGCTTTCGGGACCGGTCATTCCTCTACCTCCCTTTCGGCCCTGCTCGGTATGTCGCTGGCCGCTAACCTGCAGGGACATACGCAACGAAGGCATGTAGCGGTAATCGGCGATGCCTCCATCGCTAGCGGTATGGCGTTCGAAGCCCTAAACCATGCAGGGGTTGCGGGGGCAGACCTGCTGATTGTTTTGAACGACAACGCCATTGGCATTGACCCCAGTGTAGGCGCCCTGAAAAAATACCTGACCCAGGTCAAAAACGGGCAACCCAAAGCCGGCAATCTTTTTGAAGCCTTGAATTTCAGTTATACCGGCCCCGTCGACGGACACGACCTGCCGCAACTGCTGCGGGTACTCCGCCGGCTTCGGGAACAACCCGGGCCCAAGCTGCTGCACCTGGTCACCACCAAGGGGAAAGGCCTGCGCCAGGCCGAGGAGAACCAGGTGGTCTACCACGCCCCGGGCCGCTTTGACCGGACAACGGGCGACCTGATTCGGTCTGAAAAGGACAAGACCATCGGCCCCCGCTACCAGGATGTGTTCGGACATACACTGGTAGAACTGGCCGGCCTCAACCCGCGCATCGTCGGGATAACCCCGGCCATGCCCACGGGGAGTTCGCTGAAATATTTGATGGATGCCTTTCCCAATCGGGCCTTTGATGTGGGCATTGCCGAGCAGCATGCGGTAACCCTGGCAGCGGGCATGGCCTCAGAGGGGCTCCTCCCCTTTTGCGCTATCTATTCAACTTTCATGCAACGGGCATACGACCAGCTCATCCACGATGTGGCCATACAACGCCTCCCAGTGGTTTTCTGCCTCGACCGGGCCGGGCTGGTGGGGCAAGACGGGCCAACCCACCACGGGATGTTCGACATCGCCTACCTGAGGTGTATCCCGAACCTAACGGTAATGGCTCCCATGACCAATACGGAGCTCCGGAATATGCTTTACACGGCCCAGATTAACCCGAAAGGGCCAGTTGCCATCCGTTACCCCAGGGGCTACAGCCGCGAGCCCGACTGGCAAAAACCCTTTGAAGCCATTCCGTTTGGGAAATCCCGCCAGTTGAAAAAGGGCAGCCGAGTGGCTCTTTTGACCCTTGGCCCGATGGGACGGCTCATTCAGGACCTCCTTCCGAAAACCGAAATGCCTGAGGCCTTCGGACAGTATGATTTTCGCTTTGTTAAGCCCCTTGACCAGAATGCCTTGCGACAGGTTGCGGCCTCCTATGCGCAGGTAGTGACCCTTGAAGACGGCTGCCTCAATGGCGGTTTTGGCAGCGCAGTGCTCGAAGCCTTGTCAGAGCTGGGCTACCGGGGGCGCGTCAGGCGACTCGGGCTGGGTGACTCTTTCCCATCCCATGGAACCATTGAAGAACTTCTTGAAGAGCAGGGCCTCGACCCGGCCTCGCTGCTTCGCTTTTTGAACCGGATTGTACATGAGAATTGATTTCAGCTACCGGCTGTTGGCGTTCCTATCCCTGTTTCTGATAACGAACCTGGGCCTAAGGGCGCAAGACAGCATTCCCCCGATTGTGGCAGATACTGTACCACCCGATACCGTGGTCATCCGCATGGCGCAGTACCCCATCCGAATCGTCCCGCGGGGGGTTTCACTGACCAACCCCCGTATTTCCTTTAAAGCCACCAAGCCTCTCCTGCAACGTATCAAGCGGTTCAGGGTGCCTTCCTTTTGGGAAGAAATCAATGAACTGGACTTACAGCTCAGCGAAGTGGCCTTTGTAAACTGGAATGCCGGGGGAGACAATGCTGTTTCGGCCAACGCCAAATTGCTCTTTGCCCGCAACTACAAATTCCGGTTTTTTCAGTGGAACAACGACCTGGAAATGCGTTTTGGCTGGAACGCCCAGGAGGGGCGCAAATGGCGCAAAACCGATGATGCGATTCGGTTGAGCAGCACCATCGGATACCGTCGCGATACCATTACCAGTTGGTACTATTCGGTAAAGCTGAATTTCAACACCCAGTTTGCCGACGGTTACAAATACCCTGACCGCTCTACCCCCATTTCCCGATTTATGGCACCGGGGTATCTGTTTCTGGGAGCTGGTACCTCCTTCATTCCCGAAGGCAAGAAGCTGAACCTGTATATTTCACCCCTTACCTTGAAGGGAACCTTTGTGCTCGACCAGGATTTGGCAAACAAAGGTGCTTTTGGGGTGCAACGGGCCCTCACCGATGCCGAGGGCAATATCATTACCCCAGGGGAGAACCTCTTTGCGGAACTTGGTTTTTTAATCAGTCATAAATGGGAGTTCCCGCTCATGGAAAACGTAATGGTAAATCACGACCTGACCTTATATACGGACTACCTGCGGGTTTTTGGCAACATAGATATTGACTGGACCCTGAAGTTCAATTTTAAGGTGAACGAATTTTTGAGCGCCTCCCTCCTTACCCAGATTATTTACGACGACGACATCAAATTCGACCGGGAGGTGGCCCCCGACGGCACGGTAATTAACCCGGGGTCGCCACGGACGCAGTTTCGCCAGCAGCTCGGCATCGGTATTAACTACCGGTTCTAGCAGGAGCTTCTTTTGCTCGTCACGCCCTAACGGCGTAACTCTCTTATTATTCCCCTTTCTTTTGCTGGTCCAAAAGAAAGGGGGAAAGAAAAGGACCTTTAGGTGAAGAATTGAGGCGATTTTTGGCTATCGCCAAAACCGCGGCTGGCGCTGGTCGCACCAAATTCCGGTATGCTCCGCGCATCTTTGCTTTGCTTGCACCACCGTCTATCGCTGGCAATTCTTCCATAGGAAATTTATGAGGTCCGCATTACGCGGACAATTCCACAAAAGGCAGAAGATGCCGGCATAAGTTCTGAACCGTAGTAAATCGAGGAAGGGTTTGCGGCAATCGTAGATTAGCCGGTTCGGAGCAACCAAAGGTTGCGCAGGTTAAGCGGCGGCCGCACCCTTGACGTAGATTTCAAGGGACAGAAGTTCGCCGGAAACACCCTTTTCTTTGCCTCTTTACTCATTGCTGGTCTATTTTTTCTTTTGGTATTCGTGAACCTCCTGCGTCGGTTTCTTTTGGGTGGGCAAAAGAAAGAGGAGAAAACAGCGAGCCGCCGCACAGAGGCGGCGAGCAAAACTCCATGGTAAAGATTAAAGCTGCTTCCCCGTGATCTTATTATGCATATGCACGGCAGCGCCGTCAGAGAGGGAAGCGACAAAAGAGCAGGCCTGCATGAGCAGGCTATACACGGTCTGCGACTGGCCGGTATGGTCCTGCAGGGGCAACATGCGCAATATCAGTTCGTCGTAGGCAGAGGCGCGGCCCCCCAGGCGGTTGACCAGGGCGTCTGTGGCCACTTCCAGTATGTCAGATAAGATTTTGTAGCCCGCCACTTCCTTTTCCACCACTTCAGGGGAGCGGTAAATGCGCTCCACGCTAACTTTGATAATATCGGCAATCTGGGCTTTGTACCGGCTCTTGTCGAGCAGGGCCACCGGGAACTCGCCCTTCAGGATGGCTTCCTCCTCTTCCATAAACACGCGAACCGCATCCTGAACCAGCGTATTGATGGCAATGGCGCGCAGGTAGCCCAGGCGGTCGCGCATATTGGGAATGGCCCGGTATTTTTCGGTGCTGATGCCCTCCTGCACCAGTTTGATCAGGAATTCCAGGGCGTAATCTTCAGGCAGCAGGCCCAGGTTTATCCCGTCCTCAAAATCGATAATCGTATAGCAGATGTCGTCGGCGGCCTCTACCAGGTAGGCGAGTGGGTGGCGGCTGTACCCGAGGGCGCCCTTGGCACCTGTTTCGCGCAGGCCCAGTTCGGCGGCCACCTCGCGGAAACCGGCCACGTCGGCCTGGAAAAACCCGTATTTCTTGGCGGCAATATGCCTGGTGGGGCGGTAGGGTAGCGACTCTTTGGGGTATTTCATAAAGGCCCCCAGGGTGGCGTAGCTCAGACGCAGGCCGCCAGGCACTCCTTCGCGGGAGGCTGTGAGCAGGTGAAACCCGTGGGCATTCCCCTCGAAGCGCACCAGGTCTTCGTATTGCTTGTCGGTAAGCGATTCCCTGAATTTCAGGCCCGGGCCGTGGCTGAAGAACGTGCCGATGGCCTGTTCCCCGCTGTGCCCGAAAGGCGGGTTGCCGATATCGTGAGCCAGGGCGGCGGCGGCCACAATGGCCCCGAAGTCGTTAAAGCCGTACCCGTGCACCTCGGCCAGGTGCGGGTGGCGCTCCAGCAGGCGCGAACCGGCAAGGCGCCCCAGGCTGCGGCCCACCACCGACACTTCCAGGCTGTGGGTAAGTCGGGTGTGGACGAAATCGGTCTTGGAAAGGGGGATAACCTGCGTTTTATCCTGCAGGCTTCGGAAGTAAGGCGAAAAGATAATCCGGTCGTAGTCTACCTCGAAGCCCAGGCGGGTCGGGTCTTGTTCCCGCCTCAGGCGCTTGCTTGTATCTCCCTGTCTTTTAAGGGATAACAATTGTTCCCATTGCATCATTGGCTCAGGCTAAAGCCGCAAGATACCACTTTTTACAGCGTCGCGGAAGCACCATTTCGCGCCTGGTTAACGGTAAGTTAACCCCGTAACCTTTAGCTAACAATATGGTCAAGAAGGTTTAATCCCAGGCTAACCCCATACTTACACTTGGTGGCGTTCTTTGCGCTCGAATTCGATTCATAGGTAATGAAAAAAGTACTACACGTTATCATCTTCTCGCTGAGTCTTGCTGCAAGTGCCCAGACCACCGGCTCCATTGTCGGTAAGTTGATTGACCGGGAGATGAATGACGAGCCACTTCCCTTCGCCAATATTCTTATTATAGGATCTACCAAGGGTACAACCTCAGATTTTGACGGATTGTATCGCATAGACGGTTTGGAGGAAGGAACTTATACCGTACAATACAGTTTCCTTGGTTACGAAACCGTGGAAATTGCGGACGTTCAGGTAACGGCAGGGCAGGAAACCGAAGTTAACGTTCCCCTTTCTGCCAGCCAGGGAATGACCCTAGATGAGGTCGTGGTTACCTCCTCGGCTGCCAAAGACTCTGAGGTGGCTCTGCTGCTCGAACAAAAGAAAGCTTCAGTCATCCAGGAAGCCATCAGCGCCGAGGCCCTGAGCCTCAAGGGCATAGATGATGCAGCTGCCGCCGTTTCCCAAATTTCGGGCATCTCCAAGCAGCAAGGGTCTAACGACGTGTATGTCAGGGGGTTGGGCGACCGCTACCAGAATACGACAATGAATGGGCTCTCCCTGCCATCTAACGATGTCAACAAAAAGAACATAGACCTGAACCTGTTCACCTCAGGTATTATCGACAACGTCTCTGTGAGCAAGGCCTATTCAGCCGCTTTTTACTCCGATTTCGCGGCCGGGAATGTAAACATCGATTCCAAAGAATACCTGGGTGACGGTTATTTCAAATTCTCCCTCGGCAGTGGCCTTAATACCAATGCCGCCGGACTGAATTTCGTACGTTCAGAAGGCCCCAGCGCTTTCGGATTTTATAACCGGTACGATCACAATCCGTTTGCCGTGGTCCTTTCTCACGGGGTAGACCCTCAGGCAGCCATGGACCCCATAAACCTGAATGGGGCGGCCGAAGGCGGGTATTCCTGGCTCGTAGGCGAAGAATCGCGCCTGAGTGTTTTCGGGGCCGCCAGTTTTGACAGTGGCTACCAGTACCGCGAAGGGCCTGCCAGCGATTTTACCAACGTGCTTAAGGTAGATTTTCCTGAGGTGAATGAATACTCCTATAAAGCAACCTCCACGTTGCTGGGCAATATTTCTTTCCGGATCAACCCTTTCCATAAACTGAGCCTGAGCTCCCTGTTCATTAACAGTGCTACCGACGCCGTCGGGTATTACGGGGTTAACGGAGACGGTACCAACCGCGACGCGATTCTCGACACCGACCGCGGGTTCTATGTGATGAACGTGCAGTTTAACCAGAACCGGATCTACGTGAACCAGCTCAACGGCCAGCACAACTTTGACGATGGCTGGACTTTTGACTGGGGTGCCGGTTACAACAAGGTGTTTTCAGACGAGCCCGACCGGAAGCGGATTACCTTGGAAAATTACCAGTATGCCCTGGATAATGACCCTGCGACAAATCCAGTCTTCTATACCAACATCCCTTTCGACAACCAGCGCTTTTTCCAGAGCATCGAAGACGACGAGCTTAACAGCTATATGAAGGTGGGGTACAAGCCCTCTGAAAAAATCGCTTTTGAATTCGGATACAACGGGCGTCGCAAAGAACGCCAGTTCAGCAGTATCCGCTACGGTTACGACCTGGTAGACCGCGACAACACCCCGGTAACCGACGTAACTAATTTCAACAGCATTTTTGACGTCTCAAACATCAACATTCCCGAGGGGAGCGGCCTGTGGGACCTGGTGGTGCTGAACCCGATAAGCGACAAGGTCGGGAACCGCAACCGTCCCGGACTCCCCGAGAACACGTATCAGGGAAACCTGAATGTACATGCCGGCTATATGACCGCCCAGTGGACTCCCACTGAGAAATGGCTCATCGTGCCCGGAGTTCGCATGGAATCGTATTCCCAGAAGGTGGTATATGATGTAATCAACATCAGGCCCGATGACCCGGGCAAACGTGAGGTGTACGAAAACATTTTTGCACCTTCACTGAACATGAGGTATTCTCTTACCGAAGACGCCAACCTGCGGATGGGCTTCAGCAAAACAGCTTCCTTCCCCGAATTCAAAGAGGTAGCTCCCTTTGTTTATGAATCGGTTACCCAGCGTGTGGGAGGTAACCCCGACCTGCTCGGCGGGCTTGACGGTTCCGGCGCCACTTATTCAGATGTGTACAATTACGACCTGAAATACGAATGGTTTATGAACCGGGGCGAAATTGTATCGCTCTCTGCCTTTGCCAAAACGATCAAAAACCCGGTAAACCGGGTAGTTGCAGCCGACGCCACTGGAACCCAGCGGTACTTCCGTACCGGGGAGAAAGCAGATATTTACGGCCTGGAGCTGGAGCTTCGCAAGGATTTGCTGCGTGATTCAGACGACAATGCCGTGCTTTCTTTTGGCCTGAATAGCGCCTACACACACACCAAACAAGACCTGAAAGACATCCCGGCCGGTGAGAAGAATACATTCGGTACTTCTTTTGACCGCGATTCCGACAAACTGGAAGGGGCTTCCCCTTTCATCATCAACACCGACCTGAACTACAGCCCTGTTTTTGGCAATTACAAACCCAAGGCAACCGTGGTATTCTCGTACTTCTCAGACCGCATCTATTCACTGGGTGCAGGTAGCCTGGGCAATATAGTGGAACGGGCGGTACCGACACTCGATTTCATCTGGCAAAACAAAATTGGGGAACACTATGAAGTGAACTTCAGCGCCAAAAACCTTCTGAACCCAAATGTATCCCTGGTACGTGAAAATACCGGCATCGGGGATGTAACCATTCGAAAATATAACATGGGGGTTAATCTGGGTCTTACCCTCGCCTATAAATTCTAATACAGCTAAAACGTAAACCAATGAAAACGAAGTTTTTAATTTTAAGTGTTGCCGCTGCCTTTTTAGCCGCCTGCGGCAGCGACGATACTGCCGACATCATTATTTATGACAACAGTGTTGTCAACAATAACTCGGGTGGAGGCGATGGACCATCAGACCAAACAGTAACTCTCAGCGGGGTATACACAGAAAACCTGGTGCTCGACGCTAATACCGATTACCTGATTACAGGCCCGGTATTGATGGCCAGCGGTACTACCCTGACCATTCCCGCAGGCATGACCATCAAGGCCCAGCCTGTTGGTGTTAACGCGTACATTGCCATTCAGCAAGGCGCCCAGATCAATGCAGTAGGCACTTCTTCTCAGCCGATTGTATTTACCTCCAATGCCGGCACGCCGGGTTCAGGAGACTGGGGTGGCATCGTACTCTGCGGACGTGCCCCGATCAACAGTACTCCCGATGGCTCTGATAACACCGCTACCTCAGAAGTAGGAAGCCTGTCATACGGCGGGAACAGCCCCACCGATAATTCAGGCAACCTTTCGTATGTCCGGATCGAATACGCCGGAGGTGCCATTGACGGGAATGCAGAGCTCAACGGACTCTCCCTGTACGCTGTTGGAAACGGAACCACCATCGACCACATTCAGATTTATGAAGGATCAGACGACGGCGTGGAATTCTTCGGGGGTACGGTAAACATCAGCCAGATAGCCGTGGTAAACTGTGAAGATGACTCCATCGACTGGACCGAAGGTTATATCGGCACCATCACCGATGTCTATATTCAGCACGGCGCCTCTCACGACAAGGCTTTCGAATGCGATGGCTACAACACCGATTTCAGCAATGAAGGTGGGTACTATTCAGCCCCCAACGTATTTAATGTAATGGTTATGGGTGCCAACGACGCCAGTGAAGCCATCCGCCTTCGGGCCGGCACACAGGGCATCTTTACCAACATGGTGCTCAACGACTTTGATGAAGGTTTCGACCTCGACGGGGATGCCGGCAGTAACCCCACCGGCCAGGGTGTTATTGACGGCCTTCTCCAGGCGATCGATATTACCTTTAACAACGTGACCACAAAGGTGAAAAACGATACCGGGTTTACCTTTACCGATGCCGACTTCGTTTCAGGTGACGGAAACGGTACTGGAACCAACGTCAGCAGCTGGGGCAGCGGCTGGACCGTAGGGATACAATAATCCCGCTTGAACCTAAAAAAAAGGTCGCAACAAGTTTGCGGCCTTTTTTTATTCTGCATATTGCGCAGGCATTCCCCGTCCACAGCACATCGGGTATTGATAACCTTATTTTAACACAACTGCCGGATTATAAGATGAATTTTGTGTTTATTTGAAATCTATGGGGGAGAACCTGTATTTGTTCATGATTATCGCCCTGGCGGTGCTTGCCATTACCGACCTGGTGGTGGGGGTAAGCAACGATGCCGTGAACTTCCTGAATTCGGCCATTGGCTCAAAGGCTATACCCTTTAAAACCATCATGGTGGTGGCCAGCATTGGCATCGCCTTTGGCGCTCTGTCTTCGAGCGGGATGATGGAGGTGGCCCGAAAGGGCATTTTCAACCCCGGGGAATTCGTGTTTGAAGAGATCATGATCATTTTCATGGCGGTGATGATCACCGACATTCTGCTGCTCGATTTCTTCAATACCATGGGGCTGCCAACCTCCACTACGGTATCTATCGTTTTCGAGCTTTTGGGCGCAGCCGTGGCTGTTTCCATCCTTAAAATCAACGCGGCCGACGGGGGCATCGGCGATATCTGGCAGTATATCAATACCGAAAAGGCGACCGAAATTATCTTGGGCATTTTACTTTCGGTGGCCATCGCCTTTACCATAGGGGCCGTGGTCCAGTTTTTTTCAAGGGTATTCCTTTCTTTCCGCTTTGAGCGTAAACCCTTATGGATGGGGGCCCTTTTCGGGGGGCTGGCCATTACAGCCATCATCTATTTTATCCTGGTAAAAGGCATGAGCAGTGCTGCGCTTCTCAAGGGCGGCCTCAATGCCTTTGTAGCATCAAACCCCGAACTGTTCCTGCTGATCAACACCCTGGGGTGGACCCTGGTTTCGTGGCTGGTTATGAAATTGGCCAAATGGAACATTTATAAACTCATTATCATTCTCGGCACCTTTGCCCTGGCTATGGCCTTTGCCGGTAACGACATGGTCAACTTTATAGGCGTACCCATTGCCGCCTACCAGTCATATACCGATTGGCAGGGCTCGGGCGTGCTCCCCTCCGAATATACCATGGGGAACCTGGCTAATGCCGTGCAGACCCCCTCCCTGCTGTTGCTCTTTTCGGGAATCGTCATGATTGTAACCCTTTGGTTTTCTTCCAAGGCCCGCTCGGTGGTAAAAACGAGCGTAGACCTGGCCCGGCAAGACCACGGGGAAGAACGCTTCGAGCCCAATTACCTGTCGCGCCGGATGGTAAAATACACCATACAGGCCGCCGATAACCTGTCGGGGATCATACCCAATGCCCTGAAGCAGAAAATCGATTTCCAGTTCGAGAAGCCCAGTTCATACGTCCCGAAAAGCAAGGAGAAAGACCTCCCGGCCTTTGACCTGGTTCGGGCCTCAGTAAACCTGATGGTTGCCAGTGTATTGATCTCTTTGGCTACCTCTATGAAATTGCCCCTTTCCACTACCTACGTAACCTTTATGGTAGCCATGGGAACCTCCCTGGCCGACAGGGCATGGGGCCCTGAAAGCGCTGTGTACAGGGTTGCCGGCGTTTTGAATGTTATAGGGGGGTGGTTCTTTACGGCCATCAGCGCCTTTATTTCGGCCGCGGTCATTGCCTATATCATCCACCTCGGTGGCATCTGGGCTATTGGCATTTTGCTGGTGCTCGCTTTTTCCCTGATAGGACGGAATTACCTGTCGCACAGCCGAAAAATCCAGGAAACCATGCGCGAAGAGCGGCTGCAGAAGGCCGAGAGCCGTTCTATTTTGGAACTGATAGACGAAAGCGCCGACAACATTGCCCTGGCTATGAAGCGCTCCAACAAAATATACACCCATTGTATCGACGGGCTGTCCAAACTTGACATCAACCAGTTGAAAAAAAGCCGCCGCGGCATCTCGAAGCTGGAGAAAGAGATCGAGGGGCTCAAAGGGAACATTTTCTATTTCATCCGCAACCTGGACGATTCCAGCCTGGGGGTTTCCAATTTCTATATCTCCATTCTGAACTACCTGGAAGACATGACGCAATCGCTCGATTACATATCCAAGGCTGGCTACAAACATGTGATCAATAACCACAAGAAGTTGCGGTTTAACCAGATCAAAGACCTGAAGGAGTTGGATGAAAGCATGAACGAACTGTTCGTGAGTATCCAGCAGATCTTTGAGTCCAAATCATTCAGCAAACTATCCCCCTTGTTGATTACCAAACATCAATTGTTCGATGAAATCAACCAGAAGATAGAAAAACAGGTTACCCGTACGCGCCTCGACGAATCCAGCCCAAAAAACACGGCCTTGTATTTCAGCCTCTTATCTGAAACGAAAGACCTGCTCAATGCCACCATGAATTTGCTGGAGATATTTGACAAACACGCCAATTCCGAAGGGGTATAAATAAAAAAACCTTCAGAATCTTATTAGACCTGAAGGCTTTTTCACGGATAATCGCGTGTCCTATTTATTAAGCACAACCGCTTCTCCGTTATTCCATTTAACAACCTGTGCTATCTGGTTGTTTCTGTAGTCCACTTCTTTGAGGCCGGCTTCGTCCCAGAAGAACCATTTGCCAACTTTTACGCCGTTCTCGTATTGGCCGATGGCCTGCTTGTTGCCAGCATTGTCATACATAATCCAATCGCCATGCAGCTTGCCGTTCAGATAGGAGCCTACTTGGGCAATCGCACCATTATCGTGGAAATAAGTTGCCTTTACTACTTTTCCCTCTTTTTCAAAAACAGGTTCGCCTTTTTGAGCCTGCATTGCGAAGGTTGCCATCAGCGCCAGGAGTCCAATCAATGCTTTCATCACTTCTTTATTTGAGGGATATTATTTCTTTACCTTAACGTAACAAATATACAAATATTTTACTTCAGGCACACTTTTAAGCAACTTTTTATTTACGTTAAGTTTACATAAGATTTTTTAACGTCTGTTTTTCAATGCTTTACAATGTTATCATGTTGCCATGTTTGTTAAGAATACCTCCCTTAAACCGGAAAAGGCAGCTCAAAGTCGGGTAAGCAATACGTGTTAAACCCTGCCAAACCTGGCAATTGAAGCCGTTTTACTCCGATTGCAGGCGATCTTTGTGCCCGTAAAGCAACTCGGCCACCACAATCAGGTTTTGGACCATGTCGTTGAGGTTATCGGTATCGTTCAGCAGGGAGGTAGCCATTTCGGGGGTTAGGGCCTCTGAACGGATCAGGCTGTCGATGTCGCGGTTGCCCTGCTCGGTTTCGAGACGGGCTTCCCGGGCAAGGCCCTGCATCATATCAAAATATATATCGGTATCCTTTTCGGTGCGGAAGGCCTGGACCAGGCGCAGGACCTTGATCATTTTTTTTCGCAGCTTATCATATTCCCGGGCCATGACCGGGTGATCTCCCTTCAGGTAAGCCGATACATTTCTATTTAGTTCATTGGCTTCTTTGATTACCTCTACCATCTTCCGGTTGGCCCATTTGAGTTCCATCACCCTTTTATGCTGCTGCTCCGAGAGGTGCAAGTCGCTCTGGGCCCTGGTGGCATAGGCTATTATGAGGCTATAGATGCGTTTGACCTTAGTCAGATACAAGGTGCGCACGTCGGTTTTCATATCTTCCCTCGACTTGCTTACCACCCGTCCGGCCTTTTGTTCTGATAGGATGTCGGTGCGGTGCAGGTGCAGGGCATGGGCCACGATTTCAAAAATGGCGTGCTCGTACAGGTAGCGCGATTCCTGCTCCAGGGAGGCAATGGCCGTTTGGGGGTAGTTCAGCGCCTGCTCGTTCAGGAATTTTGGCTCTTCAATGGCCCTGACCGCGGCGGTCCGCGGCGGCACCACACGGCCGATAAGACACGTCATGGGCTTTATCAGCCCTACGAGCAGCAAGGTGTTGCAAGAATTGAAAGCGGTGTGAAAAAGTGAAATGGCCACCGGAATAGCTGCTGCCATCAAATAGGGGGAACCACTACCCAATTGCTGACTGCCCCATGCAATCCCCTTCAGGAAAGGGTGGAATACCAGCAACATCCACACCACCCCGAAAAGGTTGAACATCAGATGCGCCACGGCGGTTTGCCTGGCCCTGTAATTCCCCACAAGGGCGGCCAGGTTGGCGGTAATGGTGGTTCCCACGTTTTCACCCAATACAAGGGCCGCCGCCAGTTCAAACGGAAGCCAGCCTTCTGCGGTCATCACCAGGGTAAGGGCCATGGTGGCACTGGAAGACTGCAGCAAGACGGTGAGCAGGGTGCCGATCAACAGGAATAACAGCACCGAACCGAAGCCCCCCTGTCGGTAGTCTTGTAAAAATTGTAATAACCCCGGGGCGCTCTCCAATCCCGGGAGGGCTTCGCGTAAAAAGTCAAGCCCCACAAACAAGAGTCCGAACCCCACCACAAAAGAGCCCAAGTCGCGCCACTTCCGGTTTTTGGAAAGGACAAAACCAAAGCCCAGGCCAATCACCGGCAGGGCAATGGCACTCATGCTTACCTTGAAGCCCAACAGAGTAATGAGCCAGGCCGTGAGGGTAGTGCCGATGTTGGCCCCCATGATTACGCTAATAGCCTGTGGCAATGATAACAGGGAGGCATTGGAGAAACTGACCACCATTAGTGTAGTGGCCGAAGATGACTGTATGACGCTCGTTATGAGGAAACCCGTGGCGATCCCTTTCCATCGGTTCGATGTCATGCCGGCCAGTACCGAGCGCATGCGGTTCCCGGCCAGTTCCAACAGGGCATCGCTCATTACCTTCATTCCGAAGAGGAAGAGACCCAGGGCTCCCAAAAGCTGAAGGATGTCGATAAATCCGAATTGCATGCCAGTTGTGTGTTAGGCCGATGTCTCTTTGGCGACATATCTACAAGTTAACGCATTTTGCCATCTTTGCTCTATGAGATACGTCAGCTCCTTAATCCGTTTTCTTTATTTGGCCATGCTGTTCATGGGCCTCCCTGCCGGCGTGGCAGCCCAGGCACCTTCAGCAGACGAGGTGTTGCAAAAAAGCATCGCCTACCACGACCCGCAAGGCGAATGGGGCCATTTCTCCGGAGCCTTTTCCATCCGCATGGAAACGCCCGATAACCCTGATCGCCAGAGTTACATCCGCATCGACCAGCCCCGTTCCTTCTTTGGGATTCGCATCAGAAAGGAAGGGCAGGAAACGGAGCTGGAGCTCAACCGGGGCAATTGCCATCTGCGCTACAACGGCTCATTGACCTTTTCAGAAGAACTGGCCAAAAAACACCAACTCACTTGTGAACGGGCCCGGCTCTGGCGCGATTATTACAGCTACCTCTACGGGCTTCCCATGAAATTGGGCGACCCCGGAACCCAAATAGACCCAAAGGTGGAGCGCCGCAACTTCAAAGGCTCTTTGTACTGGGTCCTTAAAGTGAGCTACGACCCTGAAACCGGGTCAGACACCTGGTACTTCTATTTTGACCCGCAGACCTATGCGCTGGCCGCCTATCAATTCTACCACGACCCTGCCAAAAATGACGGGGAGTATATCTTGCTCGAGGGAGAGGCTCATGTGGGTAAGATGCGCCTGCCCCGTATCCGCAAGTGGTACACCAACCAGTCTGGCAAGTATCTCGGAACCGACACCCTGACCGAGGCGGAATAGCCCCTCAGGCAGCCCTACCGACCAGGTAGTTTGCAGATCCTCTAAATTTTGTGCTGTTCGTCGATTATTTGACGTATACCGGGCGTTTCCGGGCGAATATTTGTGAACTTTACACGTATACGGTCATACCATGGTCCTTCTCGCCCAAGACACCCAATTCATCGCAGAACACGAACTGGATTTCGGGGTGTTCCGGTTTTACAAAAACCTGGTGGTCGGGCAGATCTACGAAGGGACTCATGTGACTTTAGACAAGGTGCTGCCCGTGCTTGCCATAGGAACCGTTTACTACAACGAAAACAACCGGGCTGTTTACTTGTCTGACCGCCGGCACTCTTACTCCATCGACCCTACCATGCACCTGGAGCTCCACAAGTTGTTCCCGTATCTGCTCGGATACGGTGCAGTGGTACACAACGACCTCAACTTCAGGGTTGCCAAACTTGAGCAGCGATTCCTTCCCTGTTCGTCGGGAGTATTTTTCAACATGGATGAGGCCCTGGACTGGGCTTCTCATCTCATTGAAAACCGGAAATTGGGCACAGGGGCCTAGCGGTAGAAATTCATCTCGTCCAGATACTTCCAAACGGCTTCGGGCAAGAGGGGACGCATGTTTTTGCCCGCTTTGTGTTGCTCCCTGATGAAAGTGGAAGAAATCTCCATAACCGGCGCTTGGACCCGGTGTATATGCGGATTTCCCTTTAAGGCTTCGGGCACCTGCAAGTCTGAGATTCTGGGGTATACATACAAATGGTAGTACTGCAAGATAGCCTCGTAATTCTTCCAGCGGTGCAGACCCTTCAGGTTGTCTTCCCCCATGATGAGGGCGAATTCGCGCTCACTGCCGTACTGTTCGCTCAGGTGGTTGAGGGTGTGGATGGTGTAATTCGGTTCGGGCATGCCGAATTCCACATCGCTTACCTTCAGGCGCGGGTACTCCTTCACGGCCTCGTAAACCATCTGGTATCGGTGGTGGTTCTCTAGCAGTGACTGTTTTTGTTTGAACGGGCTTTTCGGGGTTACCACAAACCACACCTCTTCCAGGTCGGTGAATTCAACCAAATGATTGGCGATTACCAGGTGGCCGATATGAATGGGGTTGAAGGTTCCGAAAAAAAGGCCCGTCTTTTTCATATGCAGGGGCCGGCGCCTGGCCGGTGATCAGGGGTTGGAAGGCGGCACTTCCTGGCGCAGGTAGTCTGCTACCAGCTGATGGGCATCTCCCAAGGCAGTGTCAAGGTCGTAATTCTTGATGATGCGATCGAACTGGGGGGCCGTGGCCATTTCGACAGACGCCTTGGCGATACGCATGTTAATCTTGTCTTCGCTTTCGGTGCTGCGTTTCTTGAGCCGTATCTTGAGTTCGTCCACACTGGGCGGTTTCACAAAAACGGCCAGGGTGCGCTCAGGGAATTTTTTCTTGATGCGCAGCCCCCCGGCCACGTCTATGTCAAAAATCACATTCCGGCCCTCAGCCCAAAGCCGTTCTACTTCGGCCTTCAGGGTGCCGTAGAAATTGTCGCGGTACACCTCTTCCCACTCGAGGAAATCTCCGTTTTTGATGTGCTGTTTAAACTCTGAGACCGTCATGAAGTAATAATCTTCGCCGTGTTTTTCACGGGGCCGGCGGGGGCGCGAGGTCGCTGAGACCGAAAAGGCCAGGTTCAGGTCGGGTTGGGCAAGCAGGTGCCGCACGATCGTGGTCTTGCCGCTGCCCGAAGGAGCCGAGAAGACAATCAGTTTTCCGCCTTCCATCAGAGCACGTTAAGCATTTGTTCCTTGATTTTTTCCAGTTCGTCCTTCATCTGCACCACCACACGCTGCATAGAGGCGTCATTGGCCTTTGATCCGATGGTGTTGATCTCCCTGCCTATCTCCTGACAGATAAACCCCAGCTTTTTTCCATTCGAATCGTCGGAGTGCAGGCTTTGTTCGAAGTAGTCGAGGTGCTTGGCCAGGCGCACCTTCTCTTCCGTAATGTCGTATTTCTCCAGGTAGTAAATCAATTCCTGTTCGAAGCGGTTGGCGTCTACCTTCTCCCGGAGTTCGGCCACTGCCCGCTCCAAGCGCTCCCGTATGCCCTCGAGGCGTTCTTTATCGCGCATTTCCACCTCAGACAACAGCCCTTTGATTGCAACAATGCGCTGCACAAAATCGGCCTCTAAAACCTGCCCCTCTTCCAGGCGGAATTGCTGCACCTCCTCCAGGGCCTTTTCCAGGGCTCCTTCGATCGCTGACAGCTCCTTGGGGTCGGTCTCTTCCCGCTCGGTTTTCAGGGCATCGGGAAGCCGCAGGGCCATTTCAAGCAAGGAAACCGGCTCGCCCTGGGCAATAGCCCCCAACTGCTTCATGTAGTTGCGAACAACGGCCTCGTTCACCTCGGCCGAGCTCGTATCTCCGGTGAGCTCCACGAATAACCCCAGGTCAATTTTGCCCCGCAGCAATACCTGGGCAATCCGGCTCCTGAAAGCCAACTCCTTTTCGCGGTAGGCCTGGGGTACCCGGGCATTGAGGTCCAGGCTTTTGCTGTTGAGGGATTTGAGTTCTACCGTGATCTTCTTTCCGGGAAGCTGAACCACGTGTTTCCCGAACCCGGTCATAGATTGGATCATACCTGTGTGGGCTGTTTTGCCAAAGGTAGTAAAATTTAAACACGGAAAGGGGCCGCAACTCCCGTGAGTACGGCCCCTTTGTCGTGTTTACGAACAATTTGCGAACCTTATAGTTCGCGAACCCAGATGTTCCTGTAACTCACCCGGCTGTTATCGCCGTGGTCCTGCAAACGAAGGGGCCCTTTGCCATGTGCCGGGTTTTTGGGCCACCCAATATAGGGTGTAGTGCCTTTGAGCTCAATATGGTCCTGAACCAGTACACCATTGTGGATTACCGTAAGCGAACCCGACTCGATTTTCTCCCCGGCCTCGTTGAAGTGGGGCATGTGATAGATAATATCGTAAGTGTTCCATTCCCCGCTGGGTACCGAGGCCATTGCCAGGGGCACATGCTGCTTATAGATCGAAGCCACCTGACCGTTTACGTAGGTTGGATTGTCGTTGTTATCCAATACCTGCACCTCGTAAATCCCGTTCAGGAAAACACCACTGTTGCCACGGTGCTGGCCTTCGCCCTGCACTTCGGCCGGGGAACGCCATTCGATGTGGAGTTGCACATCGCCGAAAGACTGTCGGGTCTGGATATCGCCCGTCTTGTCTTTAACGCTCATGCTGCCGTCGTCGTTCAGGTGCCATACCGCGTCGGTGCTGTCGTTTACCATTTGCCAGGCGTCGAGGTTGGTGCCGTCAAAAAGCACAATGGCATCGCTGGGCACCCCGTGCGGGCCGGTGGGGTTTACCACGGGAACCGCAGGTTCGTAGAACTCCGTCTCCTCAGGGGTGGTCGGTTCGGTGCCCTGATATTCGGCGTGCATAATGGGCTGAGGCCCTTCAGGGGCAGCGTCCGCCGGCTCGGTCTGGGTTTTCTCCTGGCACGAAACCAGGGCGATCAGGGCACAGAGGCCCGCGATTTTTTTATGCATTTTCAAAGGGGTTTGATTTTAATATTCCGATACGACACTATATCTCCGTGGTCCTGCAAGCCAAGCTTCCCGGTGTGGTATTTGCCGAAGCCTTCCCAGCCGGCAAATTTCGAGTTGGCAACCATATCGTCCCAGGCCTGGTTGCCCAGGGGGAAGGCTACAATCTCGGTACCGTTCAGGGCCACTTTCCCGCTTTGGTTGGCGTAGTCAATGGTAATTTCCATGAGGTTCCACTCCCCGGCCGGTTTGCAGACCTCAGCCCCCGGGGCCACCATGTCGTACAGGGCCCCTGCCTGATGCGTGGTTCCGGCTTTGGCGTCAGGGTGGCGCTGGTTATCCAGCACCTGAATCTCCGGGCCCGTCTCGTACGGTTGCCCAAATTGTTCCAGTTCTTCCACGCCCCAGAATACGCCGCTGTTGCCGCCCTCGGCAATTTTCCACTCGAGCGACAGCACAAAATTGGTGTAAGTGCCTGTTGTTACGAGGTTGTAATTGGCCCCTTCTGGGCGGGGTTTCGGCGGAGTAAGCACCATGGCACCGTCTTCGATCTTCCAGGCAGCCGGCACCCCTTCCTGGTTGTATCCCTTCCACCCGTCGAAGGACGTCCCGTCAAAGAGGACTATCCACTCCGATTGTGCAGGTTGCTCCATGGCTTCACCCGTCACGGCCGGTTCTGCTTGTTCCTTCTTTTCCTTGCAGGCCGCCATCAGTAAGACAGCCCATACAATCAAACTTGCTTTTTTCATGTGTTCGGTTTCTAGATTCCCAATATTTTCCGGAGTTTCCCCTGGTCGGCGTTGCCTCCTGCAAAGTCGTCAAAGGTCTTCTCTGTGGCTTCAATGATATGGTCCTGGATGAATTTGGCCCCTTCGCGGGCACCTTGTTCGGGGCTTTTGATACAGCATTCCCACTCCATTACCGCCCAAACGTCGCACCCGTATTGGGTGAGCTTCGAAAAGATGGTCTTGAAATCGATCTGGCCGTCGCCCAGGGAACGGTACCTTCCCGCCCGGTTGCCCCAGTCGTTATAGCCGCCGAAGGCGCCCTTCTTCCCGGTCGGGTTGAACTCCGAATCCTTCACGTGGAAAGCCCTGATAAAGCTGTGGTAATGGTCTATGTATTCGATATAGTCGAGCTGTTGCAACACAAAATGGCTCGGGTCGTACAGGATATTCACCCTGGGGTGGTTGCCGGTAGCTTCCAGGAAGCGCTCGAAGGTATCCCCGTCGTGCAGGTCTTCGCCCGGGTGAATCTCATAGCAAACATCGACGCCTTCTTTGTCGAAGTGGTCGAGGATGGGTTTCCAGCGCTTGGCCAGTTCGGCAAACCCGAGCTCAACCAGGCCGGGTGGGCGCTGGGGCCAGGGGTGAAAGGTGTGCCAGAGCAAGGCCCCTGAAAAGGTGGCATGCGCCTTGAGGCCCAGGCGACGACTCGCCGTAGCTGCTTTTTTCACAACTCCGACTGCCCATTCGGTGCGGGCCTTCGGGTTGTTTTTGACCGCATCGGGTGCAAAATTGTCGAACATCAGGTCGTAGGCGGGGTGTACAGCCACCAATTGCCCCTGCAGGTGGGTCGAAAGCTCTGTGATTTCAAGGCCGTAAGACTGTACCTTTCCTTTGAGGTCATCACAATAGGCCTGACTTTCGGCCGCTTTGTCGAGGTCGATCAGAAAATGTTCCCAGGTAGGGATCTGTATGCCTTTGTAACCCAAATCGGAGGCCCATTTGCACATACCGTCCAGGGTGTTGAACGGGGCTTTGCTGTCTACGAATTGTGCCAGGAAAACGGCCGGCCCTTTGATAGTTTTCATTGTATCTGTTTTTTCAAATTATTTGCAGGATATTTTCGAGGCGGGGTGCGTTGAATCCAACCTGGCGCACACCTTGCAGAAGCGCCCGGCAAGCGGTTCGGGTATTTCGCCTTTAATGAGGGCCGTCATCTGATAATTGTGATTAATGCCCTATATTTAGTGAATCCAAATTCCAGGACAGGCCGCAGCCGCGGCCGTTATAAATATAGAAAATACCCAAGAAATAATCTTAGGAACGTGATCAATCCGTCAGAACAATTTGACGCCATAGTAGTAGGCACCGGCATAAGCGGGGGCTGGGCAGCCAAGGAACTCTGCGAACAAGGACTTAAAACCCTGGTTTTGGAGCGCGGCCCCATGGTCAAACACCTGGATGATTACCCGACCGCCCTGTTGGACGACTGGGACTTGCCCCACGGCAACAACTTCACGCACGAAGAACAGAAAAAGTACCAAAAGCAATTGCGGGTGGGGTGGGCCCCAAAACCCGATGTGGCTCATTTTTTTGTGAACGACTTGGAACATCCCTACCAGGAAACCAAGCGGTTCGACTGGATCAGAGGTTACCAGGTAGGCGGGCGCTCCCTGACCTGGGGCCGCCAGAGTTACAGGTGGAGTGACCTGGATTTCGAAGCCAACAAGAAAGAAGGAATTGGGGTAGACTGGCCGGTGCGTTACACCGACATAGCCCCCTGGTACGATAAGGTCGAATCCTATATAGGGGTAAGCGGGGAGGCCCTGGGGCTACCGCACCTGCCCGATGGTAAATTCGAGCCTCCCATGGGCCTGAATTGCGCCGAAGAAGATCTCAAAAAGGCACTGGCCACCCAATTCCAGGACGGCCGTTTGCTCACCATTGGGCGCGCTGCCCATATTACCGACAAAGCGGCGCCCCACGAAGGGCGCAGCCCCTGTCAGTTCCGGAACCGATGTTGGAGAGGCTGTCCGTTCGGGGGGTATTTCAGCAGCAATTCGTGCACCCTTCCGGCAGCAGAACGCACCGGAAATATGACCTTGAGGCCCAATGCTATCGTGCACGAGGTTATCTATGACGCTGCCACCAAAAGGGCCGCAGGAGTTCGGATTATCGACGCCGTTACCGGCGAGCAGCTCACCTTCAACGCTAAGGTCATATTCCTGTGTGCCTCGGCCATGGCCTCGGTGGGAATCTTGCTGCAATCCAAAAGCGAGCACTTCCCCAATGGTATCGGCAACAATTACGACCAGGTGGGCCGCAACATCATGGACCACCACTACCAACTGGGCGCCAACGCCCGGGTCGAAGGGCATCTGGATAAGTACTACAAAGGCCGCAGACCCAATGGTTTTTACATCCCGCGCTTTGTGAACCTGAATGAAGCCACCCGCAAAAAAGAGTACCTGCGCGGCTTCGGTTACCAGGGCTCGGCCAGCCGGGGCGACTGGACCGAGGCCGTGGCAGAGATGGGTTATGGGGCCGGCCTGAAGGAGGCCATCTTAAAACCAGGGGGGTGGACCATAGGTGCTACCGGCTTTGGCGAGATGCTCCCCCATCCGGAGAACCGGGTAATCCTGAGCCCCACTGAAAAAGATAAATGGGGCCTGCCCCAGCTCGATTTCGATGTCGCATTCCGGGAAAACGAATACCGGATGCGGGAAGACATCCTGCGACAGATTGTCTCCATGTTCGAGTCAGCCGGCTTCAAAAATGTAAAAACCTATGAGCGGGAAACCGGGCCCGGCCTGGGCATCCATGAAATGGGCGGGGCCCGAATGGGATCTGACCCCAGAACCTCGGTAGTAAACCGAAACAACCAGGTACACGGGGTGCCCAACCTGTATATGACAGACGGTTCCTTTATGAGCTCGTCGAGCTGCGTGAACCCTTCCCTGACCTACATGGCCTTTACGGCCCGGGCAGCGGCCCACGCGGCCACCCAGTTCCAGGCAGGGGCGTTTTCCTAATTCTCGAATCGCATGAAAAATACTTCCGCCAAACGCATGTGGGGTGACTACCTCGACCACCATCTGGAGTACGCCTTTACAGGCGAGCCCCGCATCACCCCCCTGGGCACTACGCCCGAACGGGCCGAAAAAAACCTGAATTTGGTTCTAAAGGGCACCAAACGCTCTATTACGCATTCCCTGCTCGGCATCCAAAGCCGGCGCGAGGCCCTGCCCAAAATAGGCGACTTCACCGTTCTAACCAACTGGGAAGGCGAAGCCCGTTGCATTGTACGGACCGTCGCTGTTCGGTTAAAACCTTTTTTCGATGTGTCGGCCTCCTATGCCAAGCTGGAAGGGGATGGCGATGGTACACTCGAGGCTTGGAAACGGTTGCATTGGGACCTTTTTACGGAAGAGCTAAAAGCCTATGGCCGCAAACCCCACGATAGCATGATTGTGGTCTGTGAGGTGTTCGACAAGGTTTACGATGGCTCTTAGGTATTGTGCTAATGTGCTAATTGGCTAATTGGCTAACTATTAAATGGCGCAGGGGAAATCCCCCAAACCCCCGGGGACAAGATAAGGGCCTGAAGCGCACTTTCCTCTCACCTGTATACGCAACCCTCCACCGGCCCAACCCACCATTCGCACTTCGTCATTCGCAATTAAAAAAGCCCGAATCTCTCCGGGCTCCTTTTTTATTTCGGGCTTCGTGCCTCAATCGAGGTTTACCCAGACGTTGCCGCCTTTATGGGATGCCACGGTGGCCTCTATAAAATTCAGGCCCCTGACCCCATCGGTAATGGTCGGGAATTCCCCGTCGTTATATGCCTCTTTTCTTATGGCCCGCGCCACGCCCCGATAGATGTTGCCCATGGCATCAAAGATGCCTTCGGGGTGCCCGGGCGGAAGCTTGGTACCGTCGAGTGACAGTTTGGAATTATAGGGGTGACCGGGCTTGTACATTTGTACCGGCACACCGTCGGCGAGTTTGTACAAGAAGTTGGGGCGCTCCTGCTCCCACCGGAAACCGGCTTTCTCCCCGTAGATGGTTATGGCCAGGCCATTTTCTTCTCCGGTCGCCACCTGGCTGGCCCTGATGACCCCTTTTACGTGTTTGTCCATCCGAATCAATACCGTTCCATCCACATCCATCACGTTGTCGTCATAGAGGTAATTGAAATCGCAGAGCAACGACTTGATGCGCAGGCCGGTAGTAAATTCAATCATGTTAAAGGCATGCACGCCTATGTCTCCCATGCACGAGCTGATCCCCGCCTTTTTCGGGTCGAGCCGCCATACCTTGCCGCGCTGTTCCTTGTCGTGGATAATCGGGTTGATCCAG
The DNA here is from genome assembly GCA_050289825.1 of Robiginitalea sp. Taxonomy (GTDB): domain Bacteria; phylum Bacteroidota; class Bacteroidia; order Flavobacteriales; family Flavobacteriaceae; genus Robiginitalea. The sequence goes on from JBNKGM010000012.1 coordinate 22,999, forward strand.
CCCTGGTAGTAACGCGCGTCTACCTTGTGGATACGCCCCAATTCTCCCGCCTTGATCATTTCGCGCATCTGCCGCACCATCGGGTACCCGGTATAGGTGTGGGTTACCGCGAAAACCGTCCCGGCCTTCTTGTGGGTCTCACGCAGGGATTTGGCTTCTTCATAGGTGGTGGTCATCGGTTTCTCGCAAATCACATTGAACCCGTTTTCCAGCAACTTTTTCGCCATGGGGAAATGCAGAAAATTCGGTGTAAGCACGGAAACGACCTGCATGCGCTTTGATTCGGGCAGCTGCATCTCCTTCTCGATCAGGGTTTCGAAATCGGGGTAGATGCGGTCGGTTGAAATTCCGATCTGCTCGGCGAATGCCATATTATTTTTCAGGTCCGGGTTAAAAACAGCTCCTACAATCTCATAGCTGTCGTACATGTGGGCCGCGACGCGGTGCAACACCCCTATCAGGGAGTCGCCCCCGCCTCCTAAGACGCCCAGTCTTAACTTTTTAGGCATGGTATTATTTGAATTTTATGGATTAATCGTGTTTTACACGGCGCTCCTCCAGTTTTTTGCGGAAGAGAAACAAGATAAAAAACAAGATGGCAACCGTCATTGGGAAAAACATCATTTTACCCAGCGTGGCTTTTCCGGCGGCCAGCTCTGCGGCTTCCTGGGCAATGCCCGCTGCCAGTTGCGATTCCCGTGCACTATCGAGCCAGGAACCGATAACGGGTTGCCAGATGGCCGTGGAGAGCATCCCGGCCCCTCCCACGAGAGACATGCCGAGTGCCCCTGTTTTGGGTATGTACTCTGAAGTAAACCCGATCATGGTGGGCCAGAAATAGCATACCCCCAATGCGAACAGCACGGCTGCCGCATAGATCATTCCTCCCTCGGCTATGCTCATGCTGTAAACCGCCAAGGTGGTGACAATGGCCGATAGCAGCAATACCCCTATGGGATTGAGCTTGTGCACCAGGAACCCGCCAAAATAGCGCCCTGTGGCCATTATGCCGGTAACCATGGCCAATATCAGCATCGGGCTGGCGCCGGAGTTACCCAGAATGCGCTCTACCCATTGCTGCGGTCCGAATTCGGAAATGGCCGTAAGGGTCATACAGGCAATGATAAAAAGGAACAGGGGGCTAGCGAGCGAACGTATGTTGAGGCTGGTGTCGGTTTCGATGTGTTCGCTTTCCGGAAAGGTTTCCTTGAAGAACAGGTATCCGTAAATCAGGGTCGGGATCAGCATGATGCCGATCTGGGCTTGCCATCCGAGGCTCATATCCGTCATGAATTTGGAGACAAGGGCCCCGATTACGATCCCGCCCGGGAACCACACATGGAAGCGGTTCAGCATGGCCGTGCGGTTGCGGGTAAACATGTCTGCAATCATCGGGTTGCAGGCAGCCTCTACCGAACCGTTTGCAAAGCCGATGAAGAAGGTGGAGATCAACAAGGTCCAGAACCCACCGGCCATGATGGTCATTACCAGGCCGATAATATGCGAGATGAACGCGATGATCATCAGCTTCCTGGCCCCTATTGAGTTGTAGAGTAACCCCCCTATCACAGTGGCTATCGGGAAGCCGAGGAAAGCCATCCCGTTAATGTAGCCCAATTGGGTGTCATTCAGGCTGAATTGGACCCCCAGCTGGTCCAGAATGCCTGCGCGAATCGCGAAGGTCATCGCAGTGACAACCAAAGAGATACAGGCAGCCAGAAAGAGCTTATTCTTGTTAACTTGTTTCATAGTGGATTGCTTTAGTTTAGTTGTTGGTTATGAAGATATAAAATTATGCCTGATAGCTTACTTTCTCGTTCTTAAAGAACAGGATAAAAAACAGGAGTACCAGGTACGAGAACCCGGCCGGATACAGCCAGATTTCCTTCCAGAAGTGCCCCCCTTGCGAAACGTATTGATCTACAATAATACCCGATACCTTATACCCTATAAGCATGCCAATCCCATAAGTGGCCAGGGTAATAAGCCCCTGTGCCGCGCTTCTGATTTTTTCGCCCGCCTTGACATCGGTGAAGATCTGCCCCGAGACAAAAAAGAAGTCATAGCAGATACCGTGCAGCAAAATACCCACGAAGAGCATCCAGGTCCCTTCCCCGGTATCGCCGAAGGCAAAAAGCGTGTATCTGACTCCCCAGGCCAGCATGCCGACGATTAGCGTCCATTTGAGCCCGTACCGGTTCAGGAATACCGGCAGCAGGAGCATGAATAAGACTTCCGATATCTGCCCGAAAGTCATATTCCCGGCGGCGTCTTCCATGCCAATTTCGTTCAGGAATGGATTGGTAAAACTGAAGTAGAAAGCCAATGGAATGCAGATCAGGATACTCGACATAAAAAAGATCAGGTAATTCCGGCTCTTCAGCAACTTAAGGGCCTCCAGGCCCAGCACATCGCCCAGGGAGATTTTGCTCCCCTTTGCCCCGGGAGGTGTATTGGGCAGCGTAAAACAAAACAGGCCGAGGGCCAGGGACGAAGCCGATGCCAGGATAAAGGTGTAACTCAGCAGCTCTTTGGCCTCCCAGCGAAGCACATAGCCAATGAGCATGCCTGCGGCAATCCATCCCACTGTGCCCCAGAGCCTGATGCGGGCAAATTGCCGGGAGGGGTCTTTCATCTGGTTAAAGGCAACACTGTTTGCCAATGCCAGGGTGGGCATATAAAGTATCATATATACCAACAGCAAGGGGTAAAACCCACTGAAATCGGAGGCGTTGCCGATCAGGTACATCAATACGGCCCCGGCCAGGTGAATAACGCCCAGCAGTCGTTGGGCGGCAAAGAAGCGATCTGCGATTAAACCAACTACAAACGGCGCCACGATTGCGCCCCAGGCCTGGGTCATATAGGCCGTGCCGACAGCCTCGGCGTCTGTGCCCAAGCTTCGCCCCAGGTAGGTACCCATGGTAACAAACCAGCTACCCCAGACAAAAAATTCCAGGAACATCATTATCGATAATTGTAGCCGGATGCTTGTTTTCATAGGATTTATCGTTTGTAAAGGATGTAATCCGAAGCGAAGGGCTCGAGGTTGTTCGCCCTGAAATCTGCAGCTATCTGTGCCCGGTGATGCGTAGAGTGGTTGATGACGTGAAACAGGATGTCTTGAAGGGAATTGGCAAAGGACCTGCCCTGTGAATCCTCATAGGATATCCGTCTGTCCATCGGATCCGCATTATTCACAATTTCAAAGGAATCGCGCTGGTTTTCGTAGTGCAGGTCTGCCCACGAAGCAACGGGGTGTTCGTCCCAAACCCCAACAGCCGGGCCCCGGCCCTTGATCCGGGCATTCCAGATATGGTGTGCATTCAAAATATGGCTGAACAGGCGCATGCTCTCCTGAGGTACGGCACTCAACTCCGAACAGCACTCGATAATCTTTTTATTACAGTGGAAGTTGTAATCGAAAAGCTGTTGAAAAAAAACCTTCATGGGGTTCGGGTCTTAGGTCAGCATGCCGGCCGCCTTCAGAAGCAGGTCGCGCGTGGCGATAATTCCGGCCTCTTCCCCGAGGCCATCGCCTTCGTACTCGACTCCAACAAAGCCATTGTACCCCGCATCTTTGACAATTTGCAGCATCTTGACGTAATCGATATTCTTCTCGTTCCCGGCATCGTCAAAATCGTGGGCCTTGGCGCTAACGGCCTTGGCAAAAGGCATGAGTTCAGCTACCCCCTGATAGATGTCGTAATTTTCGGCACAGCCTGCCGAGTAATTAGCGGGGTCGTTGCGTCGAATGCAGAAGTTCCCAAAATCGGGCAGGGTACCGCAGTTGTCACGGCCTACCTGAGTCATCACCTCGGCCATCAGCTTCCCGTTGGAAGAGAGGCCGCCGTGGTTTTCAACGAGAATATTGATGTTCTTTTCAGAGGCGTATGTCCCAAGGCGCGTGAGGCCGTCTATCGAATTGGGGATCCACTGGGATGGGTCATCGCTTCCGGCAAGGTTCACCCGAATGGCATGGCAACCCATGGCTGCTGCCGCGTCTACCCACTTGTAGTGGTTTTCAACGGCTGCTATCCGTTCTTTCTCGTCCGAGACCGCCAGGTTGCCCTGCCCGTCTATCATGATAAGGACGTTTTGCAGCCCATGTCGGGCAGCCTCGGCATTGCACTTGTCTATAAACTCCTGCATGGCACCGGCAGAATAGCCAGCCGGTTGCAGAGTTTTATTGTACAATTGGCTCACGTATTCCAATCCGGTAAAGCCCAATAGCTTTGCCCTTTCTGCAAACGTATAGGGGTCTACCCCGTCGTTGCGGATCATCCGGTTGATAGACCATTGGGCCAGTGATAACTTGAAAAAGGGCTCCTCAGCCATATCTCCGGCCGCAGCAGCATCTTGGGCAGCTTTTTCTTCTTTGCCCTTACAGGCCATAATTCCCATCAGGGAGAGCGCTGCGCCGGCTTTGCCGCCCTGATTTATAAACGTTCTTCTTTTCATGATAGCTGGAATGGTTAATGGTTATTTGTTCGGGAAACTGAAAAAATACATGCAGGCACAGGTTCCGGGTAAGCGTTTCGGCGTCATTGCATTATCGTTAACAATTAAGCCAAAACCATGCAAACCCCCAGTTTTCCTAGGTGTTTAAATGTAGAAAATTAATTTAATATTTGATACTTTTAGCAATTAAACAAATCTCTAAATGAGTAAATTCCATTACAACGAGGAACAGGAATTGTATGACGCCATCGTAGTTGGCAGCGGCATTAGCGGCGGATGGGCTGCCAAGGAACTCTGCGAAGCTGGCCTGAAGACCCTGGTCCTGGAAAGGGGACGTATGGTTACCCATATAAAAGACTACCCTACAGCCCTGATGGATGACTGGGATTTTCCGAACGGCGGACAGCTTCCCCGCGAAGAAAAAGCCAAACAACTCAAGCAGGCCCGAACCGGATATACCGTTCAGGCTCAGCACAACTTCTGGTTTGTAAACGACCTGGAACACCCCTATAACGAGGTAAAGCGCTTCGACTGGATGCGCGGCTACCACGTGGGAGGCCGCTCAATCATGTGGGGCCGCCACAGCTACAGGTTGAGCGATATCGACTTCGGGGCCAATAAAAAGGACGGCCATGGCGTTGACTGGCCCGTGCGTTACAAAGACATTGCCCCCTGGTACGACAAGGTGGAAGCCTATATAGGTGTAACCGGGGAACCCCTGGGCCTGGAGGTGCTGCCCGATGGCATTTTTGAACCCATGATGGAGCTCAATTGCCTGGAGCAACACGTGCGTGACCGGCTCATGGAGCAATACGACAACCGCTTTATGACTGCCGGCCGGGTGGCCCATATCAACAGCGACAAGGAGTTCGAAGGACGCACCCGCTGCCAGTACCGGAACCGGTGTATCCGCGGCTGTCCGTTCGGGGCCTATTTCAGCAGCCTGTCGTCGACCCTCCCGGCGGCCGAGCGAACAGGAAACCTTACCCTCAGACCTGATTCCATCGTGCATGAAATCGTTTACGACCCCGATACCAAAAAGGCAACCGGGGTTAAGATCACCGATCGGGTAACCAGGGAAAGCTTTGAATTTAAGGCCAGGGTTATATTCCTCTGTGCCTCGGCCATCGCTTCCACCTCCATTCTGATGCAATCCAGGTCGGAGCGTTTTCCGAATGGGCTGGGGAACGACAGCGACCAATTGGGCCGAAACATCATGGACCACCACCTGGGCATTGGCGCCTCTGGCAAGTTCGACGGCTTTGAAGACAAATATTACAAAGGCCGCAAAGCCAATGGCATTTACCTGCCTCGATTCCGGAACCTCGGCGGAAACACAGAAATGGATTCCTTTGTAAGGGGGTACGGGTATCAGGGTGGTGCCAGCCGGGGCAATTGGGAAGACGTAATCGCCGAACTCTCGCACGGAAAAGACCTCAAGGAAGCCATCCTCAGGCCCGGAGACTGGACTTTCGGCATGGGCGGGTTTGGCGAAATGCTGCCTTACGAAGACAACCGCATGACCCTTGATTACGACAACCTGGACCAATGGGGCCTCCCCACCGTTACCTTCGACGCAGAATACAAGGAAAACGAGCTGAACATGCGCAAAGACATGCAGGAGCAAGCGGTGGAAATGCTCACCAAAGCCGGCCTGCAAGATGTAGAGCCTTTCGACAATGGCAGCGCCCCGGGCCTGGGCATACACGAAATGGGAACTGCCCGAATGGGCCGCGACCCCAAGACATCCGTACTCAACGGATACAACCAGGTTCACACCGTTAAAAATGTCTACGTGACCGACGGGGCCTTCATGACCTCAGCCTCATGTGTAAACCCTTCGCTGACCTATATGGCCTTTACAGCCAGGGCAGCCAACCACGCCGCAGAAGAACTCAAAAAAGGAAACCTGTAATGGAAAGAAGAAAAGCCCTTCGCAACATGGGTATGGCTATGGGATTGACCGTGGCCACCCCCACCTTGATAAGCCTCCTGCAAAGCTGCCAGCGGGAAGCCGCCCTAACCTGGACGCCGAAATTTTTCACGGCAGAACAGGGTGCCGTATTGCTGAAGCTGGTAGATATCATTATCCCGAAAACCGACACACCCGCGGCTTCGGAAGTACAGGTACATGCCTTTATAGACGAATACACCAACGCGGTTTCAGAACCCGGTGAGCAAGACCTGATGAAAATGGCATTTGGAGCCTTTATCGGGAAGGCCCTCGCCGACTCGGGCAAAACCAGTGCAGCCGACCTGTCGGCAGAAGACCTGGAACCGGTGCTCGCGGGCGCCCTCGCCAAAAAGAGCCCGGAAGAAGAAGCCCAAATGTTCGAAGCAGTTGCGGCCTATCAGCAAGCCCTCGAAGCCGGGGGAGAAGCCACCCTGGATGAGGCCATTGCGCGTTCTTTGTTTGCCACAAACCTCCGGGGCGGGGTTATCTGGGCCTATAAGAACTCTGAATACGTCGGGGAAAAGGTGCTGGCTTACCTCCCGGTACCCGGCGGATATATCCCCTGCGGGGACCTTGATGAACTGACCGGCGGCAAGGCCTGGTCTATTTAATTGTAAACCATGAAACGCAGACACTTTGTGAAGAACACAGGGCTGGTTTCGGCATTTGCCGCTGCCGGCCCTTTTGCATTCGGACAACAAGACCGTGTACAGGCAGCCGACCCCTTCCGCCTTGATTTTGCGCCCCACCTGGGCATGTTCCAAAACAGCGCTGGGGATGACCCGCTCGACCAACTCCGATTTATGGCCGATTCGGGTTTCCGCTCTTTTGAAGACAACGAGATGCGCAACAGGCCCGAAGCCGTTCAGACCGGGATGGCCCGGGTAATGGCAGAACGCGGCTTGCGCATGGGCGTTTTTGTGGCACACACCATTTATTGGAACGAGCCCAATCTGGCATCGGGCGATCCGGAACTCCGCAGACAGTTCCTGGATGAGATCAGGGCTGCGGTTCCGGTTGCAAAGCGCGTAAATGCTACCTGGATGACCGTAGTACCGGGCCACCTCGATTTGCACCTTAATATGGGATACCAGACCGCCCATGTAGTGGAAAGCCTGCGTCAGGCGGCAGCTATTCTGGAGCCCCACGGGTTGGTAATGGTGTTGGAACCCCTTAATTTCCGCAACCACCCCGGCATGTTTCTGAGCGGCTCAGGGCAGGCCTATGAAATTTGCAGGGCCGTGAACTCCCCGGCCTGCAAAATACTATTTGATATTTACCACCAACAGATCCAGGAGGGAAACCTGATACCGAACATCGAAGCCTGCTGGGACGAAATCGCCTATTTCCAGATCGGGGACAACCCCGGGCGCAAAGAACCCACAACCGGTGAAATCAACTATCAGAACGTTTTTAAGTATATAGCCGGGCGGGGTTATACCGGTATTCTGGGGATGGAACACGGCAATTCCATGGCCGGGGCGGATGGAGAACAACGGGTCATTCAGGCCTACAGGGAGGTCGATCCGTGAACCGTTTGTCGAATTGTCTGCTCTTCGCGTGCATTTCATCGAATATTTCAGGGGCGAATTAGGTAGTTTATCCGATTAATTGTACATTTCATCGAGAAGTTTAAGTTCAATTAATCGTTTTCTAACCTATAAAGTAGAAAGAAATGCCCCCGATCGACTCCTACCTGTACGTACTTCTGAGCTATATTCTGGTGTATACCCTTGTTCAATTTGTGTATATCCGGTTTCGCAACCGCCTTACCGACGAGCAATAATCTCAAAGCCCTAAACGGGCCTGTCGGTAATCCCTTTACTTTAACATAGATTTCTGCTTATAAAAGCATCCAAAAGGTGCCTGGCCTTCGTATATTATTAAAAATCAAGCGCCCAGGCATGGATTACTATGTAACATTCCTTCTCGTATACGCGGCTATGCTTCTGGTTTTTAGAAGTGTGGTGAAGCCCTTCCTCAAGGACTGAAAGGTCCGACATGCACCAATGGCCTGCCAGCAAACTGTCAGGTCCGTTCCTGATTTGTCCCTTTTACTTTCCGAATAAATTGCATTGCGCCTTTAAAGGCCGGGGCGGGTTCTGTGGTGTTGCCGTCTAAAAAATAAACCGAACAGCAGTTCTCTGACTACCTGTTCGGTCTATCCCGGGCGCCCGGTAACTATCAAACCGTACGGCCCCGGGACGTTATTTGAAATGCACCCGGATGTCAATCTAGGTAGTTCCCCCGAAACCTAAAAATCGAACTAACACCAATCCCAACAAGTGGGTTTGGCAATACCGATGTGCATAACGCCCTAAGGTAGCTGTGTTATTAAATAACAAGCTCCAATAGGAGCCGTACTTGCGTTTGACAGTATTTCAAAGATTCTTAAAACCCTGTACCGAATGCAGCGGAAGCGCATTAAATCTTCCCATGAGCTTCATGCTGTTACCCTGAGCATCGGTCAGCATCATATCTATTTCCCCGCTAACTTCCTGCTCGGTAGCCTGATTGATGGAAATGTTTCCCGATTCGGTAAAGAACAAATGGCTTTCTCCCAATATTAAATCTGCGTAACCGAAAACCGACTCATAGGTATGAGTAAACCTTTTGTTACGGGAGCTGACTTCGTAATTCTCCTTGGCTATGCTTTTATCATTCCCATTCAGAGGGATGACAAAACCAAAACCACGACCCGATTGGCTTTTGGCATTTATAAAATGCAGCTTAAAGACCGGGCTGTTTTTGATGCCGGAATGGCGGTCTGCAAATTCAAAATAAACAGGCCCTTCAAAAAAACGTTCGTTGCCTTCATGCAGGGAGGTTAGTCGATACTCTCCTTTAACCAGGCTTACCTCCGAATCAGGCACCTTGGGGACGATATAGGCTATACTCCCCAAAACCAGGATGGCCAGCATCCCAATTCCCAGAAGGCGTAATATGTATCGGTTTGATCGTTTCATGGGGCCCTTTTAACAGGCGCGAATTCGGCGGAAGATGTGTCTTGTGTTTTAGAAGCCAGGCCATCGGCCTGGGCTGTCTCCTCTCCCAGAAGAGCTTTTACCCGCTGCTCCTTTTGATCTCCAGTATTAAAACCGGAAAGCACTGCCAGCGTAAGCGCAGCCATCAAACCCAGGAAAAAAAACAGGCACTTTCTCATAATTCCACCGTATCACTCCATACCAATTTCTGGAATGAACAGGACGAATGTAGATGGTTAGCCCGACCTGCAAAATGTCGAATGTATAATCGGTTGTAAAATGTGTATGGATAGCATTTTACGCAGTGTTGCCATCGAATTGTTTTTATATATTTGATTTTCAATTTATTACAATGTTTTTTTGTCGATAAATCACCGGCATTTGAACCCTTGCAAAGCGGAATTAACCTGAATTCAAACCGTTTATAAGGGAATTATTGCCGCTGGCACATGTTCGCTGATACTACGGATCTAAAGCCATTATTTTTGCGTATTTTAGAATGAAACTGTGAGACTGAACATGCTTGAGGCCGTACTTGTAGACGACGAAGAAAAGGCGCTCCAAAGCCTTATATGGGAATTGACCAATTTCTCCGATGACATTTCGGTTGTCGCCTCATTTACCGACCCGGCCGAAGCTCTGGCATATCTTCACAAAAACCAACCCGATTGCCTGTTCCTGGATATCGAAATGCCCACAATGGATGGTTTTCAATTCATCCAAAAATTGCAAAATAAAGAAGTGGCGGTTGTCATTACCACGGCATATAACCAATACGCCATAAAGGCCCTGAAAAATGAGGCCATCGACTACCTGCTCAAACCCATTGATTCTGACGATCTGAAAGATACCATTGTAAAAATTAGAAAGCATCACGCCCGCAACCTAACCTCCGAGAAACTGGAACGCATCCTGCTCCGGTACAACGCGAACTCCTCGCAGCGTAAAATCACACTCAACACAGATGGAAAGCTGCTTTTCTTAGACAATGAAGACATTCTGTACGCCGAATCGGACGGCAATTACAGCACTATTTACCTCGCTGACGGCCAAAAAATCGTTCTGACCAAAAAACTGAAAGAAGTTGGGGAATTGCTCCCGGCAGATTCCTTTTTCAGGATTCACAACTCCTATATTATCAACTTGAATAAAATCAAGGAATTCCTGAAGACAGACGGGTATGTGATCTTGAAATCCAATCACAAAATTCCGGTTTCACGTCAGAAAAAATCGGATTTCCTGGATCTGATTTAAGCCGTCGCTCAGATGAAGTTTTCCTACCTCAAGATCTGGATCCTTTTCGGCCTCTTGTCCTTGGCCTCCAGTTTGGAAGCCCAGCCCAGCTCTGAAGACTTCCGTCGAATTGTTGACAGCATCATTAAAAGTGCTCCGAAAACCAATAAGGCATTTAACGAGGCACTGCTCCCTTACCAGCAAGACACGCTATTGATGCTCAATTTTGCGCGCGAGTGCACTATGCACGACTTCCAGGACGGCCTGGCTTATGCCTACAACCAACTGGGTAATCAACTACAGTATATTTCGGAATACGATCGGGCAATCCCACAGCATGAAAAAGCCCTGGAGGCCGCCACAAAGGCTGGAAATCTCGAATTGCGAATCAACAGTCTGATCAGGCTTGGGGAGGCCTCTTTGGAGATGGAATCGATCAAGGCCTCCTTTGATTACTTTCAGGAAGCCCTGAATTTAGCTGAATCGATCCCAGACTCTTCCGAAGCCATCCAGGCTGAAGTCAACAAAGCCCTCACAGGGATCGGAGATATTTATAATTTACTTCGGCAATGGGACCTGGCCATCAAATACTATGAGGAATCCCTTACATATGACATTAAAATAGGCAACCTGGCAGGAGAGGCCATCAATTACCAACGGATAGCGGATTGCCTGGAGGCACAGGGAAAGCTTGAGCCTTCGATGACGTATTACGAAAAATCGCAGGAGGCAAATAAGGTTTTGGGCTCCCGCAGGATTGATATCGTCAATAAACACGGCATGGCACATGTGCTGGCCCATCAGAATCAGACCGAGAAAGCCCTGTTATTGCTGGAATCCATCTTGTCGGATGCCGAGGCACTGGGCGACCAGGAAATCCGGTCTTCGATCTACATTCAATTCGGCTATGTGCTAACCAAATTAGGAAAATACCAAGAGGCCAAGAACCAGCTTCACAAAGGCCTGGCTATTGCCGAAAACATTCCGCTTTATAGCAACATTTACCAGGCCAATACCTGGCTCCACGATATTTATGAGCTCGAGGGCGACTATAAATCGGCACTGTCTTACTTCGAAAAAGCCATCACGGCTCGAAATAAGTTTTCGAACGACCCGAACAGACGGTATGTAATTGAAACCATTTCCAATGCTGAGGCCGAGAAAAGGCAAAACGAGATTGAAATGTTGGCTCAGGAAAACGAAATGGTGAACTTGAAACTGCGCAGAAACCGCACGACGCTGCTGGTAGGAGCCCTTTTGCTGATATTATTTACCCTGATCCTCTATATACTGTACCGGCAGTACCAGCTCAACAGCGAAAAAAAGTTGCTTACCCTCGAACAGAGCATGCTCAGGAGCCAAATGAATCCGCACTTTCTCTTCAATTCACTCAATTCCATCAAACTTTACATCATCAATAACGAACAGAAAAACGCGGTTCATTACCTGAATAAATTCTCAAAATTGGTCCGCAAAATCCTGGAGGCCTCTTCGCTAAAAGAAATCCCCCTGCAGGAAGAACTGGAAACCGTGGAACTTTATATGAATATTGAAAACATCCGGTTCAACAATGAAATTGACTTCAATGTAGAGATAGACCCGGCCATTAACACCAGCCTGGTAAAAATTCCTTCCCTCATCTTACAGCCCTTTCTGGAAAATGCACTTTGGCACGGCCTTTCATCTAAGGAAGGCGAGAAAATTATCCGTGTAGAAGTGAAGCAAACGGGACGGGGCTTTATCGAGATTGGGATCCGCGATAACGGGATTGGCCGTACGGCAGCCGAACGGCTTAAGGAAAGTCGGGTCTTAAAACGCAAATCGGTGGGTATCGCCATTACCAAGGAACGGCTGGCGAATTTTGCCAAGGACTACCAAAACTCCTTTGACGTGTATATGGAAGACCTTATTAATTCAGACGGCACTCCTGCCGGGACCCAGGTAACCCTCCGGATCCCTACCGTTTAAGGGTACGGGCCACCTCTTCCAGATCGGCGTACCAGGCCTCCCCGAACTTCCGGATCAGGGCCTCCTTGACAAATTTGTAGATGGGGACTTGCAATTCCGCTCCTAGCTGGCAGGCAGGGTCGCAAATTTCCCATTGGTGGTAATTCACAGCCGTTAGCTGGGTGTACTCACGTATGCGGACCGGATACAAATGGCAGGAGACCGGTTTTTTCCAGGTAACTGCCCCGGCCCGATAGGCGGATTCAATCCCGCATAGGGCAACACCATCCTGGTAGATTACATAGGCACATTCTGCCCCGCCCAAAAGGGGCGTTTCCCATTCCCCGTCTTCACCGAGCACGTAAGTTCCCTGGGCATCGATGGCAGCCACCCCTTCTGGTCGGAGGAAAGGTTTCACCTTGGGGTAGATGTCGTTTAAGATCTGTATTTCGCCTTCTTCAAGGGGCGCCCCTGCATTGCCGTCTACGCAGCAACTCCCTTTGCATGCCTGCAGGTTGCAGACAAACTCCTTTTCCAGTATCTCTTCTGATACGACTGTTTTGCCGAGCTCGAACATATGCTTAATTCGTACGACAAAGATATCCTTTTGGCGTTCACCTCCGATAAATTGAACGCCGGTCCCGTATGGATTTCACAATTCCGCCTACCTTTGCCGCAAAAAAACAGACTCCCATGAATCTGAACCTGCGCGAAATCGCCTCGGCTACCATGATTTTGTTCGCTGTTATCGACATTGTCGGAAGCGTACCCATCGTCATCGACCTGCGCAACAAAGTAGGGCATATCCAATCCGAAAAGGCGTCGGTTGTGGCTGCATTCATAATGATTGCCTTTCTGTTTATCGGGGAGGAAATACTCAAATTGATTGGCATTGACGTGAATTCCTTTGCCGTGGCAGGTTCATTTGTGCTCTTTTTCCTGGCTATCGAAATGATTCTTGGGGTAACCCTTTATAAAGATGAAGCCCCCCAAACCGCAGCCGTGGTGCCCCTTGCCTTTCCGCTCATCGCAGGGGCCGGAACAATGACTTCCCTGTTATCGCTGCGGGCCGAATACGAAGTGATCAACATTATCGTGGCCATTATCCTGAACATTATCTTTGTGTACCTGGTGTTGAAATCAAGCACCCGGATCGAACGTGTTTTGGGCCAGAGCGGCCTTAGCGTAATCAGAAAGGTATTCGGGGTTATCCTGATGGCAATTGCAGTAAAATTGTTTGCCTCCAATATTCACGGCCTGTTTTAAGGCAACGGTTCAAAAATAGACGCTATGAACAAAATCCTCTTGTCGGTTCTCCTGGTGGTTGCCCTGGCCCTGATCGCTTACAACGCCACTAAACTTGATTTTCAGCAGCCCCTTGCAGGCGACAGCCTGGTTGCCCTGATTGGGATTGTTGCGGCCCTTTGTGCCGTGGTGCTGCTGCTTATATACAATACCTCCAAAAGGATTCAGAAAAAGCTGGACGAAGAATAACTGCCTCAGCTGTCGGAATCGTCTGAAACCAGGGTAGGAGCATCCATATCCATTACTTTTTGAAGCATGGAGTCAGTGGGAGCCAAAATCTGTGCCTTCAGGTCTGGGGAGAACAACTGCTCGGCTATGGCGGCCTTTACATGTGCCTTGAGCAGGTCTTCGTAATCGTAGAAATTCATATTGAAGCGAAACCGCGATAAGTAGTCCATCAGCCGGTCAAAGAGAATATCGTCTACCACGTACTCCTCGTTAAACCGGTTGGCATCATACCCCGAGTAAAGCGAACGGTCGGCTTCGAGGTGATCGAAGGCAAATCGCGAAAAGTAACCCCGGCTGTCGAGGGCCGCAATAGCCTCTTCCTCATTGCTGCCAATGGGCACAAAAACATCGGGGATAATTCCCCCACCCCCGTAAACTACCTTCCCGCCAGGCGTAGTGAATTTCAGCGAATCTGCCACTTTGATGCTGTCTACTGAAACGAGTTCCCCGCTGTGGAAGCGCTGCACGAATTGCTCGTAATAGTCGTGCGTCCCGTTCTTATAGGAACGCTGTATGGATCGGCCCGAAGGGGTGTAGTACCTTGAAACGGTGAGCCGCACCGCAGATCCGTCGCCCAGGTCCATTTCACGTTGCACGAGGCCCTTCCCGAACGACCTGCGCCCGACAATAGTGCCTATATCGTTGTCTTGCAGGGCCCCGGCGATAATCTCCGAAGCCGAGGCCGAACGCTCGTTTATAAGCACATACACCGGTTTGTTCTCAAACCGACCCCGCGAAGTAGCATACGTAGAATCGGTTTGCCCTTTTTTGTTTCTGGTAAACAGGATGAGCTTTCCTTTAGGCAGGAAAGCATCTGCAATCTGTTCAGCCACGTTCAGGTACCCGCCGGGATTGTCCCTCAGGTCGAGGGTCAGCTTCTTGGCGCCTTTTTGCACCAGCTCCCTTAGAGCATCGTCAAATTCATCGAAAGTGGTCTCGGCAAAGCGGTTCATGCGGATGTAACCCATCTCGGGGGAAAGCATGTAGTGGGCATCTACACTGCGAATCGGTACCCGGTCGCGCTGCAGCAGCACGTCAAATGTGCGACCGTTCGATTTGCGGTAAACGGTCAGTTTAACAGTCGACCCCTCCAACCCCTTTAGCCGTGAAACAATTTCCTCATCGGGCAGGTTTCGGCCATAAAGGGTGTCGCCGTCGGCCATCAGTATTTTATCGCCGGGTAACAGGCCGGCCCGCTCACTCGGGCCGCCTTCTATGGTACGGGTAATGGATATGGTGTCGAGGTTGTTGTAGAAATTGACCCCGATGCCCACAAAATCGCCTTTCATGTTTTCGGCTACCCGCTTCATTTCCGACTGGGGGATATAGACCGAATGCGGGTCGAGCTTGTCGAGGATGTTGTTCACCGTTACATCCACGATGCTGTCGGTGTTGACTTCATCGACATACTCGTAGTCGATGTAGTCTATGAGCCGGTTCAGCTTATCTTTCTTGGAGTTGGTGGTAAACAGCCTTTCGGGGGTGTCGTTGAAATGCAATTTCCCCCCCACAAAGATGCCCAGGGCCAGGGAAAAGGCCACCACGGCAGGACCTATGTAATAACTCTTTTTCAATCAATCGGCATTTAAAGTCTTCGCATCATCAATAGCCGGCATATAGTCCAGCTGTACGCCCGCACGCTCGAGGAACTGCAGGCCAGAGTCGTCTTTGTATATCTTCTGGTATACTACCCTTTTAATCCCTGACTGGTGAATGAGTTTGCTGCATTCTCGGCAAGGGGAAAGGGTAATGTAAAGCGTAGCCCCTTCGCAGGACTGGGTAGATGAGGCCACCTTGGAAATGGCATTCGCCTCGGCGTGAAGCACATACCATTTGGTATATCCGTCTTCGTCTTCACAGGCATTTTCAAAGCCGGTGGGTGTGCCGTTGAAACCATCTGAAATAATCATCCGGTCTTTCACGATAATCGCCCCAACCTTTTTGCGGTGGCAATGCGACAGCTGCCCCCATTCGAGAGCCATCCGCAGGTAAGCGCGGTCGTATCGTTCTTGTTTCTTCTTTTTCAACTCTCTATGCTAAACGCAACTAGGCGCTCGTTTCGTACGGGGATGCACGAATATACCGGCTTTTGGGGGGGCTTACAACCCCGTCGAGGTTAATTTTAAGTGAAAATCTAAACCGGCCAGGCCCTGACCATCAGCATAACCGATACGGCAATAATAAGCCAGCTTGCCCCCCGAAGATACCAGATGCGCGACATGCCCAGCTTTTCGACAAGCAGGTAAGACAGGCTCATTACCAGCAGCAAAACGAGCAATTGTGCCATTTCAATCCCCAGGGCAAATCCGAAAAGCGGGCCGTTTTTCTCGGTTTCCCCGCTCATAAGCATGCGGAAGTAATTGGAAAACCCAAGGCCGTGTATGAGCCCGAACAAACCGGTCGATACCAGGTGTGTTTTAAAGGCAGCCCCCGGATCGACTCCCTTGCGGGCCAGGAACAGGTCAAATACGGCGGTCAGCAATATGGTTACGGGTATGAGGAACTCGACCACCCCCGCCTCAAAGGACACTACGTCATAGGCCGCAAGGGCCAGGGAGAAACAATGCGCTGCGGTAAACAAAGTGGCCAGCCAGAAGACACGGCGCCAGTGTCGGAAACCAAAGGGGAGCGCCAGTGCTATCAGGAACAGGACGTGGTCGTACCCATTCCAGTCCATGACGTGGAAGAAACCGAGTTCGCCGTAAAAACCAAAATTCTGCATGACAGTCTGTTTAAAGCTACTTATTACATGCCCCGTTCCTTCTGAATTTGTTCGTAGGCCAATTGTACCTGTTTGAACTTTTCTTCAGCCCCTTTTCGGATGGCCTCGTCCTGGGTGTTTACGCGGTCGGGGTGATACTTTTTAGCCATGTTCCGGTAAGCCCGCTTTACTTCTTCATTTGAAACCGATCGGTCTATTTCCAGGATGGTGTAAGCAGTATCTGCAGAACGCACAAACATGGCGCGTATACTTTCAAAATCGGTCGCTCCCAGGCTCAGGTAGGCGGCAATCTCGCGCAATTTCTCCATTTCTGCCGGGCTAACCTGCCCGTCGGCCTGGGCTATACCGAACAGGAAGTGCACCAATTGCAACCGCACCTCATACCGGGTACGCTGGTTCATGTAGGCGCAAATGCGCTCGGCCGAAATTTCCCGTTTTTTGATGACTTCGTTGAAGGTGCGGAAAATGGCATTGGCCTTTTCTTTCCCATAGGTGCTCAGAAAATACTGCCTCACATAATCGAGCTCCTGTTGGCTTACCTGCCCGTCTGCCTTGATCACGATAGAGCAAAGCGAAAGCAGGTTCAGCTCAAAATCGGCCGGACTAACCGCTGAGCGGGAGGAGCCTGAAAATACGGAACCTCCACCTGAGCCCATGCTCTCGGCCAGACTACCCAAAAAGAACCCGAGAATGGCCCCGGGCAAACGAAAAAACAAATACCCGAGTATGGCCCCGAACCATTTTAACATGTGCGGAAATTTTTGCCAAATATAGGGCATTGGCCCCGATTCGCCCTCGCCAGAACTGCTGCCAGGCATGCCATGGAATACTCCCTTCTATTTTATACCTTTGTGGCTGCCCAAATAAAACAGCAAACTATGTACCCAGCAGAACTAGTAAAACCCATGAGGCAAGACCTTGCCTCAGCCGGATTCGAAGAGCTCTTTACCGCCGAATCGGTACAGGACGCCATAAATCAACCGGGCACCGTACTGGTGGTCGTAAACTCGGTGTGTGGCTGTGCCGCGGCCAATGCGCGCCCGGCAGCGAAGATTAGCCTCCGCAACGAAAAAACGCCCGATCGCCTGATTACCGTTTTCGCAGGGGTAGACCGGGAAGCCGTAGATGCGGCCCGCAGCCTGATGATCCCCTTCCCGCCTTCTTCGCCCAGCATGGGCCTTTTTAAAGACGGGGAACTGGTGCACATGATCGAGCGCCACCACATCGAAGGGCGGCCGGCCGAGGTAATCGCCGACAACCTGATGGCGGCGTATGATGAGTTTTGTGAGTAATCTCACGAATTATTCAACTAAAAACCGCTGTTGAACAGCGGTTTTTTATTTTTGAACCATGACCAAACTCCTGGCATACCCCCTAACGGTCTTATACCTGATCTGCTTCGGGCTGGTCTTGGTCGTGTTCCACCCAGTGCAGTGGTTCTCCCTGAATGTGTTCGGGTACGAGGCCCACAAAAGGAGCGTCAGCTTCCTGAATTTAGCCATCATGCGATGCACGCACATTTTGGGTACGCGCTACAGCATTGAGTACCCCGAAAACATGCCTGATAAAGGCCCGCTCATTATCGTGACCAACCACCAGAGCATGTACGACATCCCACCCCTGATCTGGTACCTGCGCAAATACCACCCCAAGTTTGTCAGCAAAAAAGAACTGGGAAAGGGCATCCCCAGCGTTTCGTACAACCTCAGGCACGGAGGGTCGGCCCTGATCGACCGGAAAGACCGCAGGCAGGCACGGGCCGAACTGGTGCGGCTGGGGCAGTACATTCAGCAAACCGGTCGCAGTGCCGTTATCTTTCCCGAAGGCACCCGCTCGCGTAACGGGGCGCCCAAGCCTTTTAAGACGTACGGATTGCAGGTGATGATAGAGCACGCCCCTGATGCCCAATTGCTGCCCATCAGCATTAACCATTCCTGGCAAATGTTCCGGTACGGCAAATTCCCGAACGGCCTGGGCAACCATATCCGCTTCAAGGTTCACCCGCCTATTCCGGTGACCCCCGACGAGGAAGGAAAACTGGAAAGGCTGGAAAGCCTCATCGTCTCACACCTTGACCCTCCGGCATGACCGATTCTGAGCGCATTGAAAAAACCATTGCTTTCGTCAGGGATGAACTGCAACAAGCCGAAGGGGGGCACGACTGGTTCCACATCGAGCGGGTATTCAAAAACACCCTGCTCATTGCAAAAGACGAAGCGGTAGATGTGTTGGTGGTGAGCCTGGCTGCTCTGCTGCACGATATTGCCGACCCGAAATTCCACGGTGGCGATGAAGAAATCGGGCCCCGAAAAGCGGACGCCTTCCTGAGGTCGCTGGGCTTAAAAGCGGAGATCCGAAATCATGTTGTCGACATCATCAGGCGGATGTCTTTCAAGAATAGCCTGGAAGGCCAGGCACAAAAGGAATCGAGGGAACTCCAGGTGGTGCGCGATGCCGACCGCCTCGATGCCATGGGGGCCATTGGCATTGCCCGGGCCTTCAGCTTCGGGGGGCACAAGGGACGGCCACTCTACGACCCTGAAGTAGCTCCGAAGATTGGGATGAGCAAGGCCGAATACAAAAAATCAAACGGGCCCACCCTGAACCACTTCTACGAAAAACTCCTGCTGTTAAAAGACCTCATGCATACCGACACCGGGAAACGCCTGGCTGCCAAACGGCATGCGTTTATGCTCGAATACCTCGAGGCCTTTTACGCCGAATGGAACGGCCGGTCCTGATCGGGTCCGGGGGTTTATTCCCGCCTTTGGCAACAGCAATTAAACCATAGTTTTTGTATCTTCCATGCGTACCTATAAAACCAGCATCCCATGGAAAGAAGATCCTTCCTGAAAAACACCGCGGCCGCTTCAGCAGCCTTCAGTATTGTCCCCTCTTATGTGCTCGGGAGGGGCCATGTACCCCCCAGCGATACCCTTTATGTAGCAGCCTTTGGGGTTGGAGGCCGGGGCGCCAGTGTTATGGAAGGCCTCGATGCCACCGGGAAGGTGAAATATGTGGCCTTTTGCGACGTGGACGAACGCCGGGCCGCACAGACCTACCTGAAATACCCTGACGTAAAACGCTACAAAGACTTCCGCAAAGTATACCAGAAGCACCTCAAAGACATAGATGCCATTATGGTCGCCAGCCCCGACCATACGCATGCGGCCATTGCCTTGCCCTTTATGCGCGAAAAAAAACACGCCTATGTCGAAAAGCCCCTGACCCACAACATTGCCGAGGCACGGCTAATGACCCAGGTGGCCCGGGAAATGGGTATTGTAACTCAGATGGGCAACCAGGGCGCTTCGAGCGACGGCAGCCGCGAAGCCCGGGAGTGGATCGAATCGGGCATTATCGGGAAGGTCCAAAAAGTGGATTGCTGGACCAACCGGCCCGTGTGGCCGCAAGGGGTACCCCTGCCCATGGGCAAGGATGATATTCCGAAAGAGCTCGACTGGGACCTCTGGCTCGGGCCCGCCGCCATGCGCGATTACAACAACGCCTACCTGCCCTTTAAATGGAGGGGCTGGTGGGATTTTGGCACCGGCGCCCTGGGCGATATGGGATGCCATATCATGGAAACCCCCTTCAGCGTGCTAGACCTGGGCTATCCGACCGAGGCAGAAGCCAGCTGTACCACCAATTGGGTGGGCGATTTTGTGGAAGCCGACTACAGCGCTTCCTGTCCGTCTTCGTCCATCATCCACCTGAAATTTGAAACCGAGGCACACGGCCCTATCGATCTCAATTGGTACGACGGCGGGCTCAAACCCGACTTGCCCGACGAACTCAAAGACGGGGAATCGATTGGCGACAATGGCGGAGGCAGCGTATTTTACGGCACGCGGGGCATTCTGGTCTGCGACACCTATTCACGTAACGCCCGCTTGCTGCCCTCGGAGCTGATGGGCATGATGAACAAACCGGCGCCCTATCTGCCCCGGGTGGCAGGCAGCACCGGAGGCCACCAGCAAAATTGGGTCGAAGGCTGCCTGAACGGGACCCCCACCTCTTCTGACTTCGCCAGGGCCGGGAAACTCACCGAGGCGGTGCTGATGGGCAACCTGGCCATCAGGTCGTACCAGTACAAGGTCAAAAAGTTCAATGAACAGTACAACCGGGAGTATTTTGAATACCCGGGCCGCCAGAAAATCAAATGGGATGGCGCCAACATGCGGGTCACCAACTTTGAAAAGGCGAACGACTGGGTAAACGGCAGCTACCGGAAAGGCTGGGAATTGGGATAGCTTCCCTTTAGAAAAGCTGCCACTGCCCGCTTTTGTATTGGGCGTGCAATGCCGTATTCAGGGGCGGGAAATCGCGCCCTTCAAAATAACGCCTGCGCGCCAGCCGGGCCATTTGATGCAGGTGGGCAGCCACTTCCCCATCTCCCTTCATCCGCGCCCCGAAGCGGCTGTCGTTCAGCTGCCCGCCGTGGCAGGCCCTGATCTGCGACAAGACCTTGGCAGCCCGTCCGGGCATGGCTTTCTCGAGCCATTCCGTGAACAATTCCCCGATGGCCCCGTTAAGACGAACCATGGTATAACCGAAAGACCGGGCCCCGCAGGCTGCTACCTCGCGGGCAAGGTCCATTAACTCATGGCTGTTGATGCCGGGAATGATAGGGGCAAGCATCGCATTAACCGGTATCCCGGCCTGCGATAATTCCCGGATGGTGTGCAGGCGCTTGGCTATACTGGCCGTGCGGGGTTCAAGCAGCAGGCGGGTTTCTTCCTGCAG
Organism: Robiginitalea sp.; assembly: GCA_050289825.1. Classification (GTDB taxonomy): domain Bacteria; phylum Bacteroidota; class Bacteroidia; order Flavobacteriales; family Flavobacteriaceae; genus Robiginitalea. The sequence goes on from JBNKGM010000012.1 coordinate 44,579, forward strand.
GGTAGTAACCGAAACATGGACCCCGACCAGTCCATCCCGGTTTAACTCGGTGAGCAGGTCGAGATCGCGCAAGACCAGGGCGTTCTTGGTAATGATGCCCACAGGGTGGCGGTATTTCAGGAACATCTCCAGGCAAGCCCGCGTAATGCGAAAGTGCCGCTCGGCTGGCTGGTAGCAATCCGTATTGCCGGAAAGCACAATGGGAACGGCCTTCCAACTGGCCTTTTTCAGCTGTTCCTCGAGCAGGCGGGGGGCGTCTTCCTTCACCAAAATGCGGCTTTCGAAATCGAGGCCCGGATCGAACCCCCAATATTCATGCGAATTGCGGGCGTAGCAGTAAACACAGCCGTGTTCGCAGCCCTGATACGGGTTCAGGCTGTACGACATCCCCACGTCGGGGCTCGTTATTTTATTGACGATGGTTTTGGGGTGAATTTTGAGGAAGCGGGTGCGCTCCTTGTCGTCTTCCCCATTAATTTTCAAGTGGTCTTGATAGTCCCCAAGGGCTTCGTGCCGAAGTTGCTCAAATCGGTTGGCCTTGCGGCTTTGGGCACCCCGCCCGTGCCGGTAGTCTGAAGGTGAAGCAGGCAAATTGATGGATTTTATCCAAATTTATGGATTTAATCCAATTCGTAATGTTAAATTTTTTCGGGGGGATAAACGATGGTTTAACCCTGGATATGCACCGATACGAGTTGCTTTTTGCTGCCGCGCCTGGCGTAGAAGAACAGGGTGTCGTCTCCCTCGCATAGCAAAGGCTTTGACACCATAAGCGGCAAACGGGCTTCTTCCTGGCCGATGATCTTTTCATAGCTCAACTGGCCCTGGGCGTCGAGGCGGATCAGGAATACGTTGCGGTTGCGCCCGAGCCCCTGCCTGAAAATGAGGCGTTCGTTGTTGAGCAGTTGCGGGTTGTCGGCCGCGGTACAGATAAAGAAGTAGGTATTGCCATTTTTGGTGTAGGCGCTGTACGAGGCGTAATCGCCGTCTCCCTGGGTTACCTCGGTCTTGTTGATGTTCCGGGCCCAGACCAGGTTCCCCTGGGGGTCTAGCTTCACGCTGACGATGTCGTTGTAATGAAAGCGCTCAATGGCCACCCGGCCGCCGCTGGCATTGGTCTGGAGGCTGTTGGTTACGAAGTACTCTTCGGCGTTGAAGAGCAGGGAGTCGTCATCGGTAAAGCCCACTTCCTTAAACACCAGGTTCTTGACCACTTTTTCTTCTTCCGTCCCGAACTTGTCGAACATGAATTGTTCGGGAAATGGGTTGAATTTGTGCCGGATTGCCTTCAGACTCACCGGGTCTACCTCGAGGTATTCCAGGCCGTTGTACCGGCTGTCTTTCCGGTCGGCATAGAATCCGACACAGAAGAGCCGCCCCTTATGCCAGATCGGGTTAAGGGCTTCGGAGTACATCCCGTCCACGTCATAGCTGGCCGTCGTGGCACCCCCACGGGTGAGCTTGACCAGTTCGTACTGGAATTTCCGCTCCTCGGCCTTAAACCTCCTTTTTATGAAGTAGGCCTTGCCAATCAGATAGGCTGCGGAAAGATCGGGAGCCATCTCCAGGGCTTCAAAGGCGTAATTCTTTTCTTCGATCTCCCCTGAAAAGTCAACATCCATCAGGGGCTGGAAATTGTAATTGTAGACCAGAATCCGGTGGCGGTTGTCTTTTCCCTTCTTGTAATGCAGGCTCAGGGCAAAGGCACTTTTGTCGCGGTCAAAAAGGACCGTGGTGCTAAAGCCCGAATTGAAATCGCGGTTGTAGTAATTCTTGTCGAGCGGATTGTCGACATAAACCGATGGTATTTCAAGCAGCTCTTTGCTCGTAAAACGGTAGTCGCCAACCGGGCTTTGGTGGATGGTGTAAATATAGCTTAGCCGCTCTGTGTCGTACTGCAGAAACAAAAGGTACAATTGCCCATTGGCCACAAACCCGTCGACCAGGTCGGCCCCGTTGAACTTGTAATTGTATTCATCTAACAGTTCAAGCTGGTCGTTATAGCGCTCTATCAAATAGCCTTTTGGATGGAGGATTAAGCCCTGATAATACGACCTGACCAAGAGCTTGGTTCCAGAAGCAGCTTCGGAGAAGGTCACTAGGTTGGAATACCTGTACCGATCGTTATATTTTTCACCGAAGCGATACTCCACAGGCATTTGCTGTGCCTGCAAATAGCACGCCAGTAGCATACAGCCCAGCATCCAAAGGTTGCGCAACATAAGTAGTTTTTTTGGGATTACTTCCCCGGGAACTCAGGCTTGCGCTTCTCCAGGAAAGCCGTGGTGCCTTCCCGAAAATCGGCTGTGGAAAAACAATCTCCAAAAGCCTGGATTTCGGCCTGATATCCGGATTCGTTACTCCTAAAACCCGCATTTACGGCTTTTATTGCATGCAGCAGGGCCACCGGGGAGTTTTTTGCGATCTTCTCGGCCAGCTTCAGGCAAAACTCCTCCAGCTCTTCCAGGGCAGTCACATAATTGACCAACCCAAATTCGAGCGCCTTTTCGGCATCGATCATTCCTGCGGTCAGGATCATTTCCAGGGCGCGCCCCTTCCCTACAAGCTGCGGGAGGCGCTGCGTGCCCCCATAGCCGGGAATGACCCCGAGCGATACTTCGGGGAGGCCCATGCGGGCATTGTGGCTGGCCACCCTGAAATGGCAGGCCATGGCCAGTTCGAGGCCCCCGCCCAGGGCAAAGCCGTTTACGGCTGCAATAACCGGGGTGCCCAGGTTCTCGACAAAATCAAAAAGGGTCTCCTGCCCATGGGCCGCCAGCTGACGGCCCTGTTTGGAATTGAACCCCGCGAATTCGGCAATGTCGGCTCCGGCCACAAAGGCTTTGGGGCCGCTGCCCCGTATTATAATGGCCTTGATATGCGGGTCTGCGTCCAAATCTTCGAGGGCGGTGTGCAGCTCTTCTATGGTTTGTCGGTTCAACGCATTGAGCTTATTGGGCCTGTCTACAAAGACCAGGGCTACCGGCTCTTTGCGCTCGACACGTACGTTTTCGAATTTCATAGGTCTTGTATGTTTTTATCAGTTGTTAATTTCGGGATTCGCACGGTAAATACCGATCCTTTACCGGGGTGCGAACTCAGCTCGATGCGGCCCTGATAGGTCTCGACTATAGTCTTAACCATGCCCAGGCCCAGGCCCATCCCGCTCGATTTGGTGGTGAATTTCGGTTCGAAGATTTTCTCGCGGTTGGCCTCGTCTATCCCAGCCCCGTTGTCGGCCACCATGATTTTGGCCCACTGCCCTTCAGCGGCCACCGACACCATTATCCGGGGTTCGGCCACCTCGGGTACGGCCTGAATGGCGTTTTTGACCAGGTTGGTTACCACCCGTATCAGTTGGGTGCGGTCCATCTTGGCGATAATGTCGGCTTCCTCGGCCATAAAATGGATATAGGGTTCATTAAAGATATCGACGGCCAGCTTTACCACCTTGGTCACGTTCAGGTTTTCGTTCTGCTGGGCCGGCATTTCTGCGAAGTTCGAAAAGGCCGAGGCAATGCTGCTCAGGGTATCGATTTGCTGGATCAGGGTATTGGCAAACTCGCGCACCTTGGGCAGGGCCTGTGGATCGGCCGGGTCAAACTTGCGTTCGAAACTCTGCACGCTGAGCCGCATGGGGGTAAGCGGGTTTTTGATTTCGTGCGCCACCTGTTTGGCCATCTCGCGCCAGGCCTGCTCCCGTTCGCTCCGCGCCAGTTTGGCCGCACTCAGCTCAAGCTCGTCAATCATGCTGTTGTACGAATCTATCAGATGGGCTATCTCCGCACTGGGGTCTTCCAGATATATCTTTTCGTTGGTTCGGGCCAGGCGCGTTTGGGTGAGCTTGTCTGAAATGGTCTGCAAAGACCGGGTAATGTATTTCGAGATAAAATAAGCCAGGGCAATGGCGCTGAACAGCATGAGCAGGTACACGGCCCCCAGGCGCATCAGGAACTGCCGCAGTTCGGCATCGTAAAAGGAATTCTCCTCGAAATAGGGGAGGTTAAGAATACCAATGGGCTTAAAGCGGTTGTCGAGAATATACGTATAGGAAGCCTGGTAGGTGTCGCCGGCAGCGGCCGATGCTTCCACAAAGCGTTTCTCAATACCCGTCTGCAGCTCATTGAGGATGTGGGGCTCCAGGCAAAGGGAAATGGAATCGTTGTCGAATTTGGGGCGCGAACTCTTGATGAGCTGGCCCTCCAGGTCGTAGATATTGAAATTCGCATCTTCGATAATGGCGATGCGGTAAATCTCGTCTTTGAAAATCAGCCCCAGGTTTTCGGTGGTAACCGGATAGGTGGTGCGCTGCAATGCAAAGGTGATGGCCTGCTTGATCTGGTCTTCTTTGCGCACCAATCTGTCCTGGTGGTAATCTTTGGCCTGTTCGCGGTACTGATACACGGTTACCCCGGCAATAAGTACCGAAGCGACCAGCACCAGCAGGATCATGGAGAAGAAGATCCTGGAGCGTAAGGACATTTTTGTGAACAAGCAGCGGCGGTTTACCCGTAAAGATAGCAATAATCACACCAAAGTTGCGCTGGGAGCTCCCCGCCCCGGCGCCTTCACGACCGGCCTTCTTCACGCTCCCTTACCCTTTTGTAGGCGCGTATGCCAATCATGATCAAGACGGCCAGGCCAATCATTCCCACCAGGCCGTACACCCAGTCAAACGTGGTTTTTAATATGGCCAGGAACACCACGGCAAATAAAATCATGGTAGCCCCTTCGTTCCATACCCGCATAAAATGGGAGGTATAGCTGTAGGCTTCGCGCTGGAATTGCCGGAACATGCGGTGCATGGCCAGGTGATAAACCCAGAGCAATACCACAAAGCCGAGTTTGATCAGCATCCAGGCTTGCTGGAGCCACTCCGGCATCAGCAGCAGGAGCCAGATCGCGGTAAGGGTGCAGAGAATGGCCGAAGGCCAGGTAATGATATTCCACAGCCGCCGTTCCATGATGCGGAACTGCGCGGCCAGCACCCCGGCATCGGGCTCCGGCTTGTCGCGCGACTCTATGTGGTAAATGAACAGTCGGGGCATATAGAACAAGCCTGCAAACCAGGTAATAACAAAGATCAGGTGAAGCGATTTGACGAAATTATACGGATCTGACATGTTGTGGTGTTTAGGCCCGGTTTTGCGGGGTTGGTTCCCCGGCAAATTACTATTTTTCGCTGATTTCCCTTTCCCCTTTTGAAACAGAATTGGGGCGCCGAACCCGACGCCAGGCCTGAGCCAGGCCGTAGGCGGCCGCTGCGGGCAGCAGCCAGCCGAGCCCCTGTTCGTGCAGGGGGATAAACCTCCACCCCCAATCGGCAACCCGTTCGACCCCCAGGCTTGTCAGGAAATCGGGCAGGCTGAACAGGAGGGTAACCCCTACTACTGTCCGGAATACGGCAGGCGGAGTCCAGCCCAGCGGCAAAGCGTTCATGCCAATCAGCACAATGGTCAGGGGATAAATGAACATCAGCACCGGAAGGGCAATGGCAATAATCCATTCCACCGATCCCTGCCCCATGACCACCCCGAGCAGGCAACCGACCAGCGCGGTTACCTTATAGGCGGGCTCCGACTCGCCCAATCGCGATTTTACAAAGTCGGCGGTGCCGGTAACTATGCCGACAGCCGTGGTAAAACAAGCCAGGGCGATGAGCACGCTAAGCAAATAGGTGCCGCTCGGGCCCAGGGCCTGGGTGCTCATTTGCCCGAGCAAGCCGGTTCGGGAACTCCCCGGGTCTGCCAGGCCGTTCATAAACGCCCCGGAGGCCATGAGCCCGGCGTAGAGCACCAAAAGGGATATACCCGCGATTTGCCCGGCCCCGGAAACGACTTGAAACCGGCCGCTGGCTGTTAGATCGGGCTGCTGCAGTCGCAAGGAAATCAGGATCACACCCCCCACCACCACGGCGCCAATGGCATCAAAGGTTTGGTACCCTTCCAATATCCCGGCGCGGAGCGGCGCGTCGAGCCTGGGGATGCCCGCAGGCGAAGGTGGGGCCCACAGCAAATTGCCAAGCACCAGCAAGAGCACCAGCAAGATGGCCGGGGTTAGCCACTTGCCGATGAAATCGCTCAGGCGCGAACGGTTCACGGCAATAGCGAAAACAGCCCCGAAATAGAACAGGCTGGTAAGCCAGGGCGACGTGTCGAAATACGGGGCTATGGCCATCTCATGGGTTACCGAAGCCGTGCGGGGAGCTGGAAGCGAAAGCGATATGGCATAGACCAACACGCAGTAAACCAAACTGAAAGAAGGGGACACCTTGCGGGCAAAGTCGAACATGCTGCCCTGCAGGCGGGCATGCGCCAAAATGCCCAACATGGGTATGGCTACGGCCGAGAGGCAGAACCCGAGGGCCGCAAGCCACCAGAGCGACCCTGCCCGCAGACCGAGCTGTGGGGGGAGAATCAGGTTACCGGCCCCGAAAAAGAGGGAAAACAAGGTGAATCCGAGTACCCAAATGACGCGTTTTTTCATTAACTTGCAGAAGGTCTCAAAATGAGAATCCTGGCGATGATTGGGTCAACCGGAACCTAGCCGAATTACCCAATTTGAGCCTTTCGTCGAAATTTACTAAAAAAACATCCGGAAGAGCCAATATTTCCGTATACAGTATCGTTGTGGATTAAAGCAACCCTGAATCCCTTGATCCTGAACTGAATTTAGAATAGCCCCCGAAGGTTCCTGCCCCTAAATAGGAACCTGCCCGAGCCCCAAAACCTACTCCTATGAAGAAGCTTTTCTGCTCTGTCTTCGGCCACCACTTCAGCGTTACCAAAAAAGTGACCTCGCACATTAAGGAATATTCCTGCGTGCATTGTGGAAAACAAGTTACCACCGATGTTAGCGGAAACCTGTCAAACCTGACGCCGCAACTTCGTGAAATCAACGACACCCTGGCCCACATCTACCAGAAGCGTCACCCCGCCGCCCCCCAGCAACAGGTTGCCTGAACCTTAGGCTCCGGGGTTAAACGCATTCCAGCCCCGCGCCTGCAAGGGCAGTTGCTGCCCGCCCCGCGTGATTAGCATCGCGCCCGACTCTTTTTGAGCCATGTGGCCGATTACGGTCAGGTTCGGATTCCCTTTTATTTTCGCATAATCGCCCTGATCTATGGTGAAGAGCAGTTCATAATCTTCGCCCCCGCCCAGCGCAACCGTGGTGCTGTCGAGGTTAAATTCCTCACAGGCCGCAATCAATGCAGGGTCTAAGGGTATTTTCTCTTCATACAGCACGCAGCCTGCCTGGCTGGCCTCACAGAGGTGCAACAGTTCAGAAGACAAACCGTCACTGATGTCAATCATGGAGGTAGGCTTTACCTGCAGGGACTCCAGCAGGGCTACCACATCTTGGCGCGCCTCAGGTTTCAACTGGCGTTCCACGAGGTAGCTGTAGGGGTCGAGGTCGGGTTGGTGGCGCGGGTTTACCTTGAAAACTTCCTGTTCGCGCCTCAATACCTGTAAGCCCATATAGGCCCCGCCGAGGTCCCCGCTTACCACCAGCAGGTCGTTGGGCCGGGCGCCGCTTCGCTGTACCGCCTTGCCGGGTTCGCCCTGCCCCAGTACCGCTATGCTGATGATCATGCCTTTGGTTGAAGATGTGGTGTCGCCCCCCACTACATCTACCCCGTATATTTCGCTGGCCAGGGCAATGCCGGCATAGAGCTCTTCCAGGGCTTCCAGGGGGAAGCGGTTCGAAACCGCCAGGGATACGGTAACCTGGGTAGGCTGCATATTCATGGCGTAGATGTCGCTCAGGTTTACCACCACGGCCTTGTAGCCCAAATGCTTGAGCGGGGTATACCCCAAATCGAAATGCACGCCTTCGACCAACATATCGGTGCTCAAGGCCACTTCCTTTCCTTCAAAGCGCAGCAGGGCGGCATCGTCTCCGATGCCCTTCAGGGTAGAAGGCTGCTTAATTTTAAGGTGTCGGCTCAGGTGGCGTATCAGGCCGAATTCGCCCAGCTGCTCCAGGGCTGTCTTCTCGGAATTACTGTTCTCTAGCATGGGGCAAAAGTACAGCCTTAAGCGATTCGCACCCATGAATTTTTGGGAATTGGGCAGCAGGAGCCTGCCAGACAAGCCCTTGTATAAGAAATCCAAATACGGGGATTCGTTATATTAATGTTATCGATTGCGCAAATACCGGCCCTAGGTACTATATTTGTGTGCTATTTAGAATAAATCCAAATTTAGAATGATCAAGGTATCCGATTCCGCCCGTCAAAAGGTGGTAACCCTCATGCAGGAGGAAGGCTACGACGCTCAGAACGACTACGTTCGGGTGGGCGTTAAGAGCGGCGGGTGCAGTGGTTTGTCGTACGAACTGCGGTTCGACCGGGAAGTGGGTGAAACCGACAAGGTGTTCGAAGACAATACGGTGCGCATCATCGTCGACAAAAAGAGCTTTCTCTACCTGGTGGGCACCGTCCTGGAATATTCAGGAGGCCTCAATGGCAAAGGATTTGTTTTCAACAACCCGAATGCCCAGCGCACCTGCGGTTGCGGGGAGAGCTTTTCGCTGTAACAGCATCGTTGAGGCGGGGAATAAACGAGACACAGAAGAACCATGGCTTATACCGAAGAGGAATTAAAAAAAGAACTGGAAACCAAGGAGTACGAGTATGGTTTCTACACAGACATCGAATCGGAGACGTTCCCGAACGGGCTCAGCGAGGAGATTGTCACAGCCATTTCCAGAAAGAAGGAAGAGCCCGAATGGATGACCCAATGGCGTCTGGAGTCATTCCGGATCTGGCAGGAAATGACCGAGCCCGAATGGGCCAATGTCAGGTATAAAAAGCCCGATTTCCAGGCCATCTCCTACTACTCGGCCCCGAATAAGAAACCCAAATACGACAGCCTCGACGAGGTAGATCCCGAACTGCTCGAGACCTTCAAGAAACTGGGCATCCCCATGGAGGAACAGAAAAAGCTGGCCGGGGTTGCCGTAGATTTCGTGATGGATTCCGTATCGGTGGCCACCACCTTTAAAAAGACCCTGGCCGAGAAGGGGATCATTTTCTGCTCCATTTCGGAGGCCCTGCGGGAACACCCCGAACTGGTGCGCAAATACATCGGCACCGTGGTGCCCCAGAAAGACAACTTCTACGCCGCCCTGAACTCGGCCGTATTCTCAGACGGTTCTTTCTGCTACATCCCCAAGGGGGTGCGTTGCCCCATGGAACTCTCGACCTATTTCCGCATCAACCAGGCGGGCACGGGCCAATTCGAAAGAACCCTGGTGATTGCCGACGAAGGCAGCTACGTGAGCTACCTCGAAGGATGCACGGCCCCTTCTCGTGACGAAAACCAGCTGCATGCCGCCGTGGTGGAACTCATCGCCCTTGACGGGGCCGAGATCAAATACTCTACGGTGCAAAACTGGTTCCCGGGCGACAAGGAAGGCAAGGGCGGGGTGTACAACTTTGTGACCAAGCGCGGGTTGTGCGAACGCAATGCGAAAATATCGTGGACCCAGGTAGAAACCGGCTCGGCCGTAACCTGGAAATACCCCTCCTGCGTGCTGAAGGGTGACAACTCCATCGGGGAGTTCTACTCCATCGCAGTTACCAACAACCACCAGCAGGCCGATACGGGCACCAAGATGATCCACCTGGGCAAGAACACCCGCAGCACTATCATTTCCAAGGGTATTTCTGCAGGGAAGTCGCAGAACAGCTACCGCGGCCTGGTACAGGTGGGCAGCCGGGCCACCAATGCCCGGAATTTCTCCCAGTGCGATTCGCTGCTGATGGGGAATGAATGCGGGGCGCATACCTTCCCGTATATCGAGGTCAAAAACCCGACCGCCCAGATCGAGCACGAAGCCACCACCAGCAAGATCGGGGAAGACCAGATTTTCTACTGCAACCAACGGGGCATCGACACCGAAAAGGCCATTGCCCTGATTGTAAACGGCTTCAGCAAGGAAGTGCTGAACAAGCTGCCCATGGAATTTGCCGTGGAGGCGCAGAAATTATTGGAAATTAGCCTGGAAGGCTCAGTAGGATAAAACATGCCCAAGGCACCCAACTATTTAAACTAACGATTATGCTGAAGATAAAGAACCTGCACGCCGGACTGGAAGACAAGAAGATCCTGAAAGGCATCGACCTGGAAATCAAACCCGGGGAAATCCACGCCATTATGGGGCCCAACGGCTCCGGGAAAAGCACCCTGGCCTCTGTTATTACCGGGAAGGAAGACTTTGAGGTAACCCAGGGCAAAATCCTGTTTGAAGGGGAAGACCTGGACGACCTGGCCCCCGAAGAGCGGGCGCACCGGGGCATTTTCCTCTCGTTCCAGTACCCGGTAGAGATACCCGGCGTAACGGTTACCAACTTCATGAAGACCGCCATCAATGAGACTCGCAAAGCCCGCGGGCAGGAAGAGATGCCGGCCAACGAAATGCTCAAGCAGATCAGGGAGAAGGCCGAGCTCCTCGAAATTGACCGCAAATTCCTTTCCCGCTCGTTGAACGAAGGGTTTTCAGGAGGCGAAAAGAAACGGAACGAAATCTTCCAAATGGCCATGCTCGAACCCAAACTCGCTATACTGGATGAGACCGATTCGGGCCTGGATATCGACGCCCTTCGTGTAGTGGCTGCCGGTGTGAATCGCCTTCGGAGCAAAGAGAACGCCTTTTTGGTGATCACCCACTACCAGCGCCTGCTCGATTACATTGTGCCCGACTTCGTACACGTGATGCACGATGGGAAAATCGTGAAATCGGGAACCAAGGAACTGGCCCTGGAACTCGAAGAAAAAGGATACGACTGGATCAAACAGGAAGCCGTCCTGTAAAGGGCTTACCCAACGCGCAAACCGGAACAACGCATTATGGATTTAAAGGAGAAATTACTGGCTTCATTCATGGCCTTCGAAAACCAGGTAGACATCGACAACCCGGTACACGAAATCCGTTCGGAAGCCATCCGGAATTTTGAGAACAAGGGCTTTCCGCACCGTCGGCTCGAGGCCTGGAAATACACCTCCCTCACCGGGTTGCAGCAGGTAGATTTCAGCATTTTCCCCAAGGAGAGCCAGGGGTTGGAGTACAAAGACGTAAAGCGTTATTTCCTCCACGAGACCGATACCTATAAAATTGTCTTCGTAGACGGAATATACAGCTCTTACCTCTCGGAAACCACCCACGAGGGGGTCGACATTTGCCTGATGAGCGCTGCCCTGAACAAACCCATGTACAAGCCGGTAATCGAACTGTACTTCAACAAGGCGGCCTCGCGGGAAGATTCGCTCACCAGCCTGAACACGGCCTTTACCCACGAAGGCGCCTACATATACATCCCCAAGAACAAGGCCCCCCGCAAGCCGGTGGAAATCATGCACTTCGCCACAGGGAACGAGGCGGCCCTGCTGCTGCAACCGCGCAACCTCATCGTTGTTGAGGAAAATGCCGAGCTGCAGGTAATCGAGCGGCACCAGAGCCTGACCAGCAACGAAGTGCTGACCAATTCGGTTACCGAGATCTTCGCCGGCAAAAACGCCATCGTAGACTATTACAAAGTGCAGAATGACCTGCACAGCGCCTCCCTGATCGACAATACCTATATCGACCAGAAAGCCGGCAGCCAGGTAAGTGTGCACACCTTTGCCTTCGGCAGTAAGCTAACCCGGAACAACCTGAACTTTTACCAGGACGGGCAACACGTGAATTCGGTGCTGAAAGGAGTGACCATTTTGGGCGAGAAGCAACATGTAGACCACCATACCCTGGTGCACCACCAACAACCCGATTCTGAGAGCCACCAGGATTATAAAGGTATTTTCGGCGAACAATCGACCGGTGTTTTCAACGGCAAGATTATCGTCGACAAGATTGCCCAGAAAACGAACGCATTCCAGCAGAACAACAACCTGCTGATCAGCGACAAATCGTCTGTAAACACCAAGCCCCAGCTCGAGATCTTCGCCGACGACGTAAAATGCTCCCACGGCTGCACGGTAGGCCAGCTCGACCACGACGCCCTGTTTTACCTGCAGGCACGGGGTATCCCAAAACGGGAGGCTGAAGCCCTGCTTATGTATGCCTTTGCCAATAACGTGCTGGAGAGCGTGCGCATCCCGGCCCTAAAACTGCGCATAAACAAGCTCATCGCCGACAAGCTGGGGGTACGACTGGGCTTTGACCTGTAAGTATCAGCAGCTTCCAGATTTAAATCGAGCCGCCATGTTTGACGTTGCCAAAATCCGTGAAGACTTTCCGATCCTGAAACGGCAGGTAAACGGCAGGCCCCTGGTTTACCTCGATAACGCCGCCACCTCCCAGACCCCGCGTCAGGTCATCGACGCCATTGTGGATTACTACTCGGGTTACAACGCCAACATCCACCGGGGCGTGCACGCCCTGTCGCAGGAAGCCACCGAAGCCTACGAAGCGGCCCGGGTCAAGATCCAAAAGCATTTCAACGCCGCCAAAGCCCACGAAATTATTATGACCTCGGGCACCACCCACGGCATTAACCTGGTGGCCCAGGGCTTCACCGACCTGTTGCAGCCCGGCGATGAAATCTGGGTGTCGGCCCTGGAGCACCATTCGAATATCGTGCCCTGGCAGATGCTTTGCGAGCGCAGTGGCGCACGCCTGCGCGTTATCCCCATGAACGAGACCGGCGAGCTGGAACTCGACACCTTTTTGAAGGGGCTTTCCCCAAAAACCAAACTGGTTTTCTGCAACCACGTATCCAACGCCCTGGGAACCGTCAACCCCATTGAAAAAATCATTGCCGCGGCCCACCGGGTTGGGGCAGCGGTGCTTATCGACGGGGCCCAGGCGGCACCCCACATCAAGGCCGACATGCAGGCGCTTGATGTGGATTTTTACACCATTTCGGCCCACAAGCTCTGCGGGCCCACAGGGGCCGGTGCCCTGTACGGGAAAGAAGCCTGGCTTGAAAAACTGCCCCCTTACCAGGGCGGGGGCGAAATGATCGCAGAGGTCACCTTTGAAAAGACCACCTACGCCGGCCTGCCCCACAAATTCGAGGCCGGCACTCCAAACATCTGCGGGGGCATCGCCTTCGGGGCGGCCCTGGATTACCTGAACGCGATAGGTATGGACCACATTGCGGCCTACGAGCACGAGTTGCTGGCCTACGCCACGGAAAAACTCCAGGCCATTCCAGGCCTTCGCATTTACGGCCAGGCAGCCCGAAAAACCTCGGTTATCTCCTTTAACCTCGATGGGGCCCATCCGTATGATGTCGGCACCATTCTGGACAAACTGGGCATAGCCGTGCGCACCGGACACCATTGCGCCCAGCCGGTAATGGACTTTTACCGCATTCCGGGAACCGTGAGGGCCAGTTTCAGCTTTTACAACACCCGGCAGGAGGTCGACGCCCTGGTCGCCGGGGTGGAAAAGGCCCGTCAGATGCTGCTTTAAATCAGGCCGGCATAGCATGGAAGAAGCCTATAGCCCCATAGTAAGAAGCTGTTGAATAGCCCGGTATCTTATTGTACTTTTGTACTTATGGAGCAACATGCGATAGCAGCCATTCAGGAAGAGATCGTGGAGGAGTTTTCCCTCTTTGAAGATTGGATGCAGCGATACGAATACATGATTGAACTGGGGAAATCCCTGCCCAAAATAGAAGAGCAATACAAAACAGAAGACCACCTGATCAAAGGATGTCAGAGCAAGGTATGGGTGCATGCCGAACTCCGCGATGGCAAGCTGGTTTTTACGGCCGACAGCGACGCCATCATTACCAAAGGGATCATCGCCATTCTGATCAGGGCGTTCAGCAACCAGAAACCAGCCGACATCATTGCGGCCAAAACCGATTTTATCGACCAGATCGGGCTTAAGGAGCATCTCTCCCCAACCCGGGCCAACGGGTTGGTGAGCATGATCAAGCAGTTGAAGCTATACGCTGTGGCCTATGAAGCCCAATTGGAATCATAAACACGGCAAAGCCCGTCTTTAAAGCAATGTCATGGAACAAGAAACAAGGTTAGACACGCGGGAACTGGGCGAGCAGATCGTCGGAGTCCTGAAAACCATATACGACCCTGAAATTCCGGTGGATATATATGAGCTGGGCCTCATCTACGACGTGCTGGTAAACGAAGACCGGGAAGTGCGCATTCTGATGACCCTGACTTCTCCCAACTGCCCGGTGGCCGAAAGCCTTCCCGTTGAAGTTGAGGAAAAAGTGAAGTCGCTCGACATGGTCAGGGACGCCGAAGTGGAGATCACCTTCGACCCGCCCTGGACCCAGGAGCTGATGAGCGAGGAAGCCAAACTGGAGCTGGGCATGCTCTAAAACCGCCTATACCATGGAAGGGGAAATCGTTAACCGGGTTGCCAACAGCCAGCTCCAGACCCTGGACCTGGAGCGGTGGTATACCCCTGGTCCCCGCTTTGGCATCGACATCAGCCAATGGCTTGAAGAAGGGCTGATCTTGCGTGAAAAAGGATTTCGGGATGCCCTGGCTTCCCACGATTGGGACCAGTACCGCGACGGCTATGTTGCCCTGTTTTGCACCACCGATGCCATTGTGCCCGCCTGGGCGTATATGTTGATAAGTTCGTACCTCACCCCTGTGGCCCGGTCGGTTGTGGCCGGCTCTTCCGAACTGCTCGAAACCGTCCTGTTCCGCGACCGGATGGCCGAACTCGATTGGGAACAATTCCGCGACAAACCCGTGATTATAAAAGGCTGCAGCAAGGTGCCCGTGCCTCCGTCGGCCTATATCTGGGCTTTGCAACGGGTGCAGGGCCTGGCCCGCCTGGTTCTCTATGGCGAAGCCTGTTCTTCGGTACCCCTCTTCCGTAGAAAATAGTGTTGACAAACTGCAACTCTTGTCAACAATTCTTATTTTTAGTGTTTATAACATAAACACTACCATTCCATGAAAAAGATCATTTTAGGCTGCCTCTGCCTCCTGGCAACCGGTCTAACCTACGCGCAATCTGAGGAAGAGCTCAAGGCTTCCCTGGCTGCAAAAAAAGACTCGATTAACGCCATTCAGGGGCGGGCCGACGCCATCCAGGCCGAAATTGACCGCCTGCCCGGCTGGAAGGTGGGCGCTTTCGGGACCATTGGCGGTAACCTCTCGAATTTCACCAACTGGTATGCCCAGGGCATCCCCAATAACTCCTCGGGAAATATAGGCTTTACCGTGAACGGTTTTGCAAACCTGAAGCGCGACCGTTTTTTCTGGCGCAATGCCCTTACCACGAACCTCAGCTGGGTGAAGCTCGATGACAAAGACAACCCGAACGACGACGACAGCTTTCGCCAGACGGTAGATGTCTTTAACCTGTCTTCCCTGTACGGTTGGAAGCTCAGCGAGCAATTTGCAATCTCGGCCCTGGGTGAATACCGTACCACTTTGCTCAGCAATTTCAACGACCCGGGCTACCTCGACCTCGGGATTGGAGCCACCTGGACCCCTGTGGAAAACCTGCTGGTGGTGATTCACCCCCTGAACTACAACTTCGTGTTCAGCAAGGGCGATTCGGTGTTCGACTCGTCCATGGGGGCCAAGATCATGGCCGATTACACCCGCGAAATAGGGGCTGTTTCGTTCAAATCGAACCTGTCTGCCTTTTTGAGCTATGAGAGCAGCAACTTCAACAACTGGACCTGGACCAACTCCTTTAGTTACAAGCTCTGGAAAATGATCGGGGTAGGGTTTGATTTCGGCCTGCGCAGCAACAAGCAGGAAGCCCTGAACTACGCCATTAACACCCTGGGCGATACCGGGGCCACTTTTGATTCTATCGACAACAAACTCCAGACCTACTGGACCCTGGGTTTAACCTATAAATTCTGATCGGAACGCGATCAAATGAAAAAGCCCCGGCTCTGGAGTCGGGGCTTTTTCGTTGGGGTATTCACCTAGCAGTTGATCGTACTAAGGGTATGTTTGGGATCGATTTGGGATAAACACTATCACTTAAACACACCTTAAAGATAACAGGTTACACCCAGAAGACCACAATTAATGTTGTCAAAATCTCCTGTGCTGTTGTGTGCCCGACCAGGGGTTACATTTCATCGACGAACGCCCGGCCTCAGGCTTCTTCCTGCCCGTACTCATCGAGGTTTTCGGGGTAGAGAAACTGGTTGTACGGAAAGCGGGTTACGTGGATTCTGCGCACCTCATCGTACACCCGTTTGCGGAATTCTTCCAGGTTTTCTTTTTGCAGGGCCGAGATAAAAACAGCATTCCCGCCCAGCTTTTGCATCCAGGTCTGCCGCCATTCCTGTATGGAATAGTGGCGGGAGGTGCGGGGGGTCACCAGGTCGTCGGCATCGAGGTGCTCGGGCTGGTACTGGTCTATTTTATTGAACACCATCAGGGTGTGTTTATCGCCGCAGTTGATCTCAGCCAAAATCTGATTTACCGAATCGATATGGGCCTCAAAGCTGGGGTGCGAAATATCGACCACATGCAGGAGCAAATCGGCCTCGCGCACCTCGTCGAGGGTGCTCTTGAAGCTTTCTACCAGCTGGGTGGGCAATTTGCGGATAAACCCAACCGTGTCGCTGAGCAGAAAAGGCAGGTTGCCCAGCACCACCTTGCGCACCGTGGTGTCGAGGGTAGCAAAAAGCTTGTTTTCGGCAAATACCTCGCTCTTGCTGATAACGTTCATCAGGGTAGACTTCCCGACGTTGGTGTACCCCACCAGGGCCACACGTACCAGAGCGCCCCGGTTGCCGCGTTGGGTTTCCATCTGCCGGTCGATTTTCTCGAGCTTCTTCTTGAGCAGGGCAATGCGGTCGCGCACGATCCGCCGGTCGGTTTCGATCTCGGTTTCCCCGGGCCCGCGCATGCCTATCCCCCCGCGTTGCCGTTCCAGGTGGGTCCAAAGCCCCGTAAGGCGGGGCAACAGGTATTCGTACTGGGCGAGCTCTACCTGGGTGCGGGCGTAGCTGGTCGTGGCCCGCTGGGCGAAAATGTCGAGGATAAGCCCCGTACGATCGAGGATCTTGCAACGCAACTGGCGTTCGATATTGCGCTGTTGCACCGGGCTGAGCTCATCGTCGAATATGACCGAGCCGATTTCGTGCTCCGTAACGAAGGCCTCGATTTCTTCAAGCTTCCCGCTCCCGATAAACGTCTTGGCATTGGGCAGGTCGATGCGCTGCACGAAACGCCGCACCACCTCGCCCCCGGCCGTATAGGTGAGGAATTCGAGTTCGTCAAGGTACTCGGTCACTTTCTCTTCGGGTTGCTCGCGGGTAATGATTCCCACCAGTACCGTTTTTTCGTATTCGGTGCTCTTTCGCTCCAGCATAGGTGTTATTCCTGCTGCAAAATTACGCAAACCCCACGAGCTGATTTTTGTATTTTAAGCGCTATGTGGTGGAATACTCTCTCTTTTCGACGGGGCAACCCCAGGGCACCTCTAAACACGGTCAGGTTTTACAAGCTGGAAGACCATTCTGAGGCAGAAATACCCGGGCGGGCTTTCCGACCTTTTCCCGGTTTACGTTCGACTGCGCTATCAGCCCTGGGAGGCCCCTTCATTTCCGACCCTGACGATGCGATTATCGGGGAGGGCCGCTTCGCCCCGCATGCGCAGGAAAATACGGGCGGTAGTTACCATGTCGAGCTCGCAGTAACGGACGATCCGGTTTAGGTCGCCGTCTTCATAATATGCCGGTCGGATTTTACCTCCGTTCAGGTCGGCCTTGGGCGAGGGAACCCCCTGGATATGCGCCTTGTGCCTCAAAGAAGTATGGTGTTTGAAATCCCCGAATTTCCAGAACTTTAATTTTTAAAATCTAAACAGATGCTGGTTGGTTTAATTCTTTAATCGGGTTTTATAATTTCTAATGTAGTATCTAAGGCTTTGTCCGTTCCATTAAAATAATCTGTTGATAACCTACCTATTGGGATGTGTGGTGCGATCCATTTACGGTCATCTTCTGATTCGGAAGTCTGATGATACTGAGATGCAACAATTCCCATTAATCCTGAATACGGTAACCTAAACCAACCAGATTCTCCTGTAAAGTTCGGTTTGGAACCACTGGGCTCACCTACAAAAATTGCATTTGTATAGGTTGTAATCCTAGTTAATAAATTCTGTGCTGCAGAAAAAGTTTCTCGCCCAGCTAAAACAAAAATTGTTCCTTCAGGATTTAAAGCTTCAAAATTCAGGAGCGTTTTTAGCATTGGAGGGACTATAGAGCCATCACCACCATTATTGTGTCTTAGATCTAGAATCACGTTTTGGATCTTATGCTGAGCAATTTGACCTTGTAATTCTATATTGAAATCTTTTAATGATTGCTCTTCTTTTTCTGCGACTAAATTAAACTGAACATAAATAGCGTTGTGTTCCGGCAGTAATTTGTACCAATAAAAATCATCCGTTTTGGATAAGAATAAGGGTTGTCTTTCAGCCTTTAATTTTGGCCTCATAGGAAGGCCAGAAAAGTTCCAGGAAATGGGATTCATGACTACCTCTTGAACCTTTTCTTCAGAATCGCTTAAGGTGATTGCTATTTCTTCGGTCTTTTTGGTGATTCCCAAGCCTACTAATACATCTGGCAATCCCAAATAATACGGTCCTAACCAGAGTGTTTGCATATCATTGTCCCTGGCATTTACCGCATTTGTTTTTAGTAACGCTTCTTTGGCTGGCGTATTTTCTATAGCCTGAACCTTGTAGCCAATCCATTGTTCGAAGCCTTTTTCAGCATCAACTATAAAAAGGCCATCTTCAAACTGATAAAATTGAACAGGAAGTCTTTTTAAGGCCCCTATTTCAGGGCTTGTTGGGATTATTAGATTATGTCCGCTACCCAAACTTCCAATAACTTTCATGAGTTCAACTACTATTTGCTCATCCGATAAGGTGCTTATGCTGGCAATAATACCCTGCATGGATTTTGACAACTTGGTTTCAGACATAGCTTTGCCAGGACTATAGAGCAACTCGTTTATCCGCTTGTCTAAATATAGGATGTCCCTTTCCCAGGCTACTTCTCTGGTAACATTTTCCCCGGTATCAATCCCGAATAATGCTTTAAAATCTTGATCATCACTAAAGCTTTCAAAAGCAGCATCGCCAATTAGAAATGGTTTTTCATCATAACGAGACACAAATCCTTTTTGCAACCATAAAAGGGCGTTACTCTTGTCGCCATCTTTGGCATAAGCTTTCGCAATTGTTATCATTATATCATTTGAAGGATCAGAACCCGTTGGAATTCCAGTTAAAATGGTTCCCCCTCCCAGATCAAGGGTTTTTTTAAGCGCACTAATAGCATCTTGATATTTTTCAACTTCGTAATAGCAAAGCCCTAATAGGTAAAACAGATCGCCATCGCCTTGATATTGTTTTGTTAGATTTTCTAAAATTGGCATTGCTTCTTGCCATTTTTCATTCTCGACCAAATGTATTGCTTCATTTCTCTGCTGATAATAGAGAACAGCATTTTCTGCTTTCGTTTCTTTTGGTTGAGAAAAAATATTGGGAGTATAAAGAGCGACTAAAAGTATAGCAAATGTAATTTTTACGCCTTTCATTTTTAACAAATATGGTTAATGTTTGTTTCCTAAGCAGACGGGAAAATATTTGAGATGTTACACTCATTATTTGTTTAATTCCGCATAACACCAATAGATAGTCAAAAACAATAGATTATTTATTATAAGGAAATCACAGACCACTGCAAATACTTACACATAAACGATCTCCTCTTCCACCAGCAACCTCTCAGTCCGAAACCGCAGCAAGATCTGGGCCGTGGTGAGCACATCCAGCTCGCAATACTTTATAATTCGGTCCATATCCTTCTCTCCATAATATACCGATCGGATTTTACTGCCGTCCAAATCCTGTTTCGGGGAGGGAATGCCCAGCACATGTGCCAGTAGTTTCAGAGAGGTATAATGCTTGAAATCGCCGAATTTCCAGAAGTTTAATTTTTAAAAGCTAATCATTATATCGAACAACTTCAAAGCTATATTCATCCCCTTCCTTTGGTCGGAACATCATCGGATGGGTGCTTTGACCTCCGTCCCCATATTTGATCCAGGCCTGAGACGTTCCATTTAGATAAAAGGTAACCGCAGCATGATCCCTCAGAGAGAGGGTGATCTCCCGTATTAAGGGGGATACTTGCACCATTTTTACCTGATCTGATTTCCAATTACCAAGGGATTCCTGATTTCCCGTAATGAATAATTCATCGTTTTCATTGGGTACTTTGGCTCTTATGGTAATCGAATAAGCATCATCACTAAACTCGGCATGTTGTTTTGGCAGAATTGTAGTGAAGTATGTTCTCATAGCTGAGGTAACACTTGTAGCAAAGTTTGACATATGATCTTCATTTGGAAATTGCTCAACCAAAACTTGAACATTTGAGTTTTTTGGAATTGTATTCAATACTCTATAGGCTCTCTCATTTGCAGATTTCCATCCTTTCCATTTTTGTGCATTATTTTCCTCTGAATGGCTTAAATAGATAAACTTGGTGCCCTCGAATTGATCAAAGTCAAAGTTCTCTAAGCGAAGACATAGTCATACTCAGGAAGCATATTGCGATTATATATAGATTTCTAATTGTAGAATTTTATTGATTAGGTATTCTTTAAATACTCAACTGATTCATTTCTTCAAGCGTAAAAAGCTTGTTTTCGAAGTAGTTTTCAATACAATATTGCTTTGCTTTTTTCCCTTCTTTTTTGACAATACTGTGCTCGGCAGATAAACTAGCAATCAAGTAATTAAGTTTTAACAAAATGCTTTTATTACCATCATCGTACACCTTATTTGTAGCGGCAAAGTCTCGACTTTCAATTAAGATTTCCATTAGTTTTTTGTAATCTTTTAATTTTTTGAAGCAATCCACTAAAGAATCAAAGTTTCCAAAATAGACCATGGGCTCTACGGTAATGTTCATTTGTTCAAGTGCTTCTACAAATTTTATAGCACTCTTTTCAAAAGCTCCAATATGGTAGTAAAGGTTTCCTTGATTCATGGCATCCACACCTCCTTGTTCTTTGGTTACTCCATTTGGAAATAGTTTGTGTTTTTCTATAAAGGCATATAATGCATCCAGCTGTTTCTCATCTTT
>JBNKGM010000013.1:0-60030 GCA_050289825.1 Robiginitalea sp.
CCTCCGATGGTCCGAAGGGGTTTTCGTTGGAATTGAGCTTTACGGGCCCGCCCGCCAGGATTCGGCGCGAGGGAGTGGGAGCGGCGGCTGACATAGCCGAAACACCGCCCAGGAGTGTAAAACCACCTCCCAGCGCTACGGTTCTCAGCCAGTTTCTGCGGTCGGTTGTATTCATAATTCGTGCCTGGTTTTTGGAAAAGGTACGAATTAAATGCAAATGTCTGCCGCGGTGGTATGCAAGAAAATCGGAGCTGCCGTGCCTACAGCCTGTAGAGGGTATTGCTGACCAGGATGGCCACCATGAGCACGACCATGGCCAGGTTTACGGTTATCGCAATTACCTTTTTTTCTGAAAGCGGTTCGTGCATACCGCGGATCACATAGACCGTGCCGAGTACGCCCAGCAGGCCCGATGCGACAATGGGCAGGCCAAAAAGCACCTTGGCGAGGGCCGGGCCTAAATTGATCATAATGGTCAGGGCTGCAAAGGTCAGCAGCACCAAAATGAGCTGGCTCATGCGGTACGAGCGTTCAGTGTATTTGATTTCTGTGTCCATAGAGCGTCATGATTAGGGGTTAACACCTTTAGGTTGGGTCTGAGTCCTTCTATTATGCCCAGGATAATTTCAACAGTTTCATTCAAGTGGGTCCTCACCAGGTAATGAGGGATTCGCAGCGTTGTAAAACCTTCTTGGCACAAGGGCGGCGTTTTGCCGAGCCCGCCCATGGCCTGATCCACGGTGAGGGGTTCGCAGCTGTGATCGATCTCAATATTGAGCCTGGCGCGCGAAACCGCCAGGTCTACGGTTTTGGAACCGTCCCACCAGGCCAGCATTGCCTTTACCCCGGCCCGCTTGAGGCCGTAATACAGGATGATGGCTTCGACGGAAGCATTGTGCGATCGTATCAAGCGCTCCATGCGGCTGCGGTGGGCCCCGCATAATTCCACGTCAAAAAGCTCCACAGCTTTCCGGTGGTCTATGTAACTGAGTTCTTTTTTACACTCCAGACAAGTCATTGTCGCAGGTCAATTTTGGGGGATTTGGGAAAATTATAACCCCGCCAACGAAGGTTTATTATATGTTTTCGATGTATGACACACCACTTTTAGACGAACGGCACATTTTCCGACGAAATGCAGGGTTTGATGCCGGTACACCCAGTGAGGTAGCGGAGTGCGGCTTGGGGGGAATCCTGTATATTTACGTCTCACAGTAACCCGTATGCATCATGTTTAAAAAAGGAGGGCCCGGCATGCTTATTGCGGCAGCCTTTATTGGCCCGGGTACCGTAACGACCTGCCTGAGGGCCGGGGTAGACCAGGGCTATACGCTGCTTTGGGCGCTCCTTCTGTCGGTGGTTGCCACCGTGGTATTACAGGAAATGGCTGGCAGGCTGGGCCTTGTTACCCGCCAGGGGCTACCAGACCTGGTGCGGAGCCAGGTCGATCGCAAATTGCTTCGCTTGTTATTTATCGGCGTAATCCTGGCTGCCATTGTGGTGGGTAATGCGGCCTACGAAGCCGGGAATATTGCGGGGGCTTCCCTGGGGCTCGAATCGGCTTTTGGCCCGCATTGGGCCCAATATTACCCCTGGATTACGGGCCTGATCGCCCTGTACCTGCTCTGGATGGGTTCCTACAAGGTGCTGGAGCGCATCTTCACGGGCCTGGTCGTGCTGATGAGCCTTTCCTTCGCCCTAACTGCCATTCTGGTAAAGCCCGACTGGTCTGCCGTTTTGTACGGGCTGGTGTTCCCGGCTGCCGATGCGACCTCCCTGCTCACGGTCATGGCCCTGATCGGCACCACCGTTGTGCCCTATAACCTCTTCCTGTATACCTCCCTGGTTACCGAGAAATGGGAGGGGGCCGATCACCTGCCAACCATGCGGCGCGATATCGCCTTTTCCGTCCTGGTCGGAGGGGCCGTTTCCATGGCCATTCTCATCACGGCCGCCGGCTCGCGCCTTACGGCTTTGGAAAACGTTATGGACCTGGCCGCTTCCCTGGAGCCCGTTTACGGAAGCCTGGCCCGATACGGCCTGGGCGTGGGGCTTTTTGCCGCCGGCATCACTTCTTCTATTACCGCGCCACTGGCTGCGGCCTATGTCGCCAGGCAGTGTTTCGGGTGGCGGGCAGACCGCACCGACTTCAGGTTCCGGGCGGTGTGGATAGGCGTGGTAGCCATTGGGGTGTTGTCGCATCTGTTGAAATTCCAGCCCCTCGAAGTCATTTACTTCGCCCAGATCGCGAACGCCCTGTTACTCCCGGTCCTGGCCGTATTCCTCTGGTGGGCCATACGGCACCGGGGCCTGATGGGCGCCTTCAGGAACAAACCGTGGCACGACTTGCTGGCGGGGGTGGTTTTACTCCTGGTCACCGGCCTGGCCCTGAAAACCATCCTTGGGTTATGGAACTCCTGAGCGCACATTCCCGCAGGATAGACCTCAACTGCGACACCGGGGAAGGCGTCGGCAATGAAGCGCTGTTATTGCCACTGGTTAGCTCGTGCAATATTGCCTGTGGCGGGCATGCCGGAGACCGGGTCTCCATGGAGTCGGTGGTAGGACTGGCCCTGGAACACGGGGTGCGCATCGGGGCGCACCCGTCCTATCCCGACAGGGAGCACTTCGGTCGCCTCAGCCTGAAACTGCCTGCGGAGGAACTTCAGGAAGCCCTGCTGGGGCAGTTGAAGAGCCTGGAAAAGATACTGCAGGCCAAAGGTGCCAACCTCCACCATATAAAGGCACACGGCGCCCTGTACAACGACCTGGCGGCCGACCCCGTTTTGGGAAAAAGTTACCTGGAGGCCCTGGTCGCATACCGGCATAGGGTGAGGCTCTTCGCCCCCTGCGGCTCCGGGTTTGCCAGGCAGGCGAGAGAGGCAGGCTTTCAAGTTTGGGAAGAGGCTTTTGCAGACCGGGCCTACCGCTCAGACGGCAGCCTGGCCGCCCGACAACTGCCCGGGTCGGTGCACAGCAATCCCGAGGAGGTGTGGCGGCAGCTGAGACAAATGGTGTTTGAAGGGCATGTGAGTACCCTCGATGGCACCAATTACACCTTACTGCCACAAACGTATTGCGTACATGGAGATACTCCCCAGGCGTATGAAATATTGATGTATCTTTCCGGTAAGTTGCGTGAGGAATCAATCTCGTTAGCCAAGTGAGCCCGCCCCCTTTCCGGATAAAACCCTTTGGCCCCAAGGCCGTCTTGCTGGAATGGCCGCCCCATGTCGATATGGAGATCCTGATCGACATCCTGGGGTTTGCCGCCTACCTTAAAAAGAAACGCCTGCAAGAGCCGCAATGGGAATATGTACCCATTTACAACAGCCTTACCCTTATATCGCGCAGCGAGCCCATCGAACTGGAATCCCTGGCCAGGTCGCTGAGGTCGTGGTATGAAAACTATCCGGGCCCGGAAAGCATTCAAACCCGCACCTGGGAGATACCTGTCTGTTATGACTCCGAATACGGCCTGGACCTGGAAGAGGCGGCCAAAACGTTGGGTTTAACCCCTGAAACCCTGATAAGCAAACACTGCGAACCCACCTACAGGGTATACGGCATCGGTTTTCTTCCGGGGTTTTTGTATTTGGGCGGGGTACCCGAAGAGCTGCGCGTGCCGCGAAAGGCCAACCCGAGGGCGCGGGTCCCGGAAGGCTCCGTGGGCCTCGCAGACCGGCAGACCGGCATCTATCCGCAAGATTCCCCTGGAGGCTGGAACATTCTCGGCAAATGCCCCATTCCGATTTTCGATGCGCATCGGCAACCGCCCAGCTTCATTGCGCTGGGAGACAGCATCCGCTTTCGGGCCGTGAGCCGTGCCGAATTTGACCTCCACCGGATTGAGGCCGAGGTTGGAGTATACGACTATACCAAAAAATACGGCAATGCTGCAGGTTAAGGAAGCCGGATTCTTTACAAGCGTGCAAGACCTTGGACGCTTTGGTTACAGGCATCTTGGGGTGCCGGTGGCCGGGGCCGCAGACCATTTATCGGCCGGGCGCGTGAATGGGATCCTGGAAAACCCGGAGTCGGCTGCCGTACTCGAAATGACCATGCAGGGCCCGGTACTCGCTTTCTCTGAACCCACCTACATCTCCTACAGCGGAGCGCCAATGGACATTCGCCTCGGCGGGCAGGAGCTGGAACCCGACCAGGTATATGCCGTGCCTGCCGGAGGGGAGTTGAAGTGCGGGCGCATCAAAAAGGGCTTCCGGTCTTACCTGGGAATCAAAGGGGGCTTTCTGACTCCGATTATACTCGGAAGCCGTTCTTATTACAGCCCGGTTACCGAACAGCGAAAAGTAAAGGCCGGGGACCAAATCGACTATGAGCCCTGGGAGGAGTACACGCCCAAAATATTGAAATGGAGCCACGCAGACCATATTAAGGAACGCCACTTGCTCGCCTTTCCAGGCCCCGAATACGAACTGCTCAGCCAAAAACAACGCGAACTGCTGTTTAGCCAGGAGTTCGGCCTTGCCAAGGAGCACGACCGGATGGCCTGCCAGCTCGCCGAGCTGTTGCCGGCCCATAACCTGAGCATGATTACCTCGGCCACCCTGCCGGGCACCGTACAGCTTGCCCCTTCCGGCAGGTTAATCATACTCATGTGCGACGGACAGACCACTGGGGGATATCCCCGTATCCTGCAATTGGAGGAAAATGCCCTGAGCATCCTGGCCCAGAAAAAATCTGGCGACCGCATAAGATTCCGCTCGTCGGGTTACTGACATTAACTTCACGCATACCAACCGCAAAAGGGCCTTGTCTGGCTGCCCGGGCGGCTTTCCCAAAGGCCTCCTGTTTGGTTCAATACTTGATTGAATATGGTAATTTTATCCATTTAACCATCTGTAATTCAGTAAAATAAACTTGTAATCTCCCAAATGAGCCTGTATTGCGGGCTACCTGCGACCGTCCTGGCTTTGGCAATCCTATATCTTTGAATTTGGATTAACCTGTCCGCAACTATACTCGACCCTATGGAACTGAATAAATTCAGTAAGAATGTCACCCAAGACCCGACCCAGCCAGCTTCCCAGGCCATGTTGTACGCCCTTGGCCTTACGGAAGAAGACCTGAAGAAACCCCAGGTGGGCATTGCCAGCACCGGCTACGAAGGAAATCCCTGCAACATGCACCTGAACCAGCTGGCAACCTATGTGAAGGAGGGGACGGAACAGGAAGGCCTGGTTGGGCTCATCTTCAATACTATTGGGGTGAGCGACGGCATTTCCATGGGTACCTACGGCATGCGCTATTCCCTGCCGTCTCGCGATATAATTGCCGATTCCATGGAAACCGTGGTGCAGGCCATGAATTATGACGGCCTGATTACCGTGGTTGGATGCGACAAAAACATGCCGGGAGCCCTGATGGCCATGATTCGCCTGAACCGTCCATCGGTAATGGTTTACGGGGGCACCATCGCTTCGGGGTGCCTGAACGACCAAAAGCTCGACGTGGTTTCGGCCTTCGAGGCCTGGGGGCAAAAGGTGGCCGGCAATTTGGATGAGAAACAATACAAACAAGTCATACAACACGCCTGCCCGGGAGCCGGGGCTTGCGGGGGCATGTACACGGCCAACACCATGGCTTCTGCCATCGAAGCACTGGGCATGTCGCTGCCCTACAGCTCGTCACACCCGGCCGTCGGCCCTGATAAAAAGGGCGATTGCCAACAGGCAGGCCAGGCCCTTCGCCTGCTCCTTGAAAAAGACATCAAGCCACTCGACATCATAACCCGACGTTCCCTGGAGAACGCTGTGAGACTGGTGGTGATCCTTGGCGGCTCCACGAACGCCGTACTCCATTTTCTGGCCATTGCACGGGCGGCAGGCATAGACTTCACCCTCGACGATTTTCAGCGCATCAGCGACCAGACGCCTTTTTTGGCCGACCTGAAACCCAGCGGGAAATACCTGATGGAAGATGTGCACAGCATCGGGGGCATACCGGCCGTGATGAAATTCATGCTGGAGGAAGGCATGCTGCACGGTGACTGCCTTACCGTTACGGGCAAGACCCTGGCTGAAAACCTGCGCGATTTGCCCGGCCTGAAAGCCGGCCAGAAAGTATTGCGCCCCTTGTCTGACCCCATCAAAAAGACCGGGCACCTGCGAATCCTGTACGGAAATCTGGCGCCCACCGGGGCCGTGGCTAAAATCACAGGCAAGGAGGGGCTCAGGTTCCAAGGCCCGGCCCGGGTCTTTGAAGGAGAATTTGAAGCGAACAAAGGAATAGGCGCGGGCAAGGTAAAGAAAGGCGATGTGGTGGTAATCCGGTACGAAGGGCCACGGGGCGGGCCCGGCATGCCCGAAATGCTGAAACCCACCAGCGCCATTATGGGGGCCGGCCTGGGCAAGGATGTGGCCCTGATCACCGATGGCCGCTTTTCGGGTGGCACACACGGCTTTGTGGTGGGCCACGTAACCCCTGAAGCCCAGGTGGGAGGCCCGATTGCACTTTTGAAAGACGGCGACCTCATTACCATCGACGCCGAGACTAACGAACTTGCGGTTGACCTGTCTCAAAAAGAAATGGAAGCCCGTATGAAGGCCTGGCAAGAGCCGCCTCTAAAGGTGAGCCGGGGCTCCCTGTACAAATACGCCAAAACGGTCTCTTCCGCTTCTGAAGGGTGTGTGACCGACGAAATCTAATACGAATTAAATCAGGTTGCACGTATGGAACCAGTTAAAGAATTGAAAAAGCAACAGGCCCAGGAAAAGGCCCTGCACATTACCGGGGCCGAGGCGATTATCCATTGCCTGCTCGCCGAAGGGGTAAATGTCCTTTACGGTTACCCGGGAGGAGCCATTATGCCCGTGTATGACGAATTATACAAATTCAGGGATAAGTTGCACCATATGCTCACCCGCCACGAACAGGGGGCTGTACACGCCGCCCAGGGCTTTGCCCGTTCAAGCGGCCGGGTAGGGGTAGCCATTGCAACCTCGGGCCCGGGAGCCACCAACCTGGTTACGGGCCTGGCCGATGCCCAGATCGATTCAACCCCTGTGGTTTGTATTACCGGTCAGGTGCCCCGCCACCTGCTGGGTTCAGATGCCTTCCAGGAAACCGACATCATCGGCATTTCCACCCCGGTTACCAAATGGAATTACCAAATTACCCAAGCCGATGAGATTCCCGAGATCCTGGCCAAGGCCTTTTACATTGCCCGCAGCGGCCGGCCGGGCCCCGTACTGGTAGACATCACCAAAAACGCCCAGTTCGACAGCCTGGATTTTACCTACAAGCCCTGCAAGGGGGTGCGCAGCTACAAGCCCGTACCCCAGCCCGATATGGCAGCCATTGATGCCGCCGCGAAGCTGATCAACCAGGCCAAAAAGCCGTATATCGTCTTCGGACAGGGGGTTATCCTCGGTCAGGCCGAAGACGAACTCAAAGCCTTTGTGGAAAAGTCGGGCATCCCGGCCGCCTGGACCATCCTTGGCCTTTCGGCCCTGGATTCGGACCACCCGCTCAACGTGGGTATGGTGGGCATGCACGGCAATTACGGCCCCAATGTACTCACCAATGAGTGCGATTTGCTGCTGGCCATCGGCATGCGCTTCGACGACCGTGTAACCGGAAACCTGGCCACCTACGCCAAGCAGGCCAAAATCATCCATTTTGAAATCGACCCGGCCGAGGTAAACAAAAATGTAAAGGTAGACCTGGCGTTGCTGGGCAATGCGAAGGAGAGCCTCTCGCTCTTGCTGCCCAAAATCGAAAAAAAATCGCACGATGCCTGGGTTGGGGAATTCCACAAGAAATACCAGGAGGAGTATGAAGCGGTCATTCACGGCGACCTTCACCCTGAAAAACCGGGCCTGACCATGGGCGAGGTCATAGCGGAGATCAACAAGGCGACCGACCACAAGGCCATTATCGTAACCGATGTGGGCCAGCACCAAATGGTGGCCTGCCGCTATGCTAAATTCAGCCAGACCAAAAGCAACATTACCTCGGGAGGTCTCGGCACCATGGGCTTTGCCTTACCAGCGGCCATAGGGGCCAAAATGGGCGCTATGAACCGCGAGGTAATAGCCATCGCCGGCGACGGGGGCTACCAGATGAACATTCAGGAGCTGGGAACCATTTTCCAGACCCGCACCCCGGTAAAAATCGTCGTGCTCAACAACGATTTCCTGGGTATGGTGCGTCAGTGGCAGGAGCTGTTTTTCGACAAGCGATACGCTTCCACGGTAATGACCAACCCCGATTTCGTGAAGATTGCCGAGGGATACCACATCAAGGCCAGGCGCGTTTCAGAACGGGCCGAACTGGCAGGGGCTGTGGCCGAGATGATCGCCTGCCCGGACGCCTACTTCCTGGAAGTGAAGGTTGAAAAAGAAGACAACGTATTTCCGATGATCCCCTCCGGGGCTTCGGTATCTGATATCCGTTTGAAATAAGAACACAAAAACCGGGCAGCGCGGGCTGCCCCTAGTACTATGGAAAATCAGTGGTTTACCATTTCGGTCTATTCGGAAAACCAGGTTGGGCTGCTCAACCGGATCTCCGGTATATTCTTAAAGAGACACATTAATATTGAAAGCTTAAATGTTTCTAAATCAGAAATTGACGGCATTTCAAAATTTACCATTGTGGTGAACACCACCGAAGACTGGACCCGGCATATCGTCTCCCAGATTGAAAAACAGATCGAAGTGATCAAGGCTTTCTATCACACCGACGACGAGACCATCTACCAAGAGTCGGCCCTGTTCAAAGTGGCTTCCCATCTTTTGTTTGATGAGCGGCAGATCCAGAACATCATCAAAGACAGCCATGCCCAGATTGTAACGGTGAGCCGCGAATTCTTCGTTTTGGCAAAAACGGGCAGGCGGCACGAAATCGACCAGATGTACCACGAACTGGAGCCTTTCGGCATTATGCAGTTCGTGCGCAGCGGCCGCATTGCCGTTACCAAGGCAGAGATGCCCATTTCGGCCCTGCTGGCCAAATTCCAACAAGCATAAACCAATAACAGAATAACCAGAACACTGCATTATGAGTAATTATTTCAATACGCTTTCTCTTCGTGAACAACTCCAGCAACTGGGAAAATGCCGCTTCATGGAGGCTGCTGAATTCTCAGACGGGGTGCAGGCCCTCAAAGGCAAGAAAATCGTCATTATCGGCTGCGGGGCCCAGGGGCTCAACCAGGGGCTGAACATGCGCGATTCGGGCCTGGATATCTCCTACACCCTGCGCGAGGCCGCCATCAGGGAAAAGCGGGCTTCTTACGTCAACGCCACGGAGAATGGTTTCAAGGTAGGCACCTACGAGGAGTTGATTCCCAGTGCCGACCTGGTTATTAACCTTACCCCAGACAAACAGCATACCAACGTTGTTGGCAGCGTTATGCCCCTGATGAAAAAAGGCGCCACCCTTTCCTATTCGCACGGGTTCAATATCGTGGAAGAGGGCATGCAGGTGCGCAAAGACATAACCGTAATCATGGTAGCCCCGAAGAGCCCCGGCTCGGAAGTGCGTGAAGAGTACAAACGCGGGTTCGGGGTGCCGACCCTGATTGCCGTACACCCCGAGAACGACCCCGAAGGCAAGGGGCTGGCCCAGGCCAAGGCCTATGCCGTGGCTACCGGAGGCGACAAGGCGGGCGTACTGGAATCGTCCTTTGTGGCCGAGGTAAAATCAGACCTTATGGGCGAGCAGACCATCCTCTGCGGCCTGCTGCAGACGGGATCTATCCTCTGCTTTGACAAGATGATCGAAAAAGGAGTAGACCCGGGCTTTGCTTCCAAACTGATCCAATACGGGTGGGAAACCATAACCGAAGGGCTTAAATACGGCGGTATCACCAATATGATGGATCGCCTTTCGAACCCGGCCAAGATCAAGGCCTTTGAATTGTCAGAAGAGCTGAAAGACATCATGCGTCCGCTGTTCCGCAAGCATATGGACGACATTATGAGCGGGCACTTTTCGAAAACCATGATGGAAGACTGGGCCAATGGCGACAAAAACCTGCTCGACTGGAGGGCTGCCACGGCAGAGACCCAATTTGAGAAAACCCCTGCCGGCTCGATGACCATAAAGGAGCAGGAATACTACGACAAAGGAGTGCTTATGGTGGCCTATGTGCGCGCCGGGGTAGAACTGGCCTACGAATCGATGACCGAATCGGGCATTATTGGCGAATCGGCTTATTACGAGTCGCTGCACGAAACTCCCCTTATCGCCAATACCATCGCCCGCAAAAAGCTGTTCGAGATGAACCGGGTTATCTCCGATACAGCCGAATATGGCTGCTACCTGTTCGACCACGCCTGTAAGCCGCTCCTGGGCAATTTCATGAAAAAGATCGGCACTGATGTAATCGGGGAGGTTTATGGGGCCGGCCGCGACAACGGGGTAGACAATGCGAAACTCATCGCCGTAAACAAGGCGCTTCGCAAGCACCCGGTCGAAGTGGTCGGAACCCGGCTCAGGGAGTCCATGACGGCCATGAAGCCCATCGTTTAAATAAACTGATCATGAAACCTGATTTTCCGATACCCGAGGCGCACCGGCTCAATGCGCCCATCGACCAGCGCACCTATCTGGCCGGGGGCGAGTTGCGCAAATGGGAGGGGCCTGTAACCCAGGTCTATTCTACGATCTCGTCTACTGAGGACTATGCGCCCACGCTGTTGGGGAGCATCCCCGACATGGGCGAATCAGATGCCCTTTATGCCCTGCAGGCCGCCCTGGACGCCTATGACGAGGGCCGTGGGGCATGGCCCACCATGAAGGTGCGCGACCGCATTGCCTGTATGGAAAAATTCGTGCGGCAGATGGAGGCAAAACGGGAGGTAGTGGTCCGGCTGCTCATGTGGGAGATCGGCAAATCGCTCCCTGACTCCGAAAAGGAGTTTGACCGCACCGTGGAATATATCTACGATACCATCGAGGAATACAAAACCCTTGACCGCAACTGCGCCAAGTTCAGCAAGCACGACGGGGTGTACGCCCACATTCGCCGTGGGCCGCTCGGGGTAGTGCTCTGCCTGGGGCCTTACAACTACCCGCTCAACGAAACCTTCGCCCTGCTGATCCCGGCTATAATCATGGGGAATACCACCCTGTTCAAGCCGGCCAAGCACGGGGTACTGCTAATAACGCCCCTGCTTGAGGCGTTCCAGACCAGCTTCCCGAAAGGGGTTGTTAATATCCTGTTCGGGCGCGGGCGGGCTGTGGCGGCGCCCATTATAAAAACAGGCAAAGTAGACGTGCTTGCCCTGATCGGGAACAGCAAGTCGGCCAATGCCCTGCAGGAGCAACACCCGAAGAGCAACCGCCTGCGCCTGGTTCTTGGCCTGGAAGCCAAGAATCCGGCCATTATTTTGCCCGACGCCGACATGGACCTGACTGTGCAGGAGTGCCTTACCGGCACCCTCTCTTTCAACGGCCAGCGCTGCACGGCCCTTAAGGTTGTTTATGTGCACGAAAAGGTACGGGACGAGTTCCTGGAGCGTTTTTGCAAAGGGGTAGATGCGCTCAAGTACGGTAACCCCTGGGACCCGGGGGTAAAACTCACCCCCCTGCCGGAGGCTGAAAAACCCGACTATATACAGGAGCTCATAGATGACGCCCTGGCCAAAGGGGCCCGCATCATCAATGAGAAAGGCGGGCAACGCACCGCGAACTACATCTGGCCGGCTGTGCTGTACCCCGTAACCAAAGACATGCGGGTATACCAGGAAGAACAATTCGGCCCGGTAATCCCGGTGCTTTCGTTCAAAGACATAGAAGAACCCCTCGACGAGATGTCGGAGAGCAATTACGGGCAGCAGGTAAGCCTGTTCGGTAAAGACGTCTACACCCTGGCACCCCTGATAGACACATTGGTGAACCTGGTATGCCGGGTAAACCTGAATTCGTCCTGTCAGCGGGGCCCCGACGTGTATCCGTTTACCGGTCGCAAAGATTCGGCCCAGTCGACCCTGAGCGTGCACGACGCCCTGCGTTCGTTCTCAATCCGGACCTTTGTTGCTTTTAAGGACAATGCATTGAACAACGCCACCGTGGAGGAGCTGCTCGATACCAAGGCTTCCAATTTTATCAGCACCGACTACATTTTGTAAAGGCCTTGCGCCCTGGCTGCCTGTAATCATAACCCATTCCTGCCACATTAAAAGGCAGGCCTATTCCTGCCCCTATGCACGCTCGAAAAGCGCAGACCAAAGCCCTTATTGCCCTGGCCATGGGAGCCTTCGGGATTGCGCTCACCGAATTTGTGATCATGGGCATCTTGCCCCGGGTAGCGGGTTCGCTCCAGGTGAGTATTCCCCAGGCCGGCCACTTCATTTCGGCCTATGCCCTGGGCGTGGTGATAGGAGCCCCTTTACTGGCAGGGCTTAGCCACCGTTTTACTTCGAGGCAGGCGCTCCTGGCGCTCATGGCCTGGTTTACGGTATTCAATGCCCTTTCGGGCCTGGCCACCAATTACGAGGCCATGCTGGCCCTGCGTTTCCTGTCAGGACTGCCCCACGGGGCCTTTTTCGGGATCGGGGCCGTCATTGCCTCCAAGCTGGCCCGGGAAGGGCGCGAAGCACAGGGCATCGCCAAAATGTTTGTGGGGTTTACCCTGGCTAATGTGATCGGGGTTCCGCTCGGCACCTATATCGGCAATGTGTTCCATTGGAGCCTCTCGTTTGCCCTGATCGGGGGGGTTGGCCTGCTCACGGTTGCCAGCCTCTACGCCTGGATGCCCGAAGTTTCAACGCGACCGACTTCTGGAGAGATGCAGGGCCTGAGCCGCTTGCAGAAACGGGAACTCGTCGCCCTGCTGGCCCTTACTGCCATCGGCACCGGGGGATTCTTTGCCTGGTACAGTTATATTGCACCCTTGCTCATCGAAGTCTCCGGACTGGCACCAGCACAGGTGAGCTATGCCATGATCCTGGCCGGATTGGGCATGGTGGCGGGGAATATGCTGGGGGCTAAAATGGTAGAGTGGTTCAGGCCTGTCCGGGCCATTGTGGTTGGCATGAGCGCCATGAGCGCCATGCTGCTGGTCAACTCCTACCTGGTTGCCGACCCTGCCTGGGCCCTGTTCCTGTGCTTCGCCATCGGGCTGGTTACTTTTACGCTGGCCGCACCCATACAGATGGCTATTATTGATGCTTCCCGGGGCTCTGAGATGCTTGCTTCGTCCTGGAACCAGAGTGCCTTCAACATTGCCAATGCAAATGGGGCTTACCTGGCAGGATTACCCATAGCCTATGGCTTCGGGGTGGTGGCTGCGGGAAGGGTGGGAGCCCTTCTGGCGGCCCTTGGCGCTGCGATTGCCCTGGTCATTTGGCTGCAAAGGCGGCACAGGCGCGGCTGAACGGGCAAAATTTCAATATGGATTTGGTAACAGAGACCGGAGAGTGTTTGAACCCTCCAAAGCGACGTTGGCCGTAATCAGCAGAGGTTGAGCATTTTCTCCGTGGCCTTGATGGCCGAAACCGTCTGGTCAGAATCCAATCCCCGGGTTATGAATTCGCGATCGTCTTTCCGCCACGTAATCAGGGTTTCGCAGAGGGCGTCTGAATTGGAGCCGGGGGGGATGCGAACTGCGTAATCGGTAAGAACGGGCAGGGGTGTTTTCAGGCCTTTGTACACTTTCCGCAAGGCGTTCATAAAGGCGTCGAACTGCCCGTCGCCCTGGGCGTGCTCCTCATACAGATTTCCTTCAATTTCCAAAGAGACCGTGGTGGAGGGTTGCAGCCCCTTGGCGTGCGTCAGCACATAAGAGCGGATAAATACCTTCTGGGCCTGGATTTCGGTGCCCAGCACGTCGGAAATGATATAGGGCAGGTCTTCCCGCGTTACTTTTTCCTTTTTATCGCCCAATTCAATGATACGGGCTGTTACCTTCTGGAGTTCTTGCTCATTCAGGGTCAGGCCCAGTTCCTGCAGGTTTTTCTGGATGTTGGCCTTACCCGATGTCTTCCCGAGGGCGTATTTGCGTTTACGCCCGAAACGCTCGGGCATCAGGTCGTTGAAATAGAGGTTCTTCTTATTGTCGCCATCGGCGTGTATGCCCGCAGTTTGGGTAAACACGTTGTCGCCCACGATTGGTTTGTTAGAGGGAATGCCGATGCCTGTAAAGGCCGAAACCAATTTGCTCACCTTGTAAAGCGAGCTCTCTTTGACGCCAATGGTCACCTCGGGCATAAAATCGTTCAGTACGGCAACCACGCTGGCAAGCGGGGCATTGCCTGCCCGTTCGCCCATCCCGTTCACCGTGAGGTGCAGGCCTCTCACGCCGGCTCTTACCGCTTCCATAACGTTGGCCACGCTCAGGTCGTAGTCGTTGTGGCCGTGGAAGTCAAAGTGCAGGGTGGGGTAGCGGGTAACGATCTGATCCAGGAAGGCAAAGGTTTCCCCGGGGGTAAGAACCCCGAGGGTGTCGGGCAAGAGGATGCGCTGCACCGGTTGGGTGGCCAGGAAATCGAGGAATTCAAATACATAGTCGGGTGAATTCCGCATGCCGTTGCTCCAGTCTTCCAGATACACATTCGATGTTACGCCTTGTTTTAAGGCCGCCTCAAGAATCCCGGAAATGTCTTTAAAATGTTGTTGGGGGGTTTTCCGCAGCTGGTAAGTCAGGTGGTTCAGGGAGCCCTTGGTGAGCAGGTTCTGAACCACGGCCCCAGATTTTTTCATCCACTCCAGGGAGGCGCCCCCGTCTACGAAGGTCAAAACCTCTACCTGAGCAAGCCTGCCGGCCGATTCGGCCCAGGCGGTTATCTGGCGAACCGATTCGAATTCCCCCTCAGAAACGCGGGCCGAAGCCACTTCGATGCGATCTACCTGCAGTTCTTCAAGCAACAGCTTGGCAAGGGTGAGTTTTTCCGATGCCGTAAAGGATACCCCCGAGGTTTGTTCTCCGTCCCTCAGGGTGGTGTCCATGATTTCGATCCGTCGCTTTTCCATGATTCAGGCGGCACACA
This sequence comes from Robiginitalea sp., assembly GCA_050289825.1. Taxonomy (GTDB): domain Bacteria; phylum Bacteroidota; class Bacteroidia; order Flavobacteriales; family Flavobacteriaceae; genus Robiginitalea. The sequence continues at coordinate 14,961 of JBNKGM010000013.1, forward strand.
AAGGCCCCAGGTGCTTAAAGCGGGGTTTTCCCCGCGAAGGATTTGATATCTGATTTGATATTCAGCAGGTAATCGATGTCGTCGAAGCCATTCAACAGGTTCTCTTTCTTATACCCGTTGATGTCAAATGTTTCCTTTTGCCCGGTGGCCGCAAGGGTAATGGTCTGGGCGGGCAGGTCTACCACGAGCTCGGTTTTGGGGTCGGCTTCTATGGCCTCGAAAATCTGCTGCAGAAAGGCCGGGCTTACCTGCACGGGAAGCACGCCCACATTGAGGCAGTTGTTGCGGAAAATGTCGGCAAAAAAACTGGAGACCACACAGCGGAAACCGTAATCATAAACCGCCCAGGCGGCGTGCTCGCGAGACGATCCCGACCCGAAATTCTTGCCCCCCACCAAAATTTTCCCGCCGTAAATGGGGTTGTTCAGCACAAATTGCGCCTTGGGGGAATTGTCGGGGTTGTACCGCCAGTCGCGGAAGAGGTTGTCGCCGAACCCTTTTCGTTCGGTGGCTTTCAAAAAGCGGGCCGGGATAATCTGGTCGGTATCTACGTTTTCGATGGGCATCGGCACAGCCGTGCTTTTCAGGACTTTAAATTTATCGTATGCCATTTGATTCTATCTGAAAGTTGGAATTTGGATTTTGGAATTTCCTCTAGGCAGTTTGCAATTCCAATAATTCCCTCGGGTCGGTTACCTTGCCGGTTACGGCTGCTGCCGCCGCCACAAGCGGGCTGGCCAGCAGCGTACGGGCCCCCGGTCCCTGGCGTCCTTCAAAATTGCGGTTCGAGGTACTTACGGCGTATTTGCCGGCAGGAATTTTATCGTCGTTCATCGCCAGGCAGGCCGAACAACCGGGTTCCCGGAGCTCGAAACCGGCCTCTTCCAAGATGGCGAGCAGCCCTTCTTCGCGAATGGCCGCCTCGACCTTGTGCGAACCGGGCACCAGCCAGGCCGTTACATGATCTGCTTTTTTACGGCCTTTCACCAATTTGGCAAAGGCCCTGAAATCTTCAATGCGCCCGTTGGTGCAACTACCCAGGAACACGAAATCGATTTTCTTGCCCAACATGGGCTCGCCTTCGTGAAAAGCCATATAATCGAGCGACTTGCGGTAGGTGGCCACCCCGCCTTCCACGGCCTCAGCCAGGGGAATGCTCTGCTTGATGCCCATGCCCATGCCCGGGTTGGTGCCGTAGGTGATCATGGGCTCGATTTCGGCCCCGTCAAAGCTCAGTTCCTTGTCGAATACGGCATCGGGGTCGGTATGCAGGGTCTGCCAATAGGCCATGGCTGCATCCCAGGCAGCGCCTTTGGGTGCATACTCCCGGCCCATGATGTATTCAAAGGTTTTGGCGTCGGGGGCGATCATGCCTCCGCGCGCGCCCATTTCAATACTCAGGTTGCAAACGGTCATGCGGCCTTCCATCGACATTTCGCGGAAAACATCACCCGAATACTCCACAAAGTAACCGGTAGCCCCAGAAGTGGTAAGCTTTGAGATAATGAACAGGGCCACGTCCTTGGGGGTAACGGCCTGGTTGAGCTTGCCGTTGATGCTGATGCGCATCCGCTTGGGTTTGGGCTGCATGATGCACTGGGTAGCCAGTACCATTTCCACTTCAGAGGTACCGATCCCGAAGGCGATGGCACCAAAAGCCCCGTGGGTGGAGGTGTGGGAATCGCCGCAGACAATGGTGGCCCCGGGCAGGGTAATGCCGTTCTCCGGACCAATTACGTGCACGATTCCGTTTTTTTCATGGCCCAGCCCCCAATAAGGGATGCCGTGTATCCGGGCGTTCTCTTCAAGAGCCCTGAGCTGGTTGGCAGATAAGGGATCCTGCACCGGCAGGTGCTGGTTGCGGGTGGGGGTATTGTGGTCGGCTGTGGCGAAGGTGCGCTCCGGGTAAAGCACCGGGATATTCCGGGTTTTCAACCCCAGGAAAGCCACCGGGCTGGTTACTTCATGTACCAGGTGGCGGTCGATGAAGAGCACATCAGGGCCGTTCTCGATTTTCCGTACCACATGGGAGTCCCATACTTTGTCGAATAGTGTTTTACTCATGGTTTAATTGACTGAAATGGATTCCAGAATAGCAAAAACAAAAATAGCGTTCGGCCCTCCATCCTGAAAATGATGCCCCCTTAAATTACGATGCCCAAAAGCCCGGACTGCCGCACTCCCTTGCCCCAATTCCGGATCAATGCCCGCCCTTATGGTCTGACACCTTACTTCAAATCGTTTTTTTAACAGGTCTAACAAATTGTTTAACAGTTTACTAACGCCTGAGTTTTAACGAACTATTTACATTGGGGTAATTCATTTAATCATCAACTAAAAACAACAGACATGAAACACAATTACTTGCGTTTGCGGGTGCTCATCCCCGCCCTGATGCTGCTGGGTAGCAATCCGCTGGCCGCACAGCTCGACCTGCCCAGGGCCAGCCAAAAAGCCACGGTATCACAGCGGATTGGCATCAGCGAAGTGCAGATTGCCTATTCCCGACCTGCGGTTGCCGGTCGCCCGGTGTGGGGGCAACTGGTGCCCTATGGCATGAATAACCTGGGTTTTGGCACGGCCACGGAATCGCCCTGGCGGGCCGGGGCTGATGAAAACACGGTCATAACGGTTCAGCACGATGCCATGGTGGAAGGCAAGGCCCTCCCTGCCGGGTCGTATGGCTTGCATATGGTGGTATATGAGAACGGCGGGGCAACGGTCATTTTTTCCAAGAAAAACACAGCCTGGGGCAGTTTTTTCTATGACCCGGCCGACGATGCGCTCCGGGTTGATGTTCCAACCCGTGAAGTACCCCAAACCGAGTTCCTTACCTACGGGTTCGAGGCGCTTTCTCCTACCTCGGCTACCATCGCCATGAGCTGGGAAAAGAAACAAATTCCCTTCCGTATCGAATTTGATACCCCGGCCATTGTTATGGAAGACATTCGCCGGAAATTAGAGAACCAGGAAGGGTTTAACCGGCAGACCTGGGAACAGGCCGCCGAGTATGCCCTGAACAACGGTGGCAACCTTGATGAAGCCCTGGCCTGGATCGACGCCGCCATTGCCGGCCAGTTTTTCAGCCAGCCCTCTTTCGCCAATTTAAGCCTGAAGTCACAAATTTTGGATCGCCAGGGTAAGAAGGACGAAGCCCTTGCCCTGATGGATCAGGCCCTTGACCTGGCCACTGTGTTCGAGGTTCACGCATATGGCCGCCAACTCATTGCACAGGGTCAGAAGGAACGGGCCCTGGGTGTTTTTCAGCGCAATGCACGACAGCACAAAGATACCTGGCCGGTCGATTATGGGTTAGCTCGGGGTTACAGTGCCCTAGGGCAGTATGCCAGGGCCCTGAAGCATCTGAAGTTGGCCGAGAAGCGCGCTCCCGATGCGCTTAACCGGGATGCGATTGTTGCCAATATCGCCAAACTGGAACAGGGACAGGATATCAATTAAGGGAGGCGTAAGCGCACCGCATATCATCAGCTGATATAGTCCCATTTCTGGCGAAAGACTTCCATGCGTGCCATTTTATCGCGTACGATTTTGTGGTCGGCGCCGGCCAGTTCGGGGTCGGCCTTCAGCAATTGCTGGGCGTGGTAGCGGGCCGTGCGCAACAGGTCCTGGTCGCGCACCACGTCGGCTATGCGCAGGCTCAGCAGGCCGCTTTGCTGGGTGCCCATCAGGTCGCCGGGCCCGCGCAATTTCAGGTCTACTTCGGCAATTTCAAACCCGTCGTTGGTGCCTACCATGGTCTCCAGGCGGGTACGCGCGTCTTCTGAGAGGGCTTTGCCGCTCATCAAAATGCAGTAACTCTGTTCCGCTCCACGACCTACCCGGCCCCGCAGCTGGTGCAGCTGGGAGAGCCCGAAACGCTCGGCGCTTTCGATAACCATCACGCTTGCATTAGGGACGTCAACCCCCACCTCGATTACCGTGGTGGCCACCATGATCTGGGTTTGCCCTTTTACAAAACGCTGCATTTCGAATTCCTTGTCTTCGGGCCTCATCTGGCCGTGAACGATTGAAACCTGATAGTGCGGTTGCGGAAATTCGCGGCTGATGCTTTCGAAGCCGTCCATCAGGTCTTTGTAGTCGAGGGCCTCCGATTCCTGGATGAGGGGGTACACCACATATACCTGACGGCCCCGGGCAATTTCTTCGCGGAGGAAGGCAAATACCCGAAGGCGGTCGGCGTCGGTGCGGTGCACGGTGCGTACCGGTTTGCGACCGGGAGGGAGGGCGTCGATAACGCTGATGTCCAGGTCTCCGTACAGGCTCATGGCAAGGGTTCGCGGAATGGGGGTGGCGGTCATCACCAGGATGTGGGGCGGGCTCTCGTTCTTTTTCCAGAGCCGTGCCCGCTGGGCTACGCCGAAGCGGTGCTGTTCGTCGATGATGGCCAGGCCCAGGTTTTGGAATTTGACGCGTTGTTCCAGCACGGCGTGGGTGCCGATAAGCATGCTCATCTCGCCCGTGGCCAACGCCTCCAACATGGGTTTCCGGTCCTTTTCCTTTACCGAGCCCGTTAGCAGGCCCACCGATATTCCAAGGGGTTCAACCAAATTTTTTACGGCCTGAAAGTGCTGCTGGGCTAATATCTCAGTGGGTGCCACCAGGCAACTCTGGTAGCCGTTATCGAGGGCCAGGAGCATGCAAAGCACAGCTACGATGGTTTTGCCCGAACCCACGTCGCCCTGCAGCAGCCGGTTCATCTGGGCGCGGCTGCCCAGGTCGGCCCTGATTTCTTTGACCACCCGTTTCTGGGCATCGGTGAGCTCAAAGGGAAGGTGGTTTTCGTAAAAAGCGGTGAAATAGCTTCCCACGCTTTCAAAGGGAAAGCCGCGGATCTTGCGTTTGCGGTGTTGCTGCTTGAGCAACAAGGCCATCTGTATGTAAAACAGTTCCTCGAATTTGAGCCGGGCCTGGGCCCGGGCCAGCTTGTGCTGGGAATCCGGGAAATGGAGCTGTATGAGGGCTTCCTGCTTCCCGATCAGGCCCAGTTCTTCCCGAAGTCGGGCGGGAAGGGTTTCCGAGATCTGTTCCCTGACTTCCTTCAGGAGTTGCGCCATCCATTGAATAATCAGGCGGTTGGTGATGCCCTGTTGGCCCAGCTTCTCGGTAGAGGGGTATACGGGCTGCATGTGAAGGCGGGCCTGTTGTTCGAAACGACTGAGCAATTCCATTTCGGGGTGCGGCATCGAAAACTGCCCGTTGTACCAGTTGGCCCTGCCGAAGATCACATAGGGTTCTCCCAGCTTTAAGCGCTCGCGGAACCACTGCTGGCTGCGGAACCAGACCAACTCCATCTCGCCGGTTTCGTCCCGGAAGGTTGCCACCAGGCGCCTGCCCCGTTTTTGTTCGACGGTTTTCAGATGGATGATCTTGCCGACCACCTGCACGTCGGCTCCGCTGCGCTCCAATTCGGAAATGGTGTAAAACCTGGATTTGTCTATATAGCGGTTCGGAAAGAAATAAAGCAGGTCCTGATAGGTGGCTATACCCAGCTCACGCCCCAGCAGTTGGGCCCTTCCGGGCCCCACTCCCTTCAGGTAGGTGATGTCTGTATGAAGCTCCCTGGGCTGCATCCGACTAAATTACACCCGTCGCCTGAGACCTGCAACCCGGCAATTGCCTAAATTTGGTAAGATTACCAAGTGCACCCTTTGTGAACCGATTGTTTCAAACATATATTTTAAGTGCTTGTTTTGCAGTTGGTTACGCTCAAAAAACAACTGTCGATTTCCTGAAAGGTGAAATTCGTATCCGGCCCCGGCCCGAAGCCAGCCGGGTCGAAGGGGCAGTGCTGTATACATTTGCAAAAGGGAAGGGGCCCGATACCCTTTGGCTCGATGCCGTGGGGATGGAAATGGACGTTGTCAGGCTCAATGGGCAGACAGTCCCGTACGGTTATAATGGCAAACGGATCGTGGTTGAGGCCCCAAAGACGGCCGGAACGCACACCCTTGCCATTACCTATACCGCCTACCCGAAGCAAACTGTCTACTTCCTTGGCTGGGGTGATGGGGTGGCTGGCAACGAGCAGATATGGACACAGGGGCAGGGCAAATACAGCAGCCATTGGGTGCCCAGTTTTGACGCTATGGAAGAAAAGGTCGAATTCGACCTTGAGGTTGAATTCAGGCCCGGCTACTCGGTTATCGCCAACGGCAGGTTGTCTGGCACCACCCCGGTAGATTCATTGCAGCGCTGGAAGTTCGACATGCAACGCCCCATGAGCAGCTATCTGCTCGCCTTTGCCATCGGGCGGTTCGACAGCCTGGCCCTGCAATCGGCTTCCGGGGTGCCCATACATCTCTATTACCCGCCAGAAGCGCGGGAGAAGGTGCCCTTTACCTACAATTACTCGCGGGAACTATTCGATTTCCTGGAAGGGGAAATCGGCAGGCCTTACCCCTGGCAGGTATACCAGCAGGTGCCGGTGCGCGACTTTATGTATGCCGGGATGGAAAACACCACCGCCACTTTTTACGACGATGGTTATCTGGTCGATTCCCTGGGGTATAACGACCGGAACTATATCAATGTGAATGCCCACGAACTGGCCCATCAGTGGTTCGGGAACCTGGTTACCGAAACCGACGGGGGACAGCACTGGCTCCATGAAGGCTTCGCCACCTATTACGCCTATCTGGCCGAGGAGCAGCTTTTCGGCCCTGCACACCTCGACTGGAAGCTTTTGCAGACGGCCCGAATCCTGGATAACCTGGATCAAAACGGGGAGGGGGCGGCCCTGTTGAACCCGCAGGCGGGCAGCCTGATTTTTTACGAAAAAGGGGCCTGGGCGTTGTTCCTTTTGCGCCAGAAGGTGGGCGATGCCGCTTTTCGCGAAGGCATAACGACCTACCTGGATACCTATGCCTACGGCAATGCTACAGTAAACGATTTTCTGGGGGTGATGGAAGAGGCCTCTGGAAACTCCCTGCGCGATTTCCGGATGGGGTGGCTCGAATCGGACACCTTTCCGACTGCCGCGGCCCTGACCTTTCTGAGGCAAAGGTCCAAGCTTAGCGCCAGATTCCTGGACTTGAATGAACACACCCTGGCCGCAGACAGCCTGGGCGCCGAGGTTTTGTCGGCCGCCTGGGAGGCTTCAGACGATCCGGGTTACCGGGCAGCCCTGCTGAGGGATTTTCGCCCATCCTTCTTGCCTGAACACCTGAAACAGGCTTTTGAAGATTCCCGGCTCGAAGTGCAAAAGGCCTTGCTCGCAGGCCTGGAACAAACAGAACCCTGGATGGTGCCTTACCTGGTAACGCTGCTTGATGCCCCGAGTTACGAAGTAAGGGAGGCCGCCCTGTTCAGATTGTGGACAGCGGATCCCGACGGACGCGCCGGGTACCTGGGCCATACCGAACAGAATGGCAGTCTGGCAGACCTGAAATTCCGACAATTATGGTGGGTGCTGGCCCTATTTACTGACCGTTTTGCATCCTTGCAGCAGCGGGCGACCTACCTGGAAGCGCTTCGGGAAACCACGGCACCGGCCTTCAAACGCGAAGTGCGGGAAAACGGCTTTGGCCTGCTGCGCCAGATTGATGCCCTGGGTGAACAGAACCTGCGCGATTTGATCGGGGCCACCGAGCACCACAGCTGGCAGTTCAGGAACTATACGCGCCGCATGCTCGATGAGCTTATGGAGGGGCGGCCCGATCGGACGTACTGGGAATCGTTGGGTGGGGACTTCCCGGAAGCCTCCTTTCCGTATTTTTATACCAAATTACACGCATTATGAGAGCCATGGTCATTTCAGGGGGTGGGAGCAAGGGTGCTTTTGCAGGGGGTGTGGCCCAATACCTGCTCGAACAGCGGCAAGGCGGGTACGACCTGTTTCTGGGTACCTCTACAGGCAGCCTGCTGATTACCCATCTGGCCCTGAACAAGATCGAAAAGATACGGCAGGTGTACACCTCTGTAAACCAGCAAAGCATCTTCAGCCTCTGTCCCTTTACAATCCACCGCCAACACGGAGGGGCCAACATCGGCATAAACCACTGGAACGTGGTGCGCAATTTTTTGCGGGGCAGCAAGACCTTTGGCGAGAGCCACAACCTGCATGCCCTGATCCGCAATACGATTACCCGGGAAGAATTCACGGAACTTCAAAATGGCCCTATAGACCTGGTGGTTACCGTGGCCAACCTCTCTCTGAACCAGGTAGAATACAAGTCGATTAACGATTTCGACTACGACGAGTTCTGCGAATGGATCTGGATTTCTTGCAATTACATCCCTTTTATGAGCCTGGTGCGCAAAAACGGGTGCGAATACGCCGACGGGGGCCTGGGGAGTATGGTGCCCATTGAGGAGGCCATTAAGCGCGGGGCTACAGAAGTCGATGCTATTATCCTGCATACCGAAATGACGCACCTGAACCGCATGCCTTCGCGTAACCCGTTCTCCCTGCTCACCAATATGGGGGCTTTTATGCTCGACCGCATTGAGCAGCAAAACATTCGCATCGGTAAGTATGTGGCATCGAACAACGATGCCATTATCAACTTTTACTACACCCCCACGGTGCTCACTACCAACTCCCTGGTATTTGACAGGGCTCAGATGTCCAAATGGTGGGAAAGCGGCTATATATACGCCTCCGGGAAAGGGGAGGAGCTCAGCCCGCTCAAACAGGGGTAAGGGCTACCAGAGTTCCCCGATCTCCTTTTTTACGTACGAGAGGGCCGTGGCCGAGGGCGATGACTTGTCCATGGTGTCGTTAAGGATGTCTTCGCGCAGTTTTTCGGCCGTGTCGGAAGTGCTCATACCCGCTTTTCGGATGGCCTGAATAGTGGCGTTCTTGGCGGCTTTGATCACATTCCAGCATTCGTCGGTCATGTAGATTTGCTGGGAGAGGTTGTGCTCAAATTCATTTTCGATATGACGTATCAGCAGGTTTTCATAGTCGTTCTTGTCGGCCGATTTGGGGGCCACCCGTACCACCAGGCTCGGAATGGAAATCCGCTCCAAAAATAGGGCCAGGCGCTCATAAGCCTGCAGGCGTATGGGCAAGGCGTTCTTCTGGCTTTCTTTGTGCAGCAGGTAACGTCTGCGCCCCTCTTCATTGCGGGTGTGCAGGCGGAAAAAATAAAAGGCAACTGCCCCGGTTACTACGGCCGGCAGCAAATAGGCAAAAAGTTGAAAGATTCCGTCTCCGGTCATGCGTTTGTCAGATTGGTTTGAAAAAGAGAACGGACGATTCCCGTAAAAAGTATATGAACCAGCCGGCTTTTCACCCCGATGCGGGGAAAGGGCCTGCACGCCGGGCTCAGTGCTTCATTTCACTTTTTACAGCCTGGTAAAAGCCGCGGTAATCCGGGTGTAGTAATATATCGACGCCTTCGCTGAAATTGCCGTCGCGCCCCCGGGCACTGAGCGTGGTATTTTCAAGGCCGGGCTGACCGCGCAGGGCATTCATTACGGCCGTGGCTTGCTGGGCTGCCAGCGACAGGTCGCCGGTCATTGAAAGGCCTTCTACCGTGGTTCCGAGGGAGGGGTGGGCCTGGATCAGCTTGGCGATTCCTGAAATCCAGGGCGCCGAACCCGTACTCAGGGTTGTCCCCGTGTCGCTGCCGAACAATTCGTCCAGGCTGCCCGAGATGACCAGGCTGCCCGAAGCTACCTTGAGCCGGGCGTCGGGGCCGAGGGTCTGCTTGGCGTCTGTGAGCAGGGCGATGATAATGGAGTCGTTCCGGCTCAGGGTTTCCACAATTTTCTTAAGCTCCCCTTCCCGGTTGGCCAGGGAGGCCAGGGCCTGGTTAAGGGCCGAGGTGTTTTTATTGGAAACCTCGGCAAAGCTGCCCAGGTTCTTGAGCAGGGTGGCATTGGCATCCTTCAGGTCGTTTACCTGTACCTCATACGACTCGGCCATGGTCTGGCTGGCCTTTTGCTGCTTCTGGGCCTGGGCCAGTTCGTTTTCGGTTTTGGAGAGGCGCGCCCTGAGGGTGTCGATCTCTGCAAGCAGTTCGCTGCGTTTCTGCCCCAGGGCCGGAGCTGCCTGGCCGAATACCAAAACCAGCAGGCTAAGGCGCAGGCTGTAATTGAGTAGCTTTTTTATCATCGGGCTATGGTTAGAGGAGCAAAGGTACGCCTCACGGGTTAATTAGGTTCTTAAAATATTACCAAGACCCGGGACGGATTATTTCCCGGCATCCAGATAATCGAGGGTGAGCTCGGTCATGGCCTTTACCCCCAGCAGCATCCCTGCATCGTCAATCATGAAGTCTGGGGTATGGTGCGGAAAAGACTCTGTAGTTCCGGGCGTCATACCGCCCAAAAAGAAAAAGAAGCCCGGCACTTCCCGCTGGAAATAGGAAAAATCCTCGGCTCCCGTAATGGCTTTGGAGTTCTTTACGTTTTCTGCCCCGGCCACCCGTTGCAGGGTAGGCAGCATTTGCTCTACCAATGCCGGGTTATTGAAGGTGATGTCGGTCGCATCCTTGATGTAAATGGTAGCCTCGCCCCCGTAGGCTTTGGCCAGGGCCGGCACCATTTCCATCATGCGGCGGTTGATCATTTCCTTCATCCCGTAATCGAGGGTGCGGATGGTGCCGAGCATTTCGGCGCTCTCGGGGATGATATTGAACCGGACCCCGCTTTTTATTTTACCTACGGTAATCACGGCCGCCTCGTTGGTCAGGTCGGTCTCCCGGCTGATGATGGTCTGGAGCCCGTCGATGATCTTGGCGCTGATCAGAATGGGGTCTACCCCCGACCAGGGTTGTGAACCGTGCGATTGTTTTCCTTTTACGTTAATGGTAAATTCCTGGGCGGCAGCCATGGCCCCTCCTGATTTATAGCGGAGTACGCCCACCGGTGTCTGCGAATTGATGTGCAGCCCGAAAATGGCGTCAACGTCTGGGTTTTTCAGCACCCCTTCCTTTACCATGAGCAGGGCGCCCCCTTCTTCCCCGGGGGGCGGGCCTTCTTCCGAGGGCTGGAAAATAAACTTGACCGTACCTCTGATTTTATCGCGGTTTTGCGCGAGCAACTCGGCAACTCCCATCAGGATGGCCGTGTGGGTATCGTGGCCGCAAGCGTGCATGACCCCGACTTTCTCCCCTAAAAATTCGCTGGTCACCTCTGAGCGAAAGGGCAGGTCGTTCCGCTCGGTTACCGGCAGGGCGTCAATGTCGGCGCGCAGGGCAACAACCTTTCCGGGCTGGCCTCCTTTTAACACCCCAACCACTCCCGTATGGGCAACACCGGTCTGCACCTCCATGCCGAGCTTGCGCAGGTGAGTGGCGATTTTTTCGGCTGTCTTGAATTCACGGTTCCCCAACTCGGGGTTCTGGTGGAAATGGTGGCGCCATTCGATTACCTTGCCTTCGATAGCCTGGTAATCTGGGTCGGTCATGTGCTGTTGAGCGCCCAGCAATGCGGGAATCAACAGGAGGGGGAAAAGGTGTGCTTTCTTCATTTATTCGTCTTAATATTTGATTAGCCGGTAGCCCATGTCCTGGAATTGGATTAGGGCCGTCATGGCCGAAAGGGCCAGCTTTACACCGGGTATTGTTTGTTCTATCGGAACGTTACGCGCCAGGGACGATTGCCCGCACAACACCACTTCAACCCCGGCATCTATGAGGGCCCTGAGCATTTCGGAATTCGGGTTGTTCCGTCCGAAGCGCTTCTGGTATTCCTGGTCGGCGAGCAGGTCGGGGGTGGCCTGGTTGTGAACCACCACCACGGCGTGTAATTGTTCGGGCGGAACGCCTGCCTGGGCGTGCATGTTCAGGTAGCGGGCCACGCTTTCAAGATACGGGTTGCGCTGGGTTTTGTCGTCGGCCCCGTGCATAACATCAAAGACGGCCCGGAAGGTGCGGGTGGTATCGGTGGGCAGGCCCGGGTTTGGCACCTTAAAAACTTCCCCGTAATTGGCGATTACGGGCCCTGTTGTTTTTTCCTGTGCCCAAAGCCCTTGGGTAAGCGGGAAGAACGACAGGAGCAGGGCGATTCTGAAGGGGATCTTTTTCACGGTGCAGATTTAGCTGCCGGTAAATATATTCAAATTGATAAAACCAGCCGGGCTATTGTTTATAATTCCGGCTTCGCCCGGTTTGAGGATGCGGTGAATTATAGCTAACTTCCGACCCTCTAAAGTCGCAGACCTGCATGTTTTTGGATGAATTGAACGAGGCGCAGAAAGCCCCGGCACTGCATAAGGACGGTCCGCTCATGGTCATTGCCGGTGCCGGTTCGGGCAAGACCCGGGTATTAACCTACCGCATCGCCCACCTGATGAACCAGGGGGTGGATGCCTTCAACATTCTGGCCCTCACTTTTACCAACAAGGCTGCCCGCGAAATGAAAAAGCGGATTGCCGATATCGTGGGCCCCTCCGAGGCGAAAAACCTGTGGATGGGCACCTTCCATTCTATTTTCGCCCGGCTGCTCCGTTTCGACGGCGACAAGCTGGGGTTCCCCAGCAATTTCACCATTTACGACACCCAGGATTCCCAGCGCCTGATTGCTTCGATCATCAAGGAGATGGGGCTCGACAAAGATGTGTATAAGTACAAGCAGATCCAGCAGCGCATCTCGTCCTATAAAAACAGCCTGATTACGGTAAAGGCCTACTTCCAGAACCCGGAACTGCAGGAAGCCGATGCCATGGCCAAACGGCCCCGCATGGGCGAGATATACCACCAGTACGTAGACCGTTGCTTCAAGGCAGGGGCTATGGATTTTGACGACCTGCTGCTTCGCACCAACGAATTGCTCACCCGCTTTCCAGAGGTGCTCATGAAGTACCAGGAACGTTTCCGCTATATCCTCGTAGACGAGTATCAAGACACCAACCATTCGCAGTACCTCATCGTCAGGGCCCTGGCTGATCGCTACCAGAATATCTGCGTGGTGGGAGACGATGCCCAGAGTATATATTCCTTTCGAGGCGCCAATATCAGCAACATCCTGAATTTCCAGCGCGATTACGAAGATGTGGCCGTTTACCGCCTGGAGCAGAATTACCGGTCTACCCAGAATATCGTAAATGCGGCCAACAGCATCATTGCCCGAAACAAGAACCAGCTGAAAAAAGTGGTCTGGACGGCCAATGAAGAGGGGACCCGCATCAGGCTGCACCGAAGCCCGACCGATGCCGAAGAAGGCCGGTTTGTGGCTTCTTCCATCTTTGAACATAAAATGCAGCAACAATTGCCCAACGGCGATTTTGCCGTGCTCTATCGCACCAATTCCCAGTCGCGGGCAATCGAAGACGCCCTCAGGAAACGCGATATTCCCTACCGCATTTACGGGGGCCTTTCCTTTTACCAGCGCAAGGAGATCAAAGACGTGCTGGCCTACCTGAGGCTGGTGGTAAACCCGGGCGATGAAGAAGCGCTTAAGCGGGTGATCAATTTCCCGGCCCGTGGCATAGGCGATACAACCGTCGACAAGCTCACCATTGCAGCCAATGAAACCGGGCTCACTATTTTCGAGCTCATTGAAAACCTGGAAGTGAATCACCTGGGGCTCCACGGCGGTACGCGGCGCAAACTGGTCGATTTCGCGAATATGATCCGGAGTTTCCAGATCCTGAACCGGCAGGCCGATGCCTTTGTGCTGGCTGAGCAGGTGGCCCGCAAATCGGGGCTTTTACTCGAATTCAAGAAAGATGGCACACCCGAGGGGATTGCCCGGATGGAAAATATAGAGGAACTGCTGAACGGAATCAAAGATTTCGTGGAAGGGCAGAAGGAATTGGCCGATGCCCGCGGCGACCTGAGCGAGTTCCTGGAAGATGTGGCCCTGGCCACCGACCTTGACCGCGAACAGGGTGATGATGACCGGGTGGCGCTTATGACCATCCACCTGGCCAAAGGCCTGGAGTTTCCGTACGTCTATATCGTGGGGATGGAGGAAGACCTGTTTCCCTCGGCCATGAGCATGAATACCCGGAGCGAACTGGAAGAAGAGCGCCGCCTGTTTTATGTGGCCCTTACCCGGGCCGAGAAACAGGCTTACCTGACTTATACCCAGAACCGGTACCGGTGGGGCAAGCTCATCGATGCCGAACCCAGTCGTTTTATCGAAGAGATCGACGAGCAATACGTGGAAAACCTGACTCCGGCCGAGACTTACCGGTTTCGTCCCTTACTCGACAGCGACCTTTTCGGGGAAGTCGACAAAAGCCGGCTCCGGCAGGAAAAACCTACTCCAGGCACTCCGCCTTCGCGGGTGGGCCCCAGCCCCGACCAGCTTAGAAAACTCCGTAAGATCAAGCCTCAACTGGGCCAACCGGTAGAGGCGGCTACAGATGCACTCGACCTGAAGGAGGGGAGCCTGGTCGACCATTCGCGTTTCGGCAGGGGCACGGTTCTGAAGATAGAAGGAACCGGTCAGGACAAAAAGGCTGAAATCCGTTTCGAACAGGGCGATATCAAGAAACTGTTGCTCCGTTTTGCCAAACTCCGGCTGCTCAATTAGGGACTCCGGTCGGTGGCCGGCTGCCCAATAAGTCGTATCTTCATGGCCCTGTAATTCATTCACACAACTGGCCTATGTTACGTTTTACGAATCCCAGTTCCCGTTTCCTCCTGATAGTTGCATTTTGGTTGCCGGCAGGCCTGCTTTCGTGCCAGAAGTCGGATACATCGGAGGAAATGGCTAATCCCGTGGGAAACCCAGTCGCGGAGGCACCCAATGTGCACGACCCAGCCTATTGGGATTCGGCCGAACTCGTATGGAGCGATGAATTTGATGGGGATGCGCTCGATTCGGGCAAGTGGAAATTTGAAACCGGCGCTCACGGCTGGGGTAACCACGAGTGGCAAAACTATGTAGAAACCGGGGTGACCGAGGTGAGCGGGGGTACCCTAAAAATCACCGCCCATAAAACCGGGCCGGGCCAGCATGTAGGCGATTATGAATCGGCCCGCCTCAACAGCATAAAATCATTTACGTACGGTCGCCTGGAATTTCGGGCCCGCATCCCGGAACACCGCGGGAACGGTATTTGGCCGGCCCTTTGGATGCTGGGCAGCAATATAGGGTCGGTAGGCTGGCCGGGTTGCGGCGAGATAGATATTATGGAATACGTGAGCTATGAGCCCGACCAGGTCCATTTCTCCCTGCACAGTACTGCCAACAACCACCGAATCGGCACACAAATAACAACGGGCGCCGTACCCCTGGAAACCGTTGAAGAGGCTTTTCACAATTACGGGGTGCTTTGGACGCGCGAATACGTGAAGTTCTACCTCGACGACCCCTCAAACGTTTTGCTCACCTTTGTGCGGCCTTCGCCCACCACAGCCGAAAACTGGCCTTTCGGCCAGCCCTTTTATTTTCTGATGAATATTGCTGTCGGAGGAGATTGGGGTGGGCAGCAGGGGGTAGACGACTCTATTTTCCCCTCGGTGATGGAAGTTGATTACGTTCGGGTGTACCAGGTTAAATAGGGTAACTGCCCGATATCTCTGTTCGCAAAACATAGTATTCAGGACATGTCAAAACTCATCAGGATTTACGAAGAAAACCCGAACCCCAAGGCCGTGGGCCAGGTGGTGGAGGTGCTGCGCAAAGGGGGGTTGGTCATTTACCCTACCGATACCGTATACGGCCTGGGTTGCGACCTGATGAATTCAAAGGCGCTGGAACGCCTGGCCCTGGTTAAGGGGGTAAAGCTCGACAAGGCCAACTGGTCTTTTATTTGTGCCGATTTGAGCAACCTCTCAGACTATGTGCGGCAGATAGATACCCCTACATTTAAAATCCTGAAGCGGGCGCTGCCCGGCCCGTACACTTTTATCTTGCCGGGAGGGAACAACTTGCCCAAAGATTTCAAAAGAAAAAAGACGGTGGGTATCCGCGTACCCGACAATGCCATTGCCCAGGCGTTGGTGAGGGGGCTGGGAAGCCCCATTGTCTCCACTTCGATTCGCGACGACGACGATGTAATCGAATACACCACTGACCCGGAGCTTATCTACGAAAAGTGGCAGAACCTGGTAGACGTGGTGGTCGACGGCGGATACGGGGGCAACGTGGCCTCGACGGTAATCGACCTTTCAGGGCCCGAACCTGAAGTAGTGCGCGAAGGCAAGGGCGATCTCGGTATCCTGTAAAATAAAAAAACCCCGCCTTTTGGCGGGGTTCCTTTTTTTTAGGCCTGGGCCGATTATTTATTGATGGCCGGGTCTTTCATGCCTTCCTCGATCATGGAGTAGAACTGATCCAGTTTGGGCAGTACCACGATGCGGGTGCGACGGTTTCTGGCGCGGTTGTCAGAGGTGTCGTTGGAAGCCAGCGGAATGTAGTAGCTTCTTCCGGCAGCAGTCATCCGGGCAGGATCTACGCCGAAGTCGTTCTGGAGGATACGTACCACTGAGGTGGCGCGCTTGGCGCTCAAATCCCAGTTGTCGAGCAGTACCCCGCTGCGATAAGGTACGTTGTCGGTGTGTCCTTCTACCATGAACTCAAAGTCAGGCTTGTTGTTAACCACCTGGGCAACTTTGCCGAGTACCTGCTTGGCGGCATCGGTTACGGTGTAGCTGCCGCTGCGGAACAGGAGCTTGTCAGAGATAGATACGAATACAACGCCTTTTTCAACGCTGATTTCGATATCTGAATCGTCCAGGTTACCCAGTACTCCTTTCAGGCTTTGCACAAGGGCCAGGTTTACGGAGTCGCGACGGGTAATGGCATCCTGCAGTTTGCGGATGGTAAGGTCTTTCTCTTTGAGGCTTTCAAGGGATTTCTCCAGGTTGTCGGCGCCTTTTGCGGTGAGGGTGGTCAGGTTACCCATATTGTTGATGAGTTCCTGGTTGTTGGCTTTCAGGAAGGCGTTTTGCTCTTCCAGGGTTTTGAGCCGGGCCTGTGAAGTGGCTTTGTCTTCCAGACAGCTGTTCAGCTTAACGGTGGCTGAATTAAGCAGGTCCTGGGTTTCTTTGTGCTTGGCTTCGAGGTCAGCGTATTTCTTCTGGGATACACAGGAAGAAAGGGCAAGTGCCAGTCCCAGGAAGCCGATCATCATTTTTTTCATAATTGGTATTGCTTTGTTAAGGATACGTAGTTTGTTTTAGTTCGAAATTTTAATCAAAATTATATAAAAGCGAATATGGTGTTTGGCCCTATCCGTTAATCTTTTACTAAAATGTTAAAATCCTCTACTCCATTTACGTAGTAAGACCATACAATGGATGTTGCCGCGTAATATTTTTGTACAAAATGCACCCTTTCGCGCTTGCGCAGCATCTTCCCGACCTGGCGGTAATAGCTGAAATGGGCCCTGATGATGGCCAGAGCATGCCGGCCCCGCCCCTGGAAGATGAAGCGAAGGGCAGCCAGGGCGTCTAGCAACAGGCGGGCGAGCACAATCGGGAAGGCCTTTTTCCGGGGCAGGTTCTTGGTAATGGAGAACAGCGAATTGCGAAAATTCAGGTATGTTTTTTTGGGGTTCATATTGCTCAGGGTAGACCCACCCAGGTGGAAAACCGTGGAGTGCCCCGTGTACATAACCTTATAGCCGTGATTGTGGGCCCTCCAGCAAAGATCAACCTCTTCCTGATGTGCGAAATAGTCGGTGTCGAAGCCGCCCAGGGCCCTGAAGACCTCTTTCCTGATGAACATGCAGGCGCCCGTAGCCCAGAAGATCTCGCGCACATCGTTGTACTGGCCGGTGTCTGCCTCCAGGCTCTGGAAGATGCGCCCCCGGCAAAACGGATAGCCGAAGAGGTCTACGTACCCTCCGGCCGCCCCGGCGTACTCAAAAAAGTCAGGCCGCAGCAGGTCTTTGATCTTGGGTTGAACGATGCCCACGTCAGGGTCTGATGCAAAAAGCCGTTGCACAGGCTCCAGCCACCCCTGGGTAACCTCCACGTCTGAATTGAGCAGGCACCATAGGTCTTCTTCCACAGCCTGGAGGGCCCTATTGTATCCGCCGGCAAATCCTTCATTTACCGAATTGCGGATGATGCGTACCTGGGGAAAGGCCGACTCCACATATGGGATAGATTCGTCTTCAGAAGCATTGTCGGCCACATATACCGTGGCTCCCGGGCTGTGCAGCAATACCGAAGGCAGGAAGCGCTCCAGCAGTTGCTTGCCGTTCCAGTTAAGAATCACAATGGCGATTGATGGCATCCGGGTCTGGATTGGTGCCGGGAAATACCCGGTTTTGGAAAGGGGACAAAGTAAACAAATATTTTCGGAAGCCGGCAGGTCTGCCGCCGGTTTTGGCTAGCCTGTATCGGGGTTGGTTCCCGCCCCGAAAGCGGGGAGGTCTTCCAGGTAGAGGTAGCGCTGCCGCGCGTAGTCCATCTGGCAGAAAATATGTTGCAGGCCATTGCTCACCATCAGGTAGCGCGCCCGGGCTTCCATGTTGTAGCGGGCGATCTGATCGAAAACCTCCTGGTCAATGGCCACATCGGGTGCCTTGCACTCGACAAGTACCTCGATACGGCCATGAGCATCGCAAACCGCCAGGTCAAGGCGCTTGGTAAGGCCGTGGACCTCGAGTTTGCGCTCCACCAAAACCCGGCCTGGAGGGTATCCTTTGTCGGTAACCAAAAAATGGAGGCAGTTCTGCCGTACCCATTCCTCGGGTTGCAGCGCCACGTACTTTTTGCGGATCACGTCAAATACAAGGAGTTTATTTTCCCTACTTTTGAAACGGAAGGGATATCTGGGAAAATTGAGATCCATCATGCTGCAAATGTCCGTTATTTTTCCCTATGGATGAAGTGAAACAACTGGTAGACGACATCCGCTTAAGGCGGCTGGCGCCCCTGTACTTTCTGATGGGGGAGGAGCCCTATTACATCGACCGCATTTCTGAATTCATTGCCGGCAATGTCTTAACCGAAGAAGAGCGAAGTTTCAACCAGATGGTCCTCTACGGAAAAGAGACTTCACTCGAGGAAATCATAGGACAGGCCAAGCGGTATCCAATGATGTCTGAGTACCAGGTAGTCATTGTTCGGGAAGCGCAGCACCTGAGCCGTACCATCGAGCAACTGGTAGACTACGCCTCAAACCCGCAACCCACCACCGTTCTGGTGATTTGTTACAAATACAAAACCCTCGACAAGCGCAAAAAGCTCATAAAAACATTAAAGGCCGGCAATGCTGTGGTTTTTGAAAGCAAGAAGCTCTATGAGAACCAGGTTGCCGACTGGATACGGCGTATTTTGTCGGGTGGCCACCTTAAAATTTCGCACAAAGCGGCGGCCATGCTGGTAGAGTACCTGGGCACCGACCTGAGCCGCATTTCGAATGAACTCGACAAACTGAAGATCGTATTGCCCGAAGGTGCCGAAATTACCCCCCAGACTATTGAAGACCACATCGGCATTAGCAAGGACTTCAATAATTTCGAGTTAAAAAAGGCCATCGCTGAGCGCGATATTCCGCGCGCCACCCAAATCATCAAGTACTTTGCCCAGAATCCGAAGGAGAACCCATTTGTGCTTACCGTGGCCCTTTTGCATACGTTCTTTACCCAATTGCTGCAGTACCACGGCCTGGGCGACCACAATCCGAAACACGTGGCGCAAGCCTTGCGCATCAATCCCTATTTTGTAAGCGAATACCAAACGGCGGCGCGCAATTACCCCATGAGGCAGGTAAGCCAGATAGTGGGTGTGCTCCGCGAGATGGACCTGAAGGGAAAAGGGGTCGGTTCTCCCGCCCTTTCGCAACAAGACCTGCTTCAGGAGCTCCTCTATAAAATAATCTGAAGGTCGTTACTTCCTATCGAAGCTGTACCGCCCGGGCCCCATCAGGAATATACTGATGAAAATCGCCGCGAAAAGCAGGGGCTTCTCCCGGGTTCCAATCGGGTCTGCGGCATGGGCGATAAACGCGGCCACGAGCATGGCTATAATTACCGGGATGGCAGCCCAACGTGTCTTAAGCCCGATCAGCACCAGGAAGGCGCAGAATACTTCGGCAAACATCACCAGAAAATGGGAAGGTCCTGAACCGATACCAATTGGATTTCCAAACTGGATGGGGTCTTCCCCGAAGTAACTCATAAGTTTGGGCAGGCCATGGGTAAGCAGCAATCCCGATCCGGCGAGGCGGAGCAGCAGTAGGCCGAGGTCGTTTTTGGGGGAATTTTTCATAGGTCGATTGTCTTTTAATATAGCTAAAATATTAATATTCTTTCAAATAAAGCTGATATTCTTTATGATAACTTCAATTTTATCCAGCAATTCATCACAATTGTTCCGTTCGAAGGGGAGAGGGGGTTTAATTTTCAACACATTGTCATAAGGCCCGTCGGTACCGACCAGCACCTGCCGATCGCGTAACCCCTCTTTTAAGGCACGGGCCCATTGGGTGGCAGGGGCGCCCTGCCTGTCTGTGAATTCCACCCCCAGAAATAAGCCGGCACCGCGCACATCGGCAATGTGAGGGTACTCGCCCTGCAGGGCACGAAGCCCCTTTGCCAGGTAGTGACCCACTTCATGGGCATGGTTAGCTAGGTTTTCCCGGTCCATTACCTCCAAAACAGCCTGCCCTACGGCGCAGGAAACCGGGTTGCCCCCGAAGGAGCTGAAGAACTCGGGCCCTTGTGCAAAGGCTTCTGCTATGGGTTTGGTGCAAACCACAGCCCCCATCGGGTGGCCATTCCCCATAGGCTTGCCCAATACGACGATATCAGGCACCACCCCCTGCATTTCAAATCCCCAGAAATGGCGGCCCAACCGACCGAAGCCCACCTGCACCTCGTCGCTGATGCAGACGCCCCCCTTTGCGCGAACAGTAGGGTATACGGCTTGCAAATACCCGGCCGGAAGCGGCACCTGTCCGCCGCAACCCACAATGGGTTCGGCGATAAAGGCGGCCAGGCTGCCGGCCTTTTCCAGGAGGTTGCGGCATTCGGCCCCGAAATGGGCCCCGGCACTTCCGTCGTCGGCCAGGCCTGAGCCGAATACCTTGGGGAGGGGGCAAACCAAGGTGTCGGGGAAAGTCATCCCGTCACGGTGTTTGTAAGGGCTAACGGCCAGGGCGGCTTCGGTGTTCCCGTGGTAGCCGCTTTCGAGAGCGGCGACCTTCCGGTTACCGGTGTACCAGCGGGCCAGCCGCAGGGCCAGGTCTGTGGCCGCGCTTCCCGAATTCACAAAAAAGACCTTGGAGAGTTGGGGCGGGAATCGGTCGAGCAGACGCTCTGCATACGAAAGCAGGGCGTCATAGTGATACCGTGTATTTGTGTTGAGCCGCCTCATGGCCGAAATTCCCTGCCCCACCACATGGGGGTGGGCGTGGCCTACCAGCATGATGTTGTTATAGGCATCCAGGAAGGTGGTCCCGTCTGCCGCGTACATAAACTGGAAAGCGGCCCGCTCCATAACGATGGGCCGGTTATAACTCAGGCTCAGGGCCGGGCTGAAGTACGCCTGGCGGCGTTTTTGAAAAGAAGCGGGTTCGGTTGGGGCTGGCACCTGAAGGCTGGCTGCTTCCCGGAAAATGGCAGAGGCGGTTTTGGGATTTATTTTCAGCCAGTCGTTAAGCAGGCGCCTGGCGGGTGCCTCGCTTATGGAGATATAATCAGAACCGGGCTGGTGCTCTTT
Organism: Robiginitalea sp.; assembly: GCA_050289825.1. GTDB lineage: Bacteria > Bacteroidota > Bacteroidia > Flavobacteriales > Flavobacteriaceae > Robiginitalea. The sequence continues at coordinate 36,503 of JBNKGM010000013.1, forward strand.
GGCTTTAGCCGAGTTGCAAAGGCTCATGCAAAGCCGCCCGGCTATGAGGTAATACAAAAGGTCGGCTTCCAGAGGCAAGAGGTCGCTCTCGGTGCAGTAGGCCTCAATAAATGCACGGGCAGTAACAAGAGGGTCTGGCTGGCCCATAAGGGCATAGGCAAGGCCGATGGCCAGGTCGTTCACAATCCAGGAATAGGCACTATCCCCGAAGTCGATGAGGCCGGTAATTTCCCCATCCCTGATCAAAATGTTCCATTCGTTGGCGTCGTTGTAAATGAACCCCTTGCGCAAAACGTAGCCGTGGGGTTCCACTTCCGCCTCGAATTGCGCCATAAAATAAGCAATACTGGCGGCCAGGCGGGGGTCTTTTACATGGGCCTTGAGCGAATCCTTGTGCAGGGGAAGGTGTTGCAGGTCCCAGGGCAGGGGTGTGAGCCCTTGCGTCTGCCCTGGAAAGTCCTGCGCTTTCCGGGCCAGCACCCCCAGGAGTCGCCCCCAAGGACCAATGGGCCGATCGGCAGGCCGAAGTTCCCCCATAAAGGTGCCTTCCAGATAACTCAGTATGCGGTATACCCGGTTTCCGGCAACGAGGGCTTCCTGCCCGGTACGGGTGTGCTTGTGGCTGGGAAAAGCGTATTTGCCGGTTGAAGCGAAGTGGTCCATCAATCGGGATTCCAGGACGATACGCTCTGGGAGGCCGGGTTTATTGAGGTGCTCCTTCAGAATCCAGGAACCCTCAGGCGTTGCCATCAGGTACGTTTTGTCTTCGTAGCCCTCCAGGGGTTTAAGCGATACGGCATGCAGGCCGTAATGTTCCCGTATCAGCTTGCAGATCTCTTCCATAGATTTTTGGGTAAGTCGCCTGCTTCAAACTTAGTTAAAATATGAAAGCCTGCCGGCAATTTCACAGGAAGCAAACTCAAGAAAAGAAGTAGAATTTCGCTATCTTGAATCCCCATAAAAATCACTATTCAAATCAAAAAAACGACATGAGAAAATCAATGCTGTTCAGCCTTGTCTTATTTGCTGCCACGTTTGGCGGGTGGGCGCAGGGCTTCCAATTCAAGAGTTCCGAGATTTCTATCGCCTACCAGCGGTATGTCTTACCAAACGGCCTTACCCTGCTGGTTCACGAAGACCACAAGGCGCCCATCGCCGCAGTGAATGTCTGGTATCATGTAGGCTCCAAAAACGAAAAACCGGGCAAGAGCGGCTTTGCCCACTTGTTTGAACACCTGATGTTCAACGGGAGTGAAAACTACAATGACGACTATTTCCAGGCCCTGGAACGCATCGGGGGTACAGACCTGAACGGGACCACAAACAACGACCGGACCAATTATTTTCAAAACGTCCCGGTAAGCGCCCTGGACCAGGTACTGTTCCTGGAATCGGACCGGATGGGCCACCTGCTGGGGGCCATAGACCAGGCCAAGCTCGATGAACAGCGGGGTGTGGTGCAGAACGAAAAGCGGCAGGGTGAAAACCAGCCCTACGGCAAACAGTGGGATTACCTCACCAAGGCCATGTACCCGAAGGGGCATCCGTATTCCTGGACGGTTATCGGGGAAATGGAAGACCTCAATGCGGCATCGCTTGAAGATGTTCAGGATTGGTTTCGTTCGTATTACGGACCGGCCAACGCAGTGCTGGCCGTAGCTGGCGACATTAACCCGGAGGAAGTCTACCAGAAAGTGCTCCTGTATTTCGGGGATATCCCTTCGGGTCCCACCGTCGAGCGGCAGGAGGTAAATATACCCGAACACCCGTATGATTCCTACCAGGAGTATCAAGATCGTGTTCCCGAGGCGCGTGTCCTTTTCGCATGGAATACACCCCCCTTTGGCGACAAGGAGGATGTTTATTTTGACCTGATCGCCTCCATACTCAGCAATGGGAAGAATTCCCGCCTGTACAAGAGGCTGGTATATGAAGATCAGATAGCCAGCTCGGCCCAGGCCTTTGAATATTCGAAGGAAATAGCCAGTAATTTTATCACTTACGCCAACGTTAAACCGGGGGGTGATCTCGACCGGGTGCAGGAGGTGATGATGGAAGAGATCAGTAAACTGGTGGCCAACGGGCCCACCGAAGCCGAGCTTACCCGCGTAAAAGCCGATTATTTTGCCGATTTCATCAAAGGGATGGAACGCATCGGCGGGTTCGGCGGGGTTTCCGACGTCCTGGCTTCCAACGAAACGTATCACGGCGATGCCGGGTATTACAAAAAGACCCTCGAATTCGTGGAACAGGTCACCGCGGCCGACCTGAAGGCCACAGCCCAGAAATGGCTCAGCAAAGGGAAGCACATTTTGGTGTGCAGGCCTTTCCCCGAGTACAGTGTGGCCGCATCCGGGGCCGACCGTTCGCACCTGCCGGCACTCGGGGCTCCGAAAACCTCCAAATTTCCCGAATTGCAAAGGGCCGAACTCCCGAACGGGCTAAAGATCGTCTTGGCCCAGCGCAGCGGGGTGCCCACCGTGGTGATGAACCTGATGGTCGATGCCGGTTATAAAACCGACTTCCTCTCCAGCCCCGGAACGGCAGCCCTTTCCATGGACCTGCTCGACGAAGGCACCAAAGACCTTACCTCCCTGCAAATCAATGAAAAGCTGCAATTACTGGGGGCCAGCCTCAGCACCTTCTCCAACCAGGACATTTCCAGCGTCTATATGAATACGCTGAAACCCAGCCTGGATGCGAGTATGGAGTTATTTGCCGAGGTGCTGCTTAACCCGGCCTTCCCCCAGAAGGAATTCGACCGGTTGCAGAGCGAGCAAATAAACGACATCAAGGGTGAAAAGTCGCAGCCCATTACCATGGCCCTTCGCGTAATGAATAAATACCTCTATGGCGAAGGCCACCCGTACAGCAACCCGTATACGGGTACAGGCTATGAAGGCACAGTACAAGCCCTTACCCGCAACGACGCGGTCAATTTTTACGACACCTGGGTTAGGCCCAACAACGCTACCCTGGTGGTAACCGGCGATGTATCCCTTGAAGAGCTTCGCAAGATTGCCGGCAAGTACCTGGGGAAATGGAAAGAGAGCAAGGTGCCTGCAGTCAACTTCCCGGCGCCAAAAACCGGCTCCCAGAACACGCTCTACCTGATGGATCGCCCGGAATCACAACAGTCGGTGATTATCGCAGGCCACCTCACCGGCAAATATGGCGACATGCCCGAAATTGCCGTAGATCAGATGGTTAATATCCTGGGAGGTGATTTTACCTCGCGAATCAACATGAACCTGCGCGAAGACAAGCATTGGTCGTACGGGGCCAGCGGATTCGTTATGGGGGCCCGCCAGGAACGGCCCTTTATTGTCTATGCACCGGTACAGACCGACAAGACTGCCGAATCGGTACTCGAAATCCGCAAGGAACTCTCCGAATTTGTGAGCACCAATCCGGCTACACCCGAAGAGCTCGAAAAAGTAAAGACTAATGAGGTGCTCAAGTTGCCTGGACAGTGGGAAACCAATGCCTCCGTCGCCGGTTCGGTGGCAAACCTGGTTCGCTATGGTTTGCCCGATAACTACTACCAGGAATATGATGCCAATGTGCGGAACCTGAGCCTTGATCAGGTACGGGCGGTGAGCAGCCAGGTCGTAAGGCCAGGCGATGTAAACTGGTTTATGGTGGGTGACCGGGCCAAGATCATTGAAAAACTTGACCAGCTCGGGTTTGACCAGATCATCGAGATCGACGCCGACGGCAACCCCAAAACCCCATCCCTCAAGAAAACGGAATTAGACATGAAGAATTAACCTTATTGGGTATTCGGTAAAAAACCCGCGCCGGTAAGGCGCGGGTTTGTTTTTTTACTGCACAAAATGGGTTAAAGCAGGGGCGGAAACTCGCCCGGGTCGGCTTCATGCATCATAGCATAGACCTTTTCGAAAACATCTTCGGTGCTGGGCTTTGAGAAGTAATCTCCGTCGCTGGCATAAGCCGGGCGGTGCTCGCTTGCCGTCAGGGTTTGCGGGGCCGAATCAAGGTACTGGTACCCACCCTGTACTTCCAGGATCTGCTGCAGCAGATAGGCCGAGCACCCTCCGGGTACGTCTTCGTCTACTACCAGCAGGCGATTTGTTTTGCGCAGGCTGCGGGAAACGGCGTGCTCCAGGTCGAAGGGGAGCAGCGATTGAGCATCTATCACTTCGGCCGAAATGCCGGCCTCGACCAATTCTTCGGCCGCCTTGAGTACTACTCGCAGCGTGGAGCCGTAAGAAACCAAGGTAATGTCGGTACCCGTGCGTAGGGTTTCGACCTGCCCGATAGGGGTGCAGAGTTCACCCAGGTTTTCCGGGACGGGTTCTTTCAGGCGATACCCGTTAAGGCATTCGATAACAAGGGCCGGCTCGTCGCTCTTCATTAGGGTGTTGTAGAAACCGGCAGCCCGGGTCATGTCGCGGGGTACCAGAATGTACATACCTCGCAGCAGGTGCACCAGACCTCCCATTTGGGAGCCCGAGTGCCAGATGCCCTCCAGGCGGTGACCTCGGGTACGCACAATAAGGGGGGCTTTTTGTTTCCCAACGGTGCGGTATAGCAGGGTGGCCAGGTCGTCGCTAAGGGTTTGGAGGCCATAGAGGATGTAATCCAGGTACTGGATCTCAGCAATGGGCCTGAGACCGCGCAGGGCAAGGCCAATCCCCTGGCCGATAATGGTGGTTTCGCGTATGCCTGTATCGGCAATGCGCAAGGGGCCGAACTTTTTTTGCAAGCCTTCAAGGCCCTGGTTCACGTCGCCTATGGTGCCGCTGTCTTCCCCGAAAATGAGGGCCTGGGGGTAGCGATCGAAAAGTTTTTCGAAGTTATCGCGCAAAATGATGCGTCCGTCGGCCTGTTCCGGACTGGCCTTGTAAACCGGCTTGACTTCCGGAATTTCCGTTGCCTTTCCGGGGAGCTCGCTGTAAAGGTGAGAACTGAAATGCGGCTGGGTTTCTGCCATATATCGGCGTACCCAGTCTTGCAGTGCCTGTTGCTGTGGGCTGTTTTCGCCCAGTAGGTACCTAAGGGCCATGCGGGCCTTGGAAATGATGTCGCGTTTCAGGGGCTCCTCAACAGCGATCAGGTCGTTTTTCAGCTTGCTCAGGAAGCGGCGGTTCGGACTGTTGTTGGCGGCCTGGTCGAGCAACGCCAGTAATTCCTTTTTCTGCGTCTTATGCGGCTCCAGGAATTCGGCCCAGGCCGTTTTCTTGGCGGTTCGCACTTCCCTTTTTACTTCTTTTTCGAGCTCGGCCAGCTCGGCTTCGTCTACGATGCGGTTGCTGAGAATCCACCTGCGGAACATCAGGTTGCAGTCGTGCTCCTTTTCCCATTGCAACCGTTTGTCAGACTTGTACCGTTCGTGCGAACCCGAGGTGGAGTGCCCCTGGGGTTGCGTGAGCTCCGTGACATGGATCAATACGGGTACATGCCCTTCACGGGCTATATCGGCCGCATTCTCGTAAGTGTGTATCAGGGCGGTGTAATCCCATCCCTTCACCCTTAAAATTTCATACCCGGGGCTGTCTTCGTCGCGTTGAAACCCTTTCAGGATTTCCGAGATGTTCTCTTTGGTGGTCTGGTATTTGGCAGGGACCGAGATGCCGAAGGCGTCGTCCCAGACACTGATTACCATGGGCACCTGAAGTACACCGGCAGCATTGATGGTTTCAAAGAAATGGCCTTCGCTTGTCGAGGCATTCCCAATGGTACCCCATGCAACCTCGTTGCCGTTGTCTGAAAATCCGTCTGAAGGAATCTCAGGCAGTTTGCGATAAATTTTGGACGCCTGGGCCAGGCCGAGCAAACGTGGCATTTGGCCGGCGGTAGGGGAGATGTCGGGGCTGCTGTTGGGTTGGGCGGTAAGGTCTTTCCAGCTCCCGTCTTCATGCAGGCTGTAGGTGCCGAAGTGGCCGCCCATCTGCCGCCCGGCACTCATGGGTTCCAGGGCGATGTCGGTAGTGGCATAAAGCCCGTGGAAAAGGTCTTTGGGGGTCAAGAGGCCCAGGGCCATCATGAAAGTCTGGTCGCGGTAGTAGCCACTGCGGAAATCGCCGTTTCGAAAGGCGCGCGCCATGGCCAGTTGCGGGAGTTCCTTCCCGTCGCCGAAGATGCCGAATTTGGCTTTGCCCGTCAGTACTTCGCGTCGCCCGAGCAGGCTGCATTCCCTGCTCACCAGAGCGGTTCTGTAATCCTGGAGAATTTGTTCTCTGAAATCGCTGAAGGAGATGTCCTTTTCGGGATCGAGATGAACTTTCATAGATAAGGCCGGGTCTGGAGCGCTAAATTACCAAAGTCGGGGCATTTTTCCAATTCCCCATCCGGTTTATTCTAACGATTTTTCAACAGAAATGTTATAAAATGCATACAAATTAAAAAACCATCAAAAATCACGTAAAATTTTGACGATTTGCTAATTTTAGAACCATTTCCGTGTAAATAAACCGATTAAGGTGCGGGGGCTCAGGGTAACGATAAATCTGATGCGCTGTTCGTAGTTCGGGCTGCTCATTTCCCACCCGTTATTGGAGTAAATGGGTAAATACAATTCAAAATAGTCGGTAACCAGGTTTAGCCGTAAACCGGAATCGTATACAAACCTGGGGTCGCTGCCCCGGTTCCGCATCAGGCCTACGTCCCCGTACAATTCGATCCAGCGCCACAGGTTAAAGCTCGCATTGCCGGTTACCATCCAGGAATTGGCAAAGGGGTTTTCCAATTTTGACTTAAAGCCGCCCTCGGCGATGATGATCTGCTGGCTGAAAAGCCCCGTGTCTTCTGAACGCCCCAGGTAATTGTAATCAAATAGATAGTCGGTAGGCCGGTCGAGTGCAAAGCTGAAGTAGTCAGAATTCGTTTGGTTACTCAGAAACATGCCCCCGAAAAATCTCAGGTTAATCTGCCGGTTACTCTCGAACAACTTGCGGTACTCGATGTTAACGGCCACCTTACTGAAGTTTGAGGCGTACTGGGCGTCGGCAAACCAGGAGAAGTAATTGATGATGTTGTTATTCAGGTAATTGTAGCGCAGGTTAAGCACGCTGTAATCGGGTTCGGTTTCCAGATCGCCCAGAGACGGATCTATTGTTCGGAATACATTTACATGCCGCAACAGCAAAGACGATCTGATGTTCGAAATGAGGTCTGCCGGGCGCCAGCCAAAGGCAATGGCAGGCGTTAGGGTTGAATAGCGCGAGTTGGTCTGAAAATGGCTGGTAGAGCCCCTTATGCTGTAATTGGTCAGGTAAAAGCCGCTCTTCCCGTGGTAGTGCTGGTAACTCACCCGTCCATAGCCCACCAGGGCCTTTTCCTTGGAGGCATAGGTTGGCGCAAAGTCAAAAATGAGGGGGCGTTGCAAGAACGTTTTATTGGTGAACCGCATGCCCGGAGAAAGACCGTCGTACAAATTGTAATTAATTACCGGCATGTAGAAAACCTGGTTGTAGTACGGGTTCTCCGAATCTTTGAAGAACTGTAATTTCAATTTCCTGTTGCTCGAAAAAAACCCACCCAGCGACTTCCAGTTGTCGCGCTGGTTAAACTCGGGGATGGTCTGGTCGTAATTCAATACGAGCCTGCGCTCTCCGTTCCGCGGGATTTCAAAGGTGCGGGTGCCCTTTATGTGTTCAAACCAGTATTTCGACACCACCGAATCGCCATTTACCCCAAACAGGGAGATGGGCACGTCGGCCCCGGTCTTGTTTTTAATGGTTACGGCCAGAGTGTCATCGGTCTTAAAAACCGATTGGATCTTAAAATCGATACGGCGGTCTGATGCCACGTAGGTGTCGAAAAACCAGCTTATGTCTTTTCGGGCATATTTCTCAAACGAACGCCTGAAATCGTCGGGGTGAACTTCCTGCAGGCTGTAAGACTCGTAAAAATCCCGGATAGCCTGGTTAACCGGTGCTGCTCCCTGGTAATCGGCCATATAGGCAAGCCCCAGCCCGGCCTTGTAAGTGTTGCCTATTTTCTGGTTGAATTTGATCAGAGAGTCGTTGGGCGTGGTGAGGGGCTGGTCGAGGTTCTGGCGAGCTGTGAGCATGTACAGGAAGGGGTACTGCTCGTTAAAGTCCATCTGGGCCAGGTGGGTTCTGCGAAGCAGCCAGAATTCCGAGAGCTTCCCGAGCAGTTTCTGGTCGGGATAGAATTCTTCCACGAAACGGATCATGAGGTAATTGATGATGGCATCCGAGATCCACTTGTCTTTGCGCGGGTTCAGGAAAATGGTCTCGCGCAGGTAGCTGATCAGGGCCGTTTTCAGAAATTTCATCTCGAACTGAAACTGTTCTTCGTAGGGCCGGATGAAGGACGGCAATTGGTTGAGCCCGTAGAGCGGGTTCTTGTTGAAGTCGATTTCACTGACCAGCAATTGTTCGTATGGGAATTCCCCCAGGTTCTCGTAGATGAAGCTTGCCACCCGGTCTATGGAAATGCCCTGCAATACCGCGTCATACTTCTGGGAGCGTATGTCTGTCACCACAAAAAGAAAGGGGGTCAGGTGTTTTTCAAATGGGCGGTCGAGGTTAAGGATAATATCGCAGCTTTTACGTCGGCTTCCCCTAAGGGTGGCACGCTGGCGCCCGGGCAACCGGCTCAGGTTGATGTCAACAAAATTGGTGCCCAGGTACAGGGAATCGGGGAACGACAGCTCAATACGGGTATCGGTGATTTCGGTATACAGGTCTTCCAGGTTCTTGTTGGAATACAACTTCCATTCGCCGTCGTATACAGCCGGGGTCAGGTACCAGTCTTTCAGGTAGTAGCTACCGTCCGAACCATAGCCGTAAGGGGTGTAGCGGTTCGGCGGAAGCTTTACCGTATAGGTAATGAAAAGACGGGTCGAGTCGCCCGGAGCCAGTGGCTCGCCCAGGTTGAACTGTACCAAATCTTTCCCGGGCAGGCGTTTCCAATTCAAACCCCTGTATACCTCGTCGACAACCGTAAGAATTTCGGTAGATCCCCGGTCTTCTTCCCCGGCCAGGTGCAGTGTTTTGCGGAATTCCTCGGCAAAACGGCGTGCCAGGGCGGTACTTTTGTCAGAATAGGCATTGGCCCAATCATTAAAAAAAAGCTCAGGGAGTGAATCGGGGGAATGGTTTACATAGGTGAATTCCTGCTGGATTTCCAGGGTGTGGGTCTGCGCCACAAGATTGGCCCGCAGGGTGTTCCTGTGTTGGGCCTGGAGGTTCCCCAAAAAGAGCCAGAAGAGTAGGAGTTGCCCTGCAACCCAAGCATATCGTTGGCTACTGTGCAGACCAGCCATAAATCAGAAATTGGGACTAAGGGTATGGCCCCGGTAAAAGCCATCAATGATTTCGACTACCTCTTCAGGCGTGTCGACCATCCGCACCAGTTCCAGGTCTTCTTCGTTGATATTGCCGGCCTGCAGCATGGTATCCCGAATCCAGTTAAAGAGGCCCTCCCAATAGGCCGAGCCCACCAGCACGATCGGGAAGGTGCCGATTTTATGGGTTTGTATCAGGGTAATGGCCTCAAAAAGTTCGTCAAGGGTACCGAACCCGCCCGGCAATACCACAAAACCCTGGGCGTACTTCACGAACATGACCTTGCGCACAAAGAAATAATCGAAATCCAGGCTCTTGTCGTCGTCAATATAGGGGTTGTTATGCTGTTCGAAAGGAAGGTCGATATTCAGGCCAACCGAGGTGCCACCGGCCAGGTTGGCCCCCTTGTTGCCGGCCTCCATGATCCCCGGGCCGCCCCCGGTAATTACCCCGTAGCCCGCCACGGCCAATTGCCGGCAGATTTCCACGGCCAGTTGGTAGTACTCGTTGTCGGGACGCGTTCGAGCCGAGCCGAAAATGCTGACGCACGGGCCGATCAGGCTCATCTTCTCGAACCCGTTAACAAATTCCCCCATGATCTTGAAAAGGGCCCATGAATCGTTGGCCTTGATTTCGTTCCAGCCTTTCGGGTGTTGTTCTTTTCTCATACTGACTATAACGGCGTTTTTCCGAATTTTTTATACGACCGGGGCCCCATTAGGCACCCACGGGCTCATTGGGATATAATTCCTTTTTCAGGTAGCGTGCGGTATGGCTTTTCGAATCGCGGCACACTGCTTCCGGGCTGCCTTCCGCAACAATTTCACCCCCGCCCCGGCCACCTTCGTAACCCAAATCAATAATGTGGTCTACCATTTTGATCACATCCAGGTTGTGTTCGATTACCAGCACCGTATTCCCTTTGTCTGCCAGTTTTCCGAGCACTTCCATCAATACCCGGATATCTTCGAAATGCAGGCCCGTGGTGGGTTCATCCAAAATGTAGAAGGTATTGCCCGTATCCCTTTTCGACAACTCTGTGGCCAGTTTGACCCGTTGGGCCTCGCCACCTGAAAGGGTGGTGGATTGCTGCCCCAGGGAAATGTATCCCAGGCCCACATCCTGTATTGTTTTCAGTTTGCGGTAGATCTTCGGGATATGCTCGAAGAACTCAACTGCATCGTCTACCGTCATCTCGAGCACATCGGCAATCGATTTGCCCTTGTAGCGGATTTCCAGGGTTTCCCTGTTAAAGCGCTTGCCATTGCAGGTCTCGCAATCGACGTAAACATCGGGCAGGAAATTCATCTCAATTACCCGCAGCCCGCCCCCCTGGCAGGTCTCGCACCGCCCTCCGGCCACATTGAAGCTGAAGCGCCCCGGCTTATATCCGCGAATGGCGGCCTCGGTTGTCTTGGCAAACAGGGTACGGATCTCGCCAAATACACCTGTATAGGTAGCCGGATTCGAACGCGGGGTTCGTCCTATCGGGGCCTGGTTGATGTCAATTACCTTGTCGATATGTTCCAATCCTTCAATGGAGGCATAGGGTTTGGGCTTCTTGACGCCGTTGAAGTAATGGGCATTCATAATGGGGTAGAGGGTCTCGTTGATCAGGGTCGATTTGCCGCTGCCCGAAACCCCGGTTACCCCGATCATCTTCCCGAGCGGGAAAACGGCAGTCACATCTTTCAGGTTATGCCCGGTGCAACCTTTCAGGACAATTTCATGGCCATTCCCCTTGCGTCGCTGCGGCGGCACAGGTATCTGCCGGGCACCGCTCAGATAGGCGGCCGTTAGCGTATCGTGTTGTTTCAACTCTTCCGGGGTCCCTTCCGAAATAATTTCACCCCCGTGCTTGCCGGCCCTGGGGCCGATGTCGATCACATAATCGGCCTGCTCGATCATGTCGCGGTCGTGTTCGACCACCAGCACTGAATTCCCGAGGTCGCGCAGTGCCTTTAGGGATTGGATCAGCCGGTTGTTATCGCGCTGGTGCAAGCCGATGCTGGGCTCGTCCAGTATGTACAGCACGCCCACCAGCTGGGAGCCGATCTGCGTGGCCAGCCTGATGCGTTGTGCTTCGCCTCCCGAAAGGGATTTGGAGCCCCTGCTCAGGGAAAGGTAGTCGAGGCCCACGTCGAGCAGGAACTGCAGTCGGGTGCCTATTTCCTTGACGATTTCCTCAGCAATCACCTTTTGGTCGCCTTCCAGTTGCCCAGGCAGTTTCACAAAGAAATCGGCCAGTTGGCTTATGTCCATTTCAGCCAGCTCGGCAATATTGCGATCCGCAATTTTAAAATACAGGGATTCCTTTTTAAGGCGCGTCCCCCCGCATGCCGGGCAGGAAACCTTGTCCATGTACTCCTTGGCCCAGCGTTGGATATTGGCAGATTCGCTTTCCTGGAACTGGTTCTTTATAAAATGGGCGATACCCTCGTATTCGATCCGGTACTGCCGGCGCACTCCGAGCGAGGCTGAGTCGACCTCAAATCGCTCGTCGCCCCCGTTGAGGATGACATCCATGGCTTCCTCTGAAATCTGGCTAATGGGCTGGTCGAGTTCAAAGCCGTAGCGCAGGCCGATGGTTTCGAGTTGCCGGAACGCCCACGATTTCTTAAAGGGTCCCAATGGCGCAAGTCCACCCGTCTTAATGGAAAGGCTGTTGTCGGGAATAATCTTGCGGGGGTTAACCTCATACACATGCCCCAGCCCGTTGCATTCAGGGCACATTCCTTTCGGGGAGTTGAAGGAGAAGGTATTGGGTTCGGGCACAGGATAGGAAATGCCGGTTTCAGGGCACATGAGTTCACGGCTGAAATAACGCGGCTGCTGCTGGCCTTCCTCGAGTACCATCATTACGTTCTCCCCAGAATACATGGCGGTGCGAATGCTTTCGTCGAGGCGGGAGACTGCGTCGGTTTGTTCCCCGACTTGCAGGCGGTCTACCACGATCTCGATGTCGTGTACCTTGTAGCGGTCTACCTTCATGCCCTTCTCCAGGTCCTGGACAACCCCGTCTACGCGCACCTTGACAAACCCCTGTTTGGCGATCTGCTCGAACAATTCCCGGTAGTGGCCTTTGCGCGACCGTACTACAGGCGCCAGCATGTTGATGCGTTTACCGGCAAAATCCTGCAAGATCAGGTTCCGGATCTGCAGGTCACTGTAACTGACCATCTTTTTGCCGGTATTGTAGCTGTAGGCATCGGAGGCCCGGGCAAAAAGAAGCCGCAAAAAGTCGTATACCTCTGTGATGGTACCCACGGTTGAGCGGGGCGATCGGGAGGTGGTTTTCTGTTCGATGGCGATAACCGGAGAAAGACCGTCAATTTTGTCTACATCGGGCCGTTCCAGGCCGCCCAGGAATTGCCGGGCATAGGCCGAGAAGGTTTCGATATACCGCCTCTGGCCTTCGGCATAGATGGTGTCGAAGGCGAGGGACGACTTGCCGCTCCCAGACAAACCGGTAATAACCACCAATTTTTCGCGAGGGATGCACAGGTCGATGTTTTTCAGGTTATGTACCCGCGCCCCCTGTACTTCAATACGTTCTTCCTTCTCGTTCATCCCAAATACGCAAGGTTGCAAAATTACGGATTTAGGCGCTAATTCGAAAAGCGAAGCCATCCGCAAATTTGTTATTTCAAAAGGCTGCCCTAATTTAGCCGGAGTAAAATAAAACCTGCACTATGCAACTACTCGGCATTGGCTCACGCATTCAACACCCCGAACACGGCAAGGGGGTAGTGGTAAACGTCAGCTCGAAATATTATTGGGTCTCTTTCCTGGAATCGGGCCTGGAAACCATCGATCTTGATTCGGAATTTGACGTGATCGAGGCCCTGCACGACGAGGTAGACACCATAAGCTTTTCTGAAGTCGAAACCACCCTGATCCGCATTTTGCGCAGGTGGAGCGATATAAGCCCGATGGTAGCCATCGCAGATAAATGGAAAGGCGGTAACCTGCTGCTCCAGCCTGGCGATACCAGCCTATCCAACAAGGAAATCCCGATTGACACCTTTTTTCACAAAATCGTGATGGTGCGCGACCGGCTGCGCGTTATGGAACAAAAGATAAATGCCCATGATGTGCTTTCCGATCAGGATAAGGTGGAATTGCAGCAGTACATCACACGGATTTATGGCAGCCTCACGACTTTCAACATCCTGTTCAAAAACAAGAGCGACCAGTTTGTGGGGGAAAAATCCGCAGACTGAGATCGGGTATCGATTACACCGCATTACCGATCGGGTAACCAACACCTGAGCCACCCGAAAGTGTGCTTTCCAGTACTTTTGGAAGCAAAAGTGATTGCAGGGTGCTCGATTTAAAAAAGGCCGGATCTCCTGTATTGCCTTTGGCGGCCTGTGGCCGTATTGCGGTCAATTCCAGTTGGCCACCGTGCCAGTATACCCCATAATTTCTTTTGGAGTCGTAGATCATCCAGGCCTGGCCGGCAAATCGCGACTTCAGATGGCGCGACAGCAGCGGCAGCACATTGGTTGTCGGACTGGCGCATGCGCAGGGGATGCCTTCTGCCGACGCTACAAAAGACAGGTTTCGCTCCAGCTCCCTTTTTTCAGATTCGACCCGCCTGGCAATGTTTTCAAGGCGCTGTCGCCATTCTGCAAGGCTGCTTTCTTCAGGTGAATTTATATTGAACAAAGCATACAGATATTTGTATATAAGTAATTCAACATCTGGCATTTCAGATAAATATGAAAAATAGACCAGGCGGGAAAGGGAAGGGCTCCTTTTTTCCAATTTTTGCCAGAGCCGCTCAGCCCGGTGCCTGTTCGTCAGCACGCGTCTCAGGTTGGCGAACAGGGGCGGTTGATCTGCCCTGGCCCGGCTTAGGCCTTCCACACGGGCTCCCGTTTCAAAGGCTTCGGCTACCGCAGTGAGGAATCCCTGAAAGCTCCCATCGTACATGTAAAAAGTACCTGTCTCCATAACACTTCGATTTTATCGATTCTAAAACTGGAACAAATCCAACAATATGGATATAATCCAAAAGTAAGGAATATTTCCAAATTATGGATATTTTCCGAAATTATTTTTGGAATATATCCAAATAGACTATATTTGAAGAGCTATAGAGCCTTATTTTTAGGATAAACGCGGTACCTATGGAACAAGATTTGAGCACCAAGCGCTTTACTGACCTGAGGCGCGAACTCGGATTCACCCAATCCGAATTCGCCGATAAACTCGGTATACCCAATACCACGGCCGATATCGAACGCGGCCGTACCAAGTTATCCGGGAAGGTTATAGCCGAACTGCTCAAGCAATTCAAGATTAACCCGCTGTGGGTTTTCGGGGAGAGCGAGCAAAAGCACCTCGAGACCTCTCGGGTAAGCGTGCTTCCCAAGGTAGTAACGGTCGATACGGCCGACCGGGAAAACATAGTGCTGGTTAACGCCAAGGCGGCGGCCGGCTATCCGCAGAATATACACGACACTAGCTGGTACCGCCAATTGCCTGCATTTGATTTACCTATTCCGCAGTTCCGCAACGCCACCTACCGGGGCTTCCAGGTAGAAGGAGACAGCATGATGCCCAACCTCAAATCGGGCGACTGGGTGCTCGGGCGGGCCGTGGACGATTGGAAAGGATTGAATGCCAACCGGATTTACGTGGTGGTGCTTTATGATGCCGTGCTGGTAAAGAAAATCGAAAAACTTCCCGGTACCGGGAAATTCCGCCTGGTTTCCCTGAACGAATCCTATGCGCCTTACGAGATCGAGGAGGGGCAGCTCCAGGAATTGTGGGAGGTGGGCAGCAAAATCACTTTTGGGGTTGAAGCCACCACCGACAACGGCCTGCTGCGGCAATTGCAGCAATCCATGGAGGAGCTCAAGAAGAAGCTTTCTGTGAATTAACCCTTTTTTAATCCCTTCTGTTTCTCAGAATCCAACGGCCGTATCATCGCCCCGGTGGTCTGCTCCGCCTTCCAGGCGTCCGTCGGGGAGCACCCTAATGCCGTCTACCTTGCCAATAATGGGGGTGTGGCCCTCATTGATCGGGTATCCCAACAACCGCAGGCTGTCTTTAAGAGCCGGGCTGAACCCTTCAGGTTCGAATACCAGCATGTCGGGTAACCACTGGTGGTGGAACCGTGGCGCATCTACCGCCCGTTGCATGCTCAGGTTAAATTCATACACATTTAGGATGGTTTGGGTAACCGCGGTGATAATCGTTGAGCCGCCAGGGGTTCCCACCACCATCCAAAGGGTGCCGTCGCGCTCCACTATAGTTGGGGTCATACTGCTCAGCATCCGTTTTTCGGGGGCAATACTGTTGGCTTCGGCCCCTATAAGCCCAAACATATTCGGCACCCCGGCCTTCAGGCTAAAGTCGTCCATCTCGTTGTTCAGGAAAAACCCGAGGGGCGTACAGTACAATTTGGAGCCGTAGGCCCCATTAAGGGTAGTGGTCACCGAAACGGCATTGCCCTGGGCGTCTACAATTGAATAATGGGTGGTTTCTGCGCTTTCGTATACCCGTACCGACCCTTCCCGTACCGAGGCTGAGGGCGTGGCTTTCTCAAAGGTGAAATCGGCCATGCGCTGCTTCAGGTAGGCGGGGTCTGTGAGTTGTTGCATGGGGATTTCCACGAAATCAGGGTCTCCCAGGTAATAATTGCGGTCGGCGTAGGCGCGACGGGCCGCCTCGGTAAACACCTGTATGGCCCGGGAAGAATGCATCCCCATTTCCCGCAGGTCGTAGGGCTCCATCATCTTCAGGATCTGGTTCATGGTAACCCCGCCGCTACTGGGAGGGGCCATCGAAATAATCTTCAGGTCTTTATACCGGAACACCACCGGGTCACGCCAGACGGCCTCATACCGTTTCAGGTCTTCCAAGGTAATGTAGCCGCCCCGGGCCTGCACAAAATCTGCCAGTACCTGCCCCGTAGGGCCTCCGTAGAATTCGTCCCGCCCGTTGGTTGCTATCCGCTTCAGGGTTTGGGCCAGGGCCGGGTATTTCAGTGTGTCTCCTTCCCGGCTTTCAGCAGCGAAGGGAATGCTGTCGCCGTTAATGGCGAGCAGGTCGTCCCGCACGCCATCCAGCCTTTCGGCCTGCTTGGCGGTTACGCGCACGCCCCGTTCGGCTAGGGCGATAACCGGAGCCAGCAATTCGTCCATGGGCAGGGTTCCGAATTTTTCATGCACGGCGAAGATGCCGGCAACGGTGCCCGGTACCCCGGCCGCGGTAGCTCCTTTCCGGCTCAGGTCAGGCAGGGGGTTGCCCAGGGTATCGAGGTACATATCCTTATGGGCCGCCAGGGGGGCCTTTTCCCGGTAATCGAGGCTGCCGACTGTGCCGTCTTGCAGACGGTATACCATAAAGCCGCCCCCACCCAGGTTCCCTGCAAAGGGATACGCCACAGCCAGGGCCATCTCGGTAGCCACCATGGCGTCAAAGGCATTGCCGCCCCTGGCGAGCACTTCGGCCCCGATACGCGAGGCTTCTTCACGGGCCGACACCACCATAGCCCGTTCGGCAACAAGGCCGGTAGGGGCCGGTGCAGCCGGTCGGCACCCGGTCAGCAAGAAGATGGTTGGCAGCAATACAAACAGGGCCGCCTTGCGTGCCCGGGCCGGAAAAAAGATGTGCTTCAAAGTAATTCGATTTTTGAACGGGAAAAGATAATTAATTCTTCAAAGAATGCTTCGAACTCCTTTTCAAAGCTGCCGTAATGATTTTGCAGGTCTACGATGGCGTGCTGCATGCCCGATTTATTCTTGGTCCGGCGGTTCATCCCTTCCAGGACCCGGCCGATGCCCTCCAGGTGCGCATAGCTGGTTAGCCAGTTATCGCGGATCATATGCGGCATCAGCCGGCGTACTTCGGCCGGCAGCCACTCTTGTTGCTCCTGCAGAAGGGCGTAAAAATCCGCTACAAAGGCAGGCAATGGCGCGGGGTGATACCGGTTCCAGTGTACAGCCAGAAAATGGTCGTAATAGATGTCGACGATTACCCGGCTGTAATGCGAGTAGCGGTTGTGCAGGCGTTTGCTGCTTTTGCGGGGTATGGGGTGGGTGTCGGTAAAGGTGTCTATGGAGCGGTGCAGTAAAATACCCTCCTGAATGCGCGGCGGCAGGTGGCCGTATTCGCGCCCGCGAATGCTGTCGGCCATAAAATTGCCCAGGGCCAGCTGTGGGTCGTTGAAAGAGAGGTAAATGTGAGCCAGGAAATTCAATCAGACGCTTTAGCGGATTGATCAAATTTACGAAATCACCCGGTTTGCCGGGTAATCGCTTTATATTTGCCACAGAAACGTTTTTCTATGACCCTTATAAAATCCATTTCAGGCATTCGCGGCACTATTGGCGGTGTTCCCGGCGAAAACCTGACTCCGCTCGACGCTGTTAAATTCGCAGCTGCTTACGGCACCTGGCTGCGCGACTATCGAGGTGGCGGTAAATTACAGGTGGTTATTGGCCGCGATGCCCGACTGTCGGGAGCCATGATTCAAAACCTGGTGGTTTCGACCCTGCTCGGCATGGGCATTGACGTAATCGATCTCGGGCTTTCAACCACCCCGACCGTGGAAATAGCCGTGCCCCTTGAAAAGGCCGATGGAGGGATTATATTGACCGCCAGCCACAACCCGAAGCAATGGAATGCCCTGAAGCTGCTCAACGAGCGGGGCGAATTTTTGAATGCCCTGGAAGGTGCACGCATTTTGGAGATTGCCGAAAGCGAGCAGTTCTCTTTTGCCGATATAGACGCTTTGGGCGACCACCAGATCAATGATGCCTACCTCGACATCCATGTGGACGAGGTGCTGGCCCTGGAGCTCGTTGATGCCGAGGCCATCATACCCAAAAAATTTAAGGTGGTGGTAGACGGGGTCTGCTCTACCGGAGGGCTGGCCATCCCCAAATTGCTCGACGCCCTGGGGGTAGAGGTGGTAAAGCTATATTGCGAACCCACCGGGCACTTTCCGCACAACCCGGAGCCGCTGCGCGAACACCTGGGCGACATCTGTAAAAAAGTGGTCGAGGCCGGTGCCGATTTCGGCATTGTTGTCGACCCCGATGTAGACCGCTTGGCCTTTATCGACGAAAAGGGGGAGATGTTCGGGGAAGAATACACCCTGGTGGCCTGCGCCGATTACGTGCTTGGCAAAACGCCCGGAAACACGGTATCAAACCTCTCTTCGACCCGTGCCCTGCGCGATGTAACCGAAAGACATGGGGGTGCTTACCGGGCTGCGGCAGTAGGGGAGGTAAATGTGGTAACGGCCATGAAAGAAAGCAAAGCCGTGATCGGGGGAGAAGGAAACGGGGGCATTATCTACCCGGCAAGCCATTATGGGCGCGACGCTCTGGTAGGCACGGCCCTCTTCCTGATGCTGCTCTCTGAGCGCGGGGGCACGGTGAGCCAGCTTAGAAAAAGCTACCCGGCCTATTTTATGAGTAAGAAGAAAATTGAACTTACCCCTTCCCTCAATGTGGATGCCTTGTTGGATACGCTCACCCGGACCTATCAAAAGGAAGACCACAGTACGGTGGATGGCCTGAAAATAGACTTCCCCGACAGCTGGGTGCATTTGCGCAAGTCGAATACCGAACCCATTGTCCGCATTTACACGGAGGCTTCCACCCAAAAGGGCGCCGACGACCTGGCCGATCGGTTTATCAAAGAAATTGGTGCGCTGGCAGGGCTTTGAGCCCCTGCTTTACGAGGCTTTGTAGGAACCTGGCTCAAGGGAAGCCGGCTTTTTGCCCCGGTGTTTCCACCGCTTGTGGGTCCAGAAATAGTATTCCGGGGCCTGGCGAATACTGCGCTCCGTTTCCCTGAAAAAGGCGTCGGTAATGCCGTAATCGGGCACCGCTGCCGGGTTGTCTGACAAAAGGATGATTTCGCCCTGGTAGTAGCCGCGCCTTAATTTGGTCACCTTGAGATAGACTACCGCCAGGTCCATGGTTTTGCAAAGCATCTCGGCCCCGGTGTGCATGGGCACTTCAATACCCATGAAATGCCCCCAGTAATAGGCTTTCTTGAGCTGGGGCGATTGGTCGCTAATAATGCCGTATGTAGACAGGCGGCCCTCTTGTTTGTTTTTGGCGATGACCTCGCGGGTTTCCTTGGTGGTGATGAGGGTGGCCCCGAATTTGCCCCTGATGCGCCTCACCAGCCGGTCGAAATACTTGTTGTTCAGGGGCTGGTATATGCCATAGCCCTTGGCGTTGAATTCGTAATTCAGGGAAATGGCCCACTCCCAGCTGGCGTAGTGGGGCATCATCACCATAAGGCTCTGCCCGCGCTCTTCAAATTTTTTGAGGAGCTCCGTATTGTGGAAGGTAAACCGCTCGCGGATAGCCCTGGTCGAAATACCCATGGTTTTGGCCATCTCCAAAAACATGTCGCACATGTGGGCATAAAAGTCGCGTTCAATCTTTCTGCGTTCAGCCTCTGATTTTTCAGGAAAAACCAATGACAGGTTATCTCGAACCACCTTTTTGCGGTACCCAATCACCCGGTACACCAGAAAGAAAAGACCGTCTGAGAGCAGGTACAGGATCTTAAAAGGGGTGTGGGCCAACAGCCAGAGAAAGGGGTAGGCGAGAAGGTACAGGATGCGTTGCATGCTCGAAATTATGGGCAAATATAGCTATATTTACCCCCAGAATTAAGGCGTTTTATGAATTTGCACCTGGCTACCATCCTCCTGATCGCCACCAACGTAATGGTGAGCCTAAAGGGGTTTAATGACCTCGTTTTCTTTGACCGGTTTAAATTCAATATCAGTGCCATAAGGGCCGGGCAGCGCGAGCGAACCCTAACCTCCGGCTTCCTGCATGTAGATGTGGCTCACCTGTTCCTGAACATGTTTACCCTGTACTTTTTTGCCGAAGTGGTTATCGACTGGTTTGGCCCGGGGAAGTTCCTGATTATCTATTTCATCAGCTTGTTGGCCGGGAGCCTCCTTGCCCTTTATTTTCACAGGCAGGAACCCTACTATACCGCCGTGGGGGCCAGCGGGGCCGTAACCGGCATTTTGTATGCGGCCATTTTGCTGCAGCCCGACATGCGGCTGGCCCTGATGTTTATCCCTATTCCGTTTCCGGCGTATGTGTTGGGGATTGCCTACCTCTTGTATTCCATTTACGGGATGAAAAGCCGGGTGGGTAATATCGGGCATTCGGCCCACTTTGGAGGGGCTGTTGGCGGGTACCTGGTGACCCTCTTCTTCAAGCCCGACATCCTGGCCACCCACCCCTCTATGGTTGCCCTGCTCGCTTTGCCCATTGTTTTGCTCTTCGTCCTTCAGAAATTGGGCAAGATTTAGGCATTTCGTCGAAAAGACCGCATTACGTTCAAAAAACCGGTTAGCGCATACACGATCAGGTGGGTTTGTTCGTTCTGACCTTACCAAACGAACCTACTTTACCTGTTATGTGCAAATCATTACGCCCCCTTCTGGCGTTGCTGGCCCTGGCCATCTTAAGTTGCAGCGACCAGACTACCGTTTTTAAAGACGACCTGGAAAGTGATCTTGTTCTCGAAGAAAATAGTGCCGTACTGCAAAGGGCGGTGAGCTTTGAAGAGGCAGGGGTTTTGGAAATCTATGAAGAAAACACCCTGACGGGCAAAGCGGGCGATGTGGCCGGGGATTACCCCCTGACCCTGGTAGCCAGTGTTCCCCCGCCTTCGTATCAAAGCGGTGATAACCTAACCGCCTCTCATGTAGACCTGGCCGGAGATTACGCTTTTGTCGCCTACAACACAGTGGGTGAATTGTTTTACGGGGGTATCGATGTGGTCGATATTTCCGACCCGCACAATCCCCGGGTTACCTCCCGCCTGTTTTACCTCAATGCAGACATTAATGCCCTCCAATACGACAACGGTTATATTTATATCGCCGGGGGCGTAAATGCCGAGACTTCGGTTCGCGCCACCTCCAACTCTTTTTTGGCGCGCATTCCGGTAAACGGGGGGCGTATGAGCACCGACCTGATTGAATATGGTTTCCAACAGGGCCATAATGCCACAGATATTTTGGTGGAAGCCGACCAGATTCTGGTGAGTTCCGGGAAAGAAGGAAGTATTACGGCCTATTCCAAAACTGACTTAAGCATTATCAGGGAAACCTATGTGGCCGACGCCCGTTCCCTGGCTTCTCGCCCGGGTGGCCTGGCCGTGCTCGATGCCGGAATCGGGGTGCGTCTGCTCGACGCCAACTTCAATGAAACCATGCTGATCCCGGTCAATACCGATCTTGGGGTGGCCACCAAGAAAACCATTGCCTGGCGGGAATCGACGGTTTTGGTATCTGAGGCCGGGCAGGGGGCCGGATTATACGATGCCACAACCGGGCAATTGCTGGAATACCTCCCCATTCCCATTCATCCAAATGGCATAGAACAGACCGATGTGGTGACCAATGCCGTTGCGGCCAACGACAAGGCAGTCTTTATGGCCAACGGCGGTGCCGGCATGAGCCTTTCGGAGAAAAGCACCACAGGGGCCGACCTGGTGGGTATTATTGAACTCAGCGGCTCCGTGAATTACGTGGCGTCTAAAGGCGATTACGTATTTGCCGCTTCCGGTGAGGGCGGGCTCCAAATCATCAAGCTGAACCGTCCTGGAGAAAGCCTGGCGGGCCAATGTGCCGGTCTGCCCGAATACGACGGGTCTAACCAGGTGGTGGTCAACGAAACGGAAGACGTGGCCTACAGCGGTTCGAAGCGTTTGAACAGCGTGGTCGTGGGCGGCAGGCTCTTGCTTTGCGGTTCCTGGACCGTTTCAAACCACGTAAACATTCAACCCGGTGGAACCCTGGAATTGTATGGCGGAATAGCTGTCGGACAATTCAAGCGCCGCCGGAATATTAACGTGAACGAGGGTAGTACCTTGCGCATAGAAGGCGATGTTACCATATACGGTGACCTTATTTTAAACGATGGCGCCACTTTGGAGTTTCTGGGCTCCGGATCGGCTGTTGACGTTTTTGGGAGCGTTAAAATCAATGGCAATGTTACCATTACGGGTACCTTCCGCGATGTGCGCGGCAAGTTCTAAACCGTATGAGCGACTGATAAAAAAAGCCCCTTCGGCATACGAAGGGGCTTTTATGTATCTGGGCTGCAGCGCCTAGGGAAGCAATTCGGCAATCTTGGCCTCCAGGGCCGGGCCCCTCAGGTCTTTGGCCACGATAATGCCGTTTTCGTCCAGCACAAAACTGGCCGGGATTTCCCTGATGTTGTACAAACGTGCGATTTCGTCATCGAAGTAGGCTATATGGGAAACATGCTCCCAAACCAGCCCGTCTTCGGCAATGGCCTGTTTCCATTGGTCGGCATTCCGGTCAAGGGACACCCCCAGCACTTTAAAGCCCTTGTCTTTGTATTTGTTGTAGACAGCCAGGATATTCGGGTTTTCGGCCCGGCATGGCCGGCACCAACCGGCCCAGAAATCGACCAGGGTAACCTTGCCCAGGGCATCGCGGAGGGCCAGTTCACTTCCGTCGGGCCTTGGTGCGCTAAAATCGGGCGCTTTGGAGCCGATTGCCGTACGTTTGGCGGTATCCAGTTTTTCCTGGATACCCTTGCCCAGAACAGAATTCTTCAAATCTTTTGAAAGCCCCTGGTACAATACGTCTATTTCGGATACAGCCACCGCCTGGCTCTCGATCATACGGTCAAGGATCAGGGCCGTTATCAGGGCGTCGGGATACTCGCCTGCAAAATCCTTTTCAAAATCGGTCATGCGGTCCTGCAATTCGAAAAACTCATCGCGGAGCGCCAGAATCACGGCGCTGTCTTGTGCCATCATGGCGGCACGCAGGTCTTCGTTCATGGAGGTGCGCTGGGCGGCAAGTGCCCGGGCCCCTTCCAGGTATTCCGAATAGGCCTCATTCTGGGGGGTGCCACTGATGGCTACCAGTTGCAGGCTGTCTTTATGAGCGTTTACCGAAATGGTCCCGTTCTCAAGAATAAGGGGTATGCCGCCCCTTAGGCCCTCGATGTAAACGTAGTGCAGTTCGGGTTCGGCTGCGGTCCCTTCAAAGGTGAATTCCCCTCCGGTTACCGTGGTACTGTCTATATCTACGGTCTGGAAATTGGCATCGCTCTTGCGCAGGATTACCTGCGTGCCATCGGCGACGTCGCCGCGCAGGCTGCCTTCTATCTGGTATCCGCCAGATCCGCCACGGCTGCATGAAGCCAGGGCTAGGGTTGCTGCAACAGCATAAAATACGGTTTTCATAGTAGTGATTTT
>JBNKGM010000014.1:0-59979 GCA_050289825.1 Robiginitalea sp.
CCAGGAGTACCTCGCTGCGCTCGGTGATCCTGTGAAGCTCCGTAGTCTAAATGAAAAGCTCGCCAAACTATCGTTTGGCTTCTTTTTCCGCCCTCACTTTGGCAATCAAGCAAGCTTGTTGCCGCGCTCAGACGAAAAAAGCCCGCCTTGCGGGCGAGCTTTTCATTCTTAAGTGACCACGCCAGGATTCAAACCTGGAACCTTCTGAGCCGTAATCAGATGCGCTATTCAGTTGCGCCACGTGGCCGAAATGGGTTTCCCTGGTGAAAGGGGATGCAAATATATTTCTTTTTACATTTAAGGCAAAATAATCGCTCGCGCAAATCGATGAATTTTAAAGACTACATACGGGAAGTGCCCGATTTTCCGTCGAAGGGGATTGTGTTTAAAGACATTACGCCCCTGCTGGAAGACCCAACGGCCTTCCGGGAGGCGGGCAGGGCGTTGCTGGCTTTTACCGAGGGGATGCGCATTAACAAGGTGGTGGGCATCGAGAGCCGGGGGTTTTTCTTTGCGCCCCTGCTGGCCGAGCACCTGCAGGCGGGGTTTATCCCGGCGCGCAAGCCGGGCAAGCTGCCCAGGCGAACGTCCCGCATGGAATACGAGCTGGAGTACGGCACCGATTCGCTCGAGATCCACGCCGAGAGCATTTCCCCGGGCGACCGGGTGCTCATTCACGACGACGTGCTGGCCACCGGGGGCACGGCCCGTGCCATGTGCGACCTGGTGCAGTCGCTGGGCGGGGAGGTGGTGCAAATCAACTTTTTGATTGAGCTCAGTTTCCTGAATGGGAGGGAGAAGCTGAACGGCATTCCCCTTAAATCACTGATTACGTACTAATCGAGCGCCCGCAAGGTAACGTACGCGCGCCAGCCGAGCAGGGCCAATTGCCACTTGGGGGCCCGCGCCAAATCAACCTGCTTTTTACTAAGCGAAGGCAGCAGCCATTTGTTGAGGCGCGCCAGTACCCGGAAGAAGTGCTTTTTCATACGGGCAAAGATACCATTCTTTACAGACGAAAAAAGGCCGCCCGATAGGGCGGCCTTGTATGGGTGTCAGATCGGGGTGCTGCCGGCTCAGAACAGCACTGCGATCAGGGCTATTACCAGATATAAAAGATACTTTGCCAGGGCAATCATGACGGTAGGTTTTTGGTTACTATTTTGATTCGTTTCATTGATTGTGCCCCGAATATAAAGGAGCCCCCTCGGCCCGCCAAGGAATTGGCCTGGAAATAATAAAATTGCCTACTATATTGAAAGGATATGTGCCATTATCATTTTCATTAGTAAGGGTGTATTCTTCAAATAAGTTTTAAAGTGTAATAATATTTTGGCTAATAAGTCGAAAAATATAAGTTTTCAAGGGAGATTTTCAGGTCAATCGGCTATTTCAAGGCCGCAAAAGGCCCTTTTCGGCCCCTTTTGACCGGTTTTGATTTTTGGGGACAAAAAAACCGGGCTTTGGGGGCCCGGTGTTTTCCCACCTGTGGCAGGCGGGATGCTTCGAAATCGAACTAGTTCTTTTTGGTGGTGATCAGCACCACCCCGTCTTTCGCTTTTTTGCCATATTCTTTCGTGGCTTTGTCGCCTTTTAAGACCTCCATCTTTTCGATGGCATCGGGGTCGAGGGCTTTCACTTCTTTTTCGCTGGCCTTCTTGCCATCGATGAAGAACAACGGTTTTTCGCCTTTGCCCGAATCGATGAAGAAGTAGTTGCCCGAGCCCCCCTTGATCACCTCGATGTCGGCCTCGTCGTCAGAATCGCTGAACAGGGTGATATGTTTGTCGTCGCTTTTAACCGTTTTGGTTACTATAATTTTATGGCCTTTTTCCCCGGATTCCCCGATTTGCTTCCATTTGGCAGGCTCTACGGGTTCCCCGTTCACGGTGATCAGGGTATCCCCGTCGATCTGGCGGATCTCGATCTCGCGGGTTTGGGCATCGTCGGAGTGCCAGACCATGGTCTGTCCCGCTTCGGCTGCGCCTACCGAGCGCACCACTATCTGGTGTTCCTTGCTGTTGCTTTCGTCACCTTCAGCGCGCACCACGATCTTGTGTATTTTTTCGCCATTCCCGGCGTCTTCTTCATCTTCTGAGGCAATCCAGACCATATTCCCTGTGCCGCCTGTATTCATAAACAGGGTTTTTTCGACTGTTTTGCCCGATGAAAAAGACACGCTGTTGCGCGCATCGTCAAAGCTTATAAACACAGGCTCAATGGGTTTGTCGTCGCCCGTTTCGTAGGAGCCGCTAAACGATTTGCCCGCGCTGTTTTTCCCTTTCAGGTGCAGGCTGATCGAAATAATCTCCCCGGCCTGGTTGCGCACGGTGGTGTACGAAAAATCGATCTGGTCTTTGGCGAGGTCGGCCTTGAGGTCTGTCAGTTCCTGCTCGGTGGTTTTCGCGTCGATAACCAGTTCCACCGACTTGCCGTCTATCCCGGCCAGGAAGTCAGACGGGCTGTCTTCCATCTGGTACACGGTTTCGGTGTTAAAGGCCATTAAAAAGGCTGCAAGCAACGGCAAAATGAGCAGGTGCTTGAGCATGTGGATTGATTTGGATTGGGTTTGTTGCAACATGATGATTCGTTTTTTGATTAATGAACTGTAGAAGGCGTTTGCCAGGGCCGGGGTAGGGGTGTTGCCCGAGACCCTGAGCAGGGTATACTGATAGTCCCTGACCGAAGGGATAGACTGTACGGCACGCGCGTCGGCCAGGTATTCCAGGTTTTGCGCCACGCTCTTCTGATACCACCAGCTGGCGGGGTTTAACCACAGCAGGGCGGCTACCAGGCGGCTCAGCAAAATGTCGAGGGAGTGGTACTGGGTGCCGTGGGCCCTTTCGTGTTCAAGGATCAGGGGCAGTTCTGAAGCCGAATGGCGGTCGGGGTTGTAAAAAATATAGCGGAAAAAGGAAAAGGGGGCCTCAACCTGGCGGGAGGCAATGTAGACAAACCCGTCTTGGCGCAGCGTATCGGGCGAGGCGATGAGCCGTCTGAGGGCCCATAGTTGCCATAAAACTACCAGGGCGCAAACCAGGGCGCCCAACAGGTAGGCGGCCAGCAGGAGTGATTCCCACGGGAAGCCGGCGGCTGCCTCGGCCTGGGGGCCGACCACGGCCTCGGTAGGAGCCCCAGGGGTTGCCGACACCGGAACGGTTACGATGCGCCGGAAGGTGAGCAGCGGGAGCAGGGGGGCCAGGAGCAGGCCGCTCAGCAAATAGAAGCGGTTCAGGCGAAACAGGGTTTCGCGTTTGAGCAGCAGCTCGTAGGAGATCAGGAACAGCGCCAGGATGGCCGACGCTTTGAGCAGGTATAGGCCGAACGATTCCATCTTACTTGTTCCTTTTTTCGATCAGGTCAATAATTTCGCGCAGCTCGTCGGCCGAGATCTTTTCTTCCCTGGCGAAGAAGGAAACCAGGCTTTTGTAGTTGTGGTCGAAGTAACTGGCTACCGTATCGCCTATGTACTTCCGCCGGTAGGCCTCCCGGGTTATGGTCGGAAAGTACCGGTGGGTGTTCCCGAAGGCCTCGTGCCCCACAAACCCTTTCTCCTCCAGGTTGCGCACCATGGTTGATAGCGTGTTGTAATGGGGTTTGGGGCGGCCCGGGAAAGCGTCGAGCAAATCTTTGACAAAGGCTTTCTCCAGCTTCCAAAGCAGCTGCATGACCTCTTCTTCTTTGTTGGTGAGTTTTTGCATGGGCAAATGGGTTTGAGAATGACTGTTCGTTTTTTGATGATGCCACAAACATAACTAAAAATATAGTTGACCAACTAAAATAATAGTTAAAATACTATTAAAACAGGTGTTGAAGAAAGGTGCCCGGCAGTTCCCGCAGGGTCGTATATTTGGCGCATCTTTATCTGAACGCCGGTATGACTTTCTTTCTTTATTTTCTGGTGGGCCTGGGCCTGCTAATATTGGGAGGGAGCTGGCTTTTGCGGGGAGCGGTAGACCTTTCCCTGCGGCTGGCTATTCCCAAGATCATCATCGGCATGACGGTAGTGTCGTTTGCAACTTCGGCCCCCGAGCTCATCGTAAGCCTGCAGGCGGCGATGGAAGGGTACCCCGATCTGGCGCTGGGCAATGTGGTGGGCTCGAATGTGGCCAACCTGGGGCTCATTTTGGCCATTACCCTGTTTATAGGCCATGTGGATGTAAGGCGCAGTTTCTACTTCACAGACTGGCCCATGATGATGCTGGCATCCCTGATGCTCTATGGCTTTATGGTGGCCGACAGGCAACTCGGTTCGGGGGAGGGTGGAGTTCTGGTCGCTACCATGTTCTTCTTCCTGATCTATTTGCTGCGGTATCAGAAGCCCGCTGTGGAGGAGGACTCCCTGCACATGCCATCGAGCCTGCCGCTGTATCAGACGGCCTTTTTCCTCTGCGCTGGCGGGGCGGCACTTTGGGGAGGATCCGAACTCGTGATATCCGGGGCGGAAGGCCTGGCCCGTTACCTGGGGGTCAGCGACCGGCTAATCGGGATTACCCTGGTCTCCGTGGGTACCAGCATCCCCGAAATGGCGGCCTCGGTGATCGCCATGATCCGAAAGGAAAAGTCCATTTCGGTGGGCAACCTGATCGGCTCCAATATTTTCAACATCCTGGCCGTGTTGGGCATTACCGCCCTGGTGCACCCCATTACCATTGTGGATGAACGCCTCCTTTCCCAGGACATTTACTGGATGCTGGGCTTCGCCCTGCTGATCCTGCCGCTGGTGTTCATTCCCCGGGGGCTGCGCCTGGGCTGGCGCGATGGCCTTGTGTTGCTGGCGGCCTACGCCTTGTTCCTCTATCAGACCCTTGCATAAAAAAACCCCGCCGTGAGGCGGGGTCGTCGTCCTACAAGTAATTAACTGTGGGATCTGAGCCTAGGCTTCGACCTGGATGTTTGCACTCTCCACGGTCTTGATAATACGGGCGGCCACTTTGTAGGGGTCGGCGTTGGAGGCAGGACGACGATCTTCCAGCCATCCTTTCCAGCCGCGCTCTACGGTCAGAATCGGGATGCGTATAGATGCGCCCCGGTCGGAAACCCCGTATTTGAAATCATTGATAGATGCGGTCTCGTGTCTCCCGGTGAGCCGCAGTTCGTTGTACGCGCCGTACACCTCAATGTGCTCTTTGGTAACCGGGCGGAAGGCTTCGCATACCTTCTCGTAGGTTTTCTTGGAGCCGCAGGTGCGCAGCAGGGTGTTGGAGAAGTTGGCGTGCATGCCGCTTCCGTTCCAGTCGCCCTTAACGGGTTTCGGGTGGTATTCTATGTACCAGCCGTATTCTTCGGTGAGGCGGTCGAGCATGTAGCGGGCCACCCAGATTTGGTCGCCGGCGTTCTTGGCGCCCTTGGCGAAAATCTGGAACTCCCATTGTCCGCAGGCAACCTCCTGGTTGATGCCTTCAAAGTTCAGGCCGGCCTGCAGGCAGAAATCGGCGTGGCGCTCTACCAACTCGCGGCCGTGGGTGTTCTTGCCCCCTACGGAGCAGTAGTAAAGACCTTGGGGGCCGGGGTAACCTCCGGGAGGAAAGCCCAGCGGCAGGTCTGTATGGGTGTCCATAATAAAGTATTCCTGCTCAAAGCCGAACCAAAAATCGTCGTCAACATCAGAATCGATGGTGGCGCGTGAGTTCGAGGGGTGGGGGGTGCCGTCGGGGCTCAGTACCTCGCACATAACCAGGTAGCCATTATGGCGGGCCGGGTCGGGGTAGATAGCCACGGGTTTAAGCAAACAGTCAGACGAGCCTCCCTCGGCTTGCTCGGTAGAACTACCGTCGAATGCCCAGATGGGGCAGTCTTCCAACTTCCCGCTGAAGTTAGACTCAATCTTAGTCTTGCTTCTCATGTTGGCGGTAGGAGTGTAACCGTCCAACCAGATGTACTCTAATTTTGCTTTGCTCATGATGCCAAGTAATTAATTGTTGATTATTAAAATTCGACGGTCAAAAATATAATATTTCGACTCATAGCCACAACACGAAGGGGGTGAATTATCAAAAAAATCGATATAATTATGAACACCCCCTTTTTCGAGGGGGTGTGTTGCGTAAAAATTAAAATTCCGGGTTTATACTACGAAATGCGTAATTTTACCGGCATCAACCTAAATATACATACCCATGCCAACCCGAAACGAACCCCTTTACCGGGCCGAATTTGCCCCGGAAGACTCTTCAGCAGCCGGACAGGGCCGCAGGTCTGAACGTTTCGCCCGCCGTGTTTTCAACGAGCAGCGCATGCTACAATACCTGACCCGCGACGCCTACGATGGCGTAAAGGGGGCCATTTTTTCGGGCTCGAAAATCGACAGGAAAGTTGCCGACCAGGTGGCCGAGGCCATGAAGGCCTGGGCCATCGAGATGGGGGCTACCCATTATACGCACTGGTTTCAGCCCCTTACCGGGGCCACGGCCGAGAAACACGATGCTTTTTTTGATTTGCTGCCCGACGGGCGGGCCATCGAAAAATTCGGGGGCGGGCAGTTGGTGCAGCAAGAGCCCGATGCCTCGAGCTTTCCGAGCGGGGGCATCCGAAATACCTTCGAGGCCAGGGGCTATACCGCCTGGGACCCTACTTCCCCGGCCTTTATCTACGGCAGCACGCTGTGCATCCCGACCATCTTCGTTTCCTATACGGGCGAGGCACTCGACAACAAGGCCCCGCTGCTGCGAGCCCTGCATGCTGTCGATGAAGCAGCCACGGCCGTGGCCCGCTATTTCGACAAGAATGTCAACAAGGTAAATGCCACCCTGGGGTGGGAGCAGGAGTACTTCCTGATCGACCGCGATCTGGCCCGTTCGCGCCCCGACCTGATGCTGGCCGGGCGCACCCTGGTGGGCCATGCCGCAGCCAAGGGGCAACAGCTCGACGACCATTATTTCGGGGTAATCCCCGACCGGGCCTTCCAGTTTATGCGTGACCTGGAGGCGGAATGCCTGCTTTTGGGCATCCCGGTTAAAACACGCCACAACGAAGTGGCGCCCAACCAGTTCGAACTGGCGCCGGTATTTGAAGAAGCCAACCTGGCAGTAGACCACAACCTGCTGCTCATGGATGTGATGGAAAAAGTAGCGGCCCGCCACGGCCTTAAGGTGCTCTTCCACGAGAAGCCCTTTGCCGGCATCAACGGCTCGGGCAAGCACAACAACTGGTCGCTCAGCACCGATACGGGTACCAACCTGCTGAGCCCGGGCAGCACCCCCATGAAAAACCTGCAGTTCCTCACCTTTTTCGTGAATACGATACGGGCCGTAGACCGGTATGAAGAGCTGCTGCGGGCGTCCATTGCCTCGGCCAGTAACGACCACCGCCTAGGGGCCAACGAGGCGCCGCCGGCCATCATTTCCATCTTTATCGGGAAGCAGCTAACCGAGGTGCTGGACGAATTGGAAGGCGTATCGAAGGGCAAACTTTCTCCCGAGGAAAAAACAGAACTCAAACTCAACGTGGTGGGCAAGATCCCTGAGATATTGCTCGACAATACCGACCGAAACCGTACCTCGCCCTTTGCCTTTACGGGCAACAAATTCGAGATGCGCGGGGTAGGGGCAAGGGCCAACTGCGCCAAGCCCATGACGGTACTCAATACCATTGTGGCCTGCCAACTGCGCGAATTCAAGGCTGAGGTAGACAAGCTCATCGACACCAAAAAGCTGAAGAAAGACGAGGCCATCTTCAACGTGCTGCGCGAGTACATCAAATCGAGCAAGCGCATCCGCTTCGACGGGGACGGCTACAGCGAGCAATGGGAGCAGGAAGCCGCCCGGCGCAAACTGAGCCACAACCGCAATACGCCCTCAGCCCTCGGGGTGCTCACCGCCCCGGAAACCCTCGAGCTGTTCAAGGCTACGGGCGTGCTCACCGAGAAGGAGATCAAGGCCCGCAAGGAGGTGGAACTGGAGACCTACATTCTGCAGACCCAGATCGAAGGACGGGTGCTGAGCGAACTGGTCTACAACCAGATTATCCCGGCCACGGTGGCCTACCAGAACACCCTGCTCGAAAACATCCTGGGGCTGAAGGAGATTTACGGAGCCGCCCACAAAAAGGTGTGCGAGGCCCAGCTGGGCATCCTCGAACAACTGGCCGAGCAGCTGCAGGAGGCCAAAAAGCAGACCGATGCCATGACCGAGGCCCGCAAGCGGGCCAACGCCCTCAAAGACCTGAACAAAAAGGCCGAGGCCTATTGCAGTTCGGTGCTCCCGTATTTCGAACAGATCCGCAATCATTGCGACCGCCTGGAGCGGTTGGTTTCCGATACGCACTGGCCCCTGGCCAAGTACCGCGACCTGCTGTTTATAAAATAGGCATAAGTATCACCCAACATCGTGGGAATCCGGTGGCACGCTTTCGCCGGATTCCTGTATTTTTGCACCAACCGAAAGACTTCAGCATGGCATCCAACGCATCCGAACGCTACGGCCGACGCGGCGTATCGGCAACCAAAGACGAGGTACACAAAGCCATTTCCAGGGTAGATAAAGGCCTGTACCCGAAAGCCTTCTGCAAGGTGGTGCCCGATTACCTGGGAGACGACCCGGAGTATGCCCTGGTCATGCACGCCGACGGGGCAGGTACCAAATCGTCCCTGGCCTATATGTACTGGAAGAAAACCGGCGACCTTTCGGTCTGGAAAGGCATTGCCCAGGACGCCCTGGTGATGAACCTCGACGACCTGCTCTGCGTGGGCATTACCGATAACATTCTGCTGAGTTCTACCATAGGCCGCAACAAGAACAAGATTCCGGGCGAGGTTATTGCCGCCATCATCGAGGGTACGCAAGAACTCATCGCCGACCTCGGGCAATGGGGCATCCGCATCCACAGTACCGGGGGCGAAACGGCCGATGTGGGCGACCTGGTGCGTACCATCATCGTCGATTCGACGGTTACAGCCCGCATCCGCCGCGACCAGATCATCGACAATGCCCGTATCAGCCCCGGGGATGTGATCGTGGGGCTGGCCAGCTACGGGCAGGCCACCTACGAACCGGCCTACAACGGCGGCATGGGCAGCAACGGCCTTACCTCTGCCCGTCACGATGTTTTTGCCAACAGCCTGGCTGGGGAATTCCCTGAAAGCTTCGACCCCGAGGTGCCGGCCGACCTGGTTTATTCGGGCAGCGTGGGCCTGCTTGACCCGGTGGCGGGCGTGCCCCTCGATGCCGGCAAACTGGTGCTTTCCCCCACCCGCACCTATGCCCCTGTTATCAAAAAAATACTGGAGGAGGTCGGTACCGGCCCCATCCACGGCATGGTCCACTGCAGCGGGGGGGCACAGACCAAAATCCTCCATTTTGTGGAGAACCTGCACGTAATCAAAGACAACCTCTTTCCGGTTCCGCCCCTCTTTGATCTCATTCAACGCGAATCGGGCACCGACTGGAAGGAGATGTACCAGGTGTTCAACTGCGGGCACCGCATGGAGCTATACGTCCCGGCCCGGTGGGCCGACCGCCTGATTGCCATTTCACAGTCGTTTGGCATCGAAGCCCGGATAGTGGGGCGCGTTGAGGCGTCTTCAGAACGCAAACTCACCCTGCAGAGCCCGAAAGGCACCTTTACCTACTGAGCATACGAATTTCAGCAAACCCGCGTTCTTTTTAGAAGGGATTAGCCCCTCACCAAAAAGAACCCGAATGGAACGAAAGGAATTTTTAAGAACCCTGGGGGCCGGCGCAGCCTTTGCCCTGACTTTTCCGTGCGTGAACGGGTGTACAAAGGGCCCCGATACAGACCCCCAACCCATCCCTTCGGGGATCGATTTTACCATTGACCTGAGCGGCCCCGACGGCACGGCACTTCAAAACCCCGGAAACTTCATCCTGCGCGAATTTGTGGTGGTTGCCCGAAACCTGCAGGGCAATTTTGTGGCGGCCAGCCAGGTTTGTAGCCACCAACAGACCGAAGAGGTGCGTTTTGTAACCTCTCAAGGGGGTATTTTCGAATGTTCTACCCACGGCTCCCAATTTGCCCAAAACGGTACCCCGATCAATTCCGTAACCAGCAACCCCCTCAAAATATTCCAGACCTCCCTGAACGGCAACCTCCTGCGGGTTTTTGAATAGGCAACTGCCCCGGGATTATCCTGCCCAATATCCGGGTGTCGGCAGGCAGGTTGGCGCCCTTAAAAAACCAATGGTGAAATCGTTCTTTAGCCTGATCCTGTTCCTGGTACTGTTTCCAGCCTGGGGGCAGCCCCCCTCCCTGGTTACCGTGCGCCGCTCGGAAAAGCTGCTGGGGGCAGTGGTTGAGGTTACCGTTACGGCCGAAGACGAAGAGATTGGGTACATCAATATCGCGGAGGCCCTGGCCGAGATGCAGCGCCTCGAAAGGCGGCTTTCGGCCGATGACCCCGAGTCTGAGGTCTCACGCATCAATGCCTCGGCCGGGATAAGCCCGGTCGCCGTAAGCCCGGAGCTTTTTAAATTGCTGAAGCGGGCCGTGCAGATCTCTGAACTCACTTCCGGCTCCTTCGATATCACCACGGGAGCCCTGAAGGCCATCTGGCGGTTCGACGGCAGCCTCAAAGGCGTGCCAGGCCCCCGGGAAATCGCCGAGACCCTTCCCCTGGTGGGTTACCGAAAGCTACAGCTCGACCCGGAGAAAGGCACTGTTTTTCTGCCTGTTGCGGGTATGAAGCTTGACCTGGCGGGCATCGATAAAGGGTATGTAGCCGACCGGGCCAAGGAGGTAATGCTCGCCAAGCAGGTGCCGGGGGGCATGATCAACGTGGGGGGTCAGATCACCGTCTGGGGTCAAAAGGCAACAGGCGAAAAATGGCTGCTCGGGGTTTCCGACCCCGTGAAGGTCGGGCACATTCGGGCCTGGATCCCCCTGATTGAATCTTCCGTATCCATGATTCGCCCCGAAGCCCATTACCTGCAACACAACGGGGTAACCTACGGAGAAGTGCTGAACCCCGCCAACGGCATGCCCGTATCGGGCCTCGAGCAGGTTACCGTTTTGGCCCGTTCGGCCGAGCTCAGCCAGGCCCTGGCCACGGCCGTCTGCGTTTTGGGCCCCTACCGGGGCATACGCCTTATTGAGCAGCTGGGAGATACCGAGGCCATCGTGGCAGACAAGGCCGGTGTGCTGCACTTTACAAACGGGCTCATGCTGGACCACCCTTAGGTTTCAGCACGGTCGGGACAGCGCGACGGGCCGCAAAAATGTCGTACCTTCGCGGGGAATTCAGGCATATATGCTCGATAAACTCAATATCGTAAAACAAAGGTTCGACGAGGTGTCGGACCTGATCATTCAGCCCGATGTAATCGCCGACCAAAAGCGGTACGTCCAGCTCAACAAGGAATACAAAGACCTCAAGCAGCTCGTGGAAAAACGGGAAGCCTACATCAGGCTCCAGAGCCACCTGGCCGAGGCCGAAGCCATCTTGTCTGAAGGGGGCGACCCGGAAATGATGGAGATGGCCAAACTGCAACAGGAAGAGGCGCGCAGCGAACTCCCCGTGCTCGAAGAGGCCATCAAAGTACTGCTCATCCCCAAAGACCCAGAAGATTCCAAGGACGTGGTGATGGAGATTCGCGGGGGAACCGGCGGCGACGAAGCCAGCATTTTTGCGGGCGACCTGTTCCGCATGTATACCAAGTACTGCGAATCGCGGGGTTGGAAGACCCACGTGCTCGATTTCAGCGAAGGGACCAGCGGGGGCTATAAGGAGATCCAGTTCGAGGTCTCGGGCGAAGACGTTTACGGCACCCTCAAGTTCGAGGCCGGGGTACACCGCGTGCAGCGGGTGCCCCAGACCGAGACCCAGGGCCGCGTGCACACCAGCGCCGCCACGGTAATGGTGCTGCCCGAAGCCGAAGATTTTGAAGTGGAAATCGACCCGAAAGAGGTGCGCATCGATTATTTCTGTTCGTCGGGGCCCGGGGGTCAGTCGGTGAACACCACCTATTCGGCCGTACGACTCACCCACCTGCCCACCGGTCTTGTGGCCCAGTGCCAGGATGAGAAATCGCAACATAAAAACAAAGACAAGGCTTTTAAGGTACTGCGTTCGCGCCTGTACGACATTGAACTGGCCCGCCGTCAGGAAGCCGATGCCGCCAAGCGCAACTCGCAGGTAAGCAGTGGCGACCGGTCGGCAAAAATCCGCACCTATAATTACCCTCAGGGGCGGGTAACCGACCACCGCATCGGGCTAACCCTGTACGACCTGCAGAATATCATGAACGGCGACATCCAGAAAATCATTGAAGAACTCAAACTGGTTCAGAACACCGAAAAGCTGAAAGAGGCTTCCGAGACCTTTTAATGGCATGACAGCAGCAGCACTCGAGCGGCAGATCCGCAGCAAAAAATCGTTCCTCTGCATCGGCCTGGATACCGATCCGATGCGCATCCCCGAATTCCTGCACGGGGAACCCGATCCTATATTTGCCTTCAACAAGGCCATCATCGACGCCACCCACCACCTCTGCGTGGCCTACAAGCCGAATACGGCCTTTTACGAAGCCTGCGGCACGGCCGGTTGGCAGGCCCTGGAAAAGACCATCGCCTACCTGAACGAGCAGCACCCCAAACATTTTACAATTGCCGATGCCAAAAGGGGCGATATCGGCAACACGGCTTCGCGTTACGCCGAGGCGTTTTTCAAACAGCTCGATTTTGATGCCCTAACCGTGGCGCCCTACATGGGTAGAGATTCCGTGGAGCCCTTCCTGGCTTTCGAGGATCGTTTTACCATCTTGCTGGCCCTGACCTCAAACCAGGGCGCCTTCGATTTTCAGACGCGTGCCCTCGACGGTCAGGCCTTGTATTTGCAGGTTCTTCGCAAGAGCCTCGAATACCGGCATGCCGAACGTCTTATGTATGTGGTAGGGGCAACCAAGGCCGAATTTCTGGCCGAAATCAGGCAGATTGTGCCCGACCATTTCCTGCTGGTTCCCGGGGTGGGGGCACAGGGTGGCAGCCTTGAAGACGTATGCCGTTACGGCATGAATAAACAGGTAGGGTTGTTGGTGAATTCGTCACGCGGCATAATCTATGCTTCTGACGGGGCAGACTTTGCCCAGGCGGCCGCTGAACAAGCGGCCGAGATGCAGCGGCAGATGGCCGCCCTCCTCAGCAATTAAGGATTGACCAGGTGTTGCAGCATGCGTTCGAGCTGCCGGGCCTTGTTCTCAAAGAAATCGCGCAGGCGCGATTCTCCCTGGGCCGCTTCAGCAGCTTTTTGTTCGAAATAGCGGTACTGGTGTTCCAGCCATTGGATTCCCTGGTCTCCGGAGGCCACCGGGCTGGTGGCGCCTACACGGCAGTATTGATTTTCCATAGCGCGGCTTTTATATCAAATATACGATGCTTTTTGGCCAATGGACTTCGTTTTACCGGTGCATTTAACTAAAAATCAGGTATTTTCTCGAAAAATTAACGGGAAGCTTACCACAGGTTAACGTTTGGCCGAACTAGGGGGCCGGGGGGGTGGCAAGGTTGGTCTGGAGCGGCTGCTTCAGGAGCTACCCTACCCGCATTAAAAAACCCCCTTCGCCAAGAAGGGGGTTTTCTAAACTAACTAACTCAAAAATACTAACT
Organism: Robiginitalea sp.; assembly: GCA_050289825.1. Classification (GTDB taxonomy): domain Bacteria; phylum Bacteroidota; class Bacteroidia; order Flavobacteriales; family Flavobacteriaceae; genus Robiginitalea. The sequence continues at coordinate 13,558 of JBNKGM010000014.1, forward strand.
CAAATAATTTTGGTGTACCAGGCCGGAAACAGCTTGAACCGGTCACTGAAACATCGTGATAAACGCTGTATGTATTGTAACGGGAAGCCGAAAGTATTTAGTATACAGTTTGTTCAGTTTTTTTGAACATAATAATAAAACCGTTTGCTGCAGGTGCCTTGCGGGGCCAAAAACCGCAGCGGCCGGCAGGCCTTCCGCGGGGAGCGAAATGGCCTGTTACTGGCATCAGGCCTGTTTTTATACCCTATCGGGAGCAGGGCCGGCCGGGTGTTTCAGGCGAAGATTACGGTCTTGTTGTTGTATACCAGGGTCTTCCGTTTCAGGTGGATCTGCACGGCCCGGGCCAGCACGATTTTTTCCAGGTCGCGCCCTTTGGCGATAAAGTCGTCTACCGTATGGGTGTGCGAAACAGGGACCACGTCTTGCGCAATGATGGGCCCGGCATCCAGTTCTTCGGTTACGTAGTGGCTGGTGGCCCCTATAATCTTCACCCCGCGGTCAAAGGCGGCATGGTAGGGTTTGGCCCCGGCAAAAGCCGGCAAAAAGGAGTGATGTATGTTGATGATCCGGTTGGGGTAGGCGCCGATGAGTTCGCGCCCCACGATCTGCATGTAACGGGCCAGCACGATGCAGTCTACCTTGTGGGTGCGCAGCAGTTCGAGCTGCCGGTTTTCGGCTTCCGTTTTCTGCTCGCGCGTAACGGGGATGTGGTAATAGGGGATGTCGAACTGCCGGGCCACCTCTTCGCAGTCGGGGTGGTTGCTCAGGATAAACGGGATTTTTGCCTGCAATTCCCCGGCCTCGTAACGGCTCAGCAGGTCGTACAGGCAATGGTTGTACTTCGAAACGAAGACAGCCATTCGCGGCACGGCATCCTGCAGGTGCAGTTCCCAAGTCATGTTGAACGGGCTGGCAAGGCGGTTTTCGAAAACGCTTCGGAAGGCTTCCGGTTGGCGGGAGCCGGGTTCGAACTCGGCTTCGAGCCTCATGAAGAAAACCCCCGAAACCCGGTCTACATGCTGGTCGAGGTAGACGATGTTGGCCCCTTCGGTGTGGAGGAAGCCGGTTACGGCGCTGATAATCCCGGCCTGGTCTGGGCAGTGAATGAGAAGCGTAACAGTCATAATTGTGATATTGCCTCAAAATTACAGGTTCCCGGAGGGAGTTGGCCCGGGCCTTCTTATTTTTGTAGCATCGGAAATAAACACCCCTGTTTTTTGGGGAATCTGTAAATTACAGTGCTGTAAGCCCGTCCCGTCCTATGGAAGTTGCAAAACCCTACCAACCCACTCACAAAATCCGTATCGTAACGGCGGCCTCCCTGTTCGACGGCCACGATGCAGCCATCAATATCATGAGGCGCATCATCCAGGCCACAGGGGTGGAGGTGATTCACCTGGGGCACGACCGCAGCGTTGCCGAGGTAGTCGACTGCGCCATCCAGGAAGACGCCAACGCCATTGCCCTGACCTCTTACCAGGGCGGCCACCTGGAGTACTTCCGCTATATGTACGACCTGTTGCAGGAAAAGGGGGCCGGCCATATCAAGATTTTCGGCGGGGGCGGGGGCGTGATTCTGCCCTCGGAAATCGGGCAACTCATGTCTTACGGCATTACCCGCATATATTCCCCAGACGACGGACGGGCCATGGGCCTGCAGGGGATGATTAACGACCTGGTGGCCAGTTCCGATTACGATGTGGCGGCCATCCCGCTTCCGGGCAAGGCTTCCCTGGCCGCGCAGGTGCGGCAGCGCAACCCCCAGACCCTGGCCCGGCTCATCAGCCTGGCCGAAAACCACCCGCAGGCTTATGCCAAACTGCAGGGCCAATTTCCCGAACCGGCCGGCCCGGTCCCGGTCCTTGGGATAACCGGCACGGGAGGGGCCGGCAAGAGCAGCCTGGTCGACGAATTGGTGCGCCGCTTCCTTCACGACTTTCCCGACCGCACCATCGGCCTGGTCTCGGTAGACCCTTCGAAGCGAAAAACCGGAGGGGCCCTGCTCGGCGACCGCATACGGATGAATGCCATTAACCACCCCCATGTCTATATGCGTTCCCTGGCCACCCGCCAGTCGAACCTGGCGCTCTCCCGCCATGTGCATCAAGCCCTGGCCGTACTCCAGGCGGCCCGTTTTGACCTGATTATTTTGGAAACTTCCGGCATCGGCCAGTCAGATACGGAGATTCTGGAACACTCCGACCTGTCGCTCTACGTGATGACGCCCGAATTCGGGGCGGCAACCCAGCTCGAGAAGATCGACATGCTCGATTTTGCCGACCTGGTGGCTATCAACAAGTTCGACAAGCGCGGGGCCCAGGACGCCTTGCGCGACGTGCAGAAGCAGTACAGACGAAACCACGGTATCTGGGAGGGTTCTGACACAGACCTGCCGGTTTACGGGACCATTGCCTCCCAGTTTAACGACCCGGGGATGAACCGGCTCTACGAGGCTGTCCTCGCCCTGCTGCACAGCAAAGGGGCCGGTTGGGCCGAAAACCCCGGCCCGGGTGAGCAGGGCGAACCTGAAAAAGTCTATATCATTCCGCCGGCCCGCACCCGTTACCTCTCGGAGATTTCCGAAACGCTGCGCGGGTATGATTCAAGGGTTGCCGCCCAGGTCGAAGTGGCCGAACGGCTGTACGCCCTCTGCCTTACCCTAGGTACCCTGGCAGGCTTATCCGGGGTTGGGGAGGCCCTGGCCCTGGCTGGTCCAGAAGGCCTGGCGGCAGAAGAGCTGGTCGGGCAGGCAAAGGATGCCGATACCGCCGTTTTGCTGGAGGGGTTGTTGGCCGCCTTTGAAGCGGAACGAAAAAACCTGGACCCCCATTACTGGGACCTGCTGCTGGCGTGGCCGGCCCTGAAGGCGCGCTACCAGGCCCCTGTATTTACCTATACGGTGCGCGGCCGCGACGTGGAGGTGCCCACCCGTACGGAGTCCCTGTCGCACCTGTCCATACCGCGGGTGGTCCTGCCGCGTGCCCGCAACTGGGGCGAAATCCTCCGCTGGTCGCTGCAGGAGAACGTACCCGGCAGCTTCCCCTTTACCGCCGGGCTGTACCCTTTCAAACGGGAAGGGGAAGACCCGACGCGCATGTTTGCCGGGGAGGGCGGCCCTGAGCGCACCAACCGCCGTTTCCATTACCTGAGCCTGCAAATGCCGGCCAAGCGCCTGTCGACGGCCTTTGATTCGGTTACCCTTTACGGGCACGACCCCGGGACGCGCCCCGATATCTACGGAAAAATCGGCAACGCAGGGGTGTCGGTCTGCTGCCTCGACGATGCCAAAAAGTTGTACAGCGGGTTTGACCTGAGCGACCCCAAGACCTCGGTAAGCATGACCATTAACGGCCCGGCGCCCATGTTGCTGGGCTTTTACCTGAATGCGGCCATTGACCAGAATTGCGAAAAGTACATTTTGCAGCGCGGCCTGAAGGAAGAAACCGACCGCAAAAAGGAGGCCTATTTCAGGGAGAAAGGCATCGAGGCGCCCGTTTACGACGGGGAACTGCCCGAGGGCAACGACGGCCTGGGGCTTTACCTGCTGGGCCTTACCGGCGACCAGGTACTCCCGGCCGGGGTATATGAAACAATTAAGTCAGAAACCCTCCGGCAGGTGCGGGGTACGGTTCAGGCCGATATCCTCAAGGAAGACCAGGCCCAGAACACCTGTATTTTTTCAACCGAGTTTGCCCTGAGGCTCATGGGAGACGTACAGGCCTACTTTATCGACCGGCAGGTGCGGAACTTCTATTCCGTGTCCATTTCGGGTTACCACATTGCCGAGGCCGGGGCTAACCCCATTACCCAGCTCGCCTTTACGCTCTCCAACGGGTTCACCTATGTGGAGTACTACCTGAGCCGGGGCATGGACATCAACCAGTTCGGCCCGAACCTCTCCTTTTTCTTTTCCAACGGCATCGACCCCGAATACGCGGTAATCGGGCGGGTAGCCCGGCGTATCTGGGCCAAGGCGCTGCGCGAAAAATACGGTGCCGACCCTCGGGCCCAGATGCTCAAGTACCACATCCAGACCTCGGGGCGCAGCCTGCACGCCCAGGAAATCGATTTCAACGACATCCGCACCACCCTTCAGGCGCTCTACGCCATTTACGACAACTGCAATTCGCTCCACACCAACGCCTATGACGAGGCCATTACCACCCCGACCGAAGATTCGGTGCGCCGGGCCATGGCCATACAGCTTATCATCAACAAGGAGCTGGGCCTGGCCAAGAATGAGAACCCCTTACAGGGCGCTTTTATCATTGAGGAGCTGACCGACCTGGTCGAAGAGGCGGTACTGGCAGAGTTTGACCGCATCACGGAACGGGGTGGGGTGCTGGGCGCCATGGAGACCATGTACCAGCGTTCAAAGATCCAGGAGGAATCGTTGTACTATGAAACATTAAAGCATACTGGAGAGTTCCCGATCATCGGGGTGAATACCTTTTTGAATTCCAAGGGTTCACCCACCATTTTGCCGGCCGAGGTTATCCGGGCCACAGAAGCCGAAAAGCAGGCGCAGATCAGTACGCTCAAACGTGTGCATGCCCAACATGCCGGGCCAAGTACCGACGGGCTCAAACGCCTGAAGGAGGCTGCCGTGAAAAACGAGAACCTATTTGAGGTGCTGATGGAAGTTTGCAAAAAGGCCTCCCTGGGCCAGATTACGCGGGCCCTGTTTGAGGTAGGCGGGCAGTATCGCAGAAATATGTGATAGGTCTGTTACGGGAGCAGGCTGCGGCGCCAGGCCTTGAAAGCCCGCCGGAAGCCCTTCAGTTCTGCCCGCAGCAGGTCCAGGTATTCCCTTTCGCGTACGCCGTCCTTTTCCAGGCCCAGGCAATAGGCATGCAGGTTTCGGGTCATCACATTGATGAAATGGATGCTGCGCTGGCGAATGACCACCGAAGTGGAGTTTTCGGCCTTGGCGATTTGCTGGGGGATCAGGATGGCGTCGGTGAGGAGCGAATCGGCAATGTGGTCGCGGAGGCTGTTCGAATGGCACAGGGTCAGCAGGTCTTTGTTGTAGGTAACAAAGGAGGCGATTTCGCGGCTCATGGTCCGCAACGACACGGCTTTACGGTAAACAGGCAAGTCTTTGACGCGCTGATAAGACATTTTCTTTTTCCAATTTTTATAAAGATACCCCGCATTGCACGCGTTTTACTTAATAAAGTAAATAGAAAATACTATATTTCCTTAATATTATAAATAATAAATCCATCACACATTGGAAATTAAGCTAGACAAGCTGCATTGGAGCATCCTCTCTGCCCTGCAGCAAAATGCGCGGGCTTCCCTGGCGGGAATAGGCCGTAAAATCGGGCTAACGCCCCCTGCCGTGGCAGACCGAGTCAAACGGATGGAAGACCTGGGGGTTATAGAAGGGTACTGGACCAGTATTTCGCATACCCGGGTCGGGTATCAGCTCAAGGCCATTATTACCCTGCGCGCCTTTATGGGAAAGCTGAAGCCCTTCCTGGAACACGTGAAAGGCCTTGAGGAGGTGATTAACTGTTACCGGATTACAGGCAATGAAAACATCATTATGGAAGTGGTGCTGCGCGACCAGTTCCACCTCGAGAAATTCATCGACCAGCTCATCCAGTACGGTGAAACGCGTACCCACATCATCCTCTCGGAGGTAATCAGCAATGCCCCGATACGGCGTATTGTTTAAGCGCACCGGCGCTTTTTCACCGGAATGGCAGGATTGCTTACCTTTAATTGGGTTTAATGCCCGATTTGGCATGTACGCCTGGGGCGAATAACGAGTGGGGGTTCATCCCTTTTCAGGATTATGAAAAAAGTAATTGTATGCCTTGTGATGGGGTTGCTGACAGGCCTGCAGCCCGGCCGTGCACAGGAAATCAAGTTGAGCGTTGGCGTGGTGATCGACAGCCTGCCCCTGGAGGATTCCCTGGCAAGCCCCACGGGGCTTTACCTGCCCACAAATTTTGATACGGCCCGAAAATGGCCCCTGTTGTACGTAATCGGGGAAGGCGGCGACCTGCGGCAGGTCTTGCGCTATTACCGCAATGTGGCCGAATCGAACGGGTATGTGCTGGCGGCCACCGCCTATTGGCCCGACAGCCTTTCCCTGACCGGGCAAATCGTCAGGATGGGCAACAGCCTCGAGGTGCTGGCCCAGTTGCTTCCCCTCGACCTGAGGCGGATCTCGGTAAGCGGGTTCGGGGAAGGCGGGCAGCTGGCTGCCCTGTTACCGGGCCTGATACGAAGCGTGCAGGCCGTGCTGGTGCTGGGTTCCTCCCCGCCGGAAAGCGTGCTAAGTACGCTGCGCTCCCACAACGATTTTGTCGCGATTATGGGGCGGGGCGATTTTGGCTACCCCGACCTGCGCGGTTCTGACGGCATGCTGCAGGGCAAAAAGGTCCCCCATTTTCTGGGCTATTACGAGGGCGGGCACCAATGGCCCCCCGAACCGGAACTGGAGCGGGGGGTGCAGGCCCTTACCCTCCTGGCCATGAAGGCAGGAAGGGCTGAGCGCGACCCGGTTTTTATCCGCGAACGATATGTGGATTACCTGCGGTATGTGAACGAGCTGCGGTCGGGAGGGGAGGCGCTGCTGGCCTTTGAGCAGGCCGAACAGGGCCTCGATTTGTTCGAGGGCCTGGTGGCTACCGATTCGCTGGAAACCCTGCGCAAGGCTTTTCGCAAAATGCCGGGATTCAGCGCCCAGAAGCGGGAAGCCGCCCAGATCTGGAACAAAGAGCAGCAGCAGCGGTACGACATGGACCTCGCCCTGGACGAAGACATCGCCTCATTTAACCTGAAAAACCTGGGCTGGTGGAACTACCAAATGGAGCGCCTGAAACAGGCCCGGGGTAATGGCAGTGCCGAGGAAAGAAGGCTGGGTCAGCGTATGGAGGGCTATGCGAATGCACTGGCCGACGATTATATCCGCCTGGTCCGACTCGACGAAGTACCCGATTACGACGCCCTGATTTTGTTGTACATGCTCAAAACCATTACAGACCCGGAGGCTCCGGAAAACTACCTGAAGGTGGTGTCGCTTACGGCCAAATACGACGATTTCGGAACAGCGCTGTACTATCTGGAAGAATTGCTCAAAAAAGGCTATAAAGACAAAGCCGCCCTTTATGGGTTGGAGCATACCGCCCTGTTGCGCATCAGCCCGGAATACAATGCCCTTATCGCCAAATACCTGGGCGAAGCCCGGTACGGCCTGCCCGAAAATAGTGAGCCTGAAAATCGCTGAACCAAGGTAGTATTTTATGCACCAGAATTGCTATTTTTGAACCTGCTAAACCATGCGGCCAATTCCCCCCAAGGCTGTAGTGCCGAGCTATACCAACCTTTTCGATGCGCTTACAACTTCCCGTTTTGAGTTTCCTCCTTGGCCTGGGCTTACTGGCCTGTGATGGGGGCAAAAGATACCACGATGAGAAACCCGTACAATCCCTTGACTCCGTCTCTGGCGGTGTGGCGGCTGTCCTGGCTTTCCAGAAAAAACTGAATGCCGAGTTCCGGGACCCCGAAACCTCCCCCTTGCCCGACCGGTACCGCAAAGATTTTGAAAGCCTGGAGTTTTTTGAACCCGACACGACCTATCAGGTGCCGGCCCGACTCGTTAGAAGCCCCGAGGCCCTTCCCTTCGATATGCCCACTACCACCGACCGCCTCTCGCGCGAGCGCAAATTCGGCACCCTGTATTTTGAACTGCATGGGCAGCCCATGAGCCTGGAGGTATATCAGAACCTGGAGCTCATGATGCAGGAAGGTCTTGAAGATTACCTTTTCCTTCCCTTTACCGACGCCACCAATGGCACTGACACCTATTCGGGGGGGCGGTACATAGACCTGCGCATCCCGGAAGGGGAAACCCTGTTGCTCGATTTCAACAGGGCCTACAACCCTTACTGCGCTTACAACCCGAAGTATTCCTGCCCCATTGTGCCTTCGGTAAACCAGGTTCCCATGGCCGTAAGGGCCGGGGTAAGGGCCTACCACAAATAGAAAAACCCCTGCCAGTGGTGGCAAGGGTCTTTCCGATTAACCAAACTAAACTAAGGGACTAACTTTTCTAAAAGGCGTACACGGCTGCCAGCAGGAAAGACGCCAGGCTTTTGGTGGCCTCCAGGTCGGTGTTGATAAAGGCGTCGTCTGAAGCATTATCCAGTCGCAATTCCGGTTTCAGGGTCAGGTCGCCTATGGTGGCGCTGCCGGTAAGGGTCAGGGCCAGTACGCTGGAGTCGGCCAACCCGGTGCCTATGGCCCCGTAGTCGCCCATCTCGGTGAAGTACTCGGCCCGCATGCCCAGGGTGAAATTCTCGGAGGTTTTATATTGGGGGTACAAGGCCACCCCGGTAAACCCGGTGCCGTCGTTGTCGTAGTAAGCCCCGTTGATGCCCAGATAAAATTCTTCGCTGAGGTCGAAGCCCCCGGTGTAATCGATCTCGAAGCCTCCCTGGCTGTAGACGAAATTCAGGAACTGGCCCGAATAGCCCAACTGGGCCCCCAGGGCGTAGTCGCCGGTGGGGTTAAACTCGGTCAGGTCGGTGGGGTTCATTACGGCTACCATGGCAGACCATTCGTTCCCCAGGTCGAAATTGGCCTTTAACCCGGTGTGGGAGAAGGGCCCGTACGAAAACAGGTAAGAGGTGCTGTAGTTGAAATTTCCCACGGGGGAAATTACTTCATACCCCAGAAAAGTGTTCCAGTTCCCGAAGGTGAGGGTAACCTTATCAGAGATGTTCCAGTACACGTACAGCTGGTTTATGATATTCCCGGTGGCCGAATACATGGGCGAGGCGAAAACCGCGTCGGTGCCCCGCGGGCCGAAAACCAGGTCGCCCACAAAGCCCACCTTTTCGCCTTCCCAGGCGGCAATTACATTGGCCATGCCCAGGGAGAAACCGGGCAGGTTTGCAAATGAGGAACCGGGGGCTATGGCGTCTTCGTCGTTGGGGGCGGTGAGGTTGGCGCGGTAATAGGCGTCTACTGAGCCGCTGATGGTGAACTTCTTGCTGGCTTCCTCCGTTTCCTGAGCACTAAGGGGTGCCACGAGGAGGCCTATGGCCAGGAAAAGCAGATATTTTGCGTAATTTTGGGTTGTAATCGCTTTCATAAGACAATGTTTAGGAGCCTCTGCTTCCAGAGTGCGTGAGTTGAACGTTGTTAAAGTGGATTATTTAGGAGCGGAGCGTTCTGCCAAACGCTCCGTCTCCTTTTACTAAATCAATGCTGGTTCATCCGGAAATCGGCATAGGCGTCCATACCGTGCTCGTGCAGGTCGAGCCCTTCCATTTCTTCTTCCCGCGAAACGCGGATGCCCACGGTCTTTTTGAGGATGAGCAGGATCAGGAGGGCAGAGGCTATACAGAAGATACCTGCTGCTGACACCCCGGCCAGCTGGTAGAGGAACTGGTCCAGGCCGGCTTTGGCGCCAAAAATCCCTACTGCCAGGGTTCCCCAAACGCCGCAGATCAGGTGCACGGCGATGGCCCCTACCGGGTCGTCGAGCCTGAGTCGGTCGACCAGGGCAACCGCCCCGACGATGATAGCGCCTGCAATAACACCGATCAGCACAGCTTCGTTGGGAGACATCTGGTCAGCCCCCGCGGTTATGCCCACCAGTCCGCCCAGAATCCCGTTCAGAAACATGGTGAGGTCGTAGTTCTTATACGCCAGGGTAGACGCCACAAAGGCGCTTAATCCGCCGGCTGCTGCGGCCAGGCTGGTAGTAACGAGCACCAGGGAGGTGGCTGCCGGGTCGGCCGAGAGCACCGAACCGCCGTTAAAGCCGAACCAGCCCAGCCAGAGGATGAGTACCCCGCCGGTTGCCAGGGGGATGTTGTGGCCCGGAATGGCGTTGATTTTTCCGTTATCTCCGAATTTACCGATGCGCGGCCCGAGGAGCCATACCGCTACCAGGGCGGCCCAACCCCCTACCGAGTGTACCAGGGTAGAGCCCGCAAAATCGTAAAACCCGGCCTCGTCTCCCCCAAGGGTAGAGAGGAATCCGCCTCCCCACTGCCAGGAGCCGACAATCGGGTAGACCAGCCCCACATAGAGGATGGTGAAGATCATGAATGGCCCGAGTTTGACCCGCTCTGCAACGGCCCCCGATACAATGGTGGCTGCAGTGGCGGCAAACATCCCCTGGAAGAGGAAATCAGTCCAATAGGTGTATCCGCCACTGGCATATTCAGCGGTGAGGCCGGCAGCATCTGTGCCCAGGCCGAAGCCCGAGAAGCCGAGGAAGCCGTTGAACTCCCCAGGGTACATCAGGTTAAAGCCGCCGATGTAGTACATCAGCAGGCCGATGGTAACAATGAAGATGTTTTTGAATAAAATATTAATGGTGTTTTTCTGGCGGGTGAGCCCGATTTCCAGAAAGGCGAAGCCGGTATGCATGAAGAACACCAGGGCGGTGCACACCATCATCCATACGTTGTTTGCTGTAAATAATCCAGTATCCATACTATAAATGCTTTTGGTTGGTTAGTTGATTCCGGCGTAGCCGTTTTCCCTGGTTCTGATTCGGTAGGCTTCCAGCATCTCTGAGACGAAGATCTTCCCGTCGCCCACATTGCCTGTATAGGCCGTGTCGAGCAGGGTGTTTACGGTGCGCTCCAGGAATTCGTCGGAGACGACGATAACCAGATAGCGACGCTGGATGTCTGAGGTGCTGTACGAGATGCCCCGATACACATGTCCCTGTGTTTCGTTGCCTACCCCGGTAACATCCCAGTAACTGAAGAAGTTTACCTCAATTTGATGGAGGGCTTTCTTGACCTCATCAAATTTGGATTTTCGAATTATTGCTTCCACTTTTTTCATGGGTAAAAATTTTTGTTGATCGGGCCAAAGATATATTAAAAAGAATACCCCCTCTTTTTTTAAGGGGGTACCTCGTGTATTTTTATATATATATTAAATACACCCCCTAAAAATTAGGGGTATTGTTTTTTTAAAGTAAAAAAATGGGAAATCTATGATGCTTTACAAGGGGGTTGTCTGCATAGACCCGTTTTTTGGCAGGAAAAGCCGCACAGGAGTAGCCTGTGGAGTTGCTGGAAGTGTGCCGAAACAGGAAAAAAAAAGGGAAGCTGAGTGTATGCTTGGCTCAGAAGTAGCGGGAAAGCCAGAAGCCTGCCGAAACGGCCAGTACGCCTGCTACCAGGCTGCCCAGGGTGTAGGAGAGCAGGGGCAGGTAGCTGCCTTCACGAAGTAAAAGGAATTGTTCCAGGCCGAAGGTGGAAAAGGTGGTGAAGCCCCCGCAGAAGCCTGTGGCCAGCAGGGCAGTTGTGGTGGGGCTGGCGTATTCATTTCGCAGGGAGGCCCCCAGGATGAGGCCAATAAGCAGGCAACCCAGGATGTTAACCAGGAAAGTTCCGAGGTAAAAACCGGAAACCATGGGGTTGAGGTACCGGCTCACCAGGTAGCGGAGCCCGCTGCCCACGCCACCGCCGAGAATGACCAGAAATAATTGTTTCATAGCAGCACGGTGCTAAAAGGGTTGGCCCCGAACGGCGAACCGCCCGGTGCGTAAAGCTAAGAAACTTTGGGTTAAACGGCCTTCTGGTACTCCGAATCGAAGGCCTTCAGTTGAAAGGCTTCCCCGCTGGCCTGCTCAGGGGTAGAAAGGGTCGATGACTTACCGGCCCAGAAACGACGGTTGGAACTGAAGATCAGCAGCAGGACGTTCAGGGCAATCAAAACTGAAAATATGGCAAAGAAAACGGTCATCGGAAGCTTCTTTATAGAAGTTGAACGCAAAAGTACATGTTTTCTTATAGATACTTCAACGGGAACCCGCATTCGTTGTAAAAGCCTGCATTTTTGTTGCAAAGGCAGTTTATGGCCTCATTCTTTGAGTAAAAGCTTCAAAATAAAGAGGATAATTATGAAGGCGGCAAAGAAAACGAGCACCCAGCGGGTTCCTTTGTATTGCGTGCGGTGCCAGGAGCGGTCTTTTCGGTACATCCAGATCAGGATGGCGGTAAAGGCGATCACAAAAAATGTGGCAAAAATTAGTTGTCCCGGGCTGAACATCTTCCTATTTTTAGCCAAATCTAATCGAATCTGCACGGAAAATGAAACGAAAGATCAAAGCGGTTGCCGATTTCCACAAGGCCTTCGGCCTGGGTATCTCCAACGATTTGAGGGCCAGCCTGGGCACTGATACAAACCTGTTGCGGTTTAACCTGATGGACGAAGAAAATAAAGAATACCTCGAGGCCGCAAACAGGGGCGACCTGGTGGAAGTCGCAGACGCATTGGGCGATATGCTCTACATTCTTTGCGGCACCATTCTCGAGCACGGCATGCAGCACAAGATCGAGGAGGTTTTCGAAGAAATCCAGCGCAGCAACATGAGCAAACTGGGGGCAGACGGCAAACCGGTGTACCGCGAAGACGGCAAGGTGCTCAAAGGCCCCAATTACTTCCGGCCCAACATTCGGGCTGTACTCGACCGGCAGCCCTGAGCCCGGCGGCTGATCGGGTTTAGCCTACCTCGTACCTCCAGCCGTACGGATCTTCGCAGCGGTTATACTGGATATCGGTAATGCGTTTTTTGATGTGGGTGGCGTAGCTGTCTTCCATTTCGGGAAGGGTGTAGAGTTTGCCCCGGTACCCGAAACTGCTGATGGGCGAAACCACCGCAGCGGTACCTGCCCCGAAGAGTTCTTTCAGGCTGCCGTTCTCGGCCGCTTCAACCAGTTCGGAAACCTTGATACGCCGCACTTCCAGGGGAATGCCTTCGGCCTCGGCCAGTTGTACGATGCTTTTACGGGTAATGCCGTCCAGGATGCGGTCGCTGGTCGGGCAAGTGAGCAGCGTATCGCCGATACGCACGAAAATATTCATGGCCCCGGCCTCTTCTATATATTCGTGGGAATGGTCGTCGGTCCAGATTACTTGCTGGAAGCCCGCCTGGGAAGCCAGTTGCATGGGGTAGAAAGACCCGGCGTAATTCCCGCCGGCCTTGGCATACCCCACCCCGCCGTTTGCGGCGCGGGAGTAGGTCTCTTCGATGCGCACGCTAACCTTCCCTGAAAAATAGGCTCCCGAAGGGGCGCAGGCAATGATGAAGGTATACCGGTCTGAAGGGGAGGCGTGGAAGCCTGTTCCGGAGGCAAAAATAAAAGGCCTGATATAGAGCGAACTGTTCGACTTTTGGGGAATCCAGTCCCGGTCGGTTTCGAGCAGGGTTTTCAGGCCTTCCATAAACAGGACCTCGGGCAGTTCGGGCATGGCCAGGCGCACGGCCGATTTGTTGAGCCGTTTCTGGTTTTCGAGGGGCCTGAACAACCAGATTTTCCCCTGGGGGTCTTTGTAGGCCTTCATGCCCTCAAAAGCTTCCTGCCCGTAGTGGAAAACCTTGGCCGCCGGGTCAAGCGACAGCGGGCCGTAAGGGATTACGCGGGCATCCTGCCATTTTCCGTCGCGGTATTCACAAATAAACATATGGTCAGTGAAGACATTGCCGAAAGACAGGTTGTCGAAATCTACCTCTGCCAGTCGGGATCGCTTTGTTTTCGTAACGGGGATCTGCTTGAGAGAAACTTCCATGAATACCGGGTTTAGACGTTCAAAAGTACATAATTATCTTCAGGGATTCTTTCTTTTTACCCCCAAAATCCGGACTTTTGTATCTCGCGTTCTAAACAGGAAACCCATGAAAAAGTTACCCATTGCCCTGCTTGCCCTATTTGCCCTTTTCAGCCTTGCGAGTGTCCGGGCCCAGTCGGGAAAAGAGAGCCCCAAGGTTACCAAGGTGGGAGCTCCCCTCTCGGGAAAACCCCTACTCGGCCCCGAGGCGGCTTCGGCCCTGTTCCAATCCCTGGCTGCCAATGATACCGTTCAGACCGGCTTTAAGGGCAAGGTGTTGGAAGTTTGCCAAATGAAGGGTTGCTGGATGCGGGTAGAACTGGCGGGTGATGAGTCGGTTATGGTCCGCTTTAAGGACTACGGTTTTTTTGTGCCGAAAGACATCGCCGGACAGGAGGTCTGGGTCGAGGGCAAGGCTTTCATCACCCAAATGCCCGAAGACGAGCGTCGCCACTTGGCCCGTGATGCCGGCAAATCCGAGAAGGAAATTATGGCCATCCGCGGTTCGCAGCTCGCCCCTGAATTTGAGGCGAGCGGGGTTCGAATCATTCAGTGATTTGGAGCGCAGGATCGTTCGGACAGCCGATGGCTCCCTAACACTGCAGCTGCCAGCCTGGCAGGAGCAGTACCACTCCCTGCACGGGGCCGTGCAGGAAGCTTACCACGTATTCATACACAAGGGGCTGCACAGCCTCCCGAACCGGGAAATCGCCTTGTTGGAACTGGGTTTCGGCACGGGGCTCAACGCCCTGATCACCTTTCTGGAGGCCCGCCAACGCAAGCTGTCCATCCGGTACACCGGCCTCGAGGCGTTTCCGGTAACCCAAAGCGAATGGGAAGCCCTGGACTACGGGAGCCTCTTTTCAGAACCAGATGCCACTGCAATTTTCCAGGCCCTTCACGAGGCGCCCTGGGAGGCCGAAACGGCACTTTCCGAGACCTTCAGGCTCCATAAAAGGCGTATGGATTTCCGGGAACTGAGCGACTCGGAAGCTTTTGACCTGGTTTATTTTGACGCCTTCGGCGCCCGGGTACAGCCCGAGCTCTGGACCGAGGCCATTTTCTCCAGTGTATTTAGGGCCGTGAGGCCCGGGGGGTGCCTGGTTACCTATGCAGCCAAGGGGAGTGTGAGACGCGCCATGCAGGCGGTGGGCTTCAGGGTGGAACGGCTCCCCGGCCCGCCCGGCAAACGTGAAATGCTCAGGGCCTGGCGCGAAGGCTGAGACGCGGCTGTTAAAAGCGAACTAAAAAGGGAAGGGGCTTTGTTCCATTACGGTACCTTTGCAGAAAAATAGAGCGGATTGAGGATACTCATTACAGGCGCAACCGGACTGGTAGGAAGGGCCCTGGTGGCCAGATGCCGCCGGGAGGGGCTCGAGGTGCATTACCTCACCAGCAGCCCGGACAAACTGAAATCGGAACCCGGCTATCGGGGATTCCTGTGGGATCCGGCAGCCGGTACGATTGATGCGGAATGCTTTAATGAGGTCAGCACCATCGTAAACCTGGCCGGAAGCCCAGTTTCCCAACCCTGGACCGCCTCCCGCAAAAGGGAGATCCGGAGCAGTCGCATAACCAGTCTGCAATGCCTGCACGGGGCCCTGAAGGCCCGCGAAAGCCACCAGGTGAAGTATCTGGTTTCGGCCTCTGCCATTGGCATCTACCCTTCGTCTTATACCGAGTTCTTCAGTGAAGAGGCTCAGGCCGGATCCGGGTTTCTCGCCGAAACCGTGTGTGAATGGGAGCAGGCCGTTACCCCATTTCAGGAATTGGGCATCGCCGTTGGCATGCTTCGAATTGGGGTGGTACTGGCCCGTGAGGGAGGCGCCTTGCCCGCCCTGGTTCGTCCGGTTCGCTGGGGCCTTGGGGCCCCGCTGGGTTCTGGCCAGCAGTGGCAATCCTGGATACACCTCGACGACCTGGTTGGGCTTTTCCGCTTCGCCATGGAACAACGGCTTGAAGGCCGCTACAATGCAGTGGCACCCAACCCGGTCACCAATCAAAAACTCACCTGCGAGGCAGCCCAGGTGCTGGGCCTTCCGCTTTGGTTGCCCCACGTACCGGCCTGGTCGCTGAAACTCCTGCTGGGCGATCGTTCCCGGCTCCTGCTCGACAGCCAGCGCGTGAGTGCCGAAAAGGTACAAATGGAAGGCTTTACCTTTGCCTATCCGAACCTGAGGCCTGCCCTTGAAGATTTGCTCGGCTGAGCGGTCGTTTCCCGGGGCCAGGCCACCTGCAATCCATGAATTTTCGTGACATTTTGACATTTTTGAGGAATTGGCAGTACTTTTGCCCCTCACTTTGGCAAATCAGCATCAAGTAGCATTTTTCTATGAGTACGGAAAAGGATTTGGACGCCCAAACCGCGGGCGAGCCTCAGGAAATATCCCCTGAAAACACCGGGCAACCCGAAACGCAGCCCGAAGGCCGCTCTGAGTTGGATACCCTTAAGGAAGAACTGGCCCAGGAAAAGGACAAGTTCCTGCGCCTGTTCGCAGAATTCGAAAATTATAAGAAACGCACCGGCCGCGAGCGCATGGAATTGTTCAAGACCGCCGGCCAGGAAGTAATAAGTGCCCTGCTCCCGGTGCTCGACGATTTTGACCGGGCTGTACGGGAACTGGGCAAGGAGGAAGAAGACGAGCGCTTCAAGGGGGTGCAACTCATCCAGGCTAAGTTTCGAGAAACACTGCGCAGCAAAGGCCTGGAAGAGATCGAAGTGAAATCTGGAGATGCCTTTGATGCCGAAGTGCACGAGGCGGTGACCCAGATTCCGGCACCTGAGAAGAAGCTCAAGGGCAAGGTTGTAGACGTGCTCGAAAAAGGCTACAGGCTGGGGGAACGGATTATCAGGCATCCGAAGGTAGTGGTTGGAAACTAAGTCCATGAAAGAAGATTTTTACGAAATACTAGGGGTGGGCCGCAGCGCCAGTGCCGCCGAAATCAAAAAAGCCTATCGGAAAAAGGCCATCGAGTACCACCCCGACAAAAATCCGGGCGACTCGAAAGCCGAAGAGCGCTTTAAAAAGGCCGCCGAGGCCTATGAAGTGCTGAGCGACCCCGACAAGCGGGCCAAATACGACCGTTTCGGGCACGCTGCCTTTGAAGGCGGCGGCTATGGCGGCGGCGGCATGAACATGGATGATATCTTCAGCCAGTTCGGGGACATCTTCGGAAGTGCCTTCGGGGGCAGTTTCGGCGGATTCGGCGGATTCGGCGGGGGGCAGCGCCGCGTCAAAGGCAGCAACCTGCGCATTCGGGTGAGCCTCGACTTGGAGGAGGTAGCCCTTGGCGTAGAGAAAAAAGTCAAGGTAAAGCGCAAGGTGCAGGCCCCGGGCGTAACCTATAAAACCTGCAGCACCTGCCACGGCAGCGGGCAGGTAACCAAGATTACCAATACCATTCTGGGGCGCATGCAAACCGCCACGACCTGCAGCACGTGCAGTGGCGCCGGGCAGGTAATCGACAGCAAGCCCCCCGAGGCAGACGCCCATGGGCTGGTGATGCAGGAAGAGACCGTTTCCATCCAAATCCCGGCCGGGGTAGAATCGGGCATGCAGCTGAAAGTTTCGGGCAAGGGGAACGAGGCCCCGGGCAACGGCATACCGGGAGACCTGCTGGTGGCCATCGAGACCCTGGAACACCCGACCCTGAAACGGGAAGGCGACAACCTGCATTACGACCTCTACATAAGCATGCCCGATGCCGTACTGGGCACTTCCAAAGAAATTGACACGGTAGGCGGCAAGGTGCGCATCAAACTGGAGTCTGGCATTCAGTCGGGCAAGATTCTGCGGCTGCGCAACAAAGGCATTCAGAGCATCAACGGGTACGGAACCGGGGATTTGCTGGTGCACGTAAACGTGTGGACGCCCCGCGAGCTCAGCAAGGAGCAACGGGAGTTCTTCGAGCGGATGCAGGAAGATGAAAAGTTTGAGCCGAAACCTGAAAAATCGGACAAATCCTTTTTTGAGAAGGTGAAGGACATGTTCTCTTAGCGAATATTCCTTTTCTTTTTAAAATAAAAATGTATATTTGATTTGATATTGGGACTCCAATATTAATTTTCTTTTTCATAGCAATTTTTTTCCCATCCTTAATCCTCGTATTAAGGATGGGTTTTTTGTTCCGGGCTCCAGCCGACCGTCTGCACCCGTGAAAACAGACCGTAGTTGCCCTTGAATACCTATATTTGGTTCCTCTAATACCCGCCTGCATGAACAGCATCCTCTCCATTCGCGAGGTAAGTAAGTTTTACGGATCGTACCAGGCCCTCAATGCCGTATCCCTGGAAATCCCCAGGAATTCCATATACGGGCTGCTCGGGCCAAATGGGGCAGGTAAAACCACGCTCATACGCATCATCAACCAGATTACCTTTCCCGACCAGGGCCGGGTATTTCTCGACGGCGAACCGCTGGGGCCACACCACATTGCCCAGATTGGTTACCTGCCCGAAGAACGCGGCCTGTACAAGAGCATGAAAGTTGGAGAGCAGGCGCTGTACCTGGCCCAGCTGAAAGGGTTAAGCCGGGCCGAAGCGAAACAGCAACTGAAGTACTGGTTCGACAAATTGGATATCGGCAACTGGTGGAATAAAAAAGTGCAGGAACTTTCCAAGGGGATGGCCCAGAAGGTGCAGTTTATCGTAACGGTGCTGCACCGGCCCAAGCTCCTTATCTTCGATGAGCCTTTCAGCGGTTTCGACCCGATCAATGCCGCTTTGATCAAAGACCAGATACTGGAATTGAAGGAAGGTGGCGCTTCCATCATTTTCTCGACCCACCGCATGGAATCGGTAGAGGAACTCTGTGAGCACATCGGGCTCATTCACCGCTCGCACCTCATTCTGGAAGGCAAACTTTCGACCATCAAGAAAACGCACAAACAAAACCGGTACGAAATCCGCTGGACCCCCCTGAACGGGACCCCGGCCCCGGAGGAGCTGCTGGGGCGCCTGCCGGTAATCGGGCCCCGTTTTGATGCCGAGGACAATACCTGGGATTTCACCCTCAAGTTGCAAGACAGCGAAAAAGGCGAGCTTTTACGATACCTCTCCGAACATGGCAACCTGGCCTCGTTTCGCGAGCTGATCCCCTCGGCCAACGACATTTTCATACAAACCGTCCAAAAACAGGAATCCCATGCATAAGCTAGGTTTGATCATTAGGCGCGAATACCTGGCCAAGGTGCGGAACAAATCCTTTGTGATCATGACTTTCCTGAGCCCTATTTTGCTGGTGGGCATGATTGTGCTGATCGCCTACCTGACCCAGGTGAACGACAACGAGAAGCGACTGGTCGCGGTGCTGAATGAAAGCCCCTTTTTCAAGACCGATTTTGAATCGAAGCGGGGTATCTCTTTTGTGCCCCTGCAAGGGATCGGGCTCGAGACGGCCAAAGACAGCGCAATGGCCATGGGCTATTACGGGCTCCTGCACCTGCCCCAGCGGGCCTCCCTGGAAGGGGTAACCGAAGACGCCTTCCTCTACACGAAAGATGCCCCGAATACGGCTGTGCTCGAGACCCTGGAGGCTATTTTTGAAGACCGGCTGCGCGAATACCGGCTGAATCAACTCGGGGTCAGCTCTGATGAATACGCCCGGGTACGCATGGGGTACGAAATCAATACGGCCACCTTCTCGGGCCAGCGAAGCGGGAAGGGCATCAATGAGTTCAAGGCGGTTGTCGGCGGGGCGTTCGGATACCTGATCATGATGTTCATCATCATTTACGGAGGTTTTGTGATGCGGTCGGTCATCGAGGAAAAGACGACCCGTATCATCGAGGTCATCATCTCGTCGGTACGCCCCTTCCAGCTGATGCTCGGCAAGATTATCGGCACCTCCCTGGCCGGGGTAACCCAGTTCCTGATCTGGATTTTTTCGGCTTCCCTGCTAATGTTGGCGGTAATGCTCTTCCTCGATATCGACCCGGCCATTCTCATGCAAGGGCCCGGGCCCGGGGGGCTCGAGGCCAGCCTGGCCCAGAGTGCCCTGAGCGGGGACGATACCAGCCAGCTTTTGGTGGAGGAATTCCTGAAAATCCCGATGGGCCTGTTGGTGGGCTGTTTCCTTATATATTTCGTGCTGGGCTACCTGATCTACAGTTCCATCTACGCGGCCATTGGCGCCGCCGTCGACAATGAGACCGACACCCAGCAGTTTATCTTCCCCATTATTATGCCCCTTATGCTGGCCATCTATGTCGGCTTCTTCTCGGTGTTTTCGAACCCGCACGGCCCCATTGCCGTAGCCTTCTCGATCTTTCCGCTTACCTCGCCCATCGTGATGATGATGCGCCTGCCCGGCGGAGTAGGGGAAGGAGGGGTGCCCCTGTGGCAATTGCTCGTCTCCATCGCCCTGTTGATCGTAACCTTTCTGGCCATTGTCTGGCTGGCGGCAAAGATCTACCGGGTTGGGATTCTTATGTACGGGAAAAAGCCGACCTACAAGGAATTGTACAAATGGTTAAAATACTAAGACAATGATGCAACAGCCCGTCAAACCCGTCAAGGAATTCGTGGAAAAAGACCTCTGGACCGCCTTTCAGGAGTTCTGGAACTTCGGGCTGCACATGGGAAAGGGAGAAGATTCCATCGACATTACCGTGGGCCTGCTGATTACCTTGGTTTTGGTCTTTCTGGTTACCAGCTTTTTCCTGAAATGGCTGCGCAACCTGTACACGCGCAAGATGGAAGAAGAAGACCGACTGAAGTTCTTCAGCGTCTTCAAATATGTGCGCTACCTGACCTATGTGGTGGTGATTCTGATTACCATGAGTGCCGCAGGCATCAACATCACCATCCTGATCACAGCCTCGGCCGCCCTGTTTGTCGGTGTGGGGCTGGCGTTGCAGGAACTCATACAGGATACCATTGCAGGGGTGCTTATCCTGGTCGATAAGTCTTTGAGGGTCGGCGATATCGTGGAAATCGAAGGCCGGGTGGGCAAGGTGTTCGAGATTAAGCTCCGCAGCACCCGGGCCCTTACGCGCGACGACAAAGTGCTCATTATCCCGAACCACAAGTTTATCAGCGACGTAATCTACAACTACACCCAGAATCACCGCTCTACCCGCGAGTCGGTGCGAGTGGGGGTGGCCTACGGCAGCGACGTGCAGCTGGTATCTAAGCTGCTGCTGCAGGCGGTGCAAGACCAGCGCGGGGTGCTGAAAGCCCCCAAACCTTTTGTGTTGTTCGAAGATTTCGGTGATTCGGCCCTGCTGTTTTCGGTGCATTTTTTTATCAGCGATGTTTTTGCCGACCCGCGCACAAAAAGTGCCATCCGCTTTAAAATTGACGCCTTGTTCCGCGAGCATGGGGTTACCATTCCGTTCCCACAGCGCGATGTGCATTTGTATTCGGCCCTGACCTCGGGTAAAGGGGGCCAGACAGGCCAATAGCGTGTTACTCGGGGAAATATCCCCCGCCCCCTATAAACAAGATACGGCCAACTCCTGCAAAACCGGATCAGTTTGGGAAATTCCCTTGCTGTATGGATAATGCAGGTGCCAAGCCTAAATTGTGGCTGGGGCAGGGGGGCTCGCCCCATCCCATCCCCGTAACGCCAATACGGCTGCCCTGCCACCAAAGCCCGGCATACGATTGCCGTCTTCCTGCCGTTTGTATACCTGAAAGGCCCCGGCCTGATTTAGGCATTCCTTAACACCTTTCCGTGCCGAAGGCTTTATATTTATGACTCCAAAACGCATTGCATGTCCAAAATACTGGTAATCGAGGATGAGGCGGCTATTCGCCGGGTATTGGTAAAAATCCTCAGCGAGGAAAATGAACAGTACCAGGTCGAAGAAGCCGAAAACGGCCTGGAAGGGCTCGAAAAAATCAAAAAAACCGATTACGACCTGGTTTTGTGCGACATCAAAATGCCCAAGATGGATGGGGTGGAGGTGCTGGAGGCCGGCCGCAAGGTAAAGCCCGAAGTGCCGTATATCATGATCTCCGGCCACGGCGACCTCGATACGGCCGTGCATACCATGCGCCTGGGGGCTTTCGACTATATCTCCAAACCCCCCGACCTGAACCGCCTGCTCACCACGGTGCGCAATGCACTCGACCGCAAGGAACTGGTTGCCGAAAACAAGATCCTCAAGAAAAAGGTCAGCAAGAACTACGACATGGTCGGGGATAGTCGTGAGATCCAAGCCATCAAGGAGATGATAGACAAGGTGGCCCCCACCGACGCCCGGGTGCTGATTACCGGTTCCAACGGCACCGGGAAGGAGCTTGTGGCCCACTGGCTCCACGAGAAAAGCGCCCGCAGTGCAGCCCCTTTCGTAGAAGTAAACTGTGCAGCCATCCCCTCTGAACTCATCGAAAGCGAATTGTTCGGCCACGTGAAGGGCGCCTTTACCTCGGCGGTTAAAGACCGGGCCGGAAAATTCGAAGCAGCCAACAAGGGCACCCTTTTCCTGGACGAAATAGGCGACATGAGCCTATCGGCCCAGGCCAAGGTGTTGCGTGCCCTGCAGGAGAATAAGATTTCGCGCGTGGGTTCCGACAAGGACATCCAGGTAGACGTGCGCGTGGTGGCGGCCACCAACAAAGATCTCCAAAAGGAGATTGCTGAAGGGAAGTTCCGGGAAGACCTCTACCACCGGTTGGCCGTAATCCTTATCAAGGTGCCTTCCCTGAATGAACGCCGAAACGACATTCCGTTGCTTATCGACTACTTTGCCGGCAAAATTGCCGCGGAACAGGGTATTGCCCCCAAGGGATTTTCACCCAAGGCGGTGAGCCTGCTCAAGGCTTACGACTGGACAGGCAACATACGGGAATTGCGCAATGTGGTGGAACGCCTCATCATTCTGGGCGGAAAGGAAGTCTCGGAAGAGGATGTAAAGCTGTTCGCCAGCAAGTAGGCCATCGGGGTTACTTCCCGGCGCACGAACCGAGCTGGTCCAGGGCCGATTCGGTCAATTCCTTGGTGCGCAGGTTGTAGTACCGCTTGGCCGGCGTAAGGTCTTCGCGAAGCAGTTGGCGTTCGCAGTGGGCGTATATGCGCTCTACAAAGGTGAGGGCATCCCGGCAGGGTACGCCTTCCACCACATCCCTGAGCGACTTTTCATACGACTGAAGCGACCGGTCTATCCGGCTGCGCAGCTGGGCCTCGTTCTCGGGACGGGAGGGCCCTGCCGCAATTTCGGACGAGAGGGTATTCATAGTTAGCATGTCGTTGTCGTAGGGACCGTCGTGTTTGGCGTCGTGCTCTACAAAGGCATCGCGTCCCGCCCGGGCATTGTCGAGCGCCCTGCGCAGTAAGATGCGGGCTCCTTCCAATGAATTTACGCGGGTGGCCATCTTGAGGTTTTCCACGCCCTGTTCCAGGTGCTTGACGGCGTAGTCGCAGCCGCAGGCCTGCATTTGTTCGCGCGATTTTTCCACGGTATTCAGCGCCTTGTAGGCATGATAGCGGGTGAGGTTCAGGTCGTCGGCCTTGAGGGCATTCTGAACATGGTTTTCGATAAAGCCGATCAGGGATCCGGCATTGGCGCAGGCATCGGTGGGCTTGGGGGCCGCGTGCAGCCAGAAGCAGCCTGAACAGAGCAACAGGAAGAAGCTTCGCATAAGTAGTAATATGGTGCACCGGAAAAACCGGGGCGTGATTTGGGTAACTCAAAGTTAGGCAATGGTTTTGGGGCCGGCTATTTTATTCGATCATGGGCCGGTTCGCACCGACAACCCGACAGCGGTGCCATTCGGGGCTCGCTAAGCGGACTATTTTCCCCGTCTAATGGCACTCCCGGCATTTTATTTTATCTTCACGGCATGAAGCCTATCTCTGCTAAAAAGTACCGGGCCCATGCCAACGTCGAGCTGAGTGCGTGCGAAACGTACGAAGATTTTGGGGCTGGCGACAAGGCGCTCACAAAACACCTGGAGCACGTGCGCAAGCGTCTCGGAAAATTCCAGGATACCCTTTATGCGCACGGTAAATACGCCGTGCTGGTTTGCCTGCAAGGCATGGATACGGCCGGGAAAGACAGCCTGATCCGCGAGGTGTTCAAAGATTTCAATGCCCGGGGGGTGGTGGTGCACAGTTTCAAGGTGCCTACCGAACTGGAACGCAAGCACGATTACCTTTGGCGGCATTACATTGCCCTGCCGGCCCGGGGCAAATTCGGGGTCTTTAACCGAACCCATTACGAGAATGTACTGGTAACCCGGGTGCACCCGCAGTATATTCTGGGCGAATACCTGCCCGATGTGCAATCGGTCGACGATATAGACGAAGCCTTCTGGGAACGACGGTTTGAGCAAATAAATGCCTTTGAAAAAAACCTGGCCCAGAACGGCACGATCATCTTCAAATTCTTCCTCCACCTTTCTAAGGATGAACAACGGGAACGGTTGCTGCGCAGGCTGAAACTGCGGCAGAAAAACTGGAAATTCTCCCCCGGCGACCTGGAAGAGCGCAAGCTGTGGGAGCGCTACCAGGAATGCTACCAGGAGGCCATCCGGAAAACGACCTGCCCGCATGCCCCCTGGTATGTGGTTCCGTCAGATAACAAACCGGCGGCCCGGCTCATTGTCGCCTCCATATTGGAAGAAGTACTCACGGCCTATAAAGATGTTAAGGAGCCTGAGTTGTCAGATGAGGTCAAGAGCCACCTCGAAGAATACCGCAAGAGTCTGGAAGCGGAATAATATGCCCAATCCCAAATTGAAATTCGCATGAAAAAAATGAATACAACCCTGAACCCGATTCCCCGCAAGTTAATGGTGGTTCTCGCCATGCTGTTCCTGGCTTTTGCCCCAGGGGTAAGGTCACAGCAAGACGAGGCCGAAACGATTCGTCGCATTTACGACCTGGCCCTTACCGAAGGGAAGGCCTACGATTGGCTCTCGCACCTCTCCAACCAGATAGGCGGGCGGCTTTCCGGCTCGGTGCAGGCCCAGCAAGCCGTCGAATACACCAAACGGGAGATGGAAGCCCTGGGGCTAGACCGGGTTTGGCTTCAACCGGTCATGGTGCCCAAATGGGTAAGGGGCACCCCTGAGTTCGCCTATATCGAAAGTAGTCCGGGCCATACGAACAATGTACAGATCTGCGCCCTGGGGGGCTCGGTAGCCACTCCCGCGACCGGGATCAAGGCCTCGGTGGTCGAGGTGCGTAGTTTCGAGGAATTGGCCGCATTGGGCCGACAGGGGGTCGCTGGCAAGATTGTCTTTTTCAACCGCCCCATGGACCCCACCCAGATCAATACCTTCCAGGCCTATGGGGGCAGCGTGGACCAGCGCCATGGCGGTGCAGCCGAAGCGGTCAAATACGGGGCCGTGGGGGTAATCGTGCGCTCCATGAACCTGAGGCTTGACGACCATCCGCATACGGGCTCCATGAGTTACGGAGACCTGCCGGCCGAACAACAGATTCCGGCGGCAGCCATCAGCACCAATGGGGCCGAACTGCTCAGCACCACCCTGAAGCTGAACCCCAACATCCAGTTTTATTTCAAGCAGAACTGCCGTCAGCTGGAAGAGGTACTCTCCTATAACGTAATCGGGGAAATAAAGGGCACTGAACGACCCGATCAGTACATGGTGGTGGGCGGCCACCTCGATTCGTGGGACCTGGGAAGCGGCGCCCACGACGACGGGGCGGGCTGTGTGCAGAGCATGGAGGTGCTGCGCCTGCTCCTGAAGGCCGGCTACAAACCCCGGCATACCCTGCGGGCCGTGATGTTTATGAATGAGGAAAACGGCCTGAGGGGCGGTACCAAATACGCCGAGGAAGCCCTGAAGAACCTGGAAAACCATGTCTTCGCTCTGGAGAGCGACGCGGGCGGGTTTACACCCCGGGGATTCTCATTTGATTGTACCGACGCCGCCTTTGAAAAAATCAGGCAGTGGGAGCCCTTCTTTGAGCCCTATCTGGATTTGCAGCTTAGCCGCGGCGGGGGCGGGGCCGATATCGGACCACTCAAGCCCCAAGGCGGTATCCTGTCTGGTATGAGGCCCGATTCGCAGCGGTATTTCGATTACCACCACGCCGAAACCGATACCTTCGATGCCGTGAACCGGCGCGAGCTGGAACTGGGGGCTGCAGCAATGACCTCCCTGATCTACCTGGCCGACAAAGCCGGATTTGACGGGCTTACCGGTACGGAAGGCCGCTAAACCGGTTCGGGCGTGCCCGAATATTATCGTATCTTTGCGGCCTAAATACGAAAACATGCAGAACGGAATCTACGCCAAATTCAATACCCCTAAAGGGGCCATTACCGTAAAGCTCACCCACGACAAAACCCCTGGAACGGTGGGCAACTTCGTGGGGCTGGCCGAAGGCAGCCTCGAAAACAACGCCTCAGGTCCGGGCAAGCCCTATTACAACGGCCTGACCTTTCACCGCGTCATAGCCGATTTTATGATACAGGGCGGCTGCCCCAAGGGCACCGGCACCGGCGACCCCGGGTATAAGTTCGACGATGAGTTCCATTCCGAATTACGGCACGACCGGCCCGGGGTGCTTTCCATGGCCAATGCCGGTCCCGGCACCAATGGAAGCCAGTTTTTTATCACCCATGTTCCGACGCCCTGGCTCGATAACAAGCACACAGTTTTCGGCATGGTGGAGCAGGGCCAGGAAGTGGTAGACGCCATCGCCCAGGGCGATCGCATCGAGTCGCTTGAAATCGTACGGGTAGGGGCAGAAGCCGAAGCCTGGGATGCCGTGGCAGCCTTCAAAACCTTTGTGGAATCAGGGGAAGAACGCGAAAAAAGGGCCCGGGCCGAAATGCAGGCGCAACTCGAGAAACACTCCGAAGGGTTCGAGGAAACCCCGAGCGGCTTGCGCTATAAAATACTTACTAAGGGCAAAGGCCCCAAGCCCTCCGAGGGCGACCGGGTATCAGTCCATTACGAGGGATCGCTGCTCGATGGCACCCTGTTTGACAGCTCAGTACAGCGGGGAGAACCCATTGAATTCCTCCTGGGGGTTGGGCAGGTAATCCCCGGTTGGGACGAAGGGATTCAACTCTTGCAGGTCGGCGACAAGGCAAGGCTGCTGATACCCGCTGAGCTGGCTTACGGCTCGAGGGGAGCCGGAGGGGTGATTCCTCCTAATGCCCCCCTGTTATTCGATGTTTCCCTGGAAGGCATTTCCTGAAACCCGAAGGCTATAAACAAAAAAACCCCGGCTTCTGCCGGGGTTTTTATTTAGAAAAACTAGCTTATTCTACGACGCGCACGTCCACAGCATTCATGCCTTTCTTTCCTTGTTGCAGTTCAAATTCCACAACATCACCTTCGCGAATTTCGTCAATAAGGCCTGTGACGTGTACAAAATGATCTTTTTGCGAACCTTCTTCAGTAATAAAACCAAATCCTTTTGATTCATTGAAGAACTTTACTGTTCCTGTACTCATGATAAAAATTAAATAGATTAAAGTGCAAATGTACGGCGAAAAATCTACCAACCCGCTAAAAAAGTCGGTAACTTTTAAATTATCTTCTTGAGAACCAATTCGTTTTAGGCGGTAGGGTCGGGTGTAAGCCGCAAATACGGCTTAATTTCACGTACGCCTTTCTCAAAGAGTTTGCGCGCTTCTTCGGTGGGCACCGACGGGCTTACCACCACATCCTGCCCGTGTTCCCAGTTGGCCGGGGTGGCTACTTTGCGGTAGGCTGTGAGCTGCAGGGAGTCGATTACCCGGAGCAATTCGTAAAAGTTTCTACCGGTAGAGGCCGGGTAGGTGAGGATGAGTTTCACCTTCCGGTCGGGGCCGATAATGAAAACAGAGCGCACCGTAAGGGTGTCGTTGGCATTCGGGTGAATCATGTCGTAGAGGTCTGAAACTTTCCGGTCTTCGTCAGCGATGATCGGGAAGTTAACGCTGGTGTGCTGGGTCTCATTGATGTCGCTGATCCAGGCATGGTGCGATGCTACCCCATCCACGCTCAGTGCGATCATTTTTACGTTCCTTTGGGCAAATTCATCTTTGAATTTGGCCGCCGTGCCGAGTTCGGTGGTGCAGACCGGGGTGAAATCGGCGGGGTGCGAGAACAGGATGCCCCAGCCATCACCCAGGTAGTCGTAAAAATTAAGGGTTCCCATGGAGGTCTCCGCCGTAAAATCGGGGGCGGTATCTCCCAGTCGTAAAGTTGCCATATGAATGTCTTTGGTGTGATAAATAGTCTACAAAAATAATAGATTATATAGAATATGAAATTGGAGGCCCGTTAAACTTGTATTAATTTTGGAAGAACCCTTGCAACCCCTTTCCCTATGAATCCTTCAAACCTGGAAACCCTCAAGTACCCGATCGGCCATTTTAAAGCGCCCGAAATCGCAGACCCCACCCAGATCGCCCGCTGGATCGATGCCCTGGAAGCACTTCCCGCCCAGGTCAGGGGCCTGGTTTCCGGTTGGGGCGATGCCCGGCTCGACACCCCGTACAGACCGGAGGGCTGGACGGTGCGCCAGGTTGTGCACCACCTGGCAGACAGCCACCACAACAGTTATGTACGCTTCAAATGGGCCCTTACGGAAGATGCCCCCGTGATCAAGGCCTACGACGAAAAGGCCTGGGCGGCCCTGTTCGATTCCCGCACCGCCCCTGTGGTCCTTTCCCTCGATCATTTGCAAGCCGTGCACGCCCGACTCGTGTATCTGCTCAGGGGTTTGGGGCCCGACGACCTCTCCCGGACTTTTGTTCATCCGGAAGGCCGGGTGGCCACACGTCTCGATGTAAATATCGGCCGCTATGCCTGGCACGGCAACCACCACCTGGCCCACCTCCAGAACCTGGCGATCCGGGAGGGCTGGACCTGAGCCATCAGACTTCGCGCCCCATTACCCACATAGCCCTCTCAGCGGGCAATATTTCAGGATACGGCACTGCTGCATGGGCCAGGAAATGAAACCCCTGTTGCCGGTAGAATGCCCGGGCAGGCCCCTTGTACATGGTTTCCAGCCATAACCCCCGACAACCTGAGCGACGGGCGTAATCGCAGAGGTTTTCGAGCAGGGCGCTGCCCAGCCCCAGTCCGGTAAAGGCTTTTTTCAGGTAGATTTTTTCAATAAACAGGGCCTCCCCGGGGTAGAAATCCCCGCTGTCTTTGCCGAAGTCGAGCTTGAGTATGCCTGCGGTTTGACTGCCGTAGTACAGCAAGGCGTGCTTCAGGGCGGGGTCATGCAGGTCTTCCAGCACTTTTTCCGGATTAAAATGCCGCTCCAGGTAGGGGCTCGGGTCACCCCCCTGCCAAAGATGCGGGTAATGTTCCTGGTAGGCCTGCATGCCCGTTTCGGTATATTGCCGAACGGTT
Source organism: Robiginitalea sp. (assembly GCA_050289825.1). Taxonomy (GTDB): domain Bacteria; phylum Bacteroidota; class Bacteroidia; order Flavobacteriales; family Flavobacteriaceae; genus Robiginitalea. Next base: position 42,443 of record JBNKGM010000014.1, read on the forward strand.
TCGGGTTTCAGGGGTTCCCAGCTGGCTTGGTTTCCCGAGACCGTGTGAAAGGTAGCATTCCAATTCAAAAGCATGGAGTAAGCTAAGTCTGCGGTTTCCATTTGATGTTGCAACCCAGGCTGGGTTTCTGGTCGGGAGGAATAGGATTTCCGGCCAACAAGAGTTTCATTGCCCCTTCCAGGTCGGCCCCTGTAACCGGAAGGCCGTTGCCGGGCCGGCTGTCGTCGAGTTGCCCCCGGTACACAAGCTTGCCCGACCCGTCGAACAGGTAGAAGTCGGGGGTACAGGCGGCATCATAAGCCCGGGCCACCTCCTGGCTTTCGTCGTAGAGGTACGGAAAGGGATAGGCTTCCGCCAGGGCGGTTTCCTTCATTTTTTCAGGGCTGTCATCGGGATAATGCGCCACATCGTTGCTGGAAATGGCCACAAAAGCAATCCCCTTGGGCTGGTATTGCCGGGCCAGGCTTACCACACCGGCGTTTACGTGCTTCACAAAGGGGCAATGGTTGCAGATAAACAGGATAACGGTACCCGAGGGGCCCTGTAATTCCGTCAGGCTCAGGGTGAGCCCGCTTACCACATCGGGCAGCATAAAGAGCGGGGCCCGGGTGCCCAGGGGCAGCATGTTGCTGGGGGTTCTTGCCATCTGACAGGGTTCAAATTCTCCTTAAAGGTACCAATAACTTGCGTATTCGGTGCAGGCTTTCTATCTTCTCAAATTCAAACGGAACCCTGCCCCCGCCCTTGTGGTTTTTCCGATTCTGGTCAGCTTAGGCAGACCAGTCTGCCCCGGTGGAGGCGAAAAACTGACTGTACTTGATTCTTCAACAAACCGCTGTCGACCAGGTCAACATTGCCTTCGATTCGAATCAGCTCTGGACCCTGAATCTGGCCCTGGCCCTGGTGATGTTCGGCATCGCCCTTGAACTCCGGTTTTCCGATTTCGACCGGTTGCGCAAGGCTCCCAGAGCCGTTTTCGCAGGCCTGTCCAGCCAGTTTGTGCTGCTGCCGGGCCTCACCTTTTTGCTGGTGACCTGGCTGGAGCCCCAGCCCAGCTTTGCCCTGGGGATGATATTGGTGGCCTCCTGCCCGGGCGGCAACGTCTCCAATTTCATGACCCAGCTGGCAGGTGGCAATACTGCCTTGTCGGTTAGCCTGACGGCTTTCGCCACCCTGCTGGCAGTTACCCTGACTCCCCTGAATCTGGAGTTGTGGGGCGGCTTGTACGGCCCTACAGCCGGCATTTTAAAGGCCGTGGATGTAAACTTGCCGGAAATGATACGATTGGTGGCGCTGCTGCTCGGGTTGCCCCTTTTGCTCGGTATGGCCATCCGCCGGTACCGGCCCCGCTGGGCAGACCGGCTCTCTCCTTTTTTCAAGGCAGCCTCCCTGCTCTTTTTTACAGGGCTGGTACTATTTGCCATTTGGAAAGACCGCGACACCTTCCAGGCCTACGTGGGCCTAGTCTTTGGAATCGTGGTGCTGCACAACGCCCTTGCCCTGCTCACGGGATACGGGTGGGGGCGTGCCCTGAAACTGCCCCCGGCAGACGTAAAAACCCTGACCCTTGAAACAGGCATTCAGAATTCAGGCCTGGGCCTGTTGCTTATTTTCACTTTTTTCGACGGCCTTGGGGGGATGGCGCTGGTTGCTGCCTTCTGGGGCATCTGGCACCTGGTTTCAGGCCTGCTCATCGCCGGGCTGTGGGGACTTCCCTCGACCCGGAAACAAACGGCCGGGATACCATGATGTATGCGCTTTTAAAAAAGTTGATGCAGGCGGCGCTCTGGTGCTACTACAAAAAGATCCGCTTTGAAGGGATGGAGCACGTGCCGCTCAACCGGGCCGTGCTTTTGCTGCCCAACCACCAGAACGCCTTGCTCGACCCCTTGCTGCTGGCGGCCTTTATGAAAAACGCCCGGCCCTATTTTCTGACCCGTTCAGACGTGTTTCAGGGGAAATTTTTAAAATCGGTTTTTGCAGGATTGCGCATGCTGCCGGTATATCGCCTGCGCGACGGTCGCGAGACCCTGGGCCGAAACCAGGCCATTTTCGATAACTGCGCGGAATTGTTGCAAAAAGGGGAGCCCCTGTTGCTGTTCCCCGAAGCGAACCACAACATCCGGAGGCAGGTCCGCCCTTTAAGCAAGGGGTTTACCCGCATCGTTTCCTTGACGCTTTCGAACTACCCCGAAAGTGACCTGCAGCTGGTTCCCGTGGGGATCAATTACCAGGATGCCGCCGGTTTTCCCGACAGGGTGTCTTATCGGTTCGGCCAACCTATTGCGGCGGCTCCCATCCTGCAATCTGGGGAAGAGGTGCAGGACGTGCGCAACATGATACAGGCGGTAACCGATTCCCTGACCGGGCTTACCACCCATATTCCCGCCGATTCAGACTATGAGTCCCAACAGGCTGCCCTGGACGCCCTGCACCCAGACTACCTGCAGCCCGGGGCGGTTAACAGCTTCCTCGCCGGAGAAACCCGGACGGTTCCGGCGTACCGGCTTAAAAAGGGGTTCCTGTACACCGTATGGGATGGCTTCTTTCAGCTGGTAAACCTGCCGGTCGTGGGGCTTTGGCGGCTCTGGATGGCCCCCAGGGTGCCGGAACCCGAATTCCGCAGCACCTACCGCTTTGGTTTTGCACTGCTGGCCTTCCCGGTTTACCTGCTGTTGCTGGGCGTTACCCTGGCCTGGCTGGCCGGTACCGCCCCTGCAGTTGTGGCCCCGCTGGGCCTGTTTTTACACAACTTGTTATACGTCAAGGGGCGCTAACTACATGATATGCCCGAAAAAGATGGCATTCATCAGCAATTTGTTGGTGCCGTACCAGAACGCCCTGAAATTGGTATTGTCTGTAAAGAGGATGACGCGTCCCTGGCCTTTGCGGCTCACCTTGAAAGGCACACTGCCCGAGATGAGCTTGGCATTCTCTTCAGAGATATAGCCACTCAGCAGCGGGCTGTCTGAGTATTGCAGGGGGTTGTCAAAACTGTTCTTCTCGGGGTCGAGGTAGATGTTCGAATCGCGGAAGAGGGCCACCTTATCGTGCCGGTAACCCCACCCGACCGGATGCGACCGGTCGAGTCGGGCTTCGAAAATGGCGCCTCCCGTAACCTGGGCCCCAAAGAAATCGCCTTTCTGGTCAAAACGGATGTTTTTGGCCTGCAGGGTACTGTCTTTGCGGAAGTTCAGCGACATGAGTTCCTTTTCTTTAAGCCAGTTGGCCGCATTTTGGTAGGCGATCAGGGTGCCGCCTTCCGATACCCATTCCGCCAGGTTTTTGGCCCCGCTCTCCGAAATGCCGTTGGAGCCCCACAGGCCTGGAACAATGATGTCGGTATACCGGCTCAGGTCGGTGCGACCCAGGTAATCGGTGTCTATCTTGGTAAGCTGGACGTTGTAACGGGTGTCTAACAGGTGCCAGATCTCCCCGGCTTCGTACGAAGGTATGCCGTTGCCTACCAGCATGGCCACCTTGGGGGCCTTTAGCGCTTCGAACTCCCGGCTGCCCAAATCAATGCCTTCGGTGATTCCGGTCTCGGCCGCGTATACGGGTACCCCGGTTCCGGCCACTGCTTCCTGCAGCAGCTGGTAAATGGCCTGCGGGTCTTTGTCCTGGTTCTGTACCGGAACCATGATAGTGCCGTAGTCGAAATTGCGGCCGCCCTGCCTGAAGGGCTCAAGGGCTACCTTGGCCCGCACCCCGGCCTGTAAAATCGTGTTGAGCAATTTTGGGGTGTAGTACTCGTGCCATTCGAACAAATAGGCGTACTGGCTGCGGTTTTCCACGCTGCCCCCCAGGGCAGGCAATTCTTCCAGGGCCTGGCCCGTGGCCGGCAGGGTGGGCAGTTCGGCGTAATCCAGGTCGAAGGCCAGGGGGAATGTCCAGGCTGAAATATCGTAGAACAAGCTGTCTGTAAAGCTGGTCCGGGTTTCGAACATGGCGCGGATCAGCCGCGGGTTTTTCTGGTCGAGGGGCACCACATAGCTGTGGCCTTTTGTATAGGTCTTCCCGGCGATGGTCTGATCACCGGCCAGGGGCCGTACTTCGATTTGGTGCCGCCTCAGGATCTCGGCCAGGTGCCAGGCCTTGGCGGCATCTTTGGCGTCCCCGAAGACATAGCCTTTCGAGCCGCCGCGTTCGGCTCGCATATTATGGAAGAATTCGCGCTGGTACCCGAGCAGCTTGGTGCGCATCTGGGAGGCGGCTTCAATGGTGGAGAGGGCGGTTGTAAACTGGTTTCGTATGGTAAAGGGAAAGGTGAGCAGCCCGTTGTCGCTCTCCTGGATATGGCCGCGCGAGCTGGCCTGTTCGAAAAGGATGCCAATGCTGCCGTTCACATCGGGCAGGGTAGATCCTTTCCCATAGTAGTAATCGTCGTAGTCTTCTTCCGAGTAATACAGGGAGCCTATTTTGTTGAGTGCCCTGGCGTGGTAGGCGCCAATTTCAGCAGTCAGTTCCTGGTTGCGCTTCGGGGTAAGGGGGTGTACCCGGCTCGGCTCGCCCGGCTGGAAGAAGAAGGTCGAATTCGTGCCCATTTCGTGGTGGTCGGTCAGAATGTTGGGCAGCCAGTCGTGGAAGGTGCGGATGCGGGCGCGGCTTTCGGGCAATTGCACCGGCAGCCAGTCGCGGTTCACATCGAACCAGTAGTGGTTGGTACGCCCCCCGGGCCAGACCTCGTGGTATTCGCGCTCGTTCGGGTCGGGATTCAGGTTCATGCTGCGGTTCGTGTTGGCCCAGTAGGCGAAGCGCTGCAGGCCGTCGGGGTTGAAGGAAGGGTCCACGAGAATGACCAAATGTTCAAGCATGTCCTCCATTTCAGGTCCCTGTGCGGCTGCAAGGTAATAGGCATAGGCCAGCCCGGCGTTGGCTCCGCTGGGTTCGTTGCCGTGTACGGAAAAGCCCTGGTAGACCACCACGGGCAGCTCTTCCAGGTCGGCAGGGGCGGCTCCTGCTTCAGAAAGGGCGAGGTGCTGGCGGCGTATTTGCTCGAGGCGGGCGTGGTTTGCCGGGGAGGTAACGGTAAGCAGCAAAAGGGGCCGCCCTTCAAAGGTACTGCCGCGGTCTTCGATGGCAATGCGGTTGCTGGCCTGGGCCAGGGCCTGCATGTACTGGACCAGTTTGTCGTGGGTTACATGCCACTCCCCAACCTGGTGGCCGATCACCGATTCGGGGGTGGGGATGGCCGGGTTGTAGGAAATTCCCTGGGGCAGGTAATACTCCAGGCCGGGTACGGTTTGTGCCAGGGCAGAAAAAGCGAAGAAAAAGCTGAAGAGGGGGAGTTTGCAAAAAGACTTCATAAAGTTGGATTTAAAGTGCTTCAGGCGGCCCGATTTGCCGGGGTCGCGGGCCGGGTTTAAAGATACAGCGCCCTGCCGGCCGAACCAAAAAGCGGGGCCGTTTTTGGGGTGCCCGGAAATAAAAAAAGGCCCTTTTGGGCCTTGGGGGGTTTGTTAGCTACATTCAGATGTCGTCGAAATTGACGTCTACATAGCTTCCGGTACTGTCGGTACTGCCGTTCTCGGAAGGATCGACCCGGCGGAAATCTTTTTGGTGCCGTTCCGAAATTACCTCTTCCCCTTTTTCCTGCACAATGTAATCGGTCATTTCGTCAAGCAGGGAGCGGAAGGAGTCGAAATCTTCCTTGTAGAGGTAAATCTTGTGTTTTTTGTAGTGGAACGAGCCGTCGTCGTGTGTAAACTTCTTGCTTTCGGTTACCGTGAGGTAATAGTCCCCGGCCCGGGTACTGCGCACATCAAAAAAATAGGTCCTCCGGCCCGCCCGCAACACTTTGGAAAAAATCTCATCCTGGTCGGTTAGTTCATGCTCACTCATCGTTACTATATTTCTTAATAAGCGATTGTAAAAGATTTCAAAAATGTAAAAAAAATGCTAAATCGGCAATTTTTTTCTAGTTTTCTTTACTTGATAGCTGGTTGAAATATAGCTCTTTGTAGTAGCCCTCCTGCTCCATGAGTTCATCATGCGTACCCCATTGAATCATGCGGCCGTTTTCCAACACCAGTATTTTATCGGCGTGGATGGCAGAAGAAACCCGATGACTCACGATCAGCGTTGTTTTGTGCTTCGAAGCTTTTTTGAGGTTGGAGAGAATGGCCTCTTCGGTTTCGGTATCCACGGCCGAGAGGCAGTCGTCGAACAGGTAGATCACCGGGTCTTTAATCAGGGCCCGGGCAATGGAGATGCGCTGTTTCTGCCCCCCGCTCAGGGTAATGCCGCGTTCGCCCAGCACGGTTTGATACCCCTGGGCAAAACCTGTGATGTTTTCGTGAACCACGGCCTGGGTGGCGACCCGTTCTATTTCCTCCCGGCCGGCGGCCTCCTTGCCAAAGCGGATGTTGTTCTCGATGGTGTCGGAAAAGAGGAAGGCATCCTGTGGCACGGCCCCAATGGCCTGCCGCAGCGCCTCCAGGTTCGCTTGCTCTATGGGTTTGTCGTCAATGCGGATTTCGCCCTCGGTAACATCGTACAGGCGTGCGATCAGGTCGAGCACGGTCGATTTTCCCGACCCGGTTTTGCCCAAGATGGTCAGGGTTTCGCCCGGGTTTACCGTAAAGGAAAGCCCGCTCAAGGCCCGTATGCCGGTGTCGGGATAGGTAAAGCCCACCTTGTCGAAGACTATTTTTCCCGCAATGGCCTGGGGTTCCGGGGTGGGGTTGGTGATATCGGGCTTCGTGTTCAGGAATTCGTTGATCCTTTTCTGGGAAGCCTCGGCATTCTGCACGATGGAGGTGAGCCAGCCCACGATGGCCACGGGCCAGGTTAGCATGTTCACGTAGATGATGAACTCCAGGATGGTGCCCAGGGAACTGATCTCCCCTTTGACATATTGCACACCTCCCACGTAGATTACAAAGATGTTGCTTACCCCGATCATCAGAATCATCAGGGGGAAGAACCAGGCATTGACCTTGGCCAGGTCCATGCTCTTGTCGCGCCCCTCCAGAGCCAGGTCTGCCGCATCGCGGTTAACCCGGGGTTCCAGGGCATAGGCCTTGATCACGGATATTCCCGAAAAGGACTCCTGGGCAAACGTAGACAGGGTAGAGAGGTAGGCCTGCACCTTGGTAGACCGCTCGTGGATGATGCGGCTTATCCAGTATATGAGCACCGAGAGGAAAGGCAGTGGCACCAGGGAGTAGAAGGCCATGGTGGGTGCCTTGATGAACATCAGGGGGATGAGGCAGGCAAAGAGGGTTAGGGTCTGAATGCCGTACATGATGGCCGGCCCGGCGTACATGCGCACCTGGCTCACGTCTTCGCTGATCCGGTTCATCAGGTCGCCGGTGCGGTTGTTCTTGTAAAAATTCAGGCTCAGCTGCTGGTAGTGGTCGTACACCTCATTTTTAAGGTCGAACTCGATATATCGCGACACGTTGATGATGGTCTGCCGCATCAAAAAAGTGAAAAAGCCCGAAAGCAGGGCCGCCCCGAAAATGATGGCGATGTATTCCAGGAGCCGGTCCCCGGCCAGGGAGCGCTCCAGGGCGCCCTGGTTGTACTGCTCCACCACCTCCACGATGTTTTTTACATACGAGGGCATAACCAGGGAAAAAACCCGCGCAACGATGGTTATTAAAGTTCCCACCACGAGCTTTCCCCAATATTTTCGGAAATACTTGTTGAGATGCCTGAGTTCTTTCATTGCTGGGAGCTCCGCCCGGGTTCGGGGTACGGATCGCTGACAAATATAGGGCATTGCCTGCGAAGCCTGCGTTATTAAATTCACAAGATACCCGGCAGCCTTGCCGGAATTCGGATTCGTTTCCTATTTTTGCGGCGTTTATTACAGCAAAGTTCTTTACATGCTAACCAGACGGCAAATCCGGGTAAAAGTAATGCAGTGCCTCTACGCCCTGCTCCATACCCGCGAAGGCTCCCTAGAGGCCCAGGAAAAATTCCTCAAACAGAGTATCGGCCAAACCTATACGTTGTACCTGCTCATGCTGGGTTTGCTTCGGGAGCTCCACCAGATGGCCGTTTCCCAGCTGGAAATGGGCGAGCGCAAATACCTGAAGTCGAGCGAGTCTGACCCGCCCGGCCCGAAAAGGCTGGGGAATAATGCCCTGCTGGCCTCCCTGAGTGCCAATACCGCCCTGACCGAGGCACTGGAGAAACGAAAACTGAGGCAATGGTACCTGCATGAGGAATATGTGAAGAACATCTTCCGCCAGCTGCTGGAAAGCCCCGAATATGCCCAATACTGTGCAGGAGAGCCCTCATGGGCGGTCGACCGGGAGTTTGTGGTGGCCATTTACCGCGACATTGTAGCCCCCAACGACAAGATTTATGATTTTCTCGAAGACGAAGGCATTACCTGGGTAGACGACATTCCCCTGGTAAATACCTACATCGCCAAGCGCCTCTCCAAAATCAGCGAGCAATCGCCCGAAGCGTACCTGCTTCCGGCCCTGTTAAAAAACAAGGAAGACATGGATTTTGCCCTCGACCTGTTGCGCAAATCCCTGGTGCATTCCGAGGCGCTCGATCAGGAAATCGAAGGCAAGACGCCGAACTGGGACAAGGAGCGCATCGCAGAGATCGACGGTATTTTACTGAAGATGGCCATTGCTGAATTGCTCTATTTTCCGTCCATCCCGGAGCGGGTCACCATCAACGAGTACCTGGAGATCGCCAAGGAATATTCCACCCCCAAAAGCAGTGTATTCATCAATGGAATCCTTGACAAACTCATTCGGGAATACCGGGAATCCGGAAAGCTTAAAAAAACCGGGCGCGGACTGCTGTAAGTAAATTATTTCTATTTTTGCTTGAATCAATAAAAATTTGTCATGAATAAAACCACTGTTATCCTGAGCGTCCTGGCCTTTTCGGCCCTGGTATCATGCAAGGAAAAAGCCTCCGAAAAAATCAATACGGAGAATGTAGAAATGGCTGCCGAGCGCGATGAAGCTTCCAAAAGCATGCCCGTGATGACCTTCGAGGCCTCCGAGTACGATTTTGGAACCATTGAACAGGGTACACCCCAGGAAACCGTATTTGTGTTCACCAACACGGGCAACGCCCCCCTGATCATTACCAACACGGCCGCTAGTTGTGGCTGCACCGTTCCCCAGGCCCCCCTGAATGAACCTATTGCCCCTGGAGAGAAAGGGGAAATCAAGGTTAATTTCAACGGTTCGGGCAGCGGGCAGGTAACCAAAACGGTAACGGTACGTGCCAATACGGCTGCCGGTGCGGAATTGCTGCGTATCAAAGCTTTTGTAAACCCCAAAACCGGCGCCACCCCTGTGGGCCCGGTGAAGTAATTCCCAAGTATCAAGATGGAAGGACTCAACCAGTTCCTGCCTATGATCTTGATCTTCGCGGTTGCGTATTTTTTTATGATACGCCCGCAGATCAAGCGTCAGAAGGATGAGAAAAAATTTGTTCAGAACCTGAAAAAAGGAGATAAGATTGTCACCAAAAGCGGCCTTTACGGCAAGGTGGTTGACTTGAACGACAAGGATTTTTCCTGCATTATCGAAACCATGGCCGGGCGCCTGAAGTTCGATCGTTCGGCTATTTCCATGGAAATGAGCAAAAAAGCCACAGAAGAAAAGGAGTAATCCGACTGGCGGCTTAAACCTGAATCAGAGACACCGGCCCTGGCCGGTGTCTTTTTTTTGAAGGATGATTTCAGTACATTAAGGGCTCTTAAACCAGAGCCTTATGAATCCGCGCAGAACCTTTTTGAAAACGGGAGCCCTCGGGGCTGCCGCCGCCGCATTGCCAACCGCCCTATGGGCCAAAGCTGCAGGGCCGCTTGGGGCCAACGACCGTATCAGGCTCGGCCTTATCGGCTGCAACGGGATGGGCTTTTCAGACCTCTCATCCCTGATGCGGCTGCCCGACATGGAGGTGGTGGCACTGTGCGACGTCGACCGGCGCGTTCTCGACCGACGGGTAGCCGAGATCGAAGGGGCTGGCCTTCGCAAGCCCGATACCTATGCCGACTACCGGCAGTTGCTAGACCGGAAAGACATTGATGTGGTGGTGATCGGCACCCCCGACCACTGGCATTGCCTGCAACTCACCGATGCCCTTGAGGCCGGAAAAGATGTGTATTGCGAGAAACCCATCGCCAATTCCATCGAGGAATGCGACCGCATGCTGGCCGCGGTGAACCGCAGCGGACGCATGGTACAGATCGGGCAATGGCAGCGCAGCCAACCCCACTTCCGGGAAGCGGTGGACTTTTTGCACACCGGGGCCCTGGGCTCTGTGCGCCTGGTTAAGACCTGGGCCTACCAGGGCTGGATGCGCCCCGTGCCGGTGCTGCCCGACAGCCCGGTACCCGGCGGGGTAGACTACAAGTTATGGCTGGGCCCTGCCCAGGACCGCCCGTTCAACGAAAACCGTTTTCACTTCAATTTCAGATGGTTCTGGGACTATGCCGGGGGGTTAATGACCGACTGGGGGGTGCACCTGATCGATTATGCCTTATTCGGCATGAAGGCAGAAACCCCGAAAAACGTAATGGCCTCGGGCGGGAAGTTTGCCTATGCCGACGACGCCTCCGAGACCCCCGATACCTTGCAGACCGTTTATGAGTTTGACGGCTTTAACCTGCTCTGGGAACACGCCACCGGCATTGACGGAGGCAACTTTGGCCGCAACCACGGTATTGCCTTTGTGGGTAATAACGGCACCCTGGTGCTCGACCGGGGCGGGTGGGAGGTTATCCCTGAGAACGAGCATGAAAGTTGGAGGCAGTTGCCGGACCAGACCAAGATGGAAGCCATTCCCCTGAGACGGGCCGATGGCAGCGGGCTCGACCTGCATACAGCCAATTTCATCGAGGCGGTCCGGAGCCGCGATGCCTCCATATTGCGCGCGCCCATTGAGGTGGGCTTCCACGCTGCAAGGGTATCGCATATGGGCAATATCGCCTACAAATGCGGTCGCAAGCTCGACTGGGATGCCACCCGCGGGCGGTTTGCCGATGAAGAGGCGCATCGCCTTACCCGGGCCACGTATCACAATGGGTGGGGGTTGAAGTAAGTTTAGCCAGCAGCCCTTTTCAGGTTGCGGTGAAATTCAGCCTCCCATTGCTGATGCCTTTTTTTGGCATCTCGCACGTAGGACGAACCGGTTATCAGCCCGATAATCCTGTCATTGAACCAGGAAAACGGGGGGCGGAAGGGGCGCAGCACATCTAACAGCAAAACCACCCTGGGGCTATCGGAATCATTCCACACCTCATGTTCGTAGGTATCGTCGAAGACCACCACTTCACCCGGTTTCCAATTATAGAGCTGGTCTTCGACCCGCATGCGGCAGGTACCCGGTTTGCCGGGTATGATCAGGCCCAGGTGCGAGCGGATAATCCCTTTAAAAAGACCTTTGTGGGCCGGTATGTGCTTACCGGGGGCGATCACTGAAAAAAAGGCGGTTTTCATGCCGGGGATCGATTCGAGCAGGGCTGTTGTTTTGGGGCACAACGAACAATTCAACCGGGCTTTTTGCCCGAAGCCGTATAAAAAGAACGTTTTCCAGTTCTGGTCCTGATTCAGGACCTTTTGCTCCTGTTGTATATCCTGTATGGCGGGCAGGTGCTGCTGCAAATCACTCAGGGCCTCAAATTCATCCCTGACCGCGGTCCAATTTGCTTCCAGGGTAGTTACCCAGTCAAAATCAGCCCTGCCAAATACAGGCTTATCGGGTACTTCGGCATGACGGGCCAGTACTGCGCCGGCTTTGAGGAGGATGGGACGGAAAACGCTGAATTTAATCCACTCCCGACCTTTCAGGAATACATTTTTCATACACCGATAACCTTAATGTGTCGGATTGCCAAATTAACGACCCGTTTGGCAAGTGGCCTGCACGGGCACCCTTCAAGATAAACCAAAGGCGCAATAGGGTTAATGATATTGATCAGGTCGCTATGCCACGCGGGGAGATGGAATTGGGAACTATACGATTTCAGGCAGCCAGGGGGAATTGGCGCCAGGTGGAATTTCGGCCTGGTGGGAAACCCCCGCCCACCCCGGGAACCAAGTTAACCCACCCCGATGCAATGCGCTATCAGGATACCAGTAGGGGAATGCCCCATTTCCCCGGCCGAAAAATAGGGCCGCATCCTGTAAGGCCCAATCCGCCGACTGGGTTTTTTCCCGGCTATTCGGGGGTAAAGGCTGATTTTAAAAATGCCAGCATGCGTTCCCAGGCCAAGGCACTGGCCTCCGGGTTGTAACGGAGCCCTTTTGTGGTGCCATCTGCCATCGGATTGGTAAAGGCGTGGCCCGTATGGCCGAAGGCAACCAACTCCCAGCGGGCCTGTTTGCGGGTGAGTTCCTGACCCAGGGCCACCACGGTTTCAGGCGGGGCCAGCGGGTCGTCCCAGCCGTGCAGCACCAGCACCCGGGCCTTTACAGGGGTTTCGTTATTGATGCCCGGGGCGTCATAGAGTCCGTGGAAACTGGCAACCGCCGCCAGGTCAGCGCCGTTGCGGGCCAGGTCAAGCACGCACTTCCCGCCGAAACAGAACCCGATGGCCGCAAGGCGTTTCGAATCGGCTTCAGGCAGGTGGCTCGCTGCTGCAAGCGCCAGTTCCATGCGTTGCAGCAATAATTTGCGGTCTGAATTCAAGACATCCATTAGGGCCCGTGCCTCTTCGGGCGGGCGTACTTTTTTTCCGCCCCCATAAAGGTCGATGGCCAGGGCAGCATAACCCATCCCGGCCAGTTCCCGCGCTTTCTCCTCCTCGAAGTCAGTACGGCCCCTGATAGTTGGGGAAATAAGCACTACCGGCCTTTTCGAAGCGGTTGCATCGTCATAAGCCAGCAATCCTTCCAGGGAAAGTTCAGCGGGGCCGTAACGCACATTTCGGGTTTGTATCATCTCTGGGTTTATGGGCTTTTGACTGCCGTTTTAAGGTCAGCAGTTGCGGTATTTGTCGTTCAAACCGAGGCCCTGCCTGATCATGGGCAGGATCTTTGCCATCCGGCGCTCCCGGGTGGCCTCCTGTTTGGCCTGTTCGATGTATTCTGCGTAGTCGCGCTGCTTGTACGGGGCCAGGGCTTCGAATTGGGCAAGCAGCCCGGGATCGGCAGTAAGGGCGGCCTGTAACCGCTCAGGCACAACGAGTTCCCGGGGTGGCGCCGGGGCCAGTTTTACCCCTTTGCGGGCCAGGGCAATGGCTTCCAGTACATAGGCGCGTACCTGCTTTGGGTCGATCTCCGAAACAGCCTGGAATTTCCAGTGCCGCATGGCCTTGGTTTTGCCCTCCTGGGCATTGGTGAGAACCCCCAGGGGATCCGACAGGAATACCCCGTTGAAGAACCACAGGCCGAAGTGGTTCTTAAAGGCCATCAACCCACATACATTCTCCCCGTCCATGGTATAAACAGGGGCACTCCACTTGAAATGTTCCTGCAGTTCGGTTTGCTGCAACAGGTTGCGCAAGGTGGCCAGGCCCTCCTGATACGGGCCCTTTTTTCCAAAAAAAGCTGCTAGGCGTTCTTGTTTGTCCATGTATCGGCAGGTTGGGTAGCCGTAAGTTCGCAAATTTTCACGATTACCTCAACTGCTTTTTCCATACTTTCCAGGGGGATGAATTCGTATTTCCCGTGAAAGTTGTGGCCGCCTGCGAACAGGTTGGGGCAGGGCAGGCCCATGTAGCTGAGCTGCGACCCGTCGGTTCCGCCTCTTATAGGCTTTACGATGGGAGCGACTCCCACGGCCCTCATGGCCTGTTCGGCCACGGTTACGATCGGGAATACAGGCAAAACTTTTTCCTCCATGTTGTAGTACTGGTCTTCCAGGGTGAGTTCGATTTTGGCCTTTGAAGTCTGCCGGTGCCGCTCCACCAGCCCTTCCAGCAGCGCTTTGCGGTTTTCGAAGCCCTTCCGGCTGTGGTCGCGAATCAGCAGGTCGGCTGTGGCTTCCTCTACGCTTCCCGCCATATGATGCACGTGGAAAAAGCCTTCCCGGCCCGAGGTTTTCTCGGGTACTTCTTCCGCGGGCAGTTCCGCCAGCAGGTTACGCAAAACCCCCAGGGCATTGACCATTTTGTCTTTGGCATAGCCGGGGTGGACGCTTTTTCCATGGGCGCGAATGCGGGCCTTGGCAGCGTTGAAATTTTCGTATTCCAACTCACCCAGTTGGCTCCCGTCTACCGTGTAGGCCCATTGGGCCCCGAAGGCTTCCACATCGAAGTGGTGGGCGCCCCGGCCAATTTCCTCGTCGGGGGTAAAGCCGATGCGGATGGTACCATGCGGAATTTCAGGGTGGGCCAGTAAGAATTCCATGGCCGTTAGAATTTCGGCAATACCCGCCTTGTCATCGGCCCCCAGCAAGGTGGTCCCGTCGGTGACCACCAGGGTCTGCCCCTTGTAGAGGAGCATTTCCGGGAATTCGGAAGGAGTGAGTATCACCCCCTGGGCGGCATTCAATGCAATGGGGCCCCCATCGTATCCGGCAACGACCCGGGGGTTCACCCTGGCCCCGCTGAAATCGGGGCTTGTATCGAAATGGGAGACGAAACCGATCACAGGCACCGGGGCATCGCTATTTGACGGCAGGGTTGCGGTCAGGTATGCCTTATCGTCGAGCCTGACGTCTGAAAGGCCCATCTGTTCCATTTCCCGGGCCAGCAGCCTGGCCAGTTCCCATTGCTTTTCGGTACTCGGGGTTGAGGCAGATTCGGGGTCGCTTTGGGTGTCGATGCGCACATAGCGCAGGAATCGGTCTAAGAGCGTGTTCACAGATACTTTAATAGCTAAATTTGAGTTATTAGTTGGAATACGAACCCGCCTGAGCCGCCTGCGTGGCTTGCGGGTCGCAACCCAGACAAATATGCGACAAAAAATCTTCCTGTTGCTCGCCTTTTGGGGCTTTACGACCTCTGTTTTTGCCCAGGAGTGTACCCTGGGCATTGGCGGGAAAGACACCGACCTGATCATTCAGGTTTTTATGCTGAGTGCCGAACAGCAGCAAAAACTGCACGGCTGGGCCGATGCCCTCGAGGCTGAAAACAGCCCCCTCGAAGCCCAGGCACGTGTACTGCTCGACACCCATCCACAGGGCAGCCCGGAAGACCTGGCAGCCCTCGGGCACAAGTATGAGGAAATCAAGGAAGCCATGCTGGCCAATGCGAGGAAATACGACCGTCTTTTGCTGGGCACCTTCAACCCCGGCCAATACCAGCGCTACAGCGATTTATGCGGGGAGGTAAACAGGCGGCCCATGACCCCGCTCCATGAAGACCCCGAAACCGGCGGTTCGCCTCACTGAGAATGGGCCACAAGGGTTTTCGCGGCTGGGAAACCCCGGGGAAGTTCGTATTTTTGGCGAAATTTCGTCCTGCATGTACAAAGCCCTGTTGCGCCCCATACTTTTTCTTTTCGACCCTGAACGCATACACCACTGGTCCTTTGCCTTGATCCGCTTCCTGCACGGGATGGGACTGGCCCCCCTATTGAGGCGTTGTTTTGTGGTGAGCGACCCCCGCCTGGAGCGGGAGGTGTTCGGGATCAAATTCCCGAACCCCGTTGGACTGGCGGCCGGCTTTGACAAGGATGCTCTGCTCTACAATCAACTGGCCGATTTTGGGTTCGGTTTTGTAGAAATTGGCACCCTTACCCCGAAGGCCCAGCCTGGCAACCCGAAAAAACGACTTTTCCGCCTGAAGGCCGACCAGGCCATAATCAACCGGATGGGTTTCAACAACCGTGGGGTATTCGAAGCTGTGGAACAGCTGAAAAAGGAGCACCGCGTGCTGGTGGGCGGGAACATCGGCAAGAATAAGGTTACCCCCAATGAGCAGGCCGCAAAGGATTATATGATCTGTTTCGAGGCCCTTTTCCCCTATGTGGATTACTTTGTGGTTAATGTGAGTTCGCCCAACACGCCGGGCCTGCGCGAGCTTCAAGACCGCAAACCCCTTTCCGAATTGCTGCGCATGATGAAACGGGAGAATAAGCGTGAGGCCCTTACAACCGGCAGGGCTGAAAAGCCGATCTTGCTTAAAATCGCGCCAGACCTCAGCGAGGCGCAACTCCGCGACATCATTGAAATTGTAGCGGAGACAGGGATCGACGGCGTAATTGCCACCAACACAACTATTGGGCGGGAGGGGTTGAAATCGGACGCACTGATTACAGATGAGCCTGGCGGTTTAAGCGGGAAGCCCTTGAGCAAACGGGCCACGGAAGTGATCCGTTTCCTGCATGAAAAGAGCGGGGGCGCATTCCCGATCATCGGCGTGGGCGGCATCCACAGCCCCGAAGACGCGCTTGAAAAACTGGAGGCCGGGGCCAGCCTGGTGCAGCTCTACACCGGCTTTATCTATGAGGGGCCGGGCCTGGTCAAACGCATCAACCGGGCCATCCTGGAGAAAAACGGGCTAGCAGCCGGTTAATCATTCCAGGCGTTTTTCAATACGGCGGTCTGGAATAAGCCAGATAAGGGCTACCAGCAGGTAAACCGCTCCGGCCAGCAAGGGGTTTACCCAGCACAGGGCGATGGCCAAAATGTATAAGAGGGGGGAGGCCTTCCCTTTCCAATCTTTCCCGACGGCTTTGGCCAGGACAGAATCGGGGCCCTGGCTGCGGATGATGCGGATTTGCAGCAGGTAATAGGCCAGGGCAGCCATGAGCAGGATAAAGCCATAAAGCGCCATGGGCACCGCCCCGAAATTGTTTTCGCCCATCCAGCCGGTTGCAAACGGGACCAGTGACAGCCAGAAAAGCAGGTGCAGGTTAGACCAGAGTATGCTGCCGGTTACCCGTTGTACAGTATGCAACATATGATGGTGGTTGTTCCAGTAAATACCGAGGTAAACGAAACTCAGCACATAACTCAGAAAAACAGGCACCAGGGGCAGCAGGTCGCTCAGTGCTTCCCCGTGGGGCACCTTGATTTCCAGTACCATGATGGTGATGATAATGGCGAGAACCCCATCGCTGAAGGCTTCTAAACGGTTTTTTTGCA
The DNA here is from genome assembly GCA_050289825.1 of Robiginitalea sp. Classification (GTDB taxonomy): domain Bacteria; phylum Bacteroidota; class Bacteroidia; order Flavobacteriales; family Flavobacteriaceae; genus Robiginitalea. The sequence goes on from JBNKGM010000014.1 coordinate 59,408, forward strand.
TGGTATAAAGGGTGTGCTTGACGTGTTTAAGATAACCAATTTCCCGTGCCCTTGGTGGGGGTTACTACCTCAAAATCAGGTGTACCTCTTAAGGAGGAAAGTCCGGCTATAACGCCTGAAAAGCCCCAGGTGGAGATACAGGGCCTGGTGCTGCACGCCCAGTTTTGCTTTGAACTTAAGGGAAGAGGTGTTGAAATATTGGGTTACGCTGTAACAATTGGTTCTGCCTTCCAAAGCCAAGACCTCATAGCACTTGTACCTGAGATAGGGTGCCAGGTTTTTGCCACGGAAGTTTTCATAGGTATACATGTTTTCCAAATAGGCTTCGTTCGGCCCTAGCACTACGCGTCTACTCTTAAAGGAGTATTGGTTAATGCGGGCCATCATAAGGGCTGCTAATTGGTCGTTTTGGTATAAACCAAAAGAGAGATGATCGTCGGTCAGTACTTTCTCCAACTCTGAGACATCCCAGGACAGACTCTTAAAGAGCCCCCGTATAACCGAATCATCGATTTCCTTTAGAGTATAGGAATCCTTAATGTCTTTAATTGGCGGTTCTTCACATAGTTCCA
>JBNKGM010000015.1:0-58880 GCA_050289825.1 Robiginitalea sp.
TATCCTGTATCCGGGCGTGGGGCTGTTCAGCTTTTCGAAAGACAAGCAAACCGCCCGTGTGGCCAGTGAATTTTATATAAACGCCATAAACGTGATGCGGGGCGCCGAGGCCATTTCGTCTTATACGGCCCTGCCCCGGCAGGAAGCCTTTGACATCGAGTACTGGCTGCTCGAGGAAGCGAAGCTGCAACGCATGCCCAAACCGAAAGTACTTTCGGGAAAAGTCGCCCTGGTGACCGGGGCTGGGGGCGGCATCGGCAAGGCCATCGCCGACAAACTGGCCGAAGAAGGGGCCAACGTGGTGCTGGCCGATATTGCCGAAGACCGCCTGCGGCAGGCCGCCGCCACTTATAAAGGAGATGTGGCCGCCACGGCCGTTTGCGACGTAACCCAAAACGCCTCGGTCAAAGCTGCCTTTAAAGCGGCCTGCCTGGCTTTCGGCGGGGTTGATATTGTGGTGCACAGCGCCGGCCTGGCTATCTCAAAGCCCCTGGAAGAAACCACCGAACAAGACTGGGACCTGCTGCAAGACGTTTTGGTAAAAGGGCAGTTTGAACTGGCCCGGGAGGCCGTGGCCATCCTGCGCAAGCAAGGCCTGGGCGGGGATATCATCAGCATTGCCAGCAAAAACGGCCTGGTGGCCGGGCCGAACAACGTGGGCTACGGTACCGCAAAGGCTGCCCAGCAGCACATGGCCCGCCTGCTGGCTGCCGAGCTGGGGCCTGAAAAAATTAGGGTGAACACGGTAAACCCCGACGGGGTGATCGTGGGCAGCAAGATCTGGGAAGGCGCCTGGGCCGAAGGGCGTGCGAAGGCCTATGGCATCTCGGTAGAAGAGTTGCCGGCTTATTACGCCAAGCGCAACCTGATGAACGAAATTATCTATCCGGCCGACATTGCCAATGGGGTTTTTGCCCTGGTGGGCATACTGGGCAAATCGACGGGAAACATCATTAACGTAGACGGGGGTATGGCCAATGCCTTTGTCCGCTAGACAGCGACTGTTTAGTTTTAATTCGAGGGTGAATGACCCCGGGCCCACCCGGGCCCGGGGCTCATTCCAACAAGACCGGAACCTATGCGAATATCTCAAGACCAGATAGCAGCCTTGAATGCCCTGAAACTGGAAGAGCAGGCCGCCGCCTACACCCACCTGGCCGGCCAGCTCGAGGGCGACGGCTTTGATCCCGGCCAGCTCGTGGAGAAGCTGCGCGATTTCCAGGTAGCCATCCCCAGTTGGGCCCTGGGGGCCGGGGGTACACGCTTCGGCCGATTCTCCCAGCCTGGCGAACCGGGCAGCCTGGAACAGAAAATGGAAGACGTTGGCCTGCTTCACGCCCTTTCGGGGGCCGCCGGGGCCATCTCCCTGCATATCCCCTGGGACATCCCACAAGACTATTCGGCCATAAGGCAACTGGCCGCTTCCCTGGGCCTTGTTTTCGACGCAGTGAATTCCAATACCTTCCAGGACCCGAAAGGCGGCCGGGCCAGTTACCGCTACGGCTCGCTGAGCGCCACGGACCAAGGGGCCCGCCGGCAGGCGGTGCAGCACAACATCGAGGTGATCGGCATCGGCGAAAAGCTCGGCTCCAAAAGCCTGACGGTCTGGCTGGCCGACGGGTCGAACTTCCCGGGCCAGACCCATTTCCAAAAGGCCCTTTCCCAGACGGCCGAAAGCCTTCAGGAGATCTATGCAGCAATGCCGGAGGCCTGGAAGCTCTTTATCGAATACAAGCCTTATGAGCCCAACTTTTACAGCACCGTAATCCCCGACTGGGGTACCTCCCTCATGCTGGCAGAAGCCTGCGGCCCGAAGGCCTATACCCTGGTAGACCTGGGCCACCACCTGCCCAACACGAATATCGAGCAGATAGTGGCTACCCTGATGTGGAAGGGCAAACTGGGCGGATTCCACTTTAACGACAGCAAATACGGAGACGACGACCTGACGGTGGGCAGCATCAAGCCCTATGCCCTCTTCCTGATCTTCAGCGAACTGGTGTACGGCATGCAGCACAACCCCCATAACCCGGTGCCAGCCTGGATGATAGATGCGAGTCACAACATCAAAGACCCGCTGGAAGACCTGTTGCAGTCGCTCGAAGCAATACGGGAAGCCTATGCCAAGGCCCTGTTGGTCGACCGCCGGGCACTGGGCGCGGCTCAGGAGGCCCACGACCCGGCCGGGTGCCAGGAAATCTTGCAGCATGCCTTCCGCACCGATGTCAGGCCCCTCCTCAGGCAGGCACGCCTGGAAGCCGGGGCGGCATTGTACCCGCTGGAAACCTACCGGAAACTGGAGGTACGCAAAGGCCTAACCCGCGAACGGGGCGCCGATTCGGTAGCCACAGGGCTTTAATACCAAAGCTATGGGAAAGGAGGTAACGGCCGTATTCGATATCGGGAAGACTAACAAGAAATTCTTCCTTTTCGACTGTGATTTCCACGAGATATACCGGGAATACACCCACCTGGAAACCGTGCCCGATGGGGACGGATACCCTTCTGAAGACCTGGAGGGGCTCACGGGCTGGATGCGGGAGGTGCTCGCAAACGTGCTCAGGCAGCCGCAGTGGGACGTGAAAACCCTTAATTTTTCGACCTACGGGGCCAGCCTGGTACACCTCGACGCCCGGGGAAAGCCACTTACCCCCCTGTACAATTACACCAAACCCTACGAGGACGCCCTCGAAGAGACCTTCTACCAGCACTACGGGCCGCAAACCGAATTTGAACGGCATACCGGCACCAGCCGCTCGGGCATGCTCAATTCGGGCCTGCAGCTCTATTGGCTCAAACACCGCAGGCCGGATACCTTTCAAAAAATCAAAGTATCCCTGCACCTGCCCCAGTACCTGAGCTACCTCTTTACCGGAAAGGCTGTGAGCGATTACACCAGCGTGGGTTGCCACACAGCCCTCTGGGACTACCGGCATAACCGCTACCACCCCTGGGTGGCCGCAGAGGGCATCGACCGGGTGCTTGCGCCCCTTGTCCCCACCCATTCGACCTACCCGGTAACCCTCCACGGAAAGGAACTGCGCGCCGGGGTGGGCATTCACGACAGCTCAGCGGCCCTGCTCCCGTACCTGAAAAGCATAGACGAACCTTTTGCCCTGCTCTCTACCGGTACCTGGAGCGTGGCCCTGAACCCTTTCGCCGACGGGCACCTTTCGCACGAAGACCGCCGGCACGACTGCATCAACTACATGCGCACAGACGGCCAGCCCGTTAAAGCCTCCCGCCTCTTCCTGGGCAACGAATTCAAACTACAGCTCGAAGCCCTGTCGGCCCGGTACGGGGAAGACGAACACGCCTACCGACATGTGCCCTTCGATGCTCCGATTTTTGAAAAGATCAGGGCCGCAAACCGCCTGTTGTTCCGCTGGGAAAGCCTGGAGGAAGCATGCCCCGCCGAGACCCGCTGGGAATGGCCCGATTACAAGGGGGCCTACCACCAGCTCCTCTTCGAGCTGTGCCAGCTGCAGAGCAGCCGCCTGCAGGCCGTACTCGGAGACCCGGTTGTCAGCAGCCTGTATATTGACGGCGGATTTGCCGGAAATGCCGTTTTCCTGGAGATGCTGGGACGGCTGCTGCACCCGCTGCAGTTGCACACCACCGATTCGTCTTTGGGCTCGGCCCTGGGCGCTGCCGTGGTCTTGTCAGACCAACCCCTGGAAAAAGGGTTCCTCCATACGCATTACGCCCTGCAAAAACACGCTTCACAAACCCCTTCCTGATATGGATTTCGACACCCGCTACCCTTCTGTGGAATCGCTGCGCGACAAGGCGCGGCGCCGCATGCCCCGCTTTGCCTTCGAATACCTCGACGGGGGCTGCAACGAAGATGTAAACCTGCACCGCAACACGGCCGAGCTGCGGGAAGTACGGCTCGAACCCCGTTATATCCGCGGCTTTAAGGGGGCCGATACCGGCTGCGAGCTGTTCGGGCACCGGTACGACGCCCCATTCGGGATCGCCCCTGTGGGCCTGCAGGGCCTCATGTGGCCGAATGCCCCCGAAATCCTGGCACGGGCCGCCTACAAACACAACATCCCTTTTGTGCTGAGCACGGTTACCACCATGACCATCGAAAGGGCCTCCGAACTCACCGAAGGGCGGGCCTGGTTCCAACTCTACAACCCGGTAGAAGAACGGGTGCGCAAAGACGTAATCGCCAGGGCCGAAGCCGCGGGCTGCCCCGTGCTGGTGGTACTCTGCGATGTACCCACCTTCGGGTACCGGCCCCGCGACATCAAAAACGGCCTGGCCATGCCCCCGAAAATGACCCTGGCCAACATCGGTCAGATACTGGGCAAACCGCGTTGGACCCTGCAGACCCTGAAGTACGGCCAACCCGCCTTCAAAACGCTAAAACCCTATATCCCCAAGGGACTCGACCTGAAACAGCTGGGCCTTTTTATGAACCAGACCTTTTCGGGCCAGCTCGACCCTGAAAAGATCAAGCCCATCCGCGACCTGTGGCCTGGCAAACTGGTGCTTAAAGGGGTAGCCTCGGAGTGGGATGCCCGGCAGGCCCTGCAACTCGGTTTCGACGGCATTATTGTCTCCAACCACGGCGGGCGGCAACTCGACGCCGGGGAAGCCACCATCAAACCGCTGCAGCGCCTGGCCAAAGCCTATGGCGACAAACTCACCGTCATGGTCGACAGCGGCCTGCGCGGCGGGCCAGACGTGGCCCGGGCCATGGCCTCCGGCGCCGCCTTTACCTTTATGGGCCGCAGCTTCATGTACGGGGTGGGGGCCCTTGGCGAGCGGGGCGGCGAGCACACCATAGCCATGTTGAAAACCCAGTTCCGGCAAAATATGGAGCAACTCTGCTGCGAGCGCGTATCAGACCTGCCGGGCCATCTCATCCATCCTTAAAAACCAACCAACCATGTCTCAATTTGATAGTGAAGAACAGATCGAGGATCTGGCCGGGGGCGAATTCGAACGCCGGCCCGTGCCCGCTTCCCGCCTGAAAGGCTGGAAAAGCTTCCTGGGCATGTACGCCGGGGAACACGCCGCAGGCACCGAATTCGTGATCGGCCCCCTCTTTCTCACCACCGGGGTAAGCGCCTTTGACCTGATCGTGGGCCTGCTGGCCGGCAACCTGCTGGCCGTGCTGAGCTGGCGATTCCTTACGGCCGAGATCGCCGTGAAGCACCGGCTTACCCTGTATTACCAACTCGAAAAAATCTGCGGGAAGAAACTGGTGATCGCCTACAACCTGGCCAACGGCATCTTGTTCTGCTTTCTGGCCGGGGCCATGATTACCGTTTCGGCCACAGCCGTGGGCGTACCCTTCGACATGGCCATGCCCAAACTCACCGATACCATGCCCAACGGGGTAACCTGGGTAGTGATCGTATTGGCTGTCGGGGCCGCCATTTCCCTGATCGCCGCAAAGGGTTACGACACGGTTTCGAAAGCGGCCAACTGGATGTCACCCATTATCGTGCTGGCCTTCCTGGCCTGCGGTATCGTGGCCCTGCAACAACTGGATATCCATTCCTTCCGCGAATTCTGGGACCTCTGGGGCGAAGGCTCCGAACCCTTCCCCGGGCAGATCAAATACACCTTCTGGCATGTGATGCTTTGGTCGTGGTTTGCCAATGCGGCCATGCACATCGGCATGTCTGACCTCTCGGTTTTCCGCTTTGCCAAAAAAGCCAGCAGCGGCTGGACCACCGCCGCAGGCATGTACGTGGGGCACTACATGGCCTGGATTGCCGCGGCCCTGCTCTATGCGGTATACCTGCGCACCCCCGAGGCCCAAGCCGTGCTGGGCATGGGCGAGGCGCCCCCCGTGGCCCCGGGCCCCCTGGCCTACAGTGCCCTTGGCTTCTTCGGCATTGTGGCGGTAGTGCTGGCCGGCTGGACCACAGCCAACCCCACCATCTACCGGGCCGGCCTGGCCTTCCAGGCCATCCTGCCCAAAACCTCCACCTTCTGGGTCACCATCCTGGCAGGCACCATCGCCACTATCGCAGGGCTTTTCCCGGCCTTTGCCATGAAGCTGCTCGATTTTGTGGCGCTGTACGGCTTTATCCTGGCCCCGGTGGGGGCCATAATCGCCTTCGAGCATTTCTTCGGCAAGCAAGCGGGCATCATCGCCAATTACGCCGAATTCCACAACCTGGGGGTGAACCGGGCCGTCTTGCTGGCCTGGTTGCTCAGCGCGGCTGGCTTCTACACCCTATCGGTCTGGCAGGGCATCTTCCTGTCGTTTCTGACCTTCCCGGCCTGGATCGTGAGCGGGCTCCTGTTCCTCTGGCTGAGCCGGCTCTCGCATGTGAAACCGGCAGGGGGTTGAGATTTAAATCCTTCCCGGATAATTAAAAAAGCCCTTCGACGAAAGGGCTTTTCTTTTTATTCGACACGGAATTCGTAGCTGCCGCTGAGGATTTCAAGCTGCACCTGGCCCTCCTGCGCGGATAGGATTCGGATGCCAGCGGCCTTTTTGAGCTTTCGGCCCCCTTCGGTTAGCTGTTTCAGGTTTTTCGCGGGCAGCCTCAGGGTGGCCCAGGTATTCGGGGGCACGGTAAACCGGTACAGGGTAGAGGCACCGTCGTATTCCCACGAACTGGCTATTCGGCCATAAGGGCTGTCGTAATAGCCTTTGGCAAAGGTGAGCACCCGGTCGGGGTCGGGCACGGGCTCCAGCAGAAAATGGCGGAAGCCGGGCGAGGCCGGGTCGCGGCGGATGCCCAGGCTGTAGTTGTACATCCAGGCCCCCACGGCCCCGAAGGAATAGTGGTTAAAGGAGTTCATGCTGTTGTTGCCCCCGAATCCGTCTTCCAGCGTATACGAATTCAGGCGTTCCCAGATGGTGGTGGCCCCGTTAATTACCGGGTAAAGCCAGGAGGGGTATTCCCGCTGGCGCAGCAGGCGGTAGGCATCGACGCTGTTTCCAACCCTGGAAAGGGCCGGGTTGATGGAGGCCGTACCTATAAAGCCGGTCATGAGGGAATAGGCGGGGCGCAGCACCCCTGAGTCGTCCCGGTTCTGGCGTTGTACCGCTTCGGCCAGGTGGCGGGCCGCCGCCGCTTCGTGTTCGGGGCTGAAAATGCCAAAATTCAGCGGGATGGCATAAGAGGCCTGGGTATCTACCCAATCGCCGGCTACGGGGGGCTTGTACCCGGGAGGCGGTGGGCCGAACAGGCGGCCCTGGTAGCCAGAATGGATGGTTTTCCCCGTTTGCGGGTCTACATACGTCTTGTTGAAATAGGCCTTGCGCTCTTCATAGCGTTCCCTGAAGCGGGCCGCATCGGCCGTTTTACCCAGAATGCGGGCCGTTTCGGATAAGATCCAATGATCGTAGGCGTGGTAGGCCGTCCAGAGGAGGGTATTGTCGTTTTTGCCGTTTTCCGGGCTCAGCCAGTCGCCCAGGGGGCCCTCGTCGATGCGGCCCGTGGCCGGGTCGATCCGAGAATCCAGGAAGGCCAGGTACCGGGCCATGGCCTCGTAATGGTCTTCCAACACTCGCACATCGCCATATTGCTGGTACACTTCCCAGGGCACTATGATGCCCGCACTGCCCCACAGGGTGCCCCCAAACCCGCCCCCTACCGGAGCCACGTCGGTAAAGCGACCGTCTTCGCGCTGTATGTCGCGCATGGCCAGCAGGTGTCGCGTCAGGAAAGGGGCCACCCCGGCCAGGTAGGTGGCCGCCTGCGAAAACACGTTGATGTCGCCGCTCCAGCCCATCCGTTCGTTCCGCGCCGGGGTATCGGTAGGGATCGACAGGAAGTTGGCCCGCAGCGACCAGGTGATGTTTTCCCAAAACCGGTTGACGAGTGGGTCGGAAGTTTCAAAAGAGGAATCGAGATGGTCGATGGAACTGATTACCTTCCCTGTAACGTCAGCCAAAGCCGGGGCCTGGCCGAGCCCGCTCAGCTCCAGGTAGCGGTACCCGTGAAAGGTAAAGCGGGGTTCCACCACCTGGTCGCCCCCTTTCAGGATCACCAAATCCTGGGTGAGGGCCGCCCGGATGTTTTCGAGCATGATCATGCCTTCATGGCCTTTGTAGGCCGGCAGGTCGGGGTAGCGAACCTCGGCATAGCGCAGCACCAGGGTGTCGCCGGCGCGGCCGTCCCGAATCTGGATCCGCGGCACCCCTACCATGTTTTGACCCATGTCGTAGACAAAAATGCCGGGGCGCACCTGTTCGACCGAACGGGCCTGCAAGGTGGCCACGTGGGCCGGGGGCTGCCCGATCTGCCCAATCAGTTGCTGGTCGGCAAAGTCGAGGCCCGGAAAGGCCGTTCCCTCCAGGGGCACCTCAGCTGCCGGTTTCCAGAGGCTGTCGTCGTAACCCGGTTCGGCCCAGTTGCCAAGGGCGGCTTCGCGCCTGGCGTCGTAGACTTCGCCCTGGAAAAAGCTGCCGCTGCGAATCGGCCCTTCCGAGTACAGTTTCCAGGTATCGGGATGGGTTGTCACCACGTCTTGTGTACCGTCTTCGTAGGTAATTTCAAGCAGGGCCCGCAGCGATTGGCGGTCGCCGAAATAATTCCAGTTGTCACCGCTGTAGGTAATGTTGCCCGACCACCAGCCTTCGCCCAGCCAGCCGCCCAGCACGTTCTCCCCTCCCCGCACAAGCTGGTCGGTAAGGTCGTAGGCCTGGTATTGCTGGTGTCGATTGTACTGGGTCAGGCCCGGGGCAAACCAGGCCTCGCCCACCCGGCGGCCGTTCAGGTACATCTCGTAGATACCCCTGGCCGTTGCATAGAGCCGGGCCCCGGCCACCGGTTTGTCGGCCACCCTGAAAGAGGTGCGCAACATAGGAGCAGCATTGCGGCTCGGATCGGCCGTGAGCAGCAGGCCCTGTTCCCCTCCGCTGAGTCGCAGCCCTTCAGGCCGGTGTTGCACCTGAGGCCCGAGCCGGTCGGCAAAGAGGCCTTCATAAGTATGTGCCCCTGCCGGCTGATCCGAAAACAGCAGGTTGGAAGGCGCACGCACGTGGCGCACCTCGTACTGGCTGAAGGTGGCCACCTGGCCGGCGGGCAGGCGGAAGCCGATGTCGGCCAGCAAGGGGAAACTGATGTAGTCCTGCCCCCGCCCCACCGGGTTCACATTCACCCCCCGGGGTGCAAAAGGGCTGTCAGATTCGCTTTGGGTAATCTCGTGTTGCGCCTCCATCCCGTCGAGAAACACGCGAATCATCCCAAAAGTACTGATCAGGTTAACCCGGTGCGGGGCATAACGATTGGCAGTATTGACCAGGGCCTCCGGGATGTCGAAGCTTTTAAAGGGGACCTCTGCCGAATCGCCGGGGGCATAGCCCACCCGGTAGATATGGAGGCGTGCCGGGGCGGCGACCTCCAGGCCCGAAATATCGAGCTCCACAGCCAGGTAGTGGCCATTGCGGCCCGTTTCCACCCCCTGGATGTTGTAATCGCGGTTAAGCAGACGCAGGTCGTTGGCCCCCAGCACAAAAGCGGCACGCCGGCTGCCGGTTGCCCGGTCGAGTTGCAGGGTGTACCCCAGCCGATACACCGATAGGGCATGCGCATAAAAGGGCAGATCGGCGTCGCCGCCCCCGATCCACTCCGCGCCCCGCCAGGCCTCCGAATTCGGGTCGGGGTCTAGCAGGCCGGTTTCGAACCAGGAGGCCTGACCTTGCGGGTTATTGTCCTGGTCCCAGGCAGTGACCACCAAGGTATAGCGGGTTTTCGGCTGCAGGGCCGGGCCGTTGTAGGGTACCAGCACCGATTGCCCGCTTTCGACCCGGCCGGAATCCCAAACCGGTTCGCCCGCCGGGTCGCTAACCTCTATCTGGTAGGCCTTTTGCAGGGTTCCCCTGGACGTTAACAGCGTCGTCATCTGCCAGGAGAAGCGGGGCGTTTTCAAATCGAGGCCCAGGGGCTGGTCGAGGTACTCGGTACGGAGGTTGTAAACGCCGGCCTGCGCAATTGAGACAAACGGGATAAGCAACAGGGCCAGGCAGACCAGGCGAGCGAAAAGGTTAAAGCGGGTAGTGCAATGCATGGTGTTCTACAATTTGGCCTAAGGTTACAAACAAAATTCCGGGGCACCGTTCCGAACTATTCGGCCACCAGGCGCACCTCGAATGACACGGTGGTAAAGCGTCATCAAGCCTCAATGATTTAGCAAGTTCCAATTGGCATCGGCCTGGCGCAGCAGGCTTTCTTCCTGCTTGTTCCACTTCTTGAGGGCATTGTTCAGGCCGCTCTTATAAAAAAGGAACAGCCTCCCGCCGGCCAGTTTAAAGGTTTCCGGGTCTGCCGCAACCCGGTCGCCCGACTTGCTCATGGCGTAGGCGCACCAACCGCCGAAGGCGGGCAGGTAGCGGTCGGGGTCGGCCTGAAACAAATGCAGGTTTCGCTCGGAGGTAAAGCGGTACCGAACCCCCCGGTGGGTGGCTTCCCACTCGGGGCTGCCCTTGATGGCCAGGCCGCTGTAATAGCTTACCAGGTCATAGCCCTCCAGGGCCAGCCCGTCTTTTTGGTTGACTTTACCGGAATCCTGCCCGCTCAGGGCCAGGGTACTATATAGCGCCAATAGCAATACTGGGATTCTCATTGCCGAGGGTGTTGAAATTTTTGTAATGCCAATATGGGGCGGTTCCCCGCCAGACCACCTGGGTTATGCTTACCGTGCGTACCCCGGGCAGGTTCAGGATAAAGGGGCCCCGGGCATCCGCCCCGTGGATGTCAAGCAAGGTTTCGGGGCTGCGACCCCTGCCTTCCAATTCCTTCTGAAAATAGGCTGCCTTGCGGGCGTGGTCTTCGCCGCTGTAAAGCGTTGCCGAAGACCATAGGCCTGTCTGCCCCGGTTCGTGCACAAAGAGGTGGGGCTGCTGCCCGTCCCACACCCATCGCCTAAACTTGCCGGGCTCGGTCAGGAGCAAGGTAAAGGGTTCTACCCCATCCGGGTCGGCCTCTCTGAGGAAGGCGTCGAAGTCTGTCGCTTCAAAAGCATCCCACACCAATTGGCCCCGGCTCATGCGATAAGGAGGTTGCCTGTGGTGTTTCTCAAAGGCCCCATTGAGCAGGCAGGCCATACGCCCGGCCCGGTCGCCGGCTATCCAGGTACCGCCTTTCTGGCTGTCGAGGGGCGCCATGAGTTCGACGCCCCCGGGGGTGCGCCTCCAGGCAGGTGGGAGGGCCGTGCGGGCCGGATCCTCATCCCGGTTGGCCGTGAGTATGTAACCCGTCCCGCTTGGGATATAGCTCACTGTGCACATAGGCTCCGGTATCGTTGGGTTGATATGGCATCGCCCAGGCCATAGAGCAGGTCGCGCAACTGCAGTAAGGGGTCCAGCGTGGTCGGATCGGTCATAGGGTTGGGTTTGTCCGGGTTCAATTTACCTTTTTGTACGCAACCCGTTTGTAATGTTTGCATAAACATCGTCCTGTAAGGTCATCTCCCCCAATTTACAGTTCACCCCCTTTTTGCGGCAACTCGCTCCTGGCGACTTGGATAACGTCTACATCTCATGTAGGCTTGAGCCGTAATTATCATCAAAAAACGTGCAGTCATGAAAACCATCCACCTTCCCAACCCGACCAAATCACGCCGGTTCTTTTATTTTTCCAGCTTCAAAATTGACAGTAAATGCGTCCTCTGGACCGAGTCGCGGCAGTACGTCCACTAAGCCTCCCCTATGCCATTTTTGGAATTTGGGGGATACGCTTCCTCAGGGGAGTGCTGCCCGCGCTTCCCGGTCGGGGTCTTCGGCTACCGAACAGGTGTCGTCGAGTAGCATCACCTCCCCTTTTTCAGGGGTATAGGCCGGCCATTGCGGCAGGCCCGGGGTATTCGGATCGCCCGTTTTCATAAACTGCAGCAGGGCGTCTGACATCTTCTCGGAGAGCTGGCGCGGCCGGGAACCTCCCCCTGTATGGGTAAGCATCAGGTCGGTATTGTAAAACCAGAAGCAAATATCAAGGCAGTGGAAGGCGCGCATGCGGTTGTTGAACATGGGCGGCTGCCAGCCGAACCAGGCGGTATAAACCGGGGCAGCCTGGGCGCTTTTAGCATTGGCAGTTTCAACCACGGCTTTCCGGTTACTGGCGATCAGGCACATCAGCTCAATGGGCCTGGCATCGGGAAAGACCCTGGCATAAGCGTCGTAGACCTCGGGGGCCTTTTCGCCCAGCCCGCCCCGGAACCCGGCGCGTTCTTTCAGCATCTCCCTGGCGGCATCGGCCGTGATCTGTTCGAGTTCGGCGTCTGTACGTGACATGGCCCATTCTTCGAAAGTGCTGCAAATGAGCATGGGGACATCGGCAGAAACCCCGCCCGCTTCTGAATAGAACGTGCCCGTCGGGATATGCAGGCCGTCGGCCACAGGGCGGAAGCCGCCCCGGAAACCGCCTTCGCCCCCTTCTTTCACGTAGGCCTCCTGGGCGCGGTAGGCCAGGGCCAGATAATCTTGCCACGACATTTCCTGCAGCTTGTCGATATCGCCAGGTTGCAGGCCGGCCTCTTTGAGGATGTAGCTGCCCAGTTTTTGGGAATTGGCCTGGTCGAGCGCCCCGGTGGTGGAACCGCTCAGGGGCACTACTTTGTGCAGGAGGCCCGAGGCAGCCGGCATGGCAGCCAGGGTGCAGACCTTGGCGCCGCCCCCCGACTGGCCCATGATGGTGACATTGCCCGGGTCGCCCCCGAAGTAGGCGATATTGTCGCGCACCCATTCCAGGGAAGCCACCATGTCGAGGGCCCCCACGTTGCCGGAGTGCCTGTATTTTTCGCCCCCTACCCCAGAAAGGTCAGAAAAGCCGATGGGGCCCAGTCGGTGGTTGATGGAAACGAAAACCACGTTGCCCTTGCGGCTCAGGTTTTCGCCCATATAGCCGTCTTGTTCGATAGCGTTGCCGTTGGTATAGCCCCCGCCGTGGAACCATACCATGACGGGCCGTTTGCCATTGTCGTCCAGGGCCGGGGTCCAGACATTCAGCTTAAGGCAGTCTTCGCTCACATCGTCGTAATTCCAATGGTCGGCGTAGGAGGCCCAGAGGTTGGAATAGCGGTTTTCCATAAGCTGGGGGGCTGTGTTGCCCCACCACACAGCCGGGCGAATATCGTCCCAGGCTTCCGGTTTCTGAGGTGGCATAAACCGGTTCTGGCCCCCGGTATCGGCCCCGTAGGGAATGCCCCTGAACTGGTAGATATCGCGGAGTTGCATGCCCTGCACCTTGCCGTATGCGGTTTGCGCCACGGCGATTTCGTCTCCGATAAACAGGATTTGCCCGTCTTGAGAAGGTGTGCCGGCGGCTGTGGCGGCAGGCTGGCAACTGGTCAGCGAAAGCCCCGAGGCCACGCCGGCCGTGCCGGCGCCCAGGGTCTGGAGAAAGTTGCGTCTGTTGGTTGTCATAAGGAGGGTTATTTGATTCCGAAGCAGAGCTCGGCGGGTTTCGATGGCAATAAGATACGAAGAATCGCTTTGAAATGTATAAAATACACTGTTCCGTATCGCACTGGTTCCGATGGCCTTTGGCCTGTACCGGAAGTTTTCGGGCAGGGCATTTGCCGGGTTGCCGGCCGGGGGCAGGGATTTCAAGACTTACCATGAGGAATATCAGCCTTCCCGAATCGATTTGCCCCTATATTTGTACCGAACCATTCCCGATTTCGATGCGAAACCAATACCTTATTATTCCTATCCTGCTGGCATCGCTGGCCCTGGGATGCCGCGAAAAAGTGGAAACCAGCGGGGAGGGCTTTTCCGTAAATCGACGCAGCGCCAAACCGGCCGCCGAAGCCCCTGAGCCCCTTACAGGCACCCCAGCCTCAAAACGGGTCGATCTGAGCGGGAAGGGGGTGGGGCCGGTAACGTCCCTGGAGCTCCCGCCAAGCCTGGATGAAAACCTGACCCGGAAGGGGGAACGGTACTATAACCGCCTGTGCGTGGCCTGCCACCGCATCGGGAAGAAGTCTATCGGCCCGGCCCTGAATGGTATATTGGATCGCCGCAGCCCGGAGTGGATCATGAACATGACCCTGAACCCGGAGCAAATGGTTAAAAAAGACCCCCTGGCACGCGACTTACTTCAGGAATACGACGGTTCGCCCATGGCGAACCAGGGTTTAAGCCGCGACCAGGCTAGGGCCATCCTGGAATACCTGCGTACCCTTAAATAGACCTACTGCTTATTTTAGAGCGGAAAAATGGGGTTTGCGTCGGAAATACCCTCCACGAGTGCCTGAAGTGTTGTAGACTCCAGCACCCGGTTTAAGTCCATTTTGCTCGGGCCGATGAGATGATGCACCACGCAGGGGTTTTGGGCGTCACAACTTCTGATTCCCAGGGCGCATGAGAGGATGGCATCTTCCCCATCAATCACTTTGACCACCTCCATGAGGGTGTGCCTCCTGTTCTCCATACTTAGATAAAAGCCGCCCCCCCGGCCCTTGGCCGATGAGATGATGCCATGGCGGGACAGGTCCTGGAGCAACTTAGCCAGGTACGACTCCGAAACATTGACTTCCCGGTGCATATCGCGCACCAGTACTTTCTTCTGTTCGTCGGTGCGAAGGGCCAGGTATATAACCGCTTTGATCGCGTATTTAGCGGATTTTGAAAACATGGTAACCGGCTAAAATTTGGATTCAAAGATCAAAAGATGTTTTTATCCTTTGTATGATTTTTATCATGTTTTAGGCGTTGTGTGCCCGCTACTTTTGTTCCAAAATCAGAACCTTTTTATGAAACAAATCATTAAATACACAACCCTGGCCCTGTCCGTTCTCGCTCTGAGTTGCGGCGGCAAGGAAGAGAAGAAATCGGACGGGTTCCAGATGGAGCGCCAAGGCGCTGCCACCCAGACCGAGACCCCTGCGGCCCAGCCCGCCACCACTCCCGCTTCCCAGCGTATTGATCTCACCAATAAAGGTGTGGGCCCTGTGAGCTCAGTAACCCTGCCGGCTGAGATTGATGCGGACATGGCCGCCAGCGGCGAGGCGGTTTACAACCAGATGTGCCTGGCCTGCCACCGGATCGGCCAGAAATTCATCGGCCCGGCCCCGAACGGGGTGCTTGAGCGCCGCTCCCCTGAATGGGTCATGAACATGATCATGAACCCGGAGCGCATGGTAAAGGAAGACCCCCTGGCCAAAGACCTGCTGATGGAATTCAACGGTTCCCCCATGGCCAACCAGGGCCTCACCCAAGACCAGGCCCGTGCTGTGCTTGAATACTTCCGAACCTTAAAATAATACCCTATGAAAACAATCACTCAAGTAAAAACCATTTTGGGGCTGCTTGCAATGCTGCTCTGGGTGGGGGCCTGTAAACAGGGTCCCCAATCGGAAGGCACCGCCGCCCAGGAATCCCAGGCTGCTGGAATCGCTTCCAAAACATCAGGCCAGGCCTTTATCGAGGGCGATGTGGCCAAACCGAACGTGCTGCAGATTGCTATCGGCTCGCCCGATCACACCACCCTGGTGGCCGCCGTCCAGGCTGCCGACCTGGAGAATGCCCTGGTCAATGCCGGGCCGCTGATGGTCTTTGCACCAACCAATGAGGCTTTTGCCGCCCTGCCGGAAGGCACCGTGGAAAACCTGCTGAAACCCGAGAACAAAGACGCCCTGGCGAACATCTTGAAATACCATGTTACCCCGGGCAATTACAGCAAGGAATTCCTGAAGAAGTTCAAAAAACTCGGACAGGCCAACAACCAGGACGTGCTGATTGAAGTGAAAGGCGACGACGTATATGTCGGCGGCGCCAAGATTCTCGCCAGCGTACCGGCCGGCAACGGCATCGTCCACGTGATTGACAAGGTCATGCTTCCTCCGTCTGAGTAATGCTTTCAAAAACCAACAATAATATACAAGTAATGAAAAAAACACTTTATTCCTTCCTTGGCCTGTTTACCCTGGCATCTGTCTTTTTTGCCTGTGGTGAAGGCCAGCAAGGCTCCAACGGGGCACTGACCTCCAATGCCGCCGAACGCGTGTATGTGGCACCGGGCGAACACGACGAGTACTACGCCTTTATCTCGGGCGGGTTCAGCGGGCAATTGTCTGTTTACGGCCTGCCATCGGGGCGCCTGTTCAAGGTAATTCCCGTATTCTCTCAGGATGCTGAAAAAGCCTGGGGTTACAACGAGGAAACCAAGCCCATGCTCAACACTTCTCACGGCTTTGTGCCCTGGGACGACTCGCACCACCCCGATATTTCGCAGACCAACGGCGAACTGGACGGCCGGTACGTGTTTATAAACGGGAACAACACCCCCCGTATCGCCAAAATCGACCTGAGCGTGTTCGAGACCACCGAGATTATCGAGATCCCGAACAGCGCCGGCAACCACAGCTCGGCATTCGTTACCGAGAACACCGAGTATGTGGTGGCCGGAACCCGCTTCTCAGTGCCGGTGCCCCAGCGCGATATGCCCATTAGCGAATACAAAGGCAACTTCAAAGGGGCCCTCACCTTTATCAGCGTAGACCCCGAAGACGGTGGCATGGACATCAAGTTCCAGCTCATCATGCCGGGCTTTGACTACGACCTTTCCCACCCGGGACGCGGGGCTTCCCACGGCTGGTTCTTCTTCACCACCTACAATTCGGAAGAAGCCAATACACTGCTCGAGGTTAACGCCTCCCAGAACGACAAGGACTTTATCGCCGCGGTGAACTGGAAAAAGATCGAGGAATACGTGAACAACGGAGGCGGCACCAAAATGCCCGCCAACTACGCCCACAACGTATACGACGAAGCCACCCACTCGGCCACTTCCACCATGGTTAAGGAAGTACTTACCGTAAACCCGGCCGACGTACCCGGGGCCGTATTCTTGCTGCCCACCCCCAAATCGCCCCACGGCTGCGACGTAGACCCCTCTGGCGAGTACATCGTGGGGGCCGGCAAGCTTTCTGCCGACCTGACTGTGCATTCCTTTACCAAAATGCTGGCCGCCATCGAAAACCAGAAATTCGACGGGGACGCCTACGGCATCCCGATCCTGAGCTTCGAAGACGTACTGGCCGGTACCGTGAGCCAGCCCGGCCTGGGCCCGCTCCACACCGAATTCGACGGTCAGGGCAACGCCTACACCACCTTCTTCATTTCCTCTGAAGTGGTGAAATGGAAACTCGGCACCTGGGAAGTGGTAGACCGCCAACCCTGCTACTATTCCGTAGGGCACCTGATGATTCCGGGCGGAAACTCCCGCAAGCCGTTCGGCAAGTACGTGGTGGCCATGAACAAGATCACCAAAGACCGGTACCTGCCCACCGGGCCCGAAGTAACCCAATCTGCCCAGTTGTTTGACATTTCCGGGGAAAAGATGGAACTCCTGCTCGACTTCCCGACCGTGGGCGAACCCCACTATGCCGCCGGCATTGCCGCCGACATCGTGAAAGCCCGTTCCCGGAAAATCTTCGAGCTTCAGAACAACCAGCACCCCTACGGTGTCAAGTCTGATGCCGATGTTAAGGTTGAACGCGAAGGCAACGAAGTGCACATTTACATGACTACCATCCGCAGCCACTTCAACCCCGACAACATCGAGGGCGTGAAGGTGGGCGACAAGGTGTTCTTCCACGTAACTAACATGGAACAGGATTACGACGTGCCCCACGGCATCAGCGTAATCGGCGCCAATACTTCCGAATTGCTGATCATGCCCGGACAGACCGAGAGCTTCGTCTGGGAACCCAAGCAACCCGGGGTATGGCCGTTCTACTGTACCGATTTCTGTTCGGCCCTCCACCAGGAAATGCAGGGGTATATCCGTGTATCTCCCGCCGGGTCCAACACCGAACTCAAATGGTCGCTGGGCGGCGAATAGCCCCGGCCGCTGCTTAACTCAAATAAGTCATAAGGGCCGGCTTTCGGGCCGGCCCTTTTTTGCAAGCCTAATCTGCAAGCCATGAAAAAGGGAAAAATCATCATGATTCTGGCAGCCTTGCTGCCGATGCTGCTCTTTGTGTTTCCGCTGTGGAAAATCACGCTCGAAGCGCCCCAGTACCCTACGCCCCTGGGCATGTATATCTACATAAACGACTTCGCCGATGCCAACCCGCACGATATCAAGAACATCAACCTGATGAACCACTACGTGGGCATGAAGTACATCCCGGATGCAATCCCGGAATTCAAGATCTTTCCCATAGGCATTGCCATCACCACCCTGATTGGCCTGGTAATCGGCATCTGGGCTCGATACCGCTGGTACCTGTACTGGTTCATCATGATGGTGCTTGTGAGCGCTGCCGGGATGATCGATTTCTACAAATGGGAATACGAATACGGACACGACCTCGACCCAAAGGCCATCATGAAATTCACCAACCCCGACGGGTCGGTCATGGGCTTTCAGCCGCCTTTTTTCGGCACTAAGCACATCCTGAACTTTACGGCCCATTCCTACCCGCAACTGGGGGCCTACTGCCTGGCCGGCGGAATTGCCCTGGGCCTGGTGGCCTGGTGGGTGGCGCGAAAGGCCAGCCGCAAATAAAACAAGTCCCCCATGAACCGACTCCTCCTTTTCCTGGCTTCCCTCCTGCTGGCGGCATCCTGCAAAATTGAACCGCAGCCCATTGCCTATGGCTCAGATGCCTGCCACTTCTGCCACATGACCATCGTAGACCGGCAGCACGCCAGCGAACTGGTTACCAGCAAGGGCAAGGCGTTCAAGTTCGACGCGGTGGAATGCATGCTGTACCACCTGCAAGACGCCCCGGCCGACGACAAGTCCCTGTTCCTGGTTTCGGATTTCAACCAGCCGGGCACCTTACTCGAGGCCGCAAGCGCCTCTTACCTGATCAGCGAAAAGCTCCCAAGCCCCATGGGGGCTTTCCTGACAGCCTTTGCCTCCGGGGCCGATGCGCAGAAAGCACAGGAGCAATATGGCGGCACCCTGTACGACTGGCAGGGCCTGCAAGAACACCTGAAACCCTGAAGAAGGGTCGGGGTTCCTGTGGAGGGTGCCTTCCTTCAGAACCGACAATACCCGTACGTCCAAGCAAGATTCTGATTACCTTAGCACAACAGCAACTATGAATACACTGCGCCTGATAGCCTGCATCTTCGGGATGCTCTTCTTTTGGACCGCCCGGGCCACTACCTGGGTGGTGTGCCCCGACTGTGCGCTTTCCAGTATAAGAGAGGCCGTGAACCGGGCTGCCCCCCATGATACCTTGCTCATACAGGCGGGTACCTACCTGGAATACAACATCCGAATCGATAAACCCCTGACCCTGCGGGGGCAGGGCAGGCCCGTAATTGACGGGCAGAAAAAAGGTGAAATCATCACGATCGTGGCCGACAGCGTAACCCTGGAAGGATTGTCGCTGCGAAGGGTCGGGGTGAGCTACACCACCGATTACGCCGCCATCAGGGTGGTAAAACGAAAGCACTTCCGCATCCGCGATATCGACATGGAAGACCTGTTCTTCGGTATTTACCTGGAAAAGGCGCAGCAGGGGGAAGTAATCGGCAACCGCATCAGGGGCGAGGCCCGGGAAGAATTCAATTCCGGGAATGGCATCCAGCTTTGGTACTGTAAAGACCTTCTCGTGGCCGACAACGAGGTGCAGGGCGTGCGCGACGGCATTTACCTGGAATTCTCTGACCGCATCCGCATCCGCAACAACCGCAGTACCCGCAACCTGCGCTATGGCCTGCATTTTATGTTTTCAAACGACGATTCCTACACCGGCAACCGCTTTGAATCAAACGGGGCCGGGGTGGCCGTGATGTTCTCGAAAAACATCAAGATGCAGGGCAATACCTTCCGGAAAAACTGGGGAACAGCCAGTTTCGGCCTGCTGTTGAAAGAGATCAACGACGCCGAAATTTCAGGAAACACCTTCGAAGAAAACACGGTGGGCATTAGTATTGAGGGCTCAAACCGCATCGACTACCTTAAAAACGATTTTGCCAACAACGGCTGGGCCATCAAGGTGAGGGGGGCCTGCTATGCCAATACCTTCCGGGGCAACAACTTTTTGAACAACTCCTTCGATTTGGCTTACAACAGCAAGGTAAACGACAACCTTTTTGAACAGAACTACTGGAGCAATTACACCGGGTACGACCTCGACCGCGACGGGGTGGGCGATGTGCCCTACCGCCCGGTGAAACTCTTCTCCTATATTGTAAACAGGACCCCCGAGACCATCGTACTTTTGAGGAGCCTGTTTATGGAACTCATCGATTTTTCCGAAAAGGTATCCCCGGTATTCACCCCCGATAACCTGCAGGACGAACGCCCTTTAATGAAACGTATACATGATCGAGGTTGAAAACCTATATAAGAAATTCGGTAAGAACACGGTGCTTACCGGCCTGAACCTGAAAGTAGAGGGGGGCGGTATATATGCCGTACTCGGCCCGAACGGCTCGGGCAAGACCACGCTAATCAAGAGTATTCTGGGCATGGTGGTACCCGATAAAGGCCAGATCCGCGTAAACAGCCAGAACACCCTTCGCAAGTGGAAATACCGGCAAGAACTCAGTTACCTGCCGCAAATAGCCAGTTTTCCGGGCAACCTCACCGTTTCGGAGTTGCTGGCCATGATCGTGGACCTGCGCCACCAGCCGGCCCGGCAACAGGAACTCATCCAGGAATTCGGACTGGAACCCTTCCTGAAGAAAAAGCTGAGCAACCTTTCGGGGGGTACCCGACAGAAGGTTAACCTGGCCATCACCTTTATGTTCGACAGCCCCATCTACATCCTGGACGAACCCACCAACGGTTTGGACCCCGCCTCACTGATAAAGCTTAAAGAGCGTATCCGCCTCGAGAAATCGAGGGGCAAACTCTTTCTGGTAACTACCCACATCATGCAGTTTGTGGAAGAACTGGCAGACGAGGTCATTTACCTGCTCGAGGGAAAAATCTATTTCAAAGGAACCCTGGACGCCCTGCGTCAGCGTACCGGCCAAAACGATGTGGAACATGCCATTGCGGCCATCTCAACCCAGGAACCCCATGCTTAAAATCCTAAAATACAGCTTTTACGACCTGATGCGCAGCCGCTGGAGCTATGTGTATTTCCTCTTTTACCTGGCCCTGGGCTTTGTGCTGCTGTTCCTGAACAACGACCTGTCGAAGGCGGTAATTACCCTGATGAACATCATCGTGGTGCTGGTGCCCCTGATCGGCACCATTTTCGGGATCATGTACTACTACAATTCGCGGGAATTCACGGAACTGTTGCTGGCCCTGCCGGTACGGCGCTCCTCCATCTTCCTGGGACAGTACTTCGGGGTGGCCGGCTCCCTGGCCCTCAGCCTGGTGCTGGGGCTCGGCATTCCCTTCGCCGCCTACGGGCTTTTCCGCAGCGGCGCCGTATGGGACTTTGGCCTGTTGCTGGTTACCGGAGCCTTCCTGACCTTTATTTTCACGGCCCTCTCATTCAACATTGCCCTTGCCAACGAAAACCGCATCAAGGGATTTGGCTATGCCGTGCTGCTCTGGCTGTTGCTGGCCGTAATCTACGACGGGCTCTTCCTGCTCTCCCTGATCGTACTGGAAGAATACCCCCTCGACAATTTTTCCCTGGCGGCCTCCCTGCTCAACCCGGTAGACCTCTCCCGGACGCTTATCTTGCTGAAGCTCGATATCTCAGCCCTTTTGGGTTATACGGGGGCGGTCTTCAAGGAATTTTTCGGCACGCGCCTGGGCCTGGTCGTATCCCTGGGCACCCTAGTGCTCTGGACCTGTCTTCCCATCTGGCGCCTGGCGGTACGTTGCCGTAAGAAAGACTTCTAAACACGCCTTGCGATGAACCCGGTTCGGAAACCCCTGCAAGCCGACCTGAGGTATGCCCTGGGTTTTTTCGCCCTGGCTGCGGCATTCGGGCTGGTGCTTCGATCGTATCCGCTGGTTGAAATCCCCTTTACCTATAAGTATTTGGTCCACGCCCATTCCCACCTGGTTTTGTTGGGGTGGATCTACCTGGCCCTGCAAACCCTCATCGCCTGGCAAATGGTACCTCATTCGGCCTTTAGCCGGGGCTACCGGCTCCTCAGAGCAGGCATTTTGATTTCGGTTGCCGGGATGCTGTGCACCTTTCCGGTAATAGGGTATGCCCCGGCTTCCATATTTTTCTCGACCTTGTTCCTGTTTGTTTCCTATGGCTTCCTGGCCTTTTTCCGGAAGCACGCTCCCCGCGATGCGCACAGCCGGCCGAGTTACCGTATGGTCAGGGCAGGGCTTTGGTACCTGGCCGCCTCCAGCCTGGGGCCGTGGGCACTCGGGGCCATTATGGCCACGTTGGGGCCCACTTCGGCCTGGTACCGGATGGCCGTCTATTTTTACCTGCATTTCCAGTACAACGGGTGGATGGTGCTGGCCCTGGCAGGGCTATTCCTGTTTTTGTACGAACAGCAGGGCAAGGTCTTGCCCGAGCAGACCTTCCGCCCCCTTTTTTGGCTTCTGAATGCGGGTGTTGTGCTCACCTTCCTGCTTTCGACCCTTTGGGTGGATCCCCCCCTGATTGTCCATGGCATGGGGGCCCTTGGAGCCCTGTTCCAGATTGCAGCCCTGTGGTGGCTGGTGCGGTGGTTTGGGAAGCAGGCCCTCCCCGCCGGCTTCGGCCCGGTTCCCAAATACCTGGCTGTTGCGGCATTGGCCCTGCTCGCCGTCAAAATTGTGTTGCAATTGCTAAGTGCCCTCCCCCAGGTTACACACGTGGCCGTTGCGTTTCCAGACCTGATTATTGCCTACCTGCACGGCACCTTCCTGGGGGTCATTAGCCTGTTGCTGCTGGTCTTGCTGGCCTGTTGGGGTTGGCTGAAACCTGGCAGGGCCTGGATGACGCTCTACCTGCTGGGCTTTTTGGTAACCGAAGCCCTGTTGGCGTACAGGGGCCTCTGCGGTTGGCTGGAAACCCTGCCCCTTGTAGCAACCCCGATGGGTATTTGGGCGGGTAGCCTGCTGCTGTTTGCCGGTGTGCTGGGGGTGTGGCTGCAAAGCCTGAAGGCAGATCGGTCATCAGTCGGGTGACCCATGGGGGCTAGCCCCCCACCCCCGTCTGCAAGATACCCCACCCTCCTGCAAAAGCCCATCACACGGCGCGCACTCCAAGCCAACCCGGCCACTTGTCAACAACTTACCTGGGGCCCGACCAAAGGGGTTGCATTTTTTTCCGTACTTTTTTAACCCTGAAACAAAACCCCGGTCACCTATTGGGGCAGGGTCGTTTTCGGGCAAACAACCACACCGAATATGAAAGAAAAATCCTTGCGCAGCCAGGGCTGGTTTGGCAGGACTGGGAAAGACGGCATCATCTATCGTTCCTGGCTCCGAAAAAGCGGCGTTCCCGACCACGCCTTCGACGGGCGGCCTGTAATCGGCATCTGCAACACCTGGTCTGAACTTACCCCCTGCAACTCCCATTTCAGGGAACTGGCCGAATTTGTAAAGCGGGGCGTATTCGAGGCCGGGGGCTACCCCCTGGAATTCCCGGTTATGTCGCTGGGGGAAACCCAGATGAAACCCACCGCCATGCTCTACCGGAACCTGGCCTCCATGGACGTGGAGGAAAGCATACGGGCCAACCCCATGGATGGGGTGGTGCTGCTGTGCGGTTGCGATAAGACCACCCCTTCCCTGGTGATGGGGGCCTGCAGCGTAGACCTGCCCACCCTGGTGGTGTCTGGCGGCCCAATGCTCACCGGCCATTACAAGGGGCAGCCCATAAGCACCTCCGACGTCTGGCGTTTCAGCGAGAAACACCGGGCCGGGCAGATGTCTGACGCCGAGATGCACCTGGCCGAAGTGGGCCTGTGCCGCAGCGACGGGCACTGCGCCGTTATGGGCACCGCCTCGACCATGGCCTGCATGGTCGAATCGCTGGGTATTGCCCTGCCCGGCAACGCGGCCATCCCCGCCCCGGATGCGGCCCGTAAGGTACTGGCCCAGCAGGCAGGGGCCCAGATCGTAAAAATGGTATACGAAGACCGCAAGTTGTCTGACGTGCTTACCCGCGACGCTTTTGAAAATGCCATCAAGGTAAATTCGGCCATTGGCGGGTCTACCAACTTCGTGATCCACCTGCTGGCAATAGCCGGGCGTATAGGCGTAGACCTGAAACTCGACGATTTTGATTCGCTTTCGGCCGATATCCCCCTGCTGGCCAACCTGCAGCCTTCCGGGAAATACTTCATGGAAGATTTCTACCGGGCAGGGGGCCTGCCCGCCGTAATCAAGGAACTCCTGCCCAAACTGCACCGGAAATGCGTGGGGGTGAACGGGCAAACGCTCGAAAAGAACTACGCCGATACCGAATGCTTCAATACAGAAATCATCGGCCGGCTGAGCAAACCCTTTTCCACCGTTTCGGGCGTGGTGATCGTAAAAGGCAACCTGTCTGAGAACGGGGCCGTGCTCAAGCCAACAGCTGCCACGGCTTCCCTGATGCGGCATACCGGCAAGGCTGTGGTATTCGAAGACATAGACGACTACAAGGCCCGCATCGACGACCCTGACCTGCCCGCAGACGCCGGCAGCGTGCTGGTGCTGAAAAACGTGGGGCCCAAAGGGTACCCCGGCATGCCCGAGGTCGGGAATATGGGGCTGCCCACCAAACTGCTCGAGCAGGGCGTAACCGACATGGTGCGCATTTCCGACGGGCGGATGAGCGGTACCGGCTTCGGCACAGTGGTGCTGCACGTTTCGCCCGAATCGGCCGACGGGGGCACCCTGGGCATTGTGCGCGATGGCGATACCATTACCCTCGACGTGGAAAAACGGCTGTTGCACCTCGACCTCCCCGAGGCTGAAATCCAAAAACGAAAGCAGGAACGACAGGAAAAAATGAAACTGATTCCCCGCGGATACGTACACCTGTACCAACAGCATGTACAGGGCGCCCACCTGGGGGCCGACCTCGACTTTTTGAGGGGCGGCTCGGGCAGCCAGGTCACCAAGGACTCACACTGATGGAACAGCACCAACACCTGAACCTGAAGGAAAGAGTGGCAATCGTGACCGGGGCCGGGAAAGGCATCGGCCTGGAGATTGGCCGGCAACTGGCCGGGGCCGGGGCACGGGTGTTGCTCAACGACGTGGACGCCGGCCTGGCGCGCGAGGCAGCTGAAGCCATTGGCAGCCATTGCCTGGCCGTACCGGGCGACGCCAGCGACCCTGAGGTAATACGGGAGCTGGTCGATACGGCGGTGAACCGTTTCGGGAAACTCGACATCGCCATCGCCAATGCCGGCATTACCCTTTTCGGCGATTTCCTGACCTATTCGCGAAACGATTTCTTCCGGGTAATGGAGGTGAACCTGGCCGGTAGCTTTTTCCTGGCGCAGGCGGCGGCCAACCAGATGAAAGAACAGGCCGAAGGCGGTTCCCTCCTGTTCATGTCGTCGGTAACCGGGCACCAGGCCCACAAGAACCTGGGCGCCTACGGCATGACCAAGGCCGCCCTTGAAATGCTGGCCCGCAACCTGGTGATCGAAATTTCGGAATACAAAATCAATGTAAACGCCATCGCCCCGGGGGCCACCATCACCGAACGCACCCTGGAAGACCCCGATTACGAGGCCACCTGGGCGGGGCTCACCCCCATGGGAAGGGCGGGCACCGTACAGGATGTCGCCGCTGCGGCCCTGTTCCTGGTGTCGGATGCGGCCCGGCATATCACCGGGCAGACGCTGGTGGTCGACGGGGGATGGACGGCTGTAAGCCCCTCACCTTATAAATAAGCAAAGCCCATGTTCAGACTTGACGCAAAAACAGCACTGGTAACCGGAGGCGGCAAGGGGATTGGCCAGGCCATCTCGGAGCTCTTCGCCAAACAAGGCGCCCGTGTCTACATTTTGGATGTAGACGAAAAAGGGGCTGCCGAAACCATAGGCCGCATACAGGAAGCAGGGGGAACCGGCTTTTTCGAACCCTGCGACGTTACCCGCCCGTCCCAGGTTCGCGAAGCGGTAGAAAGCATTGCCGCGGCAGCAGGCGGCATCGACATCGTGGTCAACAATGCGGGCATCGCCCACATCGGCACGGCCGAATCGACCACCCCCGAAGACTTGGACCGGCTGCTGGACGTTAATGTGAAAGGGGTTGCCCATGTGCTTAGGGCTACCCTTCCACACCTGAAGGAAAAAGGAGGGGTGGTGCTGAACATGGCCTCGGTGGCCGCCTTTGTGGGGCTGAACGACCGATTTGCGTACAGCGCCACGAAAGGGGCGGTGGCCACCATGACCCTGTCGGTGGCCAAGGATTACCTCATCTACGGCATCCGCTGCAACAGCATTTCACCCGGAAGGGTACACACGCCTTTCGTAGACGGTTTCCTGAAACAGAACTACCCCGGGCGCGAAACGGAAATGTTCGAAAAGCTCTCGCTCACCCAGCCCATCGGCCGCATGGCCGAACCGGAAGAGATCGCTTGCCTGGCGCTTTACCTCTGCTCCGACGAGGCCAGTTTCATCACCGGGAGCGACTTCCCCATAGACGGGGGCTTCAAAACCCTGAACACCTAAGACGAAATCGCCTTGCCAGCAATTGTACAGCCCGCCTTCGAGACCCTTACCAACCACCGCTCCCAATTGGGGGAAGGCCCGGTCTGGGATGCCCGTAACCGGGCCCTGTGCTGGGTAGACATCACCTCAGGCCACATCCACGAATACCGGCTTAACGACCAAAGCCACCGCACCCTCGAGATGGGGGAAATGGTAGGGGCCGTGGCCCTGCTGCCAAACGGGGACTTCCTGGCGGCCCTGCAGAGCGGCCTGGCGCTAATCGACCGGGAAAGCGGTGCCCGCAAACCCCTTTGCCATCCGGAAGTGGCCAAGCCCGGCAACCGGTACAACGACGGGAAATGCGACCCGGCCGGCCGGTTCTGGGTTGGCACCATGGCCCTGGACGAAAGCCCGGGGGCAGGCAGCCTATACCTGCTGCACCCTGACCTTACCACCGAGCGCAAGGTGGAAGAGGTCAGTATCTCAAACGGGCTGGCCTGGAGCGCCGACCGCCGAACCCTGTACTACATCGACAGCCCTGCGCGCCAGGTACAGGCTTTTGACTTTGACCCCGATTCGGGAAACCTCTCAAACCGGAGGGTGGCCCTATCGATCCCCGAATCGGAAGGAAGCCCCGACGGGATGACCATCGACCGGGAGGGAATGCTCTGGATTGCCCACTGGGACGGCTGGCAGGTAGCGCGCTGGGACCCCGGAAGCGGCAAAAAACTAGTGGGCTGGAAGCTGCCGGCCGCCCGTATCACCTCCTGCACCTTCGGGGGCGAGGGGTTAAGCGACCTCTATGTAACTTCGGCCCGGGTCGGCCTTTCTGCAAAGGACCTCCGCGCCCAACCCCTGGCCGGGGCTGTTTTTGTATTTAAAAATTGCGGGGTGCGTGGCTGGGAACCCGACCGCTGCCGCTACCCCAGCCTGGAAAACCCTTAAAATATCCCGGCACGGGCCTTGCACAAGGGGCCAGTCCGGAATACTGTATACGCTAAAGAACCAATACCGCAATACCATGAAACTCATACGCTTTGGAAACCCGGGCGCCGAAAAACCCGGAATACAGATTAACGGCAAACGCAAAGACCTCTCGGGGCATTTCCGCGATTGGGACCGCGATTTTTTCAACGGGGGCGGGCTTGCCCAATTGGAAAAACTTGCAGCAGGGGGAGCCGCCTTGCCCGATGTCCCCGAATCGGCCCGGTGGGCTTCGTGTGTGCCCCGCCCTGGCAAGGTGCTCTGCATTGGCCTGAATTATTCCGACCACGCCCGCGAAAGCGGCATGGCCATTCCCGAAGAGCCCATCCTCTTCCAAAAGGCGGCCAACACTGTGGTAGGGCCCTACGACACCCTGCTTATCCCGCGTGGCAGTGAAAAAACCGACTGGGAGGTGGAGCTCGGCATCGTGATCGGGAAAGATGCCCGCTACCTGAAGTCGCCAGAGGAAGCCGTTGGGTATATAGGCGGGTATTGCATATCTCACGACGTGTCGGAACGGGCCTTCCAGCTCGAAAGGGGCGGGCAGTGGACCAAGGGCAAATCGTGCGACACCTTTAACCCCCTGGGCCCCTGGCTGGCCACCCCCGACGAGGTAAAAGACGTGCAGCAACTCGAGATGTGGCTTTCGGTGAATGGCAGGCGCATGCAATCGGGCAGCACCCAAACCATGATCTTCGATTGCCTGTACCTGGTGTATTACCTCTCGCAGTTCATGACCCTGGAGGCCGGCGACCTGATCTCCACGGGCACCCCACCCGGGGTGGGCCTGGGAATGAAGCCGCCCCAGTACCTCAGGGCGGGCGATGTGGTAGAACTCGGCATCGAGGGCCTGGGCAGCCAGAAGCAAGTCTGCAAGAACGCCTGATCAACCGCTAAAAACAGAAACCGATGGAACGATTTAAAGGACAGGTAGCCGTACTATCAGGAGGGGCGGACGGCCTGGGGAAAGGCATCGCCCGGCGCATCGCCTCCGAAGGCGCGCATGTGGCCCTCTTTGACCGCAATGCCGCACTCCTGCAGGCCACACTTAAGGAATTCAGGAAGGAAGGGCTGAGCGCCTCGGGCCATGTGGCCGACGTGGCCCTGGAAGACCAGGTGCAAAAAGCCTATCAGGAGGTGTTGAAAACCTACGGGAAAATCGATGCCATGGTGCACGCCGCAGGGATTGTAGGGCCCACCAGTACCCGAATCACAGAATATCCCACTGCGGCCTTCGACGAGATTTACGCCGTAAACCTGAGGGGCACCTTTCTGATGGCCAAATACGCCCTGCAGGCCATGGAGCCGGCCGGGTACGGTCGCATTTTGCTGATCGCCTCCATTGCAGGCAAGGAAGGGAACCCCGGCATGGTGGGATATTCGGCCACAAAAGGAGGGGTTATCGGCCTGGTAAAGGGCATCGGCAAGGAGTTTGCCCAGAGCGGCATAACCGTAAACGGCCTGGCCCCGGCCGTGATCAAAACCGCCATGAATTCCGACACCCACCCAGACCAGCTGGCGTACATGACCGCCAAGATCCCGATGGGGCGGCTGGGCACCGTGGAGGAAGTGGCGGCCATGGCGGCCTGGATCGTCTCCCCGGAATGTACCTTCTCGACCGGCTTCGTCTTTGACCTTTCGGGCGGACGGGCCACCTATTAATCGGGTTGGCAGAACCCGGCACTAAACGAAACAAGGCATGAAACCAAACTGTACCATTACCGGCCTCCGCGTGGAAGACATCCGGTTCCCGACCAGCCGGGAAGCCATTGGCTCCGACGCCATGAATACCGACCCCGATTACTCGGCTGCCTATGTGATCCTCGAAACCGACCGGCCCGGCCTGGAAGGGCACGGGCTCACCTTTACCATTGGCCGGGGCAACGAAATCTGCACCCGGGCCATCGAGGCCCTGCAGCACCTGGTCGTGGGCCTTTCCCTGCGTGAGATCGCGGCAGATATGGCGGGGTTCTGGAAGCGGATAACGGGGGATTCCCAGCTGCGATGGCTGGGCCCCGACAAAGGGGTGATCCACCTGGCAACCGGGGCCGTGGTAAACGCTGTATGGGACCTGTATGCCAAACACCAAGGCAAGCCCCTCTGGCAGCTGCTTTGCGACATGTCTCCCGAGGCGCTGGTTGCGTGCGTCGATTTCAGTTACCTCACCGATGCCCTTACGCCTGAAGAGGCGCTGGCCCTGGTGCGAAAGGCCGAAGGGGGTAAAAAGGCGCGGCTGGCCCGCCTGCGGGCCGAAGGCTATCCGGGTTATACCACCTCTGCGGGGTGGCTCGGCTATTCAGACGAGAAGATCAGGCGCCTGGTACGGGAGGCCAAGGCCGAAGGATGGAAACACCTGAAGATGAAAGTGGGGTCGAACCTGCAAGACGACATCCGCCGGGCGGGGATCATTACGGAAGAGACCGGCGGGGCCATTACCCTGATGATGGACGCCAACCAGAAGTGGGACGTAAACCAGGCCATTGCCCACATGATGGAACTGGCCCGGTTCAAGCCGTTCTGGATCGAGGAACCCACCAGCCCCGACGACATTTTGGGCCATGCGGCCATTGCCCGGGCCGTGGCACCCATCAAGGTGGCCACCGGGGAACACTGCCAGAACCGCATCATCTTCAAACAACTCCTGCAGGCAAACGCCATCGGCATTTGTCAGATTGACAGTTGCCGGGTGGGCGGCGTTAACGAGGTGCTCGCCATCTTGCTCCTGGCGGCCAAATTCGGCGTGCCCGTGTGCCCGCATGCAGGGGGCGTGGGCCTGTGCGAGTACGTGCAGCACCTGTCCATCGTAGACTTTGTGGCTATATCAGGCAGCCTGGAAAACCGCATGATCGAATACGTAGACCACCTGCACGAGCACTTCCTGCACCCTGTGGTGGTCAAAAACGGGGCCTACCGCGTACCGGAGGCACCCGGGTACAGCATTGAGATGAAACCGGCCTCGCGCGAAAGGTACCGCTTCCCGGACGGGACCTTCTGGCAGGAAGACCTGGCCCGAAACCCGCACCCATGATCCTGGACACCCACGTACATTTCTGGGACTACAACCCCGTTCGCGATGCCTGGATAGACGAAACCATGGGGGCCATCCGGCGCGATTTTACCCCGGCAGACCTCCTGCAAGCCAGCCACGGCCTGCAGGTGGAAGGCTTCGTGGCCGTACAGGCCGATTCCTCGGTGGCCGAGACGGAATTTTTACTGCGCCTGGCCTCGCTCTATCCCGAAATCAAAGGAGTGGTCGGCTGGCTCAACCTCTGCAGCCCGATCCTGGGCGAACACCTGGAGCTCTACACCATGAACCCGGCCCTGAAGGGCCTGCGCCACATCGTGCAGGCCGAGGCGCCAGGGTATATGGACCGGCCCGATTTCCGCCGGGGCCTTGGGGCCCTCGAAACCTTCGGCCTCACCTACGACATTCTGGTGTATGCCCCCCAGCTGGAAGAAGCGGCCCGGTTGGTGCGGGATTTCCCGGGGCAGGCCTTCGTGCTCGACCACCTGGGTAAACCAAACATACGGGAGGGACGCTTTACAGAGTGGAAGTCGGCCTTCGAAAAACTGGCTTCAAACCCGAATTGCTGCTGCAAGCTCTCTGGCCTGGTCACAGAGGCCCCCTGGGACGGCTGGACCTCCGGCCTGCTGCGCCCCTACCTGGAGGCCGCCCTGGAACTGTTCGGCCCCAAACGTTTGCTGTACGGCTCCGACTGGCCCGTATGCCGGCTGGCTGCCAGCTATGAACAGGTGCTCGGCCTGATACTTGATTTCATACAAACGCTTTCCCCTGCGGAACAACGGCAAATCCTATGGGAAAACGCCCATTCCTGCTATCACTTAAATTGAAAAACCAATGCGATCTCTAACCCTGCTAACCCGCCTTTGCAGCCTGCTGCTGCTCGCCCCGGCGGTGGTAAACGGCCAGAAAGACGATACCTCCACCATCTGGTACGACACCCCTGCCGCCGATTGGGACCACGCGTTGCCCGTGGGCAACGGCAGGCTCGGCGCCATGGTTTTCGGCCATCCCACCCATGAGCGGTTGCAGCTCAACGAAGACTCCCTGTGGCCCGGCGGGCCCGAGTGGGGCGATTCCAAAGGCTCTCCGGCCGATCTGGAGGAGATTCGCCGGCTCGTCCTGGCCGGGCGGGTGCACGAAGCCGACAGCCTGAGCGTGGAGCGGTTCTCGTACCAGGAAATTACGCGCTCCCACCAGACCCTGGGCGACCTGTACCTCGATTACGATTCCCTGCCCATAACCGACTACCGCCGGTCGCTCAACCTCGACCGGGCCCTGGCCGAAACACGTTTCCGGGCCGGCGGGCACTGGGTTACCCAAACCGTATTTGCCTCCCAACCCGACCAGGTACTGGTGGTACACCTGACAACCCAGAACCCCGAAGGGATGAACGTGCGCATTGGCCTCTCCCGGCCCGATGATAAAGGCCACCCGACCGCAACGGTTCAAAGCTCGGAAGGACGGCTAACCATGCAGGGCGAAGTAACCCAGTTCGGGGGTGCAAAATTTTCAGAACCTTACCCCATAGACCATGGCGTGCGGTTCGAGACCGTGTTGCTGCCCCGCATCCAAGGCGGGCAGGTTCGCACTACACCCGATGCGCTCGAGCTTCACAACGTACGGGAAGCCACCCTGCTGCTGGTGGCTGCCACTTCCTTTTACCAGGCAGACCCGCAACAGGCCAACCAAAGGGCACTGGAAAACCTGCAGTACAAGTCGTACCCCGAACTGCTCGAGGCGCATATGAGGGACTACCTGTCCCTGTACAGGCGCGTCGCCCTCGAGCTGCACGGCCCGAAACTGGACCACCTGTCCACCGCCCAGCGCCTCGAGCGCATTAAGGCCGGGGAAACCGATACCGATCTGGAAGAAAAGTTGTTCAATTTCGGGCGCTACCTGCTCATCAGCTGTTCACGCCCGGGCACCAACCCGGCCAACCTGCAGGGCTTGTGGAACCGACATATCGAGGCCCCCTGGAATGCCGATTACCATCTAAATATTAACCTGCAAATGAATTACTGGCCGGCTGAGGTCACCGCCCTGGCTGAATGCCACGAACCCCTCTTCGATTTCACCGACCGGCTGCTGGAGCGGGGGAAAATTACGGCCCGGGAGCAATATGGGTTGCCCGGAGCAGTAATCCACCATACCACCGATCTCTGGACCCCGGCCTGGATGCAGGCCAGCACAGCCTACTGGGGGTCATGGATACACGGGGGCGGGTGGCTTTCCCGCCACTACTGGGAACATTTTTCTTTTACGCAGGATACCGCCTTTTTGAAGGAACGGGCCTACCCGGCCCTGAGCGCCCTCTCGGAATTTTACCTGGGCTGGCTTATCGAAAACCCTGATGGCACGGGTCTGATCTCGGTGCCCGAAACTTCTCCCGAGAACTCCTACCTGGCGGCAGACGGGCGCCCGGCCGCCTTATCAGCGGGCGCTGCCATGGGGTACCAGATCATGAGCGATGTTTTCGGCAATACACTTAATGCGGCAGCTATTTTGGGCCTGGAAGACGCGTTGCACGCCCGAATCCGGCAGGCCTTGGAGCGCATGCCCACAGGCCTGAGCCAGGGCCCGGACGGAAGGCTTCTTGAGTGGGACAGGCCCTATCCGGAAGCCGAAAAAGGGCACCGGCATATTTCGCACCTGTACGCCCTCTACCCCGACGATGCCATAACGGCAACCAACCCACAACTCTTCGAAGCCGCCGCCAAAACCATACAATACCGCCTCGACCACGGGGGGGCGGGGCCGGGCTGGAGCCGCGCCTGGATCATTAATTTCTACGCCCGCCTGCTGCAGCCTGAGGCGGCCCATGAGCATGTCCGTATCTTTTTGAAACAATCCATCTATGAAAACCTGATGGACATCCACCCGCCCTTCCAAATCGACGGAAACTTCGGGTATACGGCCGGGGTGGCCGAAATGCTGCTGCAGTCGCACGAGGGCATGCTGCGCCTGCTCCCGGCCCTGCCCAAGGCCTGGTCAGAGGGATCGGTTCGCGGGCTGCGGGCCCGAGGGAACCTCAGGGTAGACCTGTCCTGGAGAGCGGGCAAACTCGAGCGCCTGAGCCTGCACAGCCCGGTCGACAAAAGGGTACGAGTTCTAGGACCCGGGGGCGTGGTGGAACTGAGCGTACAGAAAAATACATCAAACACCTTTGACGCTAACCTGAAAAAAATCGAATAGACCATGGATTTAGGACTTAAAGACAAGGTAATTATAGTTACCGGGGGCACCCAGGGCATAGGGGAAGCCGTAAGCACCCGGGTGGCCGAAGAAGGCGGCATCCCGGTTTTTATCGGCCGCACCGCCGGCCATGGCGAAAGCCTGCTGGCCGAGCTGTCTGCCAGGGGCCTCAAAGGGTATTATATCCAGGCCGACCTGACCGACCCGGCCGCCTGCGAGCGGGCTGCAGTCGAGACCGTGCAACGGTTCGGCGGCATTTACGGCCTGGTCAACAACGCCGGGGGCAACGACGGCATCGGGCTTGAGAAAGGGACTGCCGAGGCTTTTTCGGCATCGGTCAGCCGGAACCTGTTGCATTATTACAACATGGCCCATTACAGCCTGCCGGCCTTAATAAAGTCGAAAGGGGCCATCGTAAACGTGAGCTCCAAAACCGCCCTTACCGGCCAGGGCGGCACCTCGGGCTACACGGCAGCCAAAGGGGCGCAACTGTCGCTCACCCGCGAGTGGGCCGTGGAACTCCTCCCCTACGGAATCCGGGTGAATGCGATTATCCCGGCCGAGGTCTGGACCCCGCTTTACAAACGCTGGATAGATACCTTCGAGGAGCCCGAAAAGGCACTTGCTCATATCACTGAGAAAATCCCCCTGGGAAAACGCATGACCACGGCCCTGGAAATTGCCGATACCGTGGTGTTCCTGCTTTCAGAGCGGGCCTCGCACACTACCGGGCAGTGGCTCTTTGTCGACGGGGGGTACACCCACCTCGACCGGGCCCTGGAGTAAGGGCAGCCACGTTCAGGAAGTTCGGAATCCTCCCCGTGCCGCAGTGAAGCCATACCAGGCAATGCCTGCGAAACAAAGCCAGGGCAAGATAAAGGAATAATTGACCTCCGGAATGCCCCCCAGCGGCTGTTCGGCCAGGCCGGGCCCACCCAGGTCGAGGATCTGCCCCTGGGCCACCGGCAGAATAGCGCCTCCCACAATGGCCATGACCAAAAAGGCCGAGCCCAGTTTGGCATCGTCTCCCAAATCGCGAAGCGCAATGCCATAAATGGTAGGGAACATAAGAGACATGCAGAACGACACCGCTACCAGGCAATAGAGGCCGGCCACGGAGGTGAGCAAGATTGAGGCTGTACAGAGCGCCATCGCCAAGAGGGCAAACAGGCCCAGCAATCGCCCGGGAGCGGTCCATTTCAGAAGGTAGATGCACAAAAACCTGCCGCCCAGAAAGAGGGCAAAAGCCGCATAGGCGTAATTGACCGCGTCCTCGTTGGCGATTCCAAGGTGTTCCGCATAATGGTAAATGTAGGTCCAGCACATGATCTGGGCTCCCACATACAGCAATTGGGCAAAAACCCCCATGGAAAACCGCCGGTTGCGGAACAGGCCCGCGGCGCCTTTCCAGAAATGCCGGTCGCCTTCACGCCCGCCCATCTCGGGCATGTGCGACACCCACATAAGCACCAGAATACCGAGCACCAGAAGCCCCAGCATCACATACGGGTCGCGTATCACCATGAGGTCTTCGGTGCGGATGGCCGCCCGCGCCGTGGCCTCCAGGGTGGCAAAATCGGCAATGTCGTCAGACTGCAGGTTGCGGAGCACGAATATTTGGGCCACCACCAGGCCGAGCACCAGCCCCACCGGGTTGAAGGCCTGGGCCAGGTTCAGGCGCCGCGTGGCGGTTTTTGGGTCGCCCAGGGCCAGGATGTAGGGGTTGGCCGAAGTTTCCAAAAAAGCCAGGCCAAAGGTCAAAATGTAGATGGCCCCTAGGAAAAACGCAAAATTCTCCCAGCGGGCCGCCGGGTAGAACAGCAGGGCCCCGATGCCGTACAACACCAACCCGACCAGTACCCCCGTCTTATACGAATAGCGCCTCATGAGCCAGGCCGCCGGCAGGGCCATGGTAAAATACCCCCCGTAAAAGGAGAGCTGCACCAGGGAGGCTTCGAAATTGCTCAGCTCGAGCACCTTCTTAAAGGCCGAGACCATGGGGTCGGTCACCGCATTGGCAAAGCCCCAGAGGGCGAACAGGGAGGTGACCAGGATAAAAGGGACGAGGTATTTTCGGGGGACCAGGGGGGTATTAGTTTCAGGCATAGAGGTTCGGTTGGCGCGATTTTAATGGGTGTGAGAATGTTGGTCAGCGTTGCGTTATATTGGTCAACGCTACTGAGATTCCTTACGAAGGTATAAGGATATGTTTTCCAGGGTGGCTTTGAATTCATTTCGTATATCCTCAATGGCCACTACATAATTATGTATAAAAATGATATTCCCGGTCAACATATTGGAATAGGTCCTATTGTGAATAAAAGCCTCCATTTCGGTATTGAAGTTGAATTTTTTGGATGCGTCAAATCTGCCAAGGATCCAGGATTCATTGCTGTGTGCCAAATGGTACGGTCTGATCTGTTGCTCCCAGACGATGCGTACATCCTTATCAGCATTTCCATAGCGTTTGAAGGAGGCTTCCATACTGAAAATCTGATTTCGTAATAAGGAATCCCGCATGTTTTCCAGGGCGCCGGAATTGATCAGGTCGTCAAAGGAGGACCTTACCAGCTCCCACTTAACGAACGGGCCTCTTTCCATGGTCAGGATATGCAACATCTCAACGCTCAGAGTGTCCGCCGAATCCGAATTTAGTGCATTTAGTGCATTCATGTTATACTGGCTATGCGCATCGGCATACTCCTGTGACAGGTCTAGTCGCCCGAGATTGGTCTTGATTTCATCGGAAAGCATCAATAAATAGGCATGGATCCTTCTCTGCTCTTTTAGGCCTTCGTTCCAGTTGTTGATTTGCAGGGCGATCAAAATCCCAATCACCACCAGAACTATCTCCCCGATGGCATACCTCAGGTATTTCAAAGGCTTGTTGTCGTCTGCCAGCCTTTTTCGGATTTTTCGAAAGAAGTTGATCATGGTATGGAAGCGGTTGGTGGTACTTCCCAAGGTAGCGAAATAATTGTTGATAGGAAATGGGGCCCCCAACCACCCACCCTGGTCTCAAGATAAGCCCCTGGGCTGCAAAAACCCGGCAGGCCAGGGCCCTGGTTTCCGGTGAAAACACCTCCCGCAACCTCCTTCCCTTTGCCGGCACCCCCACACCAAATTCATTAAAATAACATTGAATATTTTGGAAGATAACAGCTATTAATCGTAATATCGCAATAAACGCATAAAACATGGGCCTGACCAAATCCGACATCTTTACCGAACAGCAGAACGAACTGGCGCTCATCGCCCGCCTGTTTGCCCACCCGGCCCGCATTGCCATCCTCGAGCACCTGTTCCGGGTGGAGGCCTGCATCTGCGGCGACCTGGTGGAGGAAATAGGTCTGGCGCAACCTACCGTTTCCCAGCACCTGAAAGAACTGCGGCAGATGGGGCTGATAAAAGGTTCAGTCGATGGCACGCGGGTTTGCTACTGCGTCCACCGCGAGAACTGGGAACGCATGAAAGCGACGTTTCGAAGTTTCCTGGACCAGGACCTGCACCTGAAGGAAGAATGCTGCTGAACCCGCTCAATCGTTCCGGAACTTAGTAACACAACCGGGCCTACGGGCCTGCCCAATAAATGAAAACCTGAAAAACCAACCATGAACCCCGATCCGGAAACCCTTTTCAAGCCCCTCCTGGAAGTCTTTCGAAAGCTTGACTTTAAGACAATTCCCGACACACGCCGGGCCGTGCTTCAACCCCTTATCGATTATGTGCAGACCCGGGTTGACGATAGATCTGAAATCCGCCTGAACTTTATCTGTACCCATAATTCCCGGCGAAGCCACCTCTCCCAGGCCTGGGCGCAGGCCGCCGCAGCCTATTACGGCATCCCCCGCGTGCACTGCTACTCGGGCGGCACCGAGGCCACCGCCCTCTACCCGGAGGCAGCCCGGGCCCTGGAAGCTGCGGGTTTTGAGGTGCTGCAACTCTCCCCGGGGGCCAACCCGGTTTACGCGATCAAATACGGGCCTGACGCACCGCCCGTAATCGGGTTTTCCAAAACCTACGATGCGGGCTTTAACCCCCAATCAGGCTTTGCAGCGGTCATGACCTGCTCCCAGGCCGATGCGGGCTGCCCATTGGTGGCCGGGGCCGAAAAGCGCTTCACGATTACCTATGATGACCCCAAGGCCTTTGACGCCACCCCGCAACAGCGGGAAAAATACCTGGAGCGCAGCCTGCAGATTGCGGCAGAAATGGCTTATGTATTTTCAAATGTTACCCCCTGAAGTATGGCAAAGACCAAAAAACTCCGGTTCCTGGACCGTTACCTGACCTTGTGGATCTTCCTGGCCATGGCCTTCGGGGTAGGGGCCGGATACCTATTCCCATCCCTGGCCGGGCAGATCGACCGGCTCAGCAGCGGTACCACCAATATCCCGATCGCCATCGGGTTGATCGTGATGATGTACCCTCCCCTGGCCAAGGTAAATTACAGCCTGCTGCCCAAGGTTTTCAGCAACCTGAAGATCCTCTCCATTTCCCTGGTCTTGAACTGGGTTGTTGGGCCGCTTTTGATGTTCATTTTGGCTATCAGCTTTTTGCGCGACCACCCCGACTATATGGTTGGGCTCATCCTCATCGGGCTGGCCCGTTGCATCGCCATGGTGCTGGTCTGGAATGACCTGGCCGAGGGGAGCAGCGAGTACGGGGCCGGGCTGGTAGCCCTAAACAGCATCTTCCAGGTGTTTGGCTACAGCTTCTACGCCTGGATCTTTATCACCGTGCTTCCGCCCTATTTCGGGTTCGAAGGGACCCTGGTAGACATTTCCATCCAAACCATAGCCGAAAGTGTGGCCATATACCTGGGTATCCCCTTTGTTTTGGGGTTGCTGAGCCGCCTGGTACTGGTGCGCCTCAAAGGCCTGGCCTGGTACACCGAGCGCTTTATCCCGGCCATTTCGCCCCTCACCCTCCTGGCCCTATTGTTCACCATCGTAGTGATGTTCTCCCTCAAGGGCGAGCTAATCGTGGAAATCCCGGGCGATGTGCTGCTGATCGCGCTGCCCCTGCTCCTTTACTTCACCCTGATGTTCCTGATTGGTTTCTTCCTGAGCCGCGCCCTGGGCGCCGATTACGAAAAGAACGCCTCCATCGCCTTTACCGCGGCGGGGAATAATTTCGAACTGGCCATCGCCGTGGCCATTGCTGTATTCGGGTTAAATTCCGGGGAGGCATTTGCCGGGGTAATCGGGCCTCTTGTAGAAGTACCGGCCCTAATTGTGCTGGTCCGGGTGGCGTTCTGGCTGCGCCGGCGGTATTACAAGCAGCCCGGGGCCACCACCCCAGGCTAATGCAGATCCCGCCCGAGCTCCTTTATTTGGCAGTCCAGCCCCCGTCTACGGCCAGCATGGCGCCCACCATATAGCTGCCGGCATCGCTGGCCAGGAAGAGGGCAGCCCCCTGTATTTCGCGCAGTTCCCCCCAGCGGGCCAGGGCGGTGGCGCCCACTATGAAGTTTTTGGCTTCTTCCGTACCGGCAATGGGCACATTCATTTCCGTCAAAAAGGGGCCCGGGCAAATGGCGTTTACATTGATGTTGAAGGGGGCCAGTTCGAGCCCCAGGGCCCGGGTCATTTGCACCACCGCCCCTTTGCTGCTCGTATAGGGCGTGCGGTTGGCCAGGCCCACCAGGCCAAGGGTACTGGCCATGTTGATGATACTGCCCCGCTTGCGCCCCTTCATGTGGGGGGTTACCGCCCGGCAGGCATTCCAGGTACCCTCCACGTTTACCGCCATTACCTGTTTGAAATCGTCGGGGCTAAGCTCGTCAATCGCCCCGCGTATGTTAATACCGGCGCTGTTGATCAGCACGTCGAGCTGCCCGAATTCGTTCAAGTGGTCTGAAACAGCCCTTTCCACCTGCCCCAGGTCGCATACATCGGCAGCATAGGCCGCGGCCCGTACCCCGAAGTCGACGGCCAGGCGCACCGCAGCCTCCCGCCCTTCTTCCAGGTTCCGGCTGAGCAGGCCCACATGGCACCCGGCTGAGGCAAGCCCGGCGGCCATGGCGTAGCCCAGGCCTTTGGACCCCCCTGTAATCAGGGCGGTTTTTCCGCTCATGTCGAATAATTTGATTCCCGGGAGTTTCGCGTCGCTCATGCTATGTGGTTTTAAGGTGGGTTATTGAAAGCTGTATCGGGCCCGGGCCAGCTGCAGGCAGGTGCGGTTGTTTTCGACCTCCAGACGCAGTTGCTCGTCTGTGGGCAGGTGGGAGACAGCCGGCAGGGTTTTGGTACTTTTCTGGCTGCGGATGCCGTGCAGGAAGGTGGCCAGCTCGGGGGCCTGCACCCCCTCGAAGGTGGCCCAGTAGTTTTCGGTGAGGCAGGGTACCTGCAAGGGGTCGCGGGTAATCATTTCCAGGTTGAAGCGGATCTCAGGGTTGTGTTCGCGTATGGTTTGGATCATTCCTTCAATGTCGAGGTAGCCTTCCCCGAAGTTCACTTCCGAAAGCAGGAACCCCTCTTCGTATTCGTCCACGGCCATGTCTTTCAAATGCACACTAAAGGCGTAAGGCGCCAACCCGCGCACCACCTCCATGGGGTCTTCCAGCAGGGAGATGTTGTTGCCGGTATCGAGGGTTACCCCAACCCAGGGACTGCCCAGGGCATCGAGGAGTTGTTTCATTTCGGCAACGCGCCAGTCTTTGTGGTTTTCCACAGCCAGTTTTACGCGGTGTTTCCGCATCACGGGTTCTGCACGCTCCAGGGCAGCAACCGAGGCCTCACGGAACTCCCGGAACGACTCCAGCGTCTGGAAATTTTCGTAACGTCGGCCCGACAGGCAAACGGTGCGGATTACATCCACCCCAATGCCTGCGGCCGCTTCCACCTCGGCTTCAAAGCGTGGGAGGTCTCCGGCTTCGCGGGGCAGGCGAACCGACCCCTCCAGAAAGAGGCCCAGGGCTTCTTTGCGGGCGCGTACCTTTCGGGCGAAATCGCCATCCCATTGCCCGATGCCAACCTGTACCCCCCCGAAGCCCAGTTCGGCGCAGTGTTCCATAAAGTCGAGCGCATCCCGGAACGGAGGATAGGCCTCGCTGGGCAGGTTCCGGTAGGCCCGCATCATATAGGAAGCCTCGGCCACCCCCAGGCGCAATTCCGGGGCCGATGCCAGGAAATCGGGGAAGGCCGGCAGGGTAAAGGCCAGGCCGGTGGCGGCCGTGTTCTGAATAAAATGGCGGCGTTTCATAGGCAGTTACTTCCAGGTGTTCAGGCCCTTCAAGGTACCATTTTTTTTGATTGGCCAAACCGGGTATCGGGGGGGCTGTCCATTGGCAGATATTGGCTATATTAGGCTGGGCCCGGCCCGAACCCACTAAACGAAACATCCATGATCTCCATTTTGCTGCTGCTGCTGAGCGTGCTTTTTATCATCCTGCTCACCGTTCGCTGGAACGTACACCCGTTCCTGGCCCTGCTGGGGGCCGCCCTCCTTTTTGCCCTCTGCTCGGGCATGAACCTGACAACCCTGGTAGATTCGGTGAACAACGGCTTCGGCAACACCCTCGGGAAAATCGGGATCGTGATTGTGCTCGGCGTCATCATCGGGGCTTTCCTGGAGCACTCCGGCGGGGCCTTCAAACTGGCCGAATGGATCCTGAAACTCATTGGCCGCAAACGGGTGCACGAAACCATGGCGCTGGTGGGCTATGTGGTGTCTATCCCCGTCTTTGCCGACAGCGGGTTCATTATCCTGAACCCCCTGAATAAGAGCCTGACCAAGCGGGCCGGCCTCTCCATCGTGGGCACGGCCACGGCCCTTATCCTGGGGCTGATGATTACCCATGTGCTGGTACCCCCTACCCCGGGGCCCATTGCGGCGGCGGGCATTATCGGCGCCGACGTGGGGCTGGTTATGCTGATCGGGCTGGTGGTCGGGTTCCTGTCGCTTATCGTGGCGGTAATTTACTGCAAAACATGGGGCTCCCGCACCTATATAGACCCGAACCCCGAAATCTCGGAAGAAGAAATCGGGGAACGCCTCAAAACAGCCCCCGGGGCTTTCAAGTCACTCCTGCCTATTTTGGTGCCTATCTTGCTCATCGTCGGGAAATCCCTGGCCGACTTCAGGGCCCCTGAAGGCGAAGTGCTCCCAGTAGGGTACCAGCTCATCGGCTTTATCGGCTCGCCGGTTATAGCCCTGCTCATCGGCATGTTCCTGGCGTTTCTGCTGCCGCGCACCTGGGATACGAAACTCCTTTCCACCACGGGGTGGGTTGGCAAGGCCATGACCGATGCCTCCAACA
This sequence comes from Robiginitalea sp., assembly GCA_050289825.1. GTDB lineage: Bacteria > Bacteroidota > Bacteroidia > Flavobacteriales > Flavobacteriaceae > Robiginitalea. Next base: position 41,869 of record JBNKGM010000015.1, read on the forward strand.
TCATCCTCATTACCGGGGCAGGGGGCATCTTCGGCAGCATCTTGCAGGAAAGCGGCATTGCCGACACCCTGGCCCAGGCCCTTTCCGGGGCCAGCCTGGGTATCTGGCTGCCCTTCCTGCTCTGCGCGGCCATCAAAACCGCCCAGGGCTCCTCTACCGTGGCGTTAATCACAACAGCCTCCATCATGGCCCCGCTTATGGCCTCCCTCGGCTTCGAAACCGAAATGCAGAAGGCCCTGGTCGTGGCTGCCATCGGGGCCGGCGCCATGGTAGTTTCCCACGCCAACGACAGCGGCTTCTGGATTCTGACCCAGTTCTCGGGCATTGACGTAAAAACCGGCTACCGGGTATACACCCTGGGTACCCTGGTGGTCGGCACCTTTGCCGCCACTATGGTTTATATCGGCAGCCTCATTGTGTAACCGATGGCTTCTTTTGCGCGACTTAACGACCTGATGCCCCGCCACGCGGCCTGGGCGGCCCTAATGCTGCCGGCCCTGGCCTGCTCCGACCCGGAGGCCTCCCCTCCGCTCTCGCCCGACGAAGCCCTTACCTCCTTTGTGCTGGCCGACCCGGCCCTGAAAATCGAATTGGTCGCAGCCGAACCCCTGGTGCAAGACCCCGTAGCCATTACCTTCGACGAGGCGGGCCGGCTCTGGGTGGTCGAAATGCTCGGCTTTATGCAGGATATAGACGGCACAGGGGAAGAAGACCCGGTGGGCCGGGTGAGCATCTTGACCGATACCGACGGGGACGGGCAGATGGACCACAGCCAGCTTTTCCTCGACAGCCTGGTCTTGCCCCGGGCTATTGCGGTGGTGAAGGGGGGCGCCCTGGTGGCTGAAAACATCCCGCTCTGGATGGCCCGCGATGGCGACGCAGACGGGGTGGCCGAATCGAGCACCCTTATTGACCCCGAGTACGGGGGGAGCGGCATGCCCGAACACTCCGCCAACGGGCTCTGGAGGGGCATCGACAACTGGTACTACAACGCCAAATCGAGGTTCCGCTACCGGCCTGAAGGCGATGGCTGGCGCAAAGACAGCACTGAATTTCGCGGACAGTGGGGGATCTGCCACGACGATGCCGGCCGCCTCTATTACAATTACAACTGGTCGCAACTGCACGCCGACCTGGTCCCGCCCGGCACCATAGGCCGGAACCCGCACCATACCCCCACCAGCGGCATTGACCATGGCCTGACCCTGGAGCGCGCCATCTTTCCGATTCGCAGCAACACGGCCGTAAACCGGGGCTACGTGCCCGGCACCCTAGACCAGGGGGGCAAATTGCTCGAATTCGCCTCGGCCTGCGGCCCCCTGGTATACCGCGGCACGGCCCTGCCGGAAGCTTACCGGGGCGATGCCTTCGTCTGCGAGCCCACGGCCAACCTCATCAAACAAAACAAGGTATTCGAAGAAGGCTTTATGCTGCGGGCCGAAGGCGCTTACCCCGACCGCGAATTCCTGGCCTCCACCGACGAGCGCTTCAGGCCCGTTTCCCTGGCCTCGGGGCCCGACGGGGCACTCTATGTAGTCGATATGTACAAGGGTATAATACAGCACGGTCCCTATATGACCCCATACCTGCGCGAGGTTACCCTGAACCGGAAGCTCGACAAGCCCATCCATATGGGGCGGATCTGGCGCATCACCTCGGCGACCGGCGCGGGGAAACCGCCCCGGCAACTGGCACAAATGGATGCCCGTGGGTGGACCGAACAGCTCGGCAGCCCAAACGGCTGGACCCGCGATGCCGCCCAGCGCCTTTTGGTGGAAAACGGCGACACCACAGCCCTGAAAGCCCTGAGGGAGCTGGCTGAATCGGGCGGCTACCCGGCCCGCCTGCACGCCCTCTGGACCCTGGAAGGGCTGGGGCGGCTCGATGCGGAAATCCTGTGGCGGGCCGCCGGAGACCCCGAGCCACACGTGGCCCAAACCGCCCTGCGGTTGCTCGCCGATACCCCCCGACCGGGCCTGCAGCAACAGGAACGATTTGCCGGCTTCTTGCGGGAGCACTTCGAAACCGCCCATCCCCTGGTGCAATTGCAAACGGTTTTGTCGGGCCCCCTGCTCCCCGATACTGCCTATTTCGGGCTCGGAAAACGCTTCCTGGAACTTTACGGGGCCCTGCCCCTGGCCCGTGACGCGGTGCTGAGCGGCCTGGAAAACCGGGAATACGCCTTCTTTGCCTACCTGCGCCGACAACCCGACTGGTCTGGCCCGGCCCAGGCGCGCGAAATTTTTTTGGAACAACTCGCGGCGGCTGTTACGCGTAAGGCAGACCCGGCAGAAATAGCTGGTCTTTTCAGGGTACTGGCCGAACCCGTGCCTGCCGGTGGGGCCTGGGTGCAAACCGCCGTGGCCACGGGCATGCTGCAGGCTACAGCCGGGGCTTCAAAGGCCCTTGGGCTGGTCGAAGAACCAAACATCCTGAAAAAGGCGCCGGAAGCCCTCCAGCCCCTGCTGGCCCAGCTCAGCCAGCGGTTCACCTGGCCCGGCAAACCGGCGGCGGCCGATTTTGCCACGCCTGCTTATGAGCTCGACCCGGCCCAGATGGCCCGGGGCCGGCAGCAATTCCTGAACCTCTGCGCGAGCTGCCACGGCACCGGGGGGGAGGGCCTGCCCCGTTTTGCGCCGCCCCTGCAGGGCTCGGAATGGGTGCTGGGCGAAGATTACAAACTCGCCATGCTCTTGCTGCACGGCATGGAAGGCCCGGTTCAGGTAAAGGGGAAAACCTACGGCATCCCCGATATTTTGCCCAGCATGCCGTCTTTCTCGACCCTGCAAGACCCTGATATGGCCGCCATCGCCACCTACATCCGCAATGCCTGGGGCAACCAGGCCCCGCCGTTGACGGGCCGTCAGATAACGGGCATCCGCTTCCGCTCCCAGGGGAAAATCCAGCCCTGGAAGGCGGCTGAACTCGACACCCTGCGCTTTGAAGTCGAGTGAGCAGCCGGCTTGAAGAGGCATTTTTTCAACGCTTTCCCTTGAAATAGTAGCGGCCCTTTTGCGTTAGGGATATACCATGTTTGGCAAAAAAATGCGACGGCTGTTATTTACGGGGCTCCTGATAGGGGCCTCTGGGGCCGTGCAGGCCCAGTTCGGGAAGAACTGCGAGATTCGGCAGCTCAAGCTGAACCTGCTCAGCCCGGGCCTCGAGTACGAAGCCGGGCTGGGGGTCAATACCACCCTCGATCTCCGGTTTTCGATCCAGCCTGCCCTCCACCCTGCCCAGGCCGACCCCTACTCCAACCTGCAGATACTGCCGGCCGTGATACTGCAATACCGCTTCTACCACAACTTCAACAACCGCTACCGGAACGGGCGTTTCATTTATGGGAATTCGGGCAATTACCTGGCGTCGACGGCGTCCCCGTTCCCATCAACCGAAGCGGTAACCCACCCCGAATACGGCTATGCCGGCCTGGTGTACGGCCTGCAGCGCAGCTTCGGGCAGGGCTTCAGCCTTTCCCTTGAGGCCGGGGCCGGTTACCATATGGGGCCCTTCCGCGGGGGTATCTACCCGGTAGTCAATTTGGCCCTGGGTTGGATTGTGAGCGAAAAACGGTGGTGCGTGGGCCGCTGAGCTCATCGCAAAACCCTTTACTATCAGGGTCTAACGGTTTATAAAGCAAGCCCGAAGGAAATCCGCCCACATTATGTACCTTTGAGTTACTCAAGCTCTTTTTGATTCTGCCACTGCCATGTCGCATTCCAAAAGTGTGACCCGTTCCCGTAAAAAATGGGAGGGGCCCCTTTTCAAATTCATCTTCTATACAACCATTGTTGGGGTTTTGCTATTTGTCCTGGATTTCGGCTTCGATAAAACCAGGCAGGCGCAATTGTGGTTTAATGGGTTTTATTTCTTTGTAATCGCCCTGGGCCTCTCCTCTACCGCAGTCCGATACCTGAAAAAAGCCAAGAAAGCCAGGCGTTCTGTTATCCTGTTCGACATCCTGTCTATCAGCATCACCCTTTTAATACTCTTTGCGCATTTTTTCGGGGAAGAATCCCAGCGGCACATCTCCTTCCTTTATAGTGATAATTGGGTAAAATTCGCTATCCTGCTCACCTTTATCCGGGAGTTTTCCGAGCAGGAAATCAACTACAAGCGCACCGTGCTGAACCCGGCCCAGCTTTTTATAGCCAGCTTTCTGGGCATTATCATGCTCGGCACGGCCTTGCTGATGCTGCCCAATGCCACACACAACGGCTTACACTTTCTCGACGCCCTGTTTACCTCGACCAGTGCGGTTTGCGTAACGGGCCTGATCGTGGTCGACACCGGCAGCTATTTTACGCTGTTCGGCCAATCGGTGATTTTGTTCCTCATCCAGGCAGGAGGTATCGGCATCCTTTCGGTGGCCAGTTACTTCGGCTATTTCTTCAGGGGGGGCGCTTCGTACGAAAACCAGCTCACCTTGAGCGACATGACCGGGAGCAGTAAACTGGGGGAGGTATTCGCCACCCTGAGGCGCATTTTGGTTATTACCTTTTCCATCGAACTCATCGCGGCGGCCCTGATTTTCATGAGCCTCGACCGGGGGCTGCTCCCTTCCTTTTTTCAACGCGTCTATTTTTCGGTCTTCCACGCCGTTTCGGCCTTTTGCAATGCCGGCTTCTCGACCCTCCCCAACGGGTTGTACGAAGCGGGTTTCCGGTATAATTATTCCCTGCAGATGATACTCATCGCCGCCTTTGTGCTGGGGGGCCTCGGTTTCCCCATCGTGGTGAATATTATCAAGTACCTGAAATATTTTGTCGGAAAAAAGATTTTCTACTTCCGCGGAAAACGACAGACGCACCGGCCCTGGGTGTTAAACCTGAACAGCCGCATTACCCTGGTAACCACCCTGTCGCTTTCGCTGGTTGGCACCGTCTTATTTTACATCAACGAATACGGCAACACCCTGGCCGAGCACCAGGGGGTAGGGAAATGGATCACGGCCCTTTTCGGGGCCACCACCCCGCGTACGGCCGGCTTTAATACGGTAGACATGGCCGCCCTCGATTTCACCACCATCATGCTGTTGTTCCTGCTGATGTGGATCGGGGCATCGCCTGCCTCTACCGGTGGGGGGATCAAAACGAACACCTTTGCCATCGCCACCCTCAACTTCCTGAGCCTGGCCCGGGGCAAGACCAAGATCGAGATCTTCAGGCGCGAAATCGCCGACGTATCGGTAAGGCGCGCCTTTGCCGTAATTGCCCTTTCACTTGTGGTTATCGGCACAGGGGTTATCCTTATCTCGATCTTCGACAGTGAAAAGCAATTGCTTGAGATCGCCTTCGAGTGCTTTTCGGCCTACAGCACCGTGGGGCTGAGCCTGGGCATTACGGCCAAACTGAGCGCCGCCAGTAAATTCGTCATCATCGCGGTCATGTTCCTGGGCCGCATAAGCATGCTGACCCTCCTGATTGCCCTATTCAAGAAGGTTAAGCCGCATCATTATAAATATCCGGTTGAAGAACTGACAATAAACTAAAATGGGTATGAAGTATATCATTGTAGGGTTAGGCAGTTTCGGGGCTGCCCTGGCCGAAAAACTGACCGAACAGGGCAACGAAGTAATTGCCGTCGACACCAGTATGAACAAGGTAGACCACTACAAGGAGCGCATCTCGCATACCATTTGCATGGATGCCACCGACGAGTTTACCGTGGCTGGCCTGCCCCTTCGCGATACCGATATCGTGGTGGTGGCCATAGGGGAAGACAAGGGCACCAATGTAATGGCCACCGCCCTGTTCAAAAACCTGAAGGTAAAACGCCTGGTGAGCCGGGCCATCGACGACCTGCACGAAAAGGTATTGAACGCCATCGGGGTAGACGAAGTAGTTCACCCCGAAGAAGAGTCGGCCATCAGGTGGGCCAAAAAACTGAGCCTCAAAGGGGTGGTCGATTCCTTTGAATTGAATGAGGAGTACAGCATTGTGGAGGTGAAGGTTCCGGAAGCCCTCCACGGCACCACCATCAAGGAAAGCCAGATCCGCGAAAAATACAACCTGCTGGTGCTCACCACCATCGGCAAAACGGAAGAAAAATCGCCCCTGGGCACCACGCGGCGGGTTCCCCGGGTCAAAGGCGTAGCCAGCCCGGAAAGCCTGCTGAACCAGGACGACCTGATGGTGGTATACGGCTCGAACCGCGACATCCAGAAATTCCTGAAAGAGGAATCGGCCTGAAGCCCCGGTTCGAATCAGATTTCTTTACAAAGCTCGCCCCTACCCGATTATCCTCGGCTTGTCTGAGAGGAAGGGTTGGTGGTAATGACGGGTGCCTGTAGCCTTGTACAGGGCGTTCGCGTAGGCCCCGAAAACGGGCGGGAAGGGCGGTTCGCCCATGCCGGTCGGCGCAATCTCGTTCTGCACGAAATGCACGTCTATTTCCCGGGGCGCCTCCACCATGCGTATCATCCGGTAATCGTCGAAGTTCGACTTGTCGCACTGCCCGCCTGAAAACGACATTTCCCCGAACATGGCATTACCCACCCCGTCTACAATGGCGCCTTCGGCCATGTTGGCGGCCGCATCGGGGTTTACCACAATGCCGCAGTCGATGGCGCAGGTTACCCTGTCTACTTTGGGCCTGCCGTTTTCCATCTTCAAATCGAGCACATGGGCCGCGTAGCTGTTGTGGCAGAAATAGGCGGCAACGCCCCGACTAATGCCTGCTTCTGCAGCGCCCCAGCCCGATTTCTCCTTAACCAGCTTCAGCACGCCCGCATAGCGGTCGGCCTCGTAGTCATTGCTTTCACCCACCGGGTTGCGCTGTGCGCGCTCAAGGAGCTCGAGGCGAAAGTCGATCGGGTCTTTGCCCATTTCCTCGGCCAGTTCATCCAGGAACGACTGCTCGGCCCCGGCGATAAAGTTCGAACGGGGGGCCCGGAAGGCGCCGATGGTAATGTTGGAGGGAATATCCCAGGCTTCGGCCAGGTAGTTGTCGATAGCCCCGGCAGGGAAGCGATTGGCGTGCAGGGGGCTCTCGGGGATGCCCCCGGCCTTTACATGGAAGGCCAGCAGGTTGTTGTTTTCGTCCAGGGCCGCCCTGTAGGTGGCAAAGTAAGCGGGCCGGTAAATGCCGAAATGCATGTCGTCTTCGCGGGAATACATGAGAAGTACGGGGGCATTAACCTGTCGGGAAGCCAGAGCCGCTTCTACCGCGTGGTGGCTGTAAGCGCGACGACCGAAACCGCCGCCCATGCGGGTCAGGTGGATGTCGATCTGCTCGATGGGCAGCCCCAGGCGGGCCGAGAGGGTCCCTTCGATAAGTTCAGGCGCCTGAAGGGGGCCTGCCAGCTCGGCTTTCTGGTCGGTCACATGGGCGTAGAAGTTCATCGGCTCCATGCAGTTGTGGGCCAAAAATGGACAGGAGTAGCTGCGTTCGACAACTTTCGCAGCCTTTTTGAAGGCGGCCTCGGGGTCGCCGTCGCGCCGTGCCACGCGGCCCGGTTTGGCGTCGATTGCCTGCATGCTTGCCAGGTGGTCGCGAGAGCTCTCCAGACCGGCAGGGACATTCACCTCGCGTTCCCCTCCAAAGCCCCCGACTTTTTGGGAATAGGACTCAAAGGGCTCCCATTCGGCCCGCAGCGCCTTTTTGGCCTGCATGACCTCCCAGGTGGAGTTGCCCACAATGATAACAGGCTCGTTAAAGGTATCGGTATCAAAACCGTTGCGCACGTAATCGTCTTCCAGGGTCTTGATGGAAAATACGTCTACGATGCCGGGCATGCCTTTGACGGAGCCGGCATCGAATGCTTTTAATTTCAGGCCGAAGGCCGGGGGAAATACCGGCATGGCAATCAGGGTACCTTGAGGCTTGTAGTCTACCCCGAACATGGGCTTGCCGGTTACGATATCCTTCCCGTCTACATTCTTTTTGGAATGCCCTACAATCTTGAAGTCTTTCGCCTCTTTGAGCGTCACTTCTTCAGGAACGGGGAGCTTTCCGGCCGCAGCGGCCATTTCCCCGTAACCGGCGGTTTTACCGCTGGCTTCATGTTTCAGCACCCCGTTGGAGGCGGTAACCTCGGCTACCGGTACCTGCCAGGCCTGGGCAGCGGCTTCTTTAAGCATTTGCCGGGCGGTGGCCCCGGCCATCCGGAGGCCTTCCCACCCGCGCCGGATGCCCTGGCTGCCCCCCGTGAACTGCCGGCCGTACAACTGGCTGTTGAAGGCGGCCTGTTCTACCAGTACCTTGTCCCAGGCGATGTCGAGCTCCTCGGCCACGATCATGGGCATAGAGGTTTTTACGTTTTGCCCGAACTCGGGGTTGGGCGAAAAAATGGTCGCCACCCCGTTGTCGCCGATTTTCAGGTAGGCATTGATCTCGAACCACTCCTTGGGCATCTCTACCGCGGCTAATTCCCGGGCCTGTTCAGGCTTGCAGGCGTTGAGCCAGCTAAAGCCCAATACCAGACCCCCACTGGCCAATCCTGTATTTACGATAAAGGCACGTCGTCCGAGTTTTGTTTTAACAAGTGTCATGTTTTCTTTTTTTCTGGTTAACCTGGGGTTTAAACCTCCTTAGCCGAAGCGGCCGCCATTTTGATCGCTTTCTTGATGCGAACATAGGTACCGCACCGGCAGATGTTGCCGTTCATGGCGCCTTCAATCTCAGCGTCGCTGGGGTTCGGGTTGCTCTTGAGCAGGGCCGCCGCGCTCATAATCTGGCCGGCCTGGCAGTACCCGCACTGGGGCACGTCTACTTCCAGCCAGGCTTGCTGCACCGGGTGGTCGCCGTTTTCGGAGAGGCCTTCGATGGTGGTCACTTCCTGGTTGCCCACGGCCGATACCGGGAGCATGCACGAGCGGGTCGCCACCCCGTTCAGATGGATGGTACAGGAGCCGCACTGCGCAATGCCGCACCCGTATTTGGTGCCTACCAGGTTCAGGTGGTCTCTGAGGACCCATAACAACGGGGTAGACGGGTCTACGTCTACATCGCGCTGGGTGCCGTTGATGTTCAGTTTGAATGTTGCCATGATCGTGTTTTATCCTTTCAATATAAGCAATTTATGCGTTCCGGGAATCTAAGAGTTCGGCTGCCTGGCCCTTGAATTCTAAGCTGCTCTGCCCCTGCCCTATTATTCGTTATCAACCATCCGCTGGGCACTTTCCGGGTAGCGCGCCCCCTTGATTTCAACCTGAGCCACGGCCTGCCCGATACGCTGCAGGTCTGCCCTGGAAAGGGTTATCGCGGCAGCCCCGAGGTTCTCTTCCAGGCGGTGGAGTTTGGTGGTGCCGGGGATGGGTACAATCCAGTCGCCCTGGGCCAGCACCCAGGCCAGGGCCAGCTGGGCGGGGGTAACCTCTTTCTCCCTGGCAATTTCGCCCAGCAGGTCTACCAGGGCCTGGTTTGCTTTCAGGGCCTCCGGGCTGAAACGGGGTACGACACTCCGGAAATCCGTGCTGTCAAAGGAGGTTTCACCCGACATTTTCCCGGTGAGGAAGCCTTTGCCCAGCGGGCTGAAAGGCACCAGGCCGATGCCCAGCTCCTGAAGTACCGGGAAGGTTTTCTGTTCGGGTTCGCGCCACCAGAGCGAATACTCGCTTTGCAGGGCGGTAACCGGTTGCACGGCATGGGCCCGCCGAATGGTGCCGGGACCGGCTTCCGAAAGCCCGAAATGCTTCACCTTGCCGGCTGCAATCAGGTCTTTTACGGCCCCTGCCACCTCCTCAATGGGCACCTGGGGGTCTACCCGGTGCTGGTAAAACAGGTCTATGGCCTCGATGCGCAGCCGCTTCAGGGATGCCTCGGCCACTTTGCGGATTTGTTCGGGCCGGCTGTTGAGACCGACCATTTTGCCGTCTGCCAGGTTAAAACCGAATTTGGTGGCGATGGCCACCTGGCCCTTAAAGGGCTCCAGGGCTTCGCCCACCAGCGACTCGTTCGTATACGGCCCGTACACTTCGGCCGTATCGAAAAAGGTGACCCCCAGCTCCACGGCCTTGCGGATTAGCCTGATCATTTCCCTGCTATCCTTGGCCGGGCCGTACCCGAAGCTCATGCCCATACAGCCCAGGCCGATGGCTGAGACTTCGAGGTTCTTGCCTAAAATGCGTGTTTTCACCGGTGCTGTGCTTTGCTGAATATGTTGCTGCCTTTCCTTAAATCGGAGTTCAATATTCAGGGCGTATTACTCAAAGGTACAACGCATTCCACGCCTGCGGCCTACCAGAATTACGGTTTCACCTACCACAATTACGGAACGGTTCTGCAAAATAGGATCCGGCAGGGTCTTTTGCCTGGTCAGGCAACTCCGGTAAGGCACTATCTCGGCGGTGTTTTCCGGCGCAGCGCCTTCCCGATCGATTTGCTGAGCTTGTCGAGTTTTTCAACAGGCTCCACAAAAGTAGGGTCTGTAAAATCGATGGTGGAGCCATCGCCTGCCCCGCCTTGCAAGGGGTATATTAGCAGGTAATTGTTCTGCTGAAAATGCCGGTTGACGTAGGCGGGAACCTGCTCCATTTGCCCCTGGTAAGAAGGGCCGTCTTTTCGGCTGAGTACGATAACCAGGTGGTCGTTTTTCTGGATTTCGCCCGCCAGTTTTACAAAATCGCCCCAGCGTTCAAATTCCCGGTATTCAAAAACACCGGTTTGCCTGGCGTGAAGGTGGCGGATGCGATTCAGGGTTTCCGCCGGCGCATAATAAACCACTTTCTTGCCCGTATTCCTGGAAAGGTTCCAGACCTTTACCAGCCAGGAAGCAAAACCCAGCTCCTTTTCGGCCAGGGGCGGCACCACCACTACGTGGCGGTTAATCGTCCCCAGGGGCTGGACAGGCTTGTAGATAAGGGTGGTAAGGGTACACCGCGACAGGATGCCTTCGGTGAGGGTGCCCAGAACCGTATCGGTGAGGCCTTTTTTTTGGTGCAGGCCCAAAATCAGGTCGCTAATCGCGTGTTCCTTGACCACACCCGTAATGCCGTTCACGATATTCAGGTCGTAGCGCAGCAATTCCCGGAGCAGGTTGTCGGTGGCCGAGGCCGCGTGGGCGGCACGGGTCAACAATTTCCGGGCCTGTTCATAAGCCGCCCCCTCTGACTTGCCATTCTCCACAATGCACAGGCCGTAGAGGGCATCCCGGTTTTTGCCCGATTGCAGGCTAACCCCCAGATTGATGAGTTCTTCGGTGGTTTCGGGGTTGTTCAGCGAAATGAGTATGCGCTCCCGCCCATCCGATTGCGGGCCAACTGAGCCGGCTGCCTCAGACACCGCAATATTCTGGGCGCCCTTTTGGGCGGCAAAGGAAGCAATGGTACAGGTAACCAAAATCATCAGGATGGTGCCGTTCAGGACCATATCGTCGAAAAGCCTGATAGGATCGCCGGTCTCGGTAAGGCCGACCACCGTATTGTACCCAACCAGTACCGCGGCCAGTGTAGCTGCAGCCTGCGCATTGCTCAGGCCGAAAATCAGGCGCCGCTCGTCTGTTGAAAACGAAAAGGTTTTTTGGGTAAGCCAGGCGGCCAGGTATTTGGCCAGGGTGGCGACCAGGATCATAACGGCCCCAACTTTCAATGTATCCCAATCGGCAAAAAAAGCCCGGTAATCGATCAGCATGCCCACCCCGATGAGAAAGAAGGGGATAAAAATGGCGTTCCCCACAAATTCGATCCGGTTCATCAGGGGCGAGGTATGCGGAATGAGGCGGTTCAGCGCCAGGCCCGACAAAAAAGCCCCGATGATGGCTTCAATGCCGGCCGCTTCGGCTAAAACGGCGCCCAAAAACACCATCGCCAGAACGAAGATATACTGCGATACCTTGTCGTCGAACCGCTTGAAAAACCAACGGCCGATCAGGGGGAAAACGAGCATCACCACGAGGCCAAAAACCACGATTGAAACGCTGAGCCGTACCCAGAAACCGGCCCCGGCCGAGCCGGTTACCATCCCCACGATTACGGCCAGCACCAACAAGGCCAGGGTATCTGTGATCATAGTGCCGCCCACGGTAATATTCACGGCCCGGTTCTTGGCAATCCCCAACTTGCTCACCAGGGGGTAGGCAATGAGGGTGTGGGAGGCAAACATGCTGGCCAGCAAAATGGAGCTCATCGGGGTAAACTCCAGCACATAGAGCCCGGTAACCGTGCCCAGGGCCATGGGTATGATAAAGGTATACAAGCCGAACACCAGGCTTTTCCGGCTGTTTTTCTTAAAATCTTCCAGGTTTATTTCGAGCCCGGCCAGGAACATGATATACAGCAGGCCAGCCGTGCCCGACAGGATAATGCCGCTGTCGCGATCCATCAGATGCAATCCTTTGGGCCCTATTACGGCCCCGGCAATAATAAGCCCCAGCAGGTGCGGAACCCGGATGCGGTTCAGCAAAATGGGGGCGAACAAAATGATGACCAGGATCAGCAGAAAGCGCACCACCGGATTGGTAATGGGCAGGGTAATTTCAATGGCGCTGAGAAGAATCATACTGGGCAGGGTTCGGTGGACGGCCCGGGCAGGAAACCTGACTGGCCAACCGGTTCTGATACCCTAAAGATACTCTTTGCCGACGCGCCCATGCACCAAAAAAGGGTGCCTGGGCACCCTTTTTTCTTTGGTTCTGAAACAAGGTGTGGAAGTTATTCAGGCATGCCCTGGTCGATCCACATGCGGATGAGCTGCAACTGGGTGGCGGTAAGCGGCCCGGCAGGGGGCATAACCCCGGCCTGCCCGGTTTGCAGTTCCATACGGGCCATGATCAGGTCGATCTGGTCGATGGTTTTCTGATAGGTCGACATGTCAAACCCGCCCGCCGGGGCATTGGCCCCGTGGCACATGATGCAGTAATCTTCAAAGAGGGTCAAAATATTGGCCGAATAGGTGACGGCAGCATCAGGGGGCAGGGGCACCGGGTCTTCGACGGGCGCCTGCCCTTCAAGAAGTCCGTCGGCTTCCCAAGCGGCCAGGGTTTGCAGGACGGCATTGTCGACCCGGCCACTGGGGGGCATGATGTCGTCTTCCTCCTCGGTCATCGACTCGATTATATCATTGATATTGAGCCGGGTCAATTCGAAGGTGGAAAGGTCTACCCCGTCTTCATGCAGGGAGGCATTGTGGCAAGAAACGCACAGCTGGTTCATGATGGGCTGCACCTCGCCCAGGTAGGTAACCAGGCCCGCAAAGGGGTCGATAGCCGTTGTATCGCCCGGGTTATCTGCCGGATCGGTGCCCGGGTCGGTCGAGGGGTCATCGCTGGGGGGCGTGGCGTCGTTTGCGGGGTCATCCGAATTATCGGAATTGGCATCGCCCGCCGCATCTTCCAGGGGGTCTTCCCCGGCATTCATATAGTCAGAGGTACAGGATAGGGGAAATGCAAGGGCCAAAACGCCCAGGCCAATAAGCAGGTGTTTTTTCATGATTACAGGATTTTAGATTGAACAAAACCCCCATTTTGTCTGCTAAACCCCGTTTGGGACGCAATCTGGAACCAAAGTAGGCCAAATTCAATACTTCCATCATGATAATTATCAGTTTTCAGGCTGGTTATCAGATAGATATTGCATTAATCGGGAAGGCACTGGTTTGAATTCCTAAAAACCGGGAGTTGCCTCAATAATCCTGTCAATGTTCTATTTCATGGGTATCACGGACGCTGCTGAAAGTCAGGGCCAGCAACTGCCAGCGATCCCCTTCTTTCTGATAGGCCTCCGTCACGGTAAATTCATTCGACACGTCATTGCCGCGCACATGGGCCATCAGGGTAATCCGGTTCCAGAGCACGGCCGTGTCGCCAAACACCTCAACGGCCACATCGTGTACATCGGCCTGCTTGTACCAGATACTGCCGCTTTCGATAATTTCGAGCTCCCGGTCCTTTTTCCAGGTACCGCTCATATGCACGAACTTGGATTTATCGTGGAAGAGTTTGGCCAGTTCGTCCACATTTTTGTCGGCCATCCATTGCCATTTCATTTTGGAAAGGTCCCTGATTTGCTGTTCCACCGCAGCTTCCTGTGCGAAAGCCGCTACTCCGGTTCCAATAAGGATTAAGGTAATTAGTACATTTCTCATTTTTATATAATAAAGATTAAAGATTCTTGTTCAACACGGTATTCCTACTGATCCACCAGGGCCGATTCGGGGGTTCGCACGCCAATAAGAGGAATCTTCTCAAAAGCCTCCCTGAATTCCCGCAATTCGCCTTCGCTAAATGCAATGGTCAGCGCCCCCATATTTTCGGCTACATGATGCAATTTGGTGGTGCCTGGAATGGGCACTATAAAGGGTTTTTGCGCCAAAAGCCAGGCCAGCGCGATTTGCGCCGGAGTGGCCCCTTTCCGTATGGCCCACCGGCGTACCAATCGCAGCAGCTCCATATGGGCTGTAATGGCTTCGGGCGTAAAATGCGCCAATTGCGACAGGCGCGAATCATCTGAAAACCGGCTGTGTTCGTTAAATTTATCCCCGAGAAAGCCACGGCATACCGGCCCCCAGGGCACAAAGCCAATCCCGAGTTCCCCGCAGGTATCTATCACCTCATTTTCCAGGGCCCGCTGAATGAGGGAGTATTCACTCTGCAAGGCTGCCACGGGCTGCTCGGCATGGGCCCTGCGAAGGGTCGCGGGGGAGACCTCCGACAGGCCGAAATGCAGGGCCTTGCCTTCCTTAATCAACTCCTTCACGGTGCCGGCCACTTCTTCCACCGGCACATTCGGGTCTAGCCGGTGCAGGTACAACAGGTCAATGCGATCGGTCTGCAGCCGTTTCAACATGCCCTCCACCGCACGGCGGATGTTCTCCGGGCGGCTGTTGCGCCCGCCCCGGCTCCCGGAAGTCAGATCGAACCCGAACTTGCTGGCGATAACTACCTGATCACGCACTGGAGCCAGTGCTTCCCCTACCAGCTGCTCATCGGTAAAGGGCCCGTAGACCTCCGCGGTATCAAAAAAGGTAACCCCGAGGTCTACCGCCCCGCGAATTACCGGTATCATGTCTTCATTGGGCCGGGGCGGGTTGTAGCTGCCGCTTTTCATGCTCATGCACCCCAGGCCAATGGCGGAGACTTCCAGCGAGCCCAACCTGCGCTTGGGCACGGCCGGGGCCGGTTTAGGGCCGGCCTGAACCTGCTGCGGCCCCTGACCCAGGGCAAAGACCGCCGGGGCGGATGCCAGGCCGGCGCCGAGCACGGCCGATTTGGCGAGAAAATCGCGCCTGTTTACATTGAGGATTTCGGTAGGCTTCTGTTGTGTTTTCATGCTTGTTTTTGCTTTTTATAAACTAAAAGGCCTCTTGCAGATGCCATAAAAAAGAGGGTCAATAGGGTGTTGCGGAGCCCATTCATAATACCGGTTCGTTTTAAGGGGTTATATGTCGCTCCCAAAAGTGCAGCGCGGCATTTAGCCACCCTTCGGCATCCGTTCCGGTCCCCAGCCCGAACCCATGCCCGGCCGATTCATAGCGTTGGTAGGCCACCTCCACCCCGGCACTTCGCAAGTTGGCCACCCGCCTTTCAACGGTGCCAATGCTCACAATGGGGTCATTGGCGGCCACGGTTATAAAGGTAAGCGGAAAATCGCTGGAATAGCCCGATTGCCCCGTATAAGCGATTACGGCCACAGCCGGTTTGGGCAAATGCCCCCCTCCATAGGCTGCAACGCCATTCTCTGCAATATTGCCCACCATCCGGGCCCCGGCCGATCCCCCCCAAAGGGAGTAATCGCGGGGCTCCAACCGAAGGTCATTGGCGTGCTGGAACAGGAACGAAAGGGCGGCCGCCAGGTCTTCGGTGGCCCATTGGCCACTCCCGATACGGTACCGGATTACCAGGGCATTGTACCCTTTTCTGGCCATTGCCACGGCCAGCGGAAAGCCCTCATGGAGCGAACCCACGTATGAAAATCCGCCCCCCGGGCAAATGATCGCTGTCGGGGCGCCGGGCTGGGACTGTCTACCCTGCATCCCCTGGTCAGCATCGTAGACCTCAGCGAGGGAAAGTGGCCCGAACGGGTCGGGGCCAAAGCGGTGCGCTACCATTTTTATGGCGTCTTTCTGAAGCAGGGACAGAGCTGTACCATCAAATATGGCCGTCAGAACTACGACTACCAGGACGGCACCCTGGTCTTCGTGGGCCCGGGCCAGGTGATTTCCATCACCGATATCGACTTCAATGCCCAACCTACCGGGCATGCCCTGTTGTTCCACCCGGATTTGCTCCGGGGCTCCCATTTGGGCATCGGCATGGACGAGTACTCCTTTTTCTCGTACGAAATGCACGAGGCTTTGCATATGTCTCAAAAAGAGCGGCAGCTCGTACTGGACTGCTTCGAAAAGATCCGATTCGAACTCACACAAGGGATCGACCGCCACAGCAAGAAGGTCATTATTTCCAATATTGAGCTCTTTCTGAATTACTGTTCGCGTTTCTACGACCGCCAATTCATTACCCGAGATACCGCCAACCTGGGCGTTATGGAACGGCTGGAATATGATTTGCTGACGTACATCCAATCAGGAAAGGCTAAAGAACTGGGCATTCCCTCGGTGGCTTATTTCGCCCAGGAGCAGCACCTATCCTCGAATTATTTCGGCGATCTGGTCAAAAAGGCAACCGGGAAGAGCGCCCTGGAATACATACAAACCAAACTGATCGAGGTGGCCAAGGAAAAAATCTACGACCCTGAGAAATCGATCAGTGAAATTGCCTACGAGTTGGGCTTTAAATACCCGCAACACTTTACCCGTCTTTTCAAGAATAAAGTGGGCTATACGCCCCAGGAGTACCGCATGCTGAATTAGGGGCCAAACGCCACGAACCGCGGTTAGCCCGCCGGGGGCGACTGGTTCTGGCTGAACGGCTGGTGGTAATACCGCTGCCCCGTGGCCTGGTACAAGGCATTGGCCAGGGCCGCAAACACGGGCGGGAACATGGGCTCGCCCAGGCCTGTGGGGTCTATCTGGTTTTCTACGAAGTGTACCTCTATTTCCCTGGGCGATTCCCCCATTCGAATCATGCGGTAAGTGTCAAAATTGGTCTGTTGGGCGGCCCCGTCGGTAACGGTAAG
>JBNKGM010000016.1:0-58758 GCA_050289825.1 Robiginitalea sp.
GGTTGGTCAGGTTAAAGCCGTTTATAAACGGATCTCCCGTGCCGTCGTACGGGGTAACACCGTCGCTGTTGGTCAGGTTAAAGCCATTGCGCAGGTTGAACCCATTGCGCAGGTTAAACCCGTTCAGCAGGTTAAACCCATTCATCAGGTTAAAGGCGCTGGTGTGACTCAGGGCGAATGCATCCTGCACCTCCTGCACCGGCACCTCTGAGCTGCTGCCGTCAGGCGTCTCACCGAAGAAATACCGGTACTCGATCGATGGTACCCCAGAGCCATATTCGAAGGTAGTTAGAGGAGTGCCAGATTCATCGACGAAAACAGCCTGGATGGAAACCGGCATGGGATCGACAAACAGGATGCCGTTCTGGATTTCGATAGTGTATAATTCCGTCAGACCCGGGTCTATCAGATCGATGGTCAGATCGATATCATAGCTGCCCACATCGGAAGTGGAGGTCGCCAGGGTTGCATAGCTCACTTGGAACAATGCTGCATTTTCAAACAGGGCGAGCTCTTCAGGCGTCAGGGGTTCCGTTGTGGTTTCATCTATTTTTTTAACGATGGTATACGTATAAGATGCCGGGTTGTCCTGCCCGTACAGCCGGGTGGCGTTGACCGGTTTAAGGATAAGGTCAACAGGTTGTACGTCCAGAATGTCGAGTGTTTCGGATGTGCCCCCGTCTGTTCCGTTGGTAAGCGCCCCGGGGGGGTTTACCACGTAAAAGGAGGGTGCCCCTACAAACGGCCCCAGGTAGATTACGATGGTGGTGCTGCTGGTAACCCGGTAGGTGTCGAGTACATCATGGTCTCCTTCGGCATCCTGTTCCATGAGTTCACCTCTGTAGTACACCTGAGATTCCGGGGTAAAGTATTCCCCTTCGAGGGTGACATAAGTCGGCACAGCCCCCGGCACAAAGGTCGGGTCATTGGCTATGATGTCTGCAAAGGAAGGATCAAAGCTGTTGAATTCCGGGACCGGGTTGGCGAAAGAGCCAATGGCCGCATCGACCGAAATGAAACCGGCACCGTTCTTAAAATCGTAGCCGCCGAACGTATTGGTCATGGCTACCGTATTGTTCAGCAGGAGGTTTTTGGCCGTATAGTCTGCCGGGGTAATACCCGGAAGCCAGGCACCGGTGTCCGGATCCTTTAAATACTTGTTTACAGCCTCATCTACCAAAGCCGCAGCCGCAGCCACGTGGGGGGCCGCCGCAGAGGTGCCGAAAAAGTTCGGGGAACCCGTACCATCGGAATCTCCCACACCTCCTAAGGGGACAGAAGTATCCACCCCGGTGGGGGCCATCAGGTCGGGCTTGTTGCGAATGAATCCGTTGGTTTTGGTTCCACCCTGAGAAGAAGAATTCTGGGGGATGGCAATTCCTCCGGCAACCCCATAATTCGGTGTGTTTTCATACCGCACCGCACCGACAACCATATTGCTGGCAGCGTTGGCATGGCCCACGATGGTGGAGCCATTCAGGGCCGGTTGGGCGGTAAACAGGCCATCGTTACCTGCGCGGAAGACCACATATTTGAAGGGTACGTTTGTGCTGCCGTTGGCCGATTCGATCATCAGATAGGTGGTGGTCGCACTTTTCACGTTGAAATACATCAATTCAATCGGGTCGGCGCCGAAGTTGTTCCAGTTGTATCCGAATTGCTTGTTTCCGGCAATATCGGTCAGATAGATGTCAAGATCTACAGCAGCTCCGCCCTCGCCCAGGGAGTAATAATTGTTATCCCATTGAAGGCCTATCACATACAGGCCAGGTTCCAGCGTTAATTCCTGAAGCGCATCGGCGTCAAATGAATGTCTGAAAATGGCTGGGTCAGAGGTTGAAACCGGATTAAAAGTTGCCTCATAGGAAAGGTTGCCGAAATTTCCAGCGGAGGTGTAGAATTGCTTGCCCGCTGAAACTGCCGATTCAATGGCCTGGGCAATATACCCATCCTTGTAATAGGGCTCTTTCAGGTAGGTAAGGTCGTCAACGATTATGTCGATTTCCGGCATGTTCGCCAATTCGTCAATCCGGGCCGCCATATTGTATTCAGAGATAAAGCCGGTCCGGAAATAGAGCTGCGCATCCGGGGCCACATCGTGCACGATTTGCAGCATGGCCCTTCCTTCGTCGCTTCCGCCCCCCGGCAAATCGGCTCCCGGGGGCACATTTACCGGCAGAGTAAAGCCGTCTTCATTGCCGGGCCCGGGCAGGTCTTCCTGCTGAACATCTAAAGATGCACCGCCCTTATTGTTGTAACTGTCTGAGATCACCGCAATATGCGATTCCATTCCGGTAACGTTCCAGCCCAATTTGGCAGCGAGAGATCCCTGCCCAAAATCGCCCTGGTTGATAACCTTGTTGTTCAACCTGGCAGGCTCATAAACCCGGTTCAGGGAGAGCTCCTCATTGAATGCCAACAGCTTATTAATTGGCACATATAAGGTTGCGACGCGCTCTGATGCCGACGGATCATAGACCGAGATGAGGTCTCCCGGAAGGATACCCTGTGTTCCCAGGAAGGGGATGAAAGCCGAATCAAAAACCCCAGTGGTAACAACGATATCTACCAGAACTTCATCGTCAGTAATTTCCGGGGTATTCTTGGTGTTAATGGTATATATCAGACTTTCAACAGCCTGGTTGTCGGCATAGGTCAGCGCCAGCGAAAGCAGGGCCGGACTAAGCCTGCCTTGCGTTTTGAACTGGAAATCATAAGCGTACTCGATATCGCAGTTTATTACTGTTACCGTGGCACTGCCTTCTCCCCCCGAATTGGCTCCGGTAGTTGCCTGAAAATTGTCAGTAACTTGCACCGAATACTGGGTTGTTATGGAAGGATTCACAGTAATACTTTGGGTAACCGCCCCATTGCTCCACAAGTAACTGTAATTTCCATTACCCCCGCCTGGAAGGGCTGTGAGGGTGGCACTTTCTTCCTGGCATATCGATACGCTTTCGACAGACACCGTAATGGTCGGGTTGACCGTTACCGTACTTGTGGCCGAAGGAGTGGGATCAGCGCCCGTTGAGGGCGTAAAACTATCGGTGACCGTGACCGTGTAATCCGTTGTCACAGTAGGATTTACTGTAATACTCTCTGTATCTTCACCTGTACTCCAAGAGTAAAAATACGGCCCTGTACCGCCAGCAGGAACAGCCGTCAGGGTCGCACTCTGACCCTCATTGATATCTTCGCTGTTGACCGTTACCGATAGTGCGGGAACCACGGTTACCGTACTGGTGGCAGAAGCACTTGGATCAGCTCCCGAAGTGGGTATAAAACTATCCGTGACCGTGACCGTGTAATTCGAAGTCGCAGCAGGGCTCACGGTGAGTTGATTGGAGTTCCCCCCAACCACATTGCCGGTAGCAACCTCTGTCCAGGTATAGGTGAACGGCGCTGTGCCGCCAGCAGGAACAGCCGTCAGGGTGGCACTCTGACCTGCATTAATCGCCGCATTATTGACAGTCACAGAAAGTGCGGGAACCACTGTTACCGTAGCCGTAGCCTCAGCACTACACTCATTACCCGGGGTGGTTACAAAATTGTCCTTGACAACCACGGTATAATTCGTATTTGATGTGGGGCTTACTGTAATGCTCTGGGAAGTGGCCCCTCCGGGACTCCACAGGTAGCTGTAATTGCCATTACCCCCATTTACATTTGCTGTCAGCGTAGCATTCTGTCCTTCATTGATGGATTGATTAGCTACAGTAACCGAAATCGCGGTGTTTACCCGAATGGTCACAGCGACCACAGGGCTCGCGCAATTGTTCGCGGCATCATAATAGAAACCGTAGTAGGTGCCGGCTTGCGTTACCTGAGTAAGGTGATTTGCCACCAGCAGGGGATTCGGATTGCTACTCCATTTCAATGCAGTGCCTGTAGGAGTTACAGAAGTTATATAGCTGGCATCCAGCACAGGCAAAGGGTCATCCGCACAAAATACCGTGGGTGCATTGACATTCAGCACAGGGGCGACGCTTCCCACATTACTCAAAGCACAGGCACAAACCTCATCCAATTGTTGCGAAGTGAGGGGCGTTCCGGGAAGCCCGCTGCCGTTATTGGCATAGAAATAATCGACGTCCGTGCTCCAGGAGCCGAAGTTGTTTATATTTCCGGTAAGTACTTTTATCCCCCCAAACCCGGCTAGGGTGCCGTAGTTGTTAAAATTCCCCGATTTCAGGGTAAAACAGGCATTGGTCAAAGAGATGGAAGCATTGTTGACCACATTACCGTCCTTTACCATCACGGAATTGGTAAGGGTAAGGGTGCCGTTCATGTTGAGGACTCCCGGGCCGATGTCGATGGTTGCGCCATTACCGGTGACTGATCCGCCAGCGGCAATATTGAGGTTGCTGTTGTTAATCAGTGCGGCCCTGACGCCGATACCTGCAAGGGTTATGACATCGAGCTTTCCATTTCTTTCAACACTCAAAGGCGGGTTGCTGGTGTAATCTACCCTGTGGTTGATGGTAATGGTTCCGGTTATCTTGGTATCCGGATATAGCTTATTACCACGTTGGCCAGGACCCAAATAGGTCCAGGTATCAGACGCTTCCCAGTTACCCGACTTGGCAGTGACCCAGTTCTGAGCCGAAAGCCCGCTTACGGCCAATAAGGCAAACAGCAGGAAGAGGAAAGATTTTTTGTAAATGGCTTTAAGGACAGAAGCCCCGAAAACGGTAGTGTTGGCGATTGATTTCATAACGAGTTGATTTACCATAAACCGGCGGAGGAAATCCGATTTATGCAGAAAGCAGGTGAATCAACAAGGTAAGCTTGGGGCTTAATTAAATCGTGTAAATATACATAATTCAGGCAATTATAAGCGGTCGGCAAGCACAGAAATTAAAGATCTTGAACGATTTTTTAAAGACTTTGGACGATGTCAGAGGGCTTTTCTTACAGGACGCGGCCCGAATTCCTCAAACCACGCATCCAAAAATCGTAGGGACCTGATTTAAATCCTTCCGCGCCGTCAAACTAAATGCATTACCCAGGGATCGGCCTGAGCCCACTACCCAATGAACCCGGAAAGTATTATAATTCTGTTTATCAACGCTTTTCAGCCTCTTCGCTTCGTGATTACGGAAGTTGATGGGCCATGGGAATCAAAAAGTGATAATTTACTACCTTTAGCCGGTAACCAGCGAAATATATGCCTGCCAAAAAAAAGGTAGAACTAACCCCGGAAGAGAAGATTATCGTCTACTGGGAAACCATCAAGCACATCAGCGAACTGAACCGGACGGCCGAGCTCAAGGCCGGGCTTATCCTGTCCTTCTACGGGCTGGTGCTCGGGGTGGTATTTGAGATGGCAACCAGCATTGAAACGACCTTTAAATTCAATGCCCTGACAATCATTTTGGTGGCGACCTATTTCTTTTTTGTGGGAGGCTCCCTTACGTACAGCTTCAAATGCTTTTTACCGCGTATCGAAACGAACTACGACAAGAACATGTTCTTCTTTTTCGATATCATCACGCACTACGGGGATATCCGTTCGTTTTCCAAAAAGTTTCACGGATTGCTTGAGAATGACCAGGAACTGTACGATCAGCTCGGGCAGCAAATCTATGTGCACGGCCTGATCGCTTCGAATAAACTGAGGAATGTGAACAAATCGGTCCGGTTCCTGGTGTATAGCTTTATCCCAATGATGCTGGCAGTGGTAACCGTTCTGGCAATGGTCTTTGTGTTTTAGGAAGCCTTTCGGGCCAGGCCCTTTGCGCTGAGGGTATCCCGAAGACCCTGCAGCCTCTCTAGTTTGGCTTTTGTGCGGTTTTTCTTCGCCCAGTCTGTATGGAAGGTGTGGCTCTCCAGAAACCGAATTTGCAGTTGCAGCCAGTCGATCTCATTCTTTACGACCCCAAAGTGCAGGAATTCTTTGTACAGCCCATCACTTATGGGATCATAATCATCCCTGCCGAGATAGTCCAGATCGGCATCTGCGAGGATTTCCTCATACAGGTTCTGGGGTTTTTGCGGCACCTTGGTGGCCCTGATCATCCCACTGATCAGCGCAATTTCGGGTTCGGAATAGTTGCCGAGCATGGGACGAATCTCTTTGATGCTCCTCTCTTCATGCTCAATAGGAGTATAAATATACCCGTAATCATGGGCCACGGCCGCGATCCGGATCAGGTCAGCAACGCGGTCTGAAACCATATAATAATCGATGTAGTAATTGCAGCCATTTGCCACATCGATAATATGGTCCAGGTTATGGTATGTCAGGTTCTCCGGGAGTTTTTGGGAAAGTTCCTCCAGGATCTTATGACATACTTCCGGGTATGCGTTGCTGTTCTCTAGTTTCATTGTAACTAGTCAATATTATCTTCTGGAATCCCTAGGGAAAACCGTAAAACCTTAACTAAAATTTCAGTGAAATATTGTGTAGTTGATCTCGGGGGCTGTCCATAATGCTCGCATACTGGGCGATATCACAATTATACCACAATATTTTTAATATTTTGATATTTTTTTAACATTTAATCAGGCCGGGACTTCTTCTGGTATTTCGGCAAAATACATTTTGAAGGTCTGGCTCTTGACCTGAAGTTCCCCGCGATAGGTAAACTCAAAGTCGTCTTTCAATTCTTTATAGATATTCTCGGATACGTTGATCCGGCCCTCGACCGAACCCGATTCCATGCGCGAGGCGATGTTTACCGTATTGCCCCAGATGTCGTACGCAAACTTCTTGGTACCTACCACCCCGGCAACCACCGGACCAGAACTCAACCCGATCCGGATCTGGAAGGGATAGATGTCTTTGCGTGGATTCAGCTCCGTTTCCTTGACGAATTTCAGGATCTCCAGGGCGGCCCCAAAGGCGTCGCGGGCGTGCGTTTGGTTCGGGGTGGGGAGCCCGCCGGCACACATATAAGCATCGCCGATGGTCTTGATCTTTTCCAGGTTGTGGCGCTCGATGATCTCATCGAAGTTTTTGAAGTAATAATCCACGCTTTTAACCAGCTTCTCCGCAGAGATCCGTTCGGCAATCTGGCTGAAGCCCTTGAAATCGGTAAACATCACTGTGATATTATCGAATTCCTTTGCTTCTGTATAGCCCTTCTGTTTCAGCTCTTCGGCTACCTCCTCGGGCAAAATGTTCAGCAGGATCTGGTCAGACCGGTTCCGCTCAAAAGCCAGGCGTTTGTTGGTCCTTTTGATAAAGAAATACTGAAAGATAAAGCCGGCGATGATGGCCAGGAAAAGGAAGAGGATGATGGTCAGCGACCGCTTGGCGCGGGCATCTTCTTCAATCTGTAGTTGATTGACTGCATTTTCGGCATTCAGAAGTTCGATTTCCTGCTCTTTGCGTTCCAAATCAAATACCGTCCTGAGTTGTGACATCTCATTGGCATAATCACTTGTGCGAAGAGAATCGGAGACCTCAACAAAGCTTTGTTGAGCCTGATAGGCCCTCTGGAAATCACCCTGGCTGGAATAAGCCCGGGAGAGCCCCGCAAAAGCTTCGCTTGTTTCCCGCAGGAGTTCGGTTTCCCTGGCTACTTGCAACGCGTTGCTAAAATAGTCAATGGCTGCAGAGGAGTTCTTAAGCTGCAGACTCATCTCCCCCAAACCAAGATACGCCTTGACCTCCTCAGACCTGGTCTCTTTTTCGGTAGCCGAAGCCAGCGCCTGCTGAAAATAATCCTGCGCTCTGTTATATTCTTTCAATTTGAGGTATGCCTCTGCAAGGAAATTAAGAGGGGTGGCAGGGTCTATTCCAATTTCCCGGAATCCGTCGAGGGCATCATTTAAAAAGGGCAGGGAGGGAGCCGGTTCGTTCTGTTTAAGATACAGGTCCCCAATATTTACGTTGGCTACGGCCAGCCCCAGGGTGTAGTCAATTTCTTCAAAATAGGGGATACACTTTTGATAGTTTTCAATGGCCTGGTCATAGGTCAGTTCATCGTTGGAATACACCGTGCCAATATTCACATAGGCGGTCCCAATTCTCAGGGGGTCTTCTACAAGTTCCCCGTTTCTCAGGGATGCAAAAAAAAGCTCGAGGGCTTTCGGGTCGTTCCCCGATGTCTGGTAAACAGAACCAAGGTTATTTTGGATGCTACTGATCCCAACAGTGTCCTTTTCATTTTGGTAAACAATGAGGGCTCGATTGAAATAATCCAGGGCCTCGCTGAAGTTTGTCTTATCACTGTAGACCAGCCCGATAAGTTTAAAACCCTCCGCTTTTCCCACTTCATATTTGAGATCTCCTGATAATTCTATAGCCTTTTGGGCTATGACTATGGCAGAATCCGGATTATTAAACCTCTGATTGGTGGCTTGTTTGAGCAAGGTATCAACCTGCGCTGAACTCCCATTTACCTGCGCTTTTGACGTTGCCACATCTTTTTTGTCGCTCCCTTCCTGTGAAATTACAAGGCCCGGAAGCAAAAAAACACCAAACAGAAGAAGCATGAAGGACCTTTTTAGGCCCTGATTCTCTATGATCACCATAGGCTAAATGTAAAAAAAATCTGAAGCCAAATGGCTATATGCATTTAAAACAATGGTTAAAAGATTTCAGGACTGCAATCTCCGAACTGATTCTTTCGCAGGAATTCGGGTGGGCTAAGGCTGCAAAACATCAGGGGGATGTGGGCTGCCGGAAGTGGCGGTAGAGCTCCAGGTCGAGCCAGGCAAACCAACCTATAAAGCTCAGAAACGTGACTTTCTGGATCAGGGGCAGGGCCCTGAGGTAGCTCCCGGTTTCGTACAGGGCGTAATTCAAGAGGAATACCGCAAGGCACCAACCGCCAAAAAAGGAAGCCCCCCGGCGCCCGCCCATCCACAACCCGGCGATGGCGCTCAGCAAAGCCAGGCCCCCGAAAAACCCGGCGATCCGAACGGTGATGTCGTGGGTGCCGGCACTTAAGAAGACCGTGGTGCCCAAAGCAACCAGGGCACTGGCGCGCATCAGTTGCCGGTTCCATGGGGGGCCGCCTGCCAGGGCGGGGAGGTAGGCCCAGAGGTACAACAACCCGACACAGAGCACACCCAGGGAAAGCCTTGCCCAGTATCGGCCCCCGTTCAGGGCCCCGCCCACGGCCCGGGTATCGAGCAGGTCGCAAAGGTAGTTGTAACGAAAGCTGAAGCCTTCCTGCCCGGGTTCGACCCAGGAGCCCCCCGGGTAGTGCCAGGCCGCCAGCAGGTAAAGCAAAACGAACAGGCCCAGGCTCGCCAGGGGCAAAAGCCCCCGGTACGACCTCACCAGACCTTGCTTCGGGTTTTCGGGCATTCCAGGCATGTCGCAAAATAAATCCTCCAGGAAAGGCCTGAAATGATGCGCATCAACCTGCTCGCCAATCTCTTGCAGACTGACCCAGGTCATGGCTCACCTTCAGGCTGCTTGCGAATTTTGCTCAAAACCAAAAAGCCGTGTGGTACCTGATACCCATATTGCTCGTGATGGCCCTTGTGGCCTACCTGCTCTGGATGCCGTTGGAATTGCGGATAGACACTGCCAGTAGGCTGTTTTACCTGCGTGCCGGCTTCCTCGCTCGGGCCAGTTTGGAGCCGGAACCCGAAGAACTGGTGCTCCTGCACCTGAAGGCCGGCTTCTGGCATTTCTACTGGCGTCCGTCTGATTTAATATCTGGGGGCGGGGCCAAAAAAACAGCAGGGAAGCGCAAGACCACCCGGAACATTACGGCCCGCCAGGCGCTGCGCCTAATGCGGAGTTTCCGGGTACGCCGGTTTCGCTGGGACCTCGACACGGGCAATCCGGCACTGAACGCCCGGCTCTACCCGGTGTTTTTCCTGCTCGACCGCACCCTGGGCGGGTTTGGTATCAATTTCCAGGACCAGAACCAACTGGCCCTGCACCTGGTGAACCGGCCCGTTCGCATTTTGCTTGCACTTAGTAAACATTAAAACTTCATATCATGGAAATGCAATTTGAAAACATGCTCGGAAAAATCACGGATTTTATCCGAAACGAAGCGAAAACCGAAACCATTATGGGGGAACCTTTTGAACTCGGAGAATTTAAATGTGTCCCGGTTATCAAGGTCGGCATGGGGTTCGGCTCAGGCGGTGGCCAGGGCGACGACCCTAAGAAAGGTAAAGGAACCGGAGCGGGTGCCGGCGGCGGAGTGGGCATTGAGCCCATCGGCTTCCTGGTGACCAAAGACGACCATATCTCCTTTATTCCCGCCAGCAAATCGCATGGCTTGTCGGCCGTTTTTGAAAAAGTTCCCGACCTGATCGAGAAACTGTCCAAAAAACAGCGGGAGAAAGAGCCGGCCTGAAAGGTGCCCGCCCTACCCTCCCGGGATTGCTCCCGCCCCGCCGTCTGGCAGGGCGGGATTTTTGGTTCCCGGGGGAAGCCGATAGCCTGAATTGACCTGCGTCATTGTTGGCGCTATAGGCTGCCAGTAACTTGGCCCCAACAAATTTGATGCCTATGGAAGCGGCCATCCTCTACAGCGGAAAATACGGGAGTACCCGGCAATATGCCCAGTGGTTGCAGGAACTCACGGGCATTGAGGCTTTCGATATACGCCAGCCCCTGCCCGACCTGGCACAAACCGATTTCCTGATTTTGGGCAGCTCCATCATTTTGGGGGCGCCCATCTTTAAAAAATGGCTTTTCCGACACTGGGAACAATTCCGTAAGAAACCGGTTTTACTGTTCACCGTTTCGGGCACGGCACCCGACCACCCCAACCTGATTACCTGGCTCAATATGCACCTGAGCCCTGAAATGCTGGAGCACGTGAAGTACGTGCCCCTGCGGGGCCGGTTAGACCTCAGGGTGTTGCCCTGGTGGTTGCGCGCATTGCTCAGGCTGGCCGCCCGTATGACCAAAGACCCAGAAGAAGCCCGGCGCATGAGTGAAGGGTTCGACTATATGGACCGCAATTCGCTTGAGCCTATTGTTGAATGGATATTCGCCCGCCGGAATGCCGGGCAAAGGGCCACGGCACAACCCCTGCTGGAAGTGGTGTAAGCCCTATTAGCAAGCCTTGTAACGCCTTTCGCCATACCCGCCAGTATGGCTATTGCCTCACTTTGGAATATTTCCCTATCTTGTTGATTGCTCAACCCGTCCGAAGGGACAAATCCCATCATCCTATGAAAAAATTGCGCAAAGAAGACATTAAACAGGAAGTATTCGACCTCTACGACGCCTATGCCCACAACCAGATTGGTCGGCGTGAATTCATGGACAAACTCTCGACCTATGCTGTGGGCGGTATTACCGTGATGTCGCTGATGAGCTTTATCATGCCCGATTACAAATCCAAGGTTCAGGTAACCCAGGATGACCCTCGCCTGGAGACCCGCTACGTGACTTACGACTCACCTAAGGGTGGGGGCAGCATTCGCGGGCTGCTGGCCAGGCCGGCAGGGGCTACAACCAAACTCCCCGGCATTGTGGTGGTGCACGAAAACCGGGGGCTGAACCCCCATATCGAAGATGTGTGCCGGCGCGCGGCCCTGGCGGGCTTCATAGCCCTGGCCCCCGACGCACTGACCCCCCTGGGGGGCTATCCCGGGAATGACGACGACGGCCGTGCCCTGCAGAGCAAGCGCGACCGCAACGAGATGCTCGAAGACTTTATCGCCGCTTACGCCTACCTAAACGGCCTTGCAGACTGTACGGGCAAAGTAGGCGTGGTCGGCTTCTGCTTCGGGGGGTGGATCTCCAACATGATGGCGGCACGCATACCGGGCCTCGACGCAGCGGTACCCTTTTATGGCGGACAGGCGCCGGAAGAACTGGTACCCGACATTCAGGCACCCCTGCTACTGCACTACGCGGGCCTCGACGAACGCGTGAATGCCGGCTGGCCGGCTTACGAAGATGCCCTGAAAAAGGCCGGGAAGGCCTACACGGCCTATATTTATCCGGAAGTAAACCACGGGTTCCACAACGACACCACCCCCCGCTACGATGAGGCGGCCGCCAAACTCGCCTGGCAGCGCACGGTGGATTTCTTCAGCGAGCACCTGAAATAAGGCCGTCCTTAGCGGGTTGAGCGCGAGACATCATCCCTTTTTGGCTTTCCCGCTTTTTACTTTTTTGGGCAGCGCCTCTTCGGGGAAGGGGAAGAGGATGGTAGAATTCTTTTCAGCTGCAATATTCGACAGGGTTTGGTACAACCGCAGCTTGATGGCCGAAGGCGACTGATCGATCATTTTTCCGGCTTTCAGCAGGGTACCCGCTGCCTGTTCTTCGGCCATGGCCAGGATTACCCGCGCCCGGCGCGAACGCTCGGCCTCGGCCTGGTTTGCCATCATGCGGCGCATGTTTTCGGGGAGCTGGATGTCTTTGATCTTCACATCGATAATGTCGATGCCCCATTCGGCGGTTTCCTTTTCCACAATGGTTTTGATGTTCTTGCCCATTTCTTCCCGCTTCGAGAGGATGGTATCGAGTTCGACCTTCCCGCACACATCGCGCAGGGCAGCCTGCGACAACTGGGTTATGGCGAAATTGTATTCTTCCACCTCCAAAACAGCCTTTTCGGGGTCGTTGATCCGGAAGAACACCACCCCGTCTATGCTGCAGGGCACGTTGTCTTCCGTCATTACTTCCTGGGAAACGATGTTGATGGTGATAACGCGGATGTCGACTTTCTGTATGGTCTCAACCAGCGGGATTATCCACCGGAAACCGGGGTTGAGGGTCGATACAAACTTCCCGAAGCGAAACTTCAGGGCGCGTTTGTACTCGTAGACAATGCGGATGCCGGATAACAGGAAAGCCAGCAATACAACGGTAAATACAAACAAAGGATTCATAAGCGGAAGATTAGGTTAACGGATGCCTTCGGGGACCGTAAAACGCCCCGTGAAACCGGGAAAGTCAAACCCCGGATGTCTGTTTCCCTTAAATTTACGCATATCTGCCCGGAGAACCGCGCGGGAATTGGTAAGATCTGCTCCCCGTTAGGAAATGGGGGGAAATACCCCCCCACCCCTACTTCAAGTTACCTTAAAACCCTGCAAAAAGCAATCAGGCCATCCAAACAGGGCCCTTACCCCGTCACTCCCGCACTACCATTGCCGGGCATCGGCCCCCTCCCCAATTACGGGAAAGGCGCTGATGCGGATACGGGCGGCCCCCATCGGCACCAGATCGACCTCTTCCTCAGGCTCATCCGACAACACCGGGCTGTCTTCCAATTCGCCCACCAGGCCTTCGGGCCCGAAAGTCCAGCCTGGTATTTTCCTGGCCTTGGCCCTGAGCAAAATCGGGGCCGAATCGGGGGTGAACGGGAAATCGTCTGCCGGCCAGGGCTTGCGCACTACCTCAAAGGAAGCTTCTGGCCGGGGCGCCAGCACCAGGCCGTAATTCCAGGGGGTGGTGGGCTCGATGGCGTACGAAGGCCAGGCTTCCCGGTCTACCCCTTCCTGCCATTTTGAATCGTGGATGGCGGTGTTGTCACTGGGCATGCGCACGTATTGTTCGCCAAGCTTCAGGGAAAAGGTAAGCGGGCCGTAATTGACGCTGGCGCTGTTGTGGTTTTGTTCCCAACGGTGCACGCTTAGGTGCATGGGCAGGCGCAGACTTACCTGGTCGCCTTCGGCCCAGGTTTTGGTGAGTTTCAGGTATCGCCCGGGCTCAGGGATTGTTTGCAGGGCCTCCCCGTTAACCGTAACCTCAGCCCCGGCCGCCCAGGCCGGGATCCTCAGGTAGAGCGGAAAGGCCTCGGGCCTTTCGGCCCTTACGGTAAAACGGACTTCCTCTTCAAACGGGTAGTGCGATTCGGTATGGATCTGCACGGTCTGGCCCGAGCCAACCTGTGCCTTTACGACAGAGGCCGCGTAGAGGACGGCAGCCAGGCCGTTGTCTGGGGTGGCCATCCACAGGTTCTCGGCGTAATAGGGCCAGCCCTGGGTATGGTTGTGCTGGCAGCAACGCGAACTGAAGGGGTTGAACATAAAGAAAGGCCCGCCGTTGCCGATAGCCGGCCGGTGGTTGTCGCCGTCGCTGCGCACCAGGTTCGGGCTGGTGATGTAGCGCAGGCTCTTGAAGTCGGGGGAAACCGAGGCCGGGTAGGTGTTGAAGGCCACTTCCTCGGCGTGGTCGGCCCAGAAGATATCGCCGGTAATGCGAAGCAGGTGCTCGTCGGAGTTCATCTGCTCCACGATACCGCAGGTTTCGATGCCCTGTCGGGGATCGTCATAGCCTGGCCGGGCATTTTCGTCAGAACCGAACATGCCCCCGGGTACCTGGCCGAAATGCTCGCGCACAATCCGGAAATTGTCGTAGGTGGCCTGCAGGTCTGCCGGGTTGCCGCTGAGCTGATAGTACTGGGCCGGTTCCCGGAAGCCCTGGGCCACGTTCACGTTGTGCCAGTCTATGAGGTCGCCGTACCAGTCGGGCCACTCCAGGCCGGGCCTGATCTCCTTTTCGTTCCCGATCTGGTCGAGGGTGAAGCCACGCCCTCCCCAGGGGGCTGCATTGCGGTGGATTTTTTCGGCCAGTTCGAGCAGCCAGGGCTCGCCGGTGCGGTTGTACAACCACATGACGCTGTGCAGGTTGTCGCCTGCCCTGATGCGCTGCCAGTATTTGGAAGCCGCCAGGAATTGGGCATCGGGCACGCTCAGCTCGTATTTGAAATAATTGGTCATCAAGGTAATAACCCGAGGGTCGGAGGTGTATTCGTGATACGACTGGAGGCAGTACAGCATAATCATATTCGCCCAGAAATCCTGCACTTTGAGTTCTTCCTGCAATCGCTGTTCGGTACGCTGGTCATCAGACAGGTAGCTGGCCCAGGCAAAGCCGGGCCCGAAATACCCGTTCTCGCGCTGGCTGCCCAGGGCCCCTTCGATCCATACCTTGGCCTCTTCGATCATGGCCGGGTCGTCCAATATGTAGCCGATATTGGCATATCCTTTCAGCCAGTACGGGACTTCTTCCCACCCCCACTTTCCCTGTCCGTCGGGTGACAGCCAGGCATTATCTTCTTTTTGGAGCCAGGCGCTGATTTCGCCCAGGTGGCCCGTTAAGCCCTTGCGCTGGCGGTCGAGGTAGGCGTACAGCCACCCTTCCGGTTTAACGGCCCCTACGGGCAACTTTACCAGGGCTTCGGGCCTTAAGGGGGCACGGTTGCTGGGGTAATAGGCATTGCGCCGGACGGTGTCGGGCAGGGAGACCACCACGGCCTCTACTCCCGGGGCTTCCGGCCCGGACTGACAGGCGCCCAGGACCAGGGCGGCCAGGAAGAGCGACAAAAATTGAGAAGGAATGCGTTTCATAGGTTGAATTGTGTAAATGGTGTAACCCTTATTTATCGTAAACCAGGCCCGGGTCCAGGGCGTAACGACCGAACTGCCTGCCGTAAACGGCCACCCCTCCCCCGCCCCTCGCCTCAAGGCGGACGGCGATGGTTCGGTCGCCCCGGAGGGCGGCCCGCACGGCCGCTTCGGGTACAGGTACCTTAACCAGGTAGCCGTATGAACCGGCTTCGCGCAGTTTTCCGTCGCGGAGCTGGTAATGCCATGAAAGCACACCCCGGTGGTCGGCCGGGTCGTCTTGCAGGGTAATGATGGCGGTCTCTTCCCCGTTCATATGCACCCGCACCTCGGTAGGGAACAGCTGCTGGTCGGTCATGGGGTAGGAATTAGGGTTGCTCGACGGGGCTACCCGCGAACCCTTCATAAAGTCCTGATCCGATTCGTAATGTTCCCGGTCTTTTACAAAGAGCTCCTTGGCCGAAAGCTCGGCCATGAAATAGACGGTACCGGCCTTTTCGGCCTTCAGGTCGGCGGGCAGCTGAAACCGGTATTCGAAAAAGCCATTGCCGGCCCCGTTCACCTTTTTGCCTCCGAGCACATCCCAGGTGCGCTCGCTCCACTCGGCCGAGCTGTACCGGAGGGGAGAGAGCGCTATGCGCCCAACGCCCGGCAGGGCGGCGTCGGAATGCACGACCAGGAACATGAAATTACGGCTGAGCACCTGCCCGTCGGCAGCCCGAAGCTCCAGGGAAAGCAGCCCTACCCCATCCTGCTCGGGGACCTGCAAGGTCAGCGGGGGGAGTTCTTCCTGTATCCAGGGGCGGTACGGCAGGGCCAGCTGTTGCGATGGGCCCGCCTGCGTTTTTCCAAGCGCGTCGGTAAAGCTCAGGGCATACCGCAGGCTGAGCTCGGGCCCCAGGTCTCGGCCGGTCATGGCCGAGAGGTACAGGGGAACCTGTACCCGTTCGCCCCCGCGCACTTCCCGGCTAACCTCCATGCCGGTAGAGAGGTACACCTCGGCGTGCAGGTCTTTCAGCGACATGCCGGGCACCAGGTCGCCCAGGCCCGTTTCCTTTTCGCTCCTGTCGAAACGCCAGTAGCCGTTCCATTCGTTAATCACGTCGTGGTGCTCGGTATATAGCCATCCCGCTATCTCGGGGTATTTGCGGAAGGTGTTGAGCATACGGTGGTAGTCCCAGCTCCAGTCTACGTCGCCCGTGCTGCCTTCATACCCCCACACGTTGCCGCATTCCGAGTTGATGTTGGGCTGCCGCCCCTGCACAAAGCCGTCCTCGAAGTGATGGGTGCTGCCCGGGAAGGTCTTTTCGGTTATTTCCTTCAGGTACTCTTCCCACCCGTAACCGGGCAGGTAGGAATGCCAGGAATTGATATCGGTAACCGTATGCCCGAACCCGCAGCAGATGGAATTGTCTTCCACCAGCCGGGTGCTGTCGAGCGATTTGGCCAGGTGGTACATGGAGGCCACCCATTGCTGGGTGTCTTTGCCGTACACCCCGTCACGGGTCAGGCCCCAGGTTTCGTTGAAGACAATCCAGGAAAATACCGAGGGGTGGTTGTAGTCGCGGCTGATCATGCCCCTCAGGGTGGTTTCGGATTCCTGTTGCATTTCGGCTTCTGGACGGCCCCAGCTGTTGGGTAGGTCAGACATCACCAGCAGGCCCAGCTTATCGGCCCAGTAGAGCTTGCGCGGGATGTCTATCTTGATATGGGTGCGGATGCCGTTGAGGCCAATGGCCTTGGAGCGTTCGATTTCCTCCCGCATAAAGGCGTCGGAAGGAAAGGTGTAAAACCCTTCGGGGTGATACGACTGGTCGAGGGCCAACTGCAGGTAGATGGGCTTGTTGTTCAGGGCGATATACGGGTAGTCGGTACCCGGAAGGTCTGCCACCGAGATTTTACGCATCCCGAAATAGGACTTTACCGTATCGTCGCCCAGGGTGGCTTCAGCCTCATACAGATACGGGTCTTCAAGGCTCCAGAGGCGCGCCCCGGGAATCGGGATGCGCACCGAGGCGCGGGTACGGCCGGCGGGGATAACCACCTCTGCCAAAATAGGGCCCCCCGTTTCCCCCATCACCTTAAGGCGCACCGTCTGGTCGGCAGTAGGGGGTTCGGGCAGTTGGGCAGTGGCCACCACTTCGTTTTTGTCTATGTCGGGGGTAAAGTGCAGGGCATCGAGGTAGGTTTTGCCCCGGGCCTCCAGGTAGACCGTTTGCCAGATGCCGCGGGCATTGCCGTATCCCTGCTTCCCGTACAGGGTGAAGTCGCGGCGCACATCGTCGGCCCGGATTACCAGTTGCTGGGCCTGGCCGTATTTCAGAAAGGGGGTAAGTTCCATTTCGATAGGCAGGTACCCGCCCTGGTGGGTACCGAGCAACTGCCCGTCGAGCCAGACGCTGGTTTCCCAGTCTGATGCCCCTATCACCATAAACACCCGGTGTCCTTCCCACGAAGGATCGACAGTAATCTCGCGCCGGTACCAGCCGATATCGGCCTCGTCTTCCAAGCCTGAAAGTGCAGAACCCCAGGGAAAGGGCACGGTAATAGCCCGGTCGAATACCCCGGGCTGGTTGGCCCAATTTTCATCAAGTCCCTTATTTTCAGGGTCGAAGCCAAAACGCCAGGTGCCGTTCAGGTTTTCCCAAAGGGGGCGTTCGAAATCGGGCCTGGGGTGTTCGGGCAGTGGAATGGATTGGGCATTCAGGAAAGTGGCTGCCAGCAGGGCTGAGCAGCCGAAGAGGAATTTCTGTATCATATCCGGGCAGGTTGGCATCCGTTCTGCCTTAGGGCCGAACGCATTGCCTAAAGATAACCCAATTCAGAAATAATCAGAGCCTGAAACTGAAGCCTTCTTCAACCTTGCGGTCGTATTTGGCTTTGTCGAACTGGTAGAGGTAGGCCCCCTTCCGGGCTACGGTCATGTCCTTTTCATCGAGTTTAACCAGCACGTCGAGGGAATTGAATTTGTTCACGAAGTTGCGCTTGTCGAGCCTCTTGTCGAGTATGGACTCGTACAGGGCCTGCAACTGGCGCATGGTGAATTTCTCGGGCAGCAGTTCAAAGCCGATAGGCTTGCTAAGGGCCCGACGACGCAGACGGGAGACCGCTTTCTGCACCATGGCTTCGTGGTCGAAGATCAGAGGCGGTGCTTCTTTGAGGTCGAACCAGCAGGCGGTATCGAGCTGCACCCCTTCGAACTGGTGCGATTCGATATCGATCAGCGCAAAATAGGTTACTGAAATGGTGCGTTCGGCAGGGTCGCGGTCGACCTTGCTGTAGGCATAGAGCTGCTCCATGTAGATGTTGTTCAGCCCGGTAAGCGTGTGAAGCACCCGTACGGCGGCCTCATCGAGGTTCTCTTCTTTTTTCAGAAACCCCCCGATCAAAGACCATTTCCCCTTTTCGGGCTCGAAATTCCGCTTGATGAGCAGTAGTTTCAGGTTCTTCTTATCAAACCCGAAAATAATGCAGTCCACTGCCAGCAAGACCTTGTCTTCCTTCTTGTAGTAATTCAGTGCCATAGTCTGGTTGGTACCCGTACCCTGCCTTTCGGGTGGCAGAATACCCCTGCAATGTACACTAATTTGGGAAAATACAGCTTTCGCCTACCTGCGGCCCTGTTAATAAGTTTTTCGGGAAGATTCATTTTTTTTTGTAATTTACAAATGTGTAATCCACACTTTTAGGAACCGCAATCTCCGTAAGAGGTTGGATACCACGCTTATTTGAGTTAGTATTTTTTTGTTTAGTTAACTTTAGTAAGGCCGCGGTCTTACCGCGGCCTTTTCTATTCCAACCAACCATGGAGCGCACTACCCAACACCTGCTAGCGGGGCTTTTTCTTTGCCTGATGATTCAGGCACAGGCCCTGGGCCAACCCCAGGCTACGGAAATCCACTTGGTGCCCGATACCGGGGCACCTGTAATCAGCAAACACATTTACGGTCATTTCGCCGAACACCTGGGCCACTGCATCTACGGTGGCTTCTACGTGGGGGAAGGCAGTGTAATCCCCAATACGGAAGGAGTACGCAACGACATCATTGCGGCCCTGAGGGAACTCAGCATCCCGAACCTCCGCTGGCCAGGGGGCTGTTTTGCCGACACCTACCACTGGAAGGACGGTATCGGGCCCAAGTCAGACAGGCCCACCCTGGTAAATACCTGGTGGGGTGGGGTTACAGAAGACAACTCTTTCGGCACGCACGACTTCCTGAACCTCTGTGAGCAACTGGGCGCCGAGCCTTATATCTCGGGCAATGTGGGCAGCGGTGAAGTACAGGAACTGGCCGACTGGGTACAGTACACCAACTTTGAGGGCACCAGCCCCATGTCAGACCTGCGGCGGGCCAACGGGCGGGAAAAACCCTGGGGGGTTAAATTCTGGGGGGTCGGGAACGAAGCCTGGGGGTGCGGTGGAAATATGCGCCCGGAATACTACGCCGACATCTACAGGAAATACGTCACTTTTATGTCGAATTCCGGCGTGGAGGGCGGGCTCTATAAGATTGCCTCCGGGGCAAGCGACGCCGACTATAACTGGACCGAAGTACTGATGAAAAACATCCCGCACCGCATGCTGCAGGGCGTGGCCCTGCACCATTACTCGGTTATTGACTGGAATGCCAAGAGTTCCTCCACCGACTTCAGTGAAACCGACTATTTCAAGACTATGGAGCGGTCGTGGCTCATGAACGAGCTCATTGACAAACACCTGGCCATCATGGACAAATACGACCCGCAGGGCCAGGTAGACCTGGTAGTAGACGAATGGGGCGGGTGGTACGATGTGGTGCCGGGCAGCAACCCCGGGTTCCTTTTCCAGCAGAACACCATGCGCGACGCCATGATTGCCGGGCTTATCCTCAATATTTTCAACAACCACGCCAGTCGGGTCAAGATGGCCAACCTGGCGCAGACTGTAAACGTGCTGCAGGCGGTAATCCTCACAGACGAGGAACGGTTGCTGCTCACCCCCACCTACCATGTCATGCACATGTACAAGGGCCATCAGGATTCCCAACTCCTGCCCGTGGCATTCACCTCCCCCGACTACGAACTCGACGGACATCGCCTGCCGGCCCTTTCGGTGTCGGCCTCCCGCGATGCTTTGGGCAAAGTGCGCATTTCGCTAGTAAACATCGATGCCCGCAAGACCCACCCGGTGGAGATCGACCTCGGCAACCTGGGCCTGAAGTCGCTCCAGGGCCGTATCCTGGCTTCGGCCCGCCTCCAGGACCATAACACCTTTGAGCAGCCCGACAAGATCAAACCCGCCACATTCAATGATTTCACCATGCGGCAGGGGGTGTTTCGGGCCCAACTCCCCCCCTTCTCGGTGGTAGTGCTGGAATCAGACTAATAGCTAACCCATGCCATTGAACCAATCTGCCATAAACCTCCGAGCTTTTTATGCCCCTGGCATCCTGTTGCTTCTAATGGCCCTGTGCTCAAAGGCCCGCGCCCAGGAGATGGTGCTGCAGGTCGATGCCAGTCGCGTGAGGTCGGAGGTGCAGCCCACCATGTTCGGCATCTTCTTCGAGGATATCAATTTTGCCGCAGACGGGGGCCTGTATGCCGAACTGGTCAAGAACCGTTCCTTTGAATTTACCCTGCCCAAGACCGGTTGGTCTGAGCCAAACAGCAACCCCTACGGGTTCAACCGGGAATCGGGGTCTTCTTCCGTGCTGAAATACGGCACCGAAGACGGCAACCATACCTACCTGCGGGTGCAGGTTCAGCAACCCGACGGATACGAACTGCTGAACGAGGGCTTCAGGGGGATGGGCATAAGCCAGGGCGCGCGATACCGCCTTTCCCTGCGGGCGGCCCTGGGCGAAGGAGGCGTGCAGGCCATAGTGCTGAACCTGGTCGACAGCACGGGCACCTCCCTGGGGGGTACGCGCGTGGCCCTCGATTCCGACACCTGGAAAGAGTACCAGGCCCTGATTACGGCCTCACAATCCGAACCCAAAGCGCGCCTCAAGATCACCTTTGAGGGCGCCGGGAGCGTAGACCTGGATATGATCTCCCTGTTTCCCGAAGATACCTGGAAGGGCAGGCCCAACGGCCTGCGGAAAGACCTGGTGCAATTGCTGTACGAATTGAAGCCTGGCTTCCTGCGGTTCCCTGGCGGGTGCATCGTGGAAGGCCGCACCCTGGCCCGCCGTTACCAGTGGAAGAAAACCGTCGGGCCGGTGGCCGACCGCACGGCCCTGATCAACCGCTGGAACACCGAATTCGCACACCGCCCCGCCCCCGACTACTACCAAAGCTTTGGCCTGGGATTTTTTGAGTATTTCCAGCTGGCCGAAGACCTGGGGGCTGCCCCCCTGCCCATCCTGGGCTGCGGCATGGCCTGCCAGTTCAACACGGCAGAACTGGTGCCCCTTGACCAGCTCGACCCTTATATACAGGATGCCCTGGACCTGATCGAATTCGCAAACGGGGGAGCCGAGACCCCATGGGGCCGGGTACGGGCCGAGATGGGCCACCCAGAGCCCTTCGGCATGAAATACCTCGGCATCGGGAACGAACAATGGGGGCCCGAATACGCCGAACGCCTGGCGCTCTTTACCCAGGCGCTGCGGGAAACCCACCCCGAAATTGAGCTGGTGGGTTCCAGCGGGCCTTTCGCCTCGGGCGATTTCTTTGAGTACGGGTGGGAAAAGATGAAAGAACTGGGGGTAGACCTGGTTGACGAGCATTATTATATGTCGCCCGACTGGTTTCGCGAGAATGCCGGCAGGTATGACTCCTACGACCGGAACGGCCCGAAGGTGTTTGCCGGGGAATACGCGGCACAGAGCGTGCGCACCACCAGCCCCGCAAACAAGAACAACTGGGAATGCGCCCTGGCAGAAGCCGCCTTTATCACGGGCCTTGAACGGAACGCCGACCTGGTAACCATGACCTCCTACGCCCCGCTCATGGCCCATGCCGAAGGCTGGCAGTGGACCCCCGACCTGATCTGGTTCAACAACCTGGAGTCGTACGGCACGGCCAACTATTACGTACAAAAGCTCTTTGCCAACAACAACGGCACCCACCTGCTCGAGATAACCTCAGGGGGCAAGCCCCTCACGGGCCAGCAGGGGCTTTACGCCTCGGCCGAACTCGACCGAAAGGCAGGCCAGCTCGTCGTGAAACTGGTCAATACCGAAACCCGGGCACGCGACCTGAAGCTGGAGGTGGCCGGGGGCAAACTGGGGCGGAAAGCCCGACTCAGCATTTTGAGGGGCGAGGCCTCCGATGCAGAGAACTCCTTCGAGGCCCCCATGGCGGTATCGCCAGTTGAAGAAACGATGAACCTCGGCCGAAGTGAAATCAGGCTGAGCCTGAGCCCCGGTTCGCTCACGGTGCTGCGCGCAGACCTCCGCTAACCGATCTGGTGGCATGAAACGAAAAGTGAAAAAAGATGGATGAATGGGTAATCGGCCTTGATTACGGGACCGATTCGGTCAGGGCCGTGCTTATCGATACCCGGAACGGAGCCGAAAAGGCTTCGTCCGTATTTTGGTACCCCCGTTGGAAGGCGGGGCGGTATTGCGATGCGGGCGCCAATCAATTCCGGCAACACCCCCTCGACCACCTCGAAGGGCTTGAACATACCGTGCAGGAGGTAATGCGCCAAAGCGGGGCCGACCCGGCCCGCGTAAAGGGGCTCTGCATAGACACCACCGGATCGTCTCCCGTTCCGGTAACCGAAGACGGCACCCCCCTGGCCCTGCTACCCGCCTTTGCCGAAAATCCCAACGCCATGATGGTACTGTGGAAAGACCATACGGCGGTGCGCGAAGCCGACGAGATCAATACCCTGGCCCGGAGTTGGGGCGGGCCCGATTACACGCGTTATGTAGGGGGCATTTATTCCTCGGAGTGGTTCTGGGCAAAAATCTTGCATGTGGTACGCGCAGACCCGGCCGTTAAAAAGGCGGCCTGGTCGTGGATGGAGCACTGCGACCTGATGACCTGGCTGCTGGTAGATGGGGCCGATCTGGGTAAATTCCGAAGGAGCCGCTGTGCCGCGGGCCACAAGGCCATGTGGCATGCCTCCTGGGGCGGCCTCCCCTCAGGCGATTTCCTGGCGCGCCTCGACCCTTATCTGGGCGGGCTGCGCGAACGCCTCTATAAAGACACCTATACCTCTGACCGGCCTGCCGGCAAACTGAGCCCGGAATGGGCCGCCAAGCTGGGCCTCAGCCCCGATACGGTGGTGGCCGTTGGTACTTTCGACGCCCATGCCGGGGCGGTGGGCGCCAAAATTGAAGACAATACCCTGGTGCGCGTAATGGGCACCTCTACCTGCGACATCCTGGTCTCGCCCGACCCTGCCCTGGCCTCCACCACCGTGAGGGGAATTTGCGGGCAGGTAGACGGGTCGGTAATTCCGGGCATGACCGGCCTGGAAGCCGGGCAGTCTGCTTTTGGCGACCTGCTGGCCTGGTTTACAGACCTGCTCAGCTGGCCGCTGGAAGAGCTGGTCTACGCTTCCCCTTTGCTCGGGGCCGACCAAA
The DNA here is from genome assembly GCA_050289825.1 of Robiginitalea sp. Lineage (GTDB taxonomy): Bacteria > Bacteroidota > Bacteroidia > Flavobacteriales > Flavobacteriaceae > Robiginitalea. The sequence continues at coordinate 23,757 of JBNKGM010000016.1, forward strand.
AAGAGGCGCTTCGCCGGGAAGTATCGGCCGGGCTAATCCCGAGGCTTACGGCCGCCGCCGAGCAACTTCCGCTGGCCGAAAGCCTGCCGGTTGCCCTCGACTGGATCAACGGCCGGCGCACCCCCGATGCCGACCAGCAGCTCAAGAGCGCCGTGGTTAACCTTTCGCTGGGGTCAAAAGCCCCCCATGTGTTCAAGGCCCTGGTACACGCCATCTGCTTCGGCTCCAAAAAAATAGTCGACCGCTTCGAGGAAGAAGGGGTCTCCATACATTCGGTGACCGGGATAGGGGGCGTGGCGCGCAAATCGCCTTTTATCATGCAGTCTCTGGCCAACGTGCTGGACCGCCCCATTACTGTGGCCGCCTCTGACCAGGCTCCTGCCCTGGGGGCAGCCATCTACGCTTCGGTAGCCGCCGGTTGCCACCCCGATGTGATCACGGCCGCACGCCACATGGGCAGCCCTTCGGAAGCCGAATACCAGCCCCAGCCCGAAGCGGTGGCCCACCTGAAAAAGGAACTGGAAGTCTATGAGCAACTGGGAGCCTTCGCGGCCTCCCTGACTAAAAACTAAACCATGGGAAGTTCGTACACCGCCCTGAAAGAAGAATGTTATTACGCCAATTTGGAGCTGAACCGACTCGGGTTGGTGATCTATACCTTCGGCAATGTGAGCGCGGCAGACCGGGCAAAAGGGGTGTTCGCCATCAAACCCAGCGGGGTACCCTATGAAGACCTGCAGCCCCACGACATGGTGGTGCTCGATTACGACAACACCCCGGTGGAAGGGAAATTGCGGCCGTCTTCCGATACCCGCACCCATGCCCTGCTCTACAAAAAGTGGGAAAGCATTGGCGGCATCGCCCACAGCCACGCCCTGTATTCGGTAGCCTGGGCCCAGGCCCAGCGCGACATCCCCATTCTGGGCACCACCCATGCCGACCACCTGACCGCCGACATCCCCTGTGCCCCGCCCATGGACGACGCCCTGATCCAGGGAAACTACGAGCACAATACCGGGGTGCAGATCCTCGACTGCTTCAGCAAACGCGGGCTTTCCTATCAGGAGGTGGAAATGGTGCTGCTCGGCAGCCACGGTCCGTTTACCTGGGGCGCCACGGCTGCCAGGGCCGTGTATAACAGCAAAGTGCTCGAAACCGTGGCCCATATGGCCTACCTGGCCCTGCAGATCAACCCGCAGGCGCCCCGGCTCAAAGAATCACTGATCCAGAAACACTACGACCGCAAGCACGGCAGCGATGCCTATTACGGTCAGGAACCCAATTGAAGAACACCTATATGGAAGCAACTCCACATGAGATATGGCTGGTAACCGGCAGCCAGCACCTGTACGGACCCGAAACGCTGCAACAGGTAGCCTCGCATTCCGAAACCATAGCCCGGGCGCTCTCGGGCTCAGGCAACCTGCCGGTACCCGTGGTTTTTAAACCGGTGGTAAAGACCCCTGATGAAATAGCGGCCCTGTGCCGGGAGGCAAACAACAGCCCGGCCTGCCTGGGGCTCATCGCCTGGATGCATACCTTTTCCCCTGCCAAGATGTGGATCGCGGGCCTTGAAATCCTGCACAAACCCCTCTGCCACCTGCACACCCAGTTCAATGCCGAAATCCCCTGGGGGCAGATCGACATGGACTTCATGAACCTGAACCAGTCGGCCCACGGCGATCGCGAGTTCGGGTTCCTGCTCACCCGTATGCGCAAAAATCGCAAGGTGGTGGTCGGGCACTGGCAGGAAGCCCGGGTACAGCAGAAACTGGGCGTGTGGGCCCGTGTAGCCCTGGGGTGCGACGAGTTGAAGCGTCTGAAAGTGGCCCGTTTCGGCGACAACATGCGCCAGGTGGCCGTTACCGAGGGCGACAAGGTGGCCGCCCAGATGCGGTTTGGGTTTTCCGTTAACGGGTACGACCCCTCCGATATTACCAACAGCATGGAAGCCATCTCCGAGAAACAGGTAGACCAGTTGGTCGCCGTTTATGAAGCGGCCTATGCCCTCGCCCCGGCGCTGGCTTCTGGCGGGGCACAACGGGCCTCCCTGCGGGAAGCGGCCCGCATCGAGCTCGGGCTTCGCGCCTTTTTGGAAGCCGGGGGCTTCAAAGCCTTTACCGACACCTTTGAAAACCTGGGCCGACTTAAGCAATTACCGGGTATAGCCGTGCAGCGGCTCATGGCCGACGGTTACGGCTTCGGGGCCGAGGGCGACTGGAAAACGGCTGCCCTGTTGCGCGCCATGAAAGTCATGGCCAAAGGGCTGGAAGGCGGCACTTCCTTCATGGAAGACTACACCTACCACTTTACCGGGTCGGGCGGTTTTGTGCTGGGTGCCCACATGCTGGAAATCTGTCCGTCCATTGCCGACGGAAAGCCGCGTTGCGAAGTACACCCGCTCGGCATCGGCGGAAAGGAAGACCCCGTGCGCCTGGTCTTTAACGCCCCGGCCGGGCCTGCCCTGAACGCCTCCCTGATCGACCTGGGCAACCGGTTCAGACTCCTGGTGAATGAAGTCACGGCTGTCAGGCCCCCCAAAGATATGCCCAAGCTGCCCGTAGCCCGGGCCTTCTGGCAGCCCCAGCCCAACCTGGAGACGGGGGCGGAGGCTTGGATTCTCGGGGGTGGGGCGCACCATACGGTCTACACCCAGGCCCTCACCACCGAATATCTGGAAGATTTTGCCGAACTTTTCGGCATTGAACTGCTGGTTATCGACGCCCAAACCCGGATGCGCGATTTCAAAGACCGGCTGCGCGCCAATGAAAGCTATTACCACCTTTTTCAACACCGCATGTAAACGGGCAGGCATTGCCCGGGCATGCCTCACCCGAAAGCCACCCCTCTTATGAAATTTTTCAAATCAACCTCCGTTTTCGTACTTTCCCTGATTCTGGCCCAGCTGGGCTGGCAATGCAAGGGCGAAACCAAAGATGCCAAACCCGAAATCATGGAACAATCGATCCCCTTTACCCGAATAGTGAAGAGCGCATACGGGATTATGCCAGACGGGAGCCATGTAGCCAAATACACGCTGCGCAATGCCACGGGGATGGAGGTCGATATCATCAGCCTGGGGGGCATTATCACCCGCTGGACCGCCCCCGACCGCAACGGGGTTTTTAAAGACGTGGTACTGGGCTTTGATTCGCTCCAGCCCTATGTGAAAGACAACCCCTTCTTCGGGGCCCTGGTAGGCCGCTATGGCAACCGCATTGCCGGCGGGCAATTTTCCCTTGACGGGCAGTCCTACACCCTGGCCCGCAACAACGGCGCCAACCACCTGCACGGGGGCATCAAAGGTTTTGACAAGGTGCTTTGGGATGCCTTTCCGGGGCGCGACACCGACCGGGCCCTGCTCATGCTCGACTACCACAGCCCCGACGGGGAAGAAGGGTACCCGGGCAAGCTCGACGTGCGCGTGACCTACACCCTTACCGACGACAATTCACTGGAAATCGACTATCAGGCCGTTACCGACAAGCCAACCGTAGTAAACCTGACCAACCATTCCTATTTCAACCTCTCGGGCGATTTCACCCACGATATCCTAGATACCGAATTGCAGCTGCATGCCGATGCCTACCTGCCGGTAGACACCGGCCTGATCCCCACCGGGGAAATTCGCCCGGTGGCCGGCACCCCTTTTGACTTTACCGAGCCCAAGGCCATTGGACGCGACCTGGAAGCCGACGACGCGCAACTGCGCGTGGGGGGCGGGTACGACCATTGCTGGGTGCTGAAACGCGAAGGGCCCGGCATGGCTCCGGCTGCCACGGCCTACCACCGGGCAAGCGGGCGCTTGCTGCAGGTTTCAACCGACGAACCGGCCGTGCAATTCTACATCGGCAATTTCCTGGACGGGCACCTGCCGGCCAAGGGGGGCGGCACCTACGGGAAGCGCGCCGGGTTCTGCCTCGAGACCGAGCATTACCCCGATTCGCCGAACCGGCCCGAATTCCCCTCTACCCGCCTCGACCCCGGGCAGATTTACCGCAGCCGTACGGTCTTTACCTTCTCAACCCGCTAAACTGCCTGCATGAAAACACTCGACTTCCTCGACTGGATTACCATATCTCTGTACTTCCTCATTTTGCTGGGCATTGCCGTATGGGTAATCAGGCGAAAAAAGGAAAATACGGAAGACTACTTCCTGGCCGGGCGTAATGTGGGCTGGTTTGTGGTAGGTGCCTCCATTTTTGCCTCCAACATCGGTTCGGAGCACGTGGTGGGCCTGGCCGGTACAGGCGCAAGCAACAAGCTCCCCCTGCTAATCTATGAAATCCACGCCTGGATCGTGCTCTTGCTCGGCTGGGTGTTTTTACCCTTCTATGCCCGCTCAGGGGTGTTCACCATGCCCGAATTCCTCGAGAAACGCTTCGACGCCCGTTCGCGCTGGATCTTGTCAATCTTTTCGATTGTGGCCTACGTGCTTACGAAAATTTCGGTTACCATTTACGCCGGAGGCATTGTGGTTTCGGCCCTGCTCGGCATCGATTTCTGGACCGGGGCTATCGCCACCGTGGTGCTCACTGGTCTGTACACCATTTTAGGGGGCATGCGCGCCGTGGTTTACACCGAGGCCCTGCAAGCCGTGGTGTTGGTTGTCGGGGCTGCCACCCTCACGATTATCGGCCTTGACCATGTGGGGGGCTGGAACAGTATGCGCGAAACGGTAACCCCCGAATACCTGAATATGTGGCGGTCGCTCTCCGATGCCGACTACCCCTGGCTGCCCCTGGTCATTACCAGCACCATCGTGGGCATCTGGTACTGGTGCACCGACCAGTACATCGTGCAGCGGGCCCTGACTGCACCCACGATAAAGGAAGGCCGGCGCGGCACCATTTTCGGGGCCCTGCTCAAGCTGATGCCGGTATTCCTGTTCCTTATTCCCGGGGTGATCGCCCTGACCCTGAAAATGCGGGGCGAGCTCGAATGGGACACCCCCGACCAGGCTTTCCCGGTGCTCATGAGCAACCTGCTGCCCTCGGGCCTGCGCGGTCTGGTGGCTGCCGGCCTGCTGGCGGCCCTGATGAGTTCCCTGGCTTCGGTCTTCAACTCGTGCTCTACCCTTTTTACGGTAGACATCTACAAGAAACTGAAGCCCGAAACGCCGGAAAAAAAGCTGGTGCGAACAGGCCAGGTAGCTACGGCCATCGTGGTGGTCATAGGCATCATCTGGATCCCCATTATGGCCAACATTTCCGGGGTGCTGTACGAGTACCTGCAGAGTGTGCAGTCGTACATCGCCCCGCCTATTGCGGCGGTGTTCCTGCTGGGTATCTTCCACAAACGCATTAACGCCCATGGGGCTTTCGTTACTCTGGTTGCCGGCTTTTTGATAGGGGCCCTGCGCATCGTACTGGAGCTGGTCAAGGGCTCCCTGGAGCCGGGCAGCATCTGGCATACGCTGGGGGCCACCAACTTCCTGACCTTCGCAGCCTGGTTCTTCCTGTTCTGCATCGCGCTGATCGTGGTGGTTAGCCTGCTCACCCCGGCCCCCGCCCCCGAGAAGGTGGCCAACCTGACCTTTGCGACCATTTCGCCCGATGAGAAAGCCAGGAACAAGAACAGTTACAACTGGAAAGACATCACCATTTCGCTCCTCATCGGAGCCATCGTCATTTGGGTTATGATCTGGTTTAACGGGAAATAACAAACAGGAAGGTTCCTCAGCCTGAAATGCTGTTGTACTGGCCTTCAGCTTAATGTAGTACTTTTAGGAGCCGGGCATGCCCAGCCGACCGGTTTTTTCCATCGACAGGGGTGCTTTGCCCGGACGGGTTCAAATTATTCGCATACCATGCAGACCACCAACCGCCGCTTGCCGTTATTGCTTACCCTTTTGTTCTTTATGCCCGTGCTGGCCTTTTCCTTTCAGGCCGGGGCGGCGCCCTCCCAAGATTCCGTCCGCATCAGCAAACCGGAACCGGTTTCGGTAGACCGACTGGTGGCGGAAATGGATGAACTCGGCAACCTCATAAACCTGAATGCCAAAAAAATCGAACCGAGTACCCGCCTGAAGCGGATCGACTCCCTCTACCTCGTCTATAACGAGATGATCGAAGCGGAACAGGCCAAGGCCCAGGAATTCCTGCGCTCGAACCCCAACCAGCAAAAAATCAATTACTTCATTAAACGGTGGGAAGAATACCAGATACAGCTCTCGAGGTGGGAAGTAGAAATAACCAGCTATGTGGAGCGCAACCTGCGACTGCTCGAAGTATTTGAATCAGAAACCCAGGTATGGACACTTACCTATGATCAAGCCGTTCAAAAAGAAGTCCCCGCCGAATTGCTCAGCAATGTGAGCCGTGCCACCAACAACCTGCTGGCTATTGAAAAACGGACCAAAGACTACAACTACAATTACCTGCGCCTACAGACCCGTATAAACCGCCTGAGGCAAACGGTGGTCGAAACCATTCAAGCACTTTACGATAAACGAAATTCCGAAACCTATAAACTCCTGTACCAGCGGCACCTGCCGCTCTGGCAGAGCATCAGCCGGGGTCAGGCCGACGGGCGCGATACCCTCGACGGGCAGGAAACCTTCACAGATCTGGGCCTCACCGCCTCGGATATATTCCGGACCCACCGCGAAGAATTTTATGCCTTGCTGGTATTCGGCCTGGCCCTGACCTTCTATGTCCTCTATCTGCGGCAGCGACTGGTCAAATCCCTGGGGTATGAAACCGCCCGAAGCGCAACATCTGAATCTTACCTGCTGTTCAGGTCGCCCGCGCTGGTGGTCGCCTTTATACTGGTCTTTACCTGCATGCTGCAGTTGCTTGGCGGGGCCCGCTTCCTGGAAGACATCCTGGTTATTACGCTGCTTATTCTTTCCATTTTGGTGATCAGACACCAGATACCCGCGCGCTTCGGGGGGCTCATCTACTTTTCCATCCTCTTTCTCGCACTGGATTCGATCAAGACCTATGTCTGGTTTGCCTCCTTGAACTACCGCATTTACATGCTTCTGGAGGCCCTGTTGATGGCAGGGGTCCTGTTCTATTTTACAAAGCCCTACCTGCAGACCCGTCTGCAATTGAGTACGGGCATTGGAAAGGTTATGATCAGGCTGGTTCCCCTGGCCTATTTCCTGTGTGCCGTTTCCATCGTCTCCAACATCCTGGGGTATACCAACCTTTCTGACCTGGCGCTCAAGGTGGGGACCAAATCGGGCATTTCGGCTATAATTGCCTTTGCCATTTTCCTGGTATTCCATACCGTGGTGGTGAGTTGGCTGGAGCAGCGGTTCCGCAATGCCGCAGACCCCGATATGAACCAGCTCGCCTTCCTCAAAAAGCGCACGCTACAAGCATTGCGTTATATGGTTTTGTTTTTTTTTCTGCTCGGATTCCTGAACATAATCGATGAACTGCGCAATGTTACCGAATTTCTGAGCAGCACCCTGACCGAACCGTATGTGGTAGGTAACCTCACCTTTACCCTGGGGTCTATATTCATGTTCCTGCTTATTCTGATCTTGTCGTATGTGATATCGCGCCTGCTGGCCTTTTTGATCAGCGACCAGTACGGCCTGATGTATTATTTCAAATTCCCGAAAGGGGTGCCGGCCGCCATATCGCTGGTACTCCGGTATACCGTCCTGGTCTTCGGCCTGTTCCTGGGGCTCTCGTACCTCAAGGTAGACCTTACCGAGTTCAACCTCATGGCCGGCGCCCTGGGCCTCGGGATTGGCTTTGGACTGCAAACCGTAATTGCGAACTTCGTTTCGGGGATAATTCTGGTTTTTGAACGGCCCATTCTGCCCGGGGATACCATCGAGGTGAACAACCTGCTGGGCCGGGTTTCCAAAATCGGAATCCGGGCTTCGAGCATCAGCACCTACGACGGTGCCGAGGTGGTGGTGCCGAACATGAACCTGCTCTCGAACGACCTTATTAACTGGACGCTTTCTGACAGCATAAAGCGGGTGGAAATCGTCGTGGGGACTACCTACAGTGCCGATCCGAACCAGGTCCTGGCCATTCTGAAGGCATGCGCCACCCGGTTTGAGTATGTGATTAAGGAGCGTGAACCCCTGGCGCTCTTTACCAAGTTTGGCGATAGCTCCCTCGATTTCAGGCTGCTCTTCTGGGTTCCTTTTGAAATGGGTCTGCAAGCCAAAAGCGATGTATCCATCGCCATCTACAACGCGCTCAAAGAAGCGGGCATCGAAATCCCCTTCCCCCAACGCGACGTGCATATCAAAAATTTGCCTTCCGATCCAAAACCATAGCCCCAGGGCGCCTCAAAAGCCCGCCCAGGGTGACCTGCGTCATTACCGGAATTTGAAAGCAGGGCTACCTTTGTGCCAATAGGTACACCATGCTTCCGTTCAAGGATTTCAATATCGCCGATTGGTTCTCCTTCTACCGCATCCTGGCCATTCCCCTGCTGGCCGCGACTTTGATTTGGGGTTCGCGCGAGGTTTTTACCTGGCTGTTGCTCATCAGCTACAGTACCGACGCCATTGACGGGCAGCTGGCGCGCCGGCTGAACCTGTGCAGCGCCAGGGGCGCCCAACTCGATTCCATCGGCGACCAGCTTACCTTGGCCGCAGGCCTGGTCGGAATCTGGATTTTTGAAACCGCTTTTGTGCTGGAATATATCTGGCCCATCGGCCTGGCCCTCGGCCTTTACCTGCTGCAGATGGGCATAGCCTACTACAAATACGGCAAAACCACCGCCTTCCACACCTATATGGCCAAGACCTCGGCCCTGCTGCAGGGCATCTTCGTGCTCTGGGCTCTCTTTTTCGGGCCGGTTACCTGGTTGTTCTGGACAGTCATCGTCATGGGCGTACTCGAAACCGTTGAGGAGATTACCCTGATCTTTATGTACGATTCCTGGGTAAAAGACGTCAAGAGCTATTTCTGGGCCCTGCGCGACCCCAGGCGAAAAGGCCGGCCTGAGCATTCCCTCTGATCCGGGTCGCGGGCAAGCATTTTTCATTGGCTGAGCGACCGGCTCACGGCTTACTGCATTTTGCGGTTATCCAGAATTTCCTGCAATTTGGCTTTGTTCACCCCGTAAATCCCATCCCGCTCCACATCGTCTAGAAAGACATCGATATAATGGCGGTTCAGGGAATCACTATCGCCGTATCGCGCCCTGATCTGCTCCAACTCCCGATGCAGGCGTTCCCTTACGTCCCCATAGGCCGGGTCGTCGTACACATTCCGGAGCTCCTGCGGGTCCTTCTTACGGTCTATGAGCTCCCAGTAATCGAGGTCAAAATAATAGTGGATGAGCTTGTAATCCTTGGTAACGATGGCATAGTGGCGGTTTACCATATGTTCGGCCGGGTATTCGTAATAGTGGTAGTACACTGCTTCGCGATGCCAGTCTTCCAGCTTCCCGGTAAGGACCGGCAGCAGGCTTTCGCCCTGCATGTCTTCGGGCTGGGGCACCCCCGCAGCATCGAGGAAGGTCTGGGCGAAATCGAGGTTTTGCACCATTTCGTCAGAGGTGCTGCCCGGCGCCACATGGCCCGGCCAGGCTACCATCAGGGGGGTCTTGAACGACTCGTCATACACAAAGCGCTTGTCGAACCACCCGTGCTCGCCCAGGTAGAACCCCTGGTCGGAAGTGTAGACAATGATGGTGTTTTCAAGCATGTTGTTGGCCTCGAGGTAGTCGAGCAGGCGCCCCACATTCTCGTCTACCGCCTGGATGGTGCCCAGGTAGTCTTGCATGTAGCGCTGATATTTCCATTTCATGATATCTTCCTCAGACATGCCGGGGTAAGCTGCCTTGAAAGCCTCGTTGACGGGGCCGTAATAGGTGTCGAAGTTGGCGCGTTGCACAGAATCCATGCGCCCGACTTCGTAGTTGAACCGCAGGGTGTCGATGCCGATCTCGGCCAGGCCCATTTCCTGCATGGTTTGCGGGTATAATTTATTATCGCCCGACCAGCTCATATGCCGGCGCACGCTCATCTCGGCCTCGGCAGCCGCCGGGCGGGTCGCGTAGTCGTCGAAGAGGGTGGCGGGTTCGGGGAAGGTGCGAGTGGTGAAGTCGGCCATGTGGCGGCCGGCCATCAGCCAGGAACGGTGCGGCGCCTTGTGCAGGTACATTAGCAAAAAAGGCTGGTCGGGTTTGCGCTCCTTTTCCAGCCAGTCGAGGGTCATATCGGTCACAACATCGGTTACATAACCCGGCACGGTGATGTTCCCCTCGTTTTTGGTGATGAACTCCGGGTTGTAATAGGCCCCCTGCCCCGGCAAAATCTTGAACTGGTCAAACCCTTTGGGGTTGTTCCCGAAGTGGAGCTTGCCGAACATGGCGGTCTGGTAACCGGCCTTCTGCAAAAGCTGCGGAAAGGTCACATTGGTGGTATCGAAAGGGAAGTGGTTGTCGATCTTCCCGTTGATGTGCGAATGCTTGCCTGTTAAAATGGTAGCCCGCGAGGGGGCGCAAATCGAGTTGGTAACGCTGGCGTTGGTAAAGAGCATACCCATGCGGGCAATCCGATCGATGTTCGGGGTCTCGATAAGCCGGCTGCCGTAGGCCGAAATGGCCTGGTAGGCGTGGTCGTCGGCCATGATAAAAACAATGTTCGGGCGTTGGGCCGGCGTTTTCTTTTCGCTGCTGCAGCTCAGGACCATAAAAGACCAAAAGACCGCGAACAGGCACCAGAGTGGGTGCTTCATAATCGGTGGTTTAATTGGGTGAATCAGGAAGGTACGAAAATTAACCAATGTGGAGACAACCGTTTGGCGTGCGGGTCTGGCAAGGGCCGATTGGGTTAGTTAATTTTCGGCCCGCTCGGCAAGGAACAGCGCATTGCCGTCTGGGTCGGCAAAGTGCGCCAGGCGAATCCAGCCGTCCTGTTCTACCCTGATGGATATTCCCTGGGCCTGAAGCTCGCGCACGCAGCCCTCAAAATCGGTTACTCCCAGGCCAATGGAAAGGTTATTCCCCCAGCTTACATCGTCGCTTTTGGGGTGGAGGCCAATGAGCAGATCGGGGGCCTGTAGTTCGGCGTAGTGATCCCCATACCTGTTAAGCATCTGTAGCCCCAGTGTTCCCGCGTAGAACGCAACAGCGGCATCCATGTTGACTACCATTACGTTAACCCGGCAAGATTTCAGGCTCTTCATAGGGCATCGTTCAGGTGATGGCGATCCCCGACACCTGGTGGTGCCGGTTTACTTAAAGATACGCAATTTTACATATGGAATGCGGCTGAGGGTTGCTCAGGGCTTACTCATGCCAGGCTCGTCTGACATACCTCGCCACACCGCCAGCATAACCAACATATGCGCCAGGTAGTAGGTGGGCAAGATCAGGAAATCCCAGCGGGTATACGCCATAAATTCCCTGAAGGCGATCAGGGTGTCTGAAAACAGGATCAGGCCGATGCCCCACAGGTATAGGGTACGCGAGCGGCCACGGGGCGTAATCCCCCAGGCAGCCCCCATCGAAAAGCAGGAGACGAATAAATAGGCCAGGGCCGCCCACAGCAGCACCGGGTCTGAAATGCCCCCGTAAAGTGAGGTGAAAAAGAACAGGAGGTAGGCTGCACAGAACAGGGCGGTTACCCCCTTGTGGAGCCGCCCGTGGCACAGGGCATAGCCCAGGTAGCCCAGGTGCGCCAAAAAGAAAAAGCCGATGCCGTAAACGAACATCATAGCGTCGCCACCCCGGTTCGACAAAAAGTAATCGCCCACAATGGAGAAGGCAAACGCCCCGATGGCCAGCCACAAGTCGGTTCGGCCAAAGGTGCTCCCGGCCATGAGCAGCAATACAGCCAGGGCGCCGAAACCGGCCGAGCCCGACTGGAACAGGAACCCGCCCACGGTCAGGGCCAGCACCGCAAATGCCACCTGTGCGGCCAAAAGTGCGTAAATAAGCGTCTTGTTTGGTTTCATTTGATTCAATTCAGGGATTTCACCAGCTGGCTGCCTGGCCATTGGGCACTTATGCCTTGCGCACGAATTCAGACTTGAGCCCCATGGAGCCGAAACCGTCTACTTTGCAGTCGATGTTGTGGTCGCCCTCGGCCAGGCGGATATTCTTGACCTTGGTGCCCACCTTGATGGGGCCCGAAGCCCCTTTAACCGGGAGATCTTTAATGACAATCACCGTATCGCCGTCGGCCAGGCGATTCCCATTGGAATCGACCACCACAAGCGCCCCCTTTTCGGGCACTTCGGCCGGGTTCCACTCGTGCCCGCAATCGGGGCAGGCGTACAGGTCTTCGCGCGAAAAATAGCCGTAGGGCGATTCGCAGTGCGGGCAGGGTTTCAGTTCTTCAGACATTTCGTTTCATGCTATCGTTACCGCGTTTCCCGGAGGCGGAAAACCCGGGGGCCAAGGTATAAAAATTGGCGGGAAGGGTTATTCCTGCAGGCGGTTGTATTTACGAAGTGTCTCCCGCAGCAGGTCGTGGGGCAAGGCGTGGGCTTTGTTCCCATTGATGCCCTCCATGGTTTCTGCCGCAACCATGGCATTGATTATTGCCTCTTCCACAATTTGAACAGTGGCCTCCAGCAAGGGTGTAATCTGGTCATTCGACACGGATTCCACGCGGGTATTCGCATCGCGGTTAAAGGCATCCTCGTTAGCTGTGGAGAAGGCCAGGAATATGTCGCCCGACCCATTGGAGCCCCGCCCGCCCACAATGCCGATGCCCAGGGGAACCCGCTGTGCAATGCGTTTGAGCTGGTGGGGCAGCAGGGGGGCGTCGGTGGCGACGATCACAATGATAGAACCATCTCCTTCCTTTCGCCTCGACTGGGGCGGTGCATTGTAAACATAATTAAGGGTATCGCGCAATTCCTGCCCTACGGGTACACCGGCGATGCTCAGGTTGTTTTTGGCCCCGAAGTTGGATTGCACCAGGGCCCCCAGGGTATAGGTTGTGTCTTTGATGGTTACCACCCGCGAAGAAGTACCCGTCCCACCTTTGAACCCCAGGCACATCATGCCGGTACCGCCCCCGACGTTGCCTTCTCTAATTGGCCCTGAGGCTGCATTTTGAATGGCTTCGCGCACATGGGTTTCGGTAACATGGAAGCCGTATATGTCGTTCAAAAAGCCGTCGTAGGTCTCGGCCACCACCGGGTAGGTGTACCACCACTGCTCCCCTTTGTACCAGTCTGTGTCTACGAACCATTTAAGCACGGCGTCGCGTACTACTCCCACGCTGTTGGTATTTGTAATCATCACAGGGGTTTCCAGGAAACCCGATTCGGTTACCCAGGTGGTGCCCGTCATTTCCCCGTTCCCATTCAAGCTGTACCAGTTGGCGTATACCGGGCTGAACTTTTGGGCCTTCCCTCTAGGAAACAGGGCCGTGACCCCGGTGCGCACCGGGCCCTTCCCCACCTTGTTTTCGCCGGAGCCCGAAATGATCGTGCTGTAACCCACCTCCACCCCGGGCACATCGGTTATGGCGTTCCAGGGGCCGGGCGTTCCCTCAAAGGGCACCCCCAGGTCGCGGGCGCGGGGTTTCTGGGCAGCCAGCGTTGCTCCCAGCAATACCGCCAGGCAAATTGAATACAAGTGTTTCATCGGGCAGATTTATTTTTTTTGGGGTGATTTATCAAGGCCAAGGAAACGCGCCGCGTTCCCGTAGAAAATACCGGCTTTCTCATCTTCAGTCAGAAAATCGAGGCTGTTCAGGAAATCGATCGATTTGCCGATGGCGTACGGCCAAATCATCTGGTCAGAACCGAACATTACGCGGTCGAGGTACCCGGCTTCCTTGATGTTCCTCAGGAGTTCGACGGTATACCGCTGGGTGTTGGGCTCTACCCAGAGCATCACACCGAGGTCAATGTACAATTGCTTGTAGTAGGCCATCATGCGAAGGGCGTGCTCGGGCCAGTCTTCGCCCCCGGCGTGCATCAGGTAAAGGCGCAGGTTCGGATAGCGCACCAGCACGTCTTCGACCAGGTAGGGGTCGCCCAGGGCCAACCGGGCTTTGGGGGCCCAGGAATAGGTGCCCCCCGGGTCGCCACCCCCCGTGTGCACGGCCACCGGGATGTCGTATTTCTCACAGATCCTCAGGTAGGGCTGCCAAACGGCATCACTCAGGGTCGTGCCGCTGTAATAGGGGCCCAGTTCCCCGAACACTTCTATTTTGCCATCCCTGACCAGTTGCTCAAACCGCAGGGTATCCATGCCGTAATCATCGGGGTGGAACATCAAAATGCCCCGAATGACCTGCTGCTGCGGATCGCTGGAAGCCCAGGTTTCGACGCTTTCGGGGTTGCCGCTTACCACGGCCTTCACAATACGGTATTTTTCAAATGCACCTACCGTTTCCAACCGGTGCGATTCGGCATCGGTCGCGCCCCGCATCCCGTAATGGTCGGTGGCCGGTTCCCGCTCCCCGAAGTCGGCATCGGAGTAGGAGTGAATATGCATGTCGATGATCGGGGTTTGGGCCAGGGCGGTTTCCCAAAAGAGGGCACCAACTACCAGGCAGCCAAGTATTTTTCCGGGCGATGTCGTCATTTCTCAGAAGCTATGGGTTCGACCCCGGCCTTTGTAAGCACGGCATTCACCCCGGGCAACCCATCCTGCAGCACCCTTTTCAGGTCGCCCAGGTGCTTGTCGAGCTCGGCCGACAGCTCCCCGAACACCTGGTAGGCCCCGGCCGTGGGCCGGGCATCGCCCGTCTCCACGCTGCGCCTCAGGGAGGCCAGGCGGTTGTTCAGTTTGATGGGGAAGTTGAGGGGGTCTTGCCCCGACTGGTTGCGCACCTGGTACAACTCCTCTTCCACGGCAGCGAGTTTCTGCAGGAAGGGCGTAACGGTTTGCCCGTACTCGGCGGCCGGGATTTTTTCACGCCCGGCTTCCAGCTGCCCGCGGACGTCGCGGATCTGTATCACGGCTTCATTGGCCGCACTGGTTTTCCCGACGATCTGGGTGGCCAGGTCGAACTGTTCCTGCAGGTCGGCCTCCGTAATGCCCTTCAGGTTCGGGTCCATCACAATGGAAAAGGAATGGGTCTGCTCTACCCCGCCCGCCTTCAAGCGCACCTGGTAGGTGCCCGGAGGGGCTTTGGGGCCCCGTTGCGGGCGGCCACTCCAGATAATCATGCCCTTGAAGACCGTGGACCCCGGGTAGCGGAGGTCCCAGGTAAAGCGGTTCAGGCCTTTGGCCGTGGTGGGTTTGCCGGTCGGGTCGCGCTCCCAGCGCGGCAGGCTTGTGTCTTCCTTGTATTCGGGCTGGCTACCGGTAAAGGTGTGTACCAGGCGGTCCTGGGCGTCCAGGATCTCGATGGTAATGGTGTCAAGCTGGGCTTGCAGGTAGTACTGGAAGGAGGCGCTGGTCAGGCCCCGTATGGCATCCCCCGGCGCGTACAGGACGGCCGGTTGGGAGGCGAATTCGGGGCGGTGTTGCCGAATGGGCTGTATGTCGTCCAAAATCCAGAAGCCCCGGCCGTGGGTGCCCAGCACCACGTCGTTGTCTTTTACCACCAGGTCGCGCACGGGGGTGTCGGGCAGGTTCAGTTGGAGGGATTGCCACCGGGCCCCGTCGTCTATGGAGAAATACACCCCGTGCTCCGTGGCCAGGAACAGTAGCCCTTGGCGCACCGGGTCTTCGCGCACGGCCCGGGCAAAGTGCCCGTCGGCGATGCCGGCCGTAATCTTCGTCCAGGTTTTGCCGTAGTCGTGGGTCTTAAACACATAGGGCTGTCGGTCGTCTACCTGGTAGCGGTTGGCGGCCAGAAACAGGGTGCCGGGCCGGTGGCGCGACTCGTCGATGATGCTCACCCGGGAAAATTTCGGTAGGCCTTTGGGGGTAATATCTTCCCAGTTTTTGCCCCCGTCTCGGGTAATATGCACCTTCCCGTCGTCAGACCCGGCCCAGATGGTGTTGATGTCGTGGTACGAAGGCGCCAGGGCAAACACGGTGGCGTAAATCTCGGGCCCGTTCATGTCCATGGTAATTACCCCGCCCGTTTTACCCAGGGTTTCCGGGTCGGCGTAGGTGAGATCGGGGCTGATTTTTTCCCACGACTGCCCGTCGTCGGTGGTCTTCCAGACATGTTGGGAACAGGTGTACATCACTGTGGGGTCCTGGGGGGCGAACATAATCGGGAAGGTCCACTGCCAGCGCTCAGGCAGGGCTTCGGCCGGTTCGCCCGAAAAGAAGCGGGGGTATACCTGGATGTCTCGTATCTGCCCGTTGCTGCGGTTGTAGCGCGTTAGCAGTGCCCCCTGGCTCCCGGCGTAAAAAATATCGGGTTGGGTGGGGTGCTGGGTTATCCAGCCGCTCTCGCCCCCACCCACTTCGTAATACCAGCCGTGGTTCGGGCCCCCGGCCTGCATGTGTTCCCAGCCTTCGCTTGGCATGGCCAGGGTGCTGTTATCTTGCTGGGCGCCGGCCACGTGGTAGGGCACATCGCTGGTGGCCATCACGTGGTAGAACTGAGAAGTCGGGTAGTCTTGCTCGGTCCAGGTTTTCCCGCCGTTGATGCTCACATTGCCGCCCCCGTCATTGGAATTGATCATGCGCTGGGGGTTGTTGGGGTCTATCCAGAGGTCGTGGTTGTCGCCGTGGGGCTCGTCAATGGTGGTGTCGAAGGTCTTGCCCCCGTCGGTAGATTTGTAAAAGCCGGTGTTCAGGCAGTAGACCGTTTCCCGGTCCCAGGGGTCGGCGTAGATGCGGGAATAGTAAAAGGCCCGCTGCCGCAACTTGCGCTCCTCATTGGTGCGCGTCCAGGTCTGGCCGGCATCGTCTGAACGGAAAACGCCCCCCTCGGACGCTTCCACAATGGCCCAAACCCGGTTGGGATCGGCCGGGGAAACGGTAACGCCGATCTTGCCGACAGGGGCGGGAGGCATGCCCGGGTTCGCGGTCAGGTCGGCCCAGGTGTCGCCCCCGTCTTCCGATTTCCACAACTTACTCTGGCCCCCTCCGCCCCACATTTTCCAGGCTTTGCGGTACACCTCCCAGGTGCTCGCATAAAGCACCTTGGGGTTTTGGCGGTCGATAATCAGGTCTACGGCACCCGCCTTGGGGCCGACGTACAGCACCTTCTGCCAGGTATTGCCCCCGTCTGTGCTGCGGAATACCCCCCGCTCCTCGTTTTCCCCGTAGGGATGCCCCAGGGCCGCCACGTAGACGATGTCGGGGTTGGTGGGGTGGATGCGTATCCGGGCAACGGCCTGGGTTTCTTTCAGCCCCAGGTGCCTCCAGGTCTTGCCGCCATCGCTTGATTTGTAGACCCCGTCACCCTGGGTTATACTGCCCCTCAGTTGCACCTCCCCCATGCCGATATAGACCACATCGGGGTTGGTTTCGGCCACCGCCACGGCCCCGACAGAAGAACTGCTCACCTGCCCGTCGGTTACCGCGGCCCACTCTTGTCCGCCATCGGTGGTTTTCCAGAGCCCCCCCCCGGTAGCCCCGAAATAGTACTCGTCAGGGCGGCCGGGGCTGCCAGTACACGCCAGGGAGCGCCCGCCCCGGTTGGGGCCGATGTTGCGCCATTTCAGGCCTTCGTAAAAACTTTTATCGGGAAGTTGGGCAGGGGGTTGTTGGGAAGCGGCCTTTTTCTGGGCCCCGGCCATGCCGGGCAGCCCCAACAGGCCGGCCAGTAGGGCAGCGGCTATGGAACGTCTCATTATCAGGTTGGTTATCGGTTCAGGCCGGCAGGGCCGGCAGCTTCCTAATTTAGCGATTAATTGGAAACGTTCGGCAAAGGCGGGGAGATGTTGGTTGCCGCCCCTATCAGAATCGGTATACCGCCGCGTTGATGTGCATGCCAGCCCCTACCGAGGCGAAAACCACGATGTCTCCGGGGTTGATTTCGTGCGCCTCCAGCTTCTTGTTCAGAATGAGGTCGAGCATGGTCGGCAGGGTGGCTACGGACGAATTGCCGAGCCAGCCCACCGTCATGGGCATGATCTCTGAAGGGGCCTTTTCATAGCCATAGAGGGTGAAGAGTCGGTGCAGCATGGCATCGTCCATTTTCCCGTTGGCCTGGTGGATCAGCACTTTGTGCACGTCGGTCAGGTGCAAGCCGCATTTATCCAGGCATTGCTTCATGGCCCCCGGGACATTTTCAAGGGCGTACTGGTAAAGCTTGCGGCCGTTCATCTTCAGGAAAAGGTCGTCTGAATTCCGGGCCGTGGGGCAAAAGGAAGGGCCCATATAGAGCATTTCTGAATGCAGCAAGGTATCGGAGCGCGATTTGTGGGCCAGGATACCGGTTGGTTCCCCGCTGCTTCTGGCTTCTACGACAACCGCCCCCGCCCCGTCGGCGTAGAGCATGCCATCGCGGTCGTGCGGATCGGCAATGCGCGAGAGCACGTCGGCCCCGATAACCAGTATTTTCTTTGCGTCGCCCGAACGAATAAAATAATCGGCCTGGATGAGCCCCTGTAACCAGCCCGGGCAACCGAAAATCAGGTCGTAGGCCACAGCTTCGGGGTTCTTGATGCCCAACTTGTGTTTTACCCGCGCTGCCAGGGCGGGGACAATGTCAATGCGGTTGCTGCCCTTTTGAATGTCGCCAAAGTTATGGGCAACCAGGATGTAATCCAGTTCTTCTGGGTCGATCCGTGCCGCCTCGATGGCTTTCTTCCCGGCAAAGTAGGCAATGTCGGAAGTGACCAGGTCGTCGCTCACGTACCGCCTTTCGGCAATGGTGGTTATATCCAGGAATTTATCAACAATCTCGCGGTTCGACTTCTTTAGTTTCGTGGAAGTAGAGTCGTAAAATTCGTTGGTTAGGAAGTCTTCATTGGTCATCCTGTTTTCCGGGATATAACTTCCGGTACCGGTAATGACGCTATATAGGGTCCTGTCTGTCATGTGTTGAAATAAAGTTGCTGCCCGTTACCAAGCTCGTTCGGCACCTTCTCCTTACGCTACCAAACCTGGTGCAAACGCAATGAGAACCGGGCTTGTCACTTTTCTCCGATTCGTATGATGGATGGGGGAAACAATCGACGCTGGTTTCTTTTTTTTGGTGGTGCCTAAATGTAGCGATTCTGGGCCAGCCCGGCCCAATCTGTAGGCGAATTTCTTTGTTAAAGACAATGGGGCACCCTGCCTATTTGCCTGTCGTCTTCAAAATTGCTATCTTAAATTTCCCTTGCGCAGGGCTTCCCGTGTGGCAAATGGAAACCGCTATGAAAAAGACAATGCATCTGGCACTGTGCCTGCTGCTGGCAGCCTGCAGCCCGACCGACCCGGTCGTAGACGGCGATGCCGGCAATCAGCCCGGCAATACCACGCAGAACCCGCAAAACCCGGGCGGGGAGGCCCAGGCACCCTCGGGGGCTGGCAGCACTGCAGCCGTAGATCTCGAAGATATTACCCGCGATTTTACTGCCCTTCTGGCCACCCTGGGCGTACCAGGGGCCCAGGTCGCCGTGGTGCGAGACGAAAAGCTGGTATACCTCCGTTCGTTCGGCCTGGCCGATGTGTTTCAGGGGTTTCCCGTAAATGACAATTCCCTTTTCCGCATCGGGGGTATTTCCAAGCCTCTCACCCTTATGGCTCTCTCCAGGCTGGCCGGCCTGGGTGAACTGCACCCCGACCAGCGCGTTTTCGGACCCGACGGCATTCTGGGCACCCAGTACGGACAGCTCCCCTACGAGCCCCTGGAAATGCAAATTACGGTGAATCACCTGATCGAACACCGGGCCGGATTTACCGACACCCCTACCGACATCATGTTCGACGACCCCGCCCTGAGCCAGGCCGACCTGATCGGCAAGGTGCTTGACGAGCGCTCCCTGGCTTTTGAGCCGGGTACGGGGTACCAGTATTCGAATTTCGGCTACTGCCTGCTGGGCCGGGTGATCGAGGCCGTTTCGGGCAAGGCGTACGAGCAATACGTTTTTGAGGAAATACTGGCGCCCATGGGCATTAGCGACATGCTGGTAAGCCGCGACGGAAGGGGCGAACGGGCGGCCGGGGAAGTCGACTACTATACCACCTGGGAAACCCCCTACCGCCTGAACGTGACCCGGATGGATTCGCACGGGGGGTGGCTGGCCTCGGCATACGACCTGGCCCTGCTGGCGGCCCAGTCAGACGGGGGCAACCGCTTTCCAGACCGCTTGCGGGCCGACGAGGGGCTCGATTACCTCAGCAGCGGCATCTGGAACCACAACGGGGCCCTGCCGGGTACCCTTGCCCTGCTCCGGGTGAGCAGTTCGCTTTCGTATGTGGTACTGCTAAACCGGGGCGACGCCAACTATCCGGAAGTAATCCAGGTGGTTGCCAACTTTATGAACGGAAAAACCCTGAGCCGCACCCAGTGGCCCCAGGTCGATTATTTCAGGCAACTCTGACGCCATCAGCGATTCCGGCCAGCCCGGGCAACTCCCATCCCCAGGCATCCCCAATTTCATGGTCGGGGACTACCCCTATGAACCGGAAGCCATGGCGTTTCAGGATATGCGTGGAAGCGTTGTCTTCCGGGGCTGTCTTCGCAGTAATGGTCAGGGTGGGGTCTGTTACCCAAGCAAGGGTAACCAGCGCCCCGCAGGCATAGGTGGCTACTCCCTGCCCTTCAAACTGCGGAAAGGTCATATAGGCCACCTCCACGCGGTTCCCCACCGGTTGGCTGACAAACCCGCACGATCCGACGATGCGGTCTTCCGACTTAATAAAGTAACCGATCCAGGGGGCATGGTATCCTACTGTCGGATAATAGTCCTTATAGGCTTCCAGGATGTTCCGGCAGTCATCCGAATCGTATTCGGGCCGGTCTGCATTGGCATTCGGGTCGATAGGAAGCAGGGACAAATTTTTGACAGGGTGCATGGTTTCAGTAAGTTTCCTAAACAAGTTACGAAACCGGGAGTAAATCGGGAGGGGCTCCCCCGAACCGGTTTGCCCGCAAAAAATGGATGGGCAGCCCGGCCTTCCCATCGACAGCCAGGTTGGCCAGTACCTCTCCCACAGCGCTTGCAAACTTGAAACCATGCCCGCTGAAACCGCACCCGATTACCACGTTTTGGCCATGGCCAGGCAAAAAATCGAGGATGAAGTCGGTATCGGGGGTATTGGTATACATACAGATATTCGTGTTCGCCAGCTCTCCCTGCACGCCCGGCAGGCAGTCATTCAAAAAAGCCATTAAGGGCTGCGTATCTGCAGGGCCGGTTTCACGTTTTACCTGGGCAGGGTCGTCTACCGGGTCGCCCGGATAGTGCAGACCCAGCTTCAGGCCGTCTGACGCCCCAAATTCGCCTTCCGGCAAAATCGGGAAACCGTAATAACTGGCCCCTCCCTCCTCGTACATCCAGCAAGGGAACTGCCCGAGGCCATAATCTTCTGCTTTTTTGGGGCGTATCCAGGCCAGGGCCTGGCGTGTTACCTGCAGATTGCCGGCCAGTTCAGGCAGCAGCTTCCCAGCCCAGGGCCCCGCTGTAACCACCAATTTCCGGGCGCGGTAAGTGCCCCGGCTTGTGTTTACCGTAATTCCGTTTGCCTGGCTCCTCCACTCCAGTACTGGTTCCTGCGAATGGATTACTGCCCCGCGGACCTTTGCCTGCCGGGCCAGTAGCTCAATGCAGCGCTCGGGCACCAGGAACCCGGCCTCCGGTTCTTCAAGCATCAAAAAACCATCGGGCAATTTGAACTGCGGAAAGCGTCGGGCCCGCTCCGCAGCGTCAAGCCTGTTCAGGGGTATGCCAAACCGGGCAGAAGACTCCAGTACGGTTTGCAGAAAAGGGCTTTCAGGAAGGCCGAAATAGACCAGGCCCGTCTGGTAATACACCCGGCAGCCGGTTTCCTGCTCCAGGGCCTGCCAGTTGGCGTAGGCACGCCGTAACAGGGGCACATACTCCGGGCTTTCTCCATACGCCTTGCGAATAATGCGGGTCTGTCCGTGGTGGGAGCTGAGCTTGTTGGGAATGCCATATTGTTCGAGGCCCAGCACCCGCAGCCCCTGTTTGGCCAGGTGGTAGCAGGTGGAGGCGCCCATGCTGCCTACGCCTATTACAATAACATCAAAGGTGTTGGTGTCGGTGGGTTCCAAAGTGTAATCTTTTATTGGGACTGCCGGTAGGCTTCGCGCAGCCACCGGGTCAACTCGGCATCGACCTCATCCGGGGCCGAGAGCTGTACACGGTGCGTACACATGGTGCCGAAGGGCCCCGAATCGAGGAGCCTGTCGGTATAGGCAACGTCTTTGAGCTTCAGCCCGAGGTCAATGCGCGTTTTGGACGCCGGCTTTATCAGTGCGAACTGCCGTTTGCGGATGATGCTCACGGTGCCCTTTTTGGGCGCCACCTTCACCTCTTCGCCGAAGCTCTGTATGAGGGCCAGCAGCTTTTTATAGATGGGCAACAGATCTTCCTTGCCGGCGTACTGGCTGGCCACCAGGTCTTCCCCGGCCGGCTGGTCTTCCTGGGCGAGCTTTACGATGCTATTGGCAAAGCCGTGGGTTACCCCATATTCGTTTTTGAGGAAGTTCACCGCTTCCATATGTTTGGCGAAGGCCTTCTTTTGCAGCAGCACCTTCCATTCTGCCAGCGACTTTCCCGTCTTGGCAGGCAAGTTGTCGATGAGGGTTTGCCATCCCTTGTCCATACTTGGGTTGTTTAGGTTGGGTGCCAGCCGGGGCACCCCTTAAAGATACTATTTATCCCTTCACGTAAGGCCCTGGCGCGACTGCCTATCGGGCTTGTTTTTCGAGGTAAGCCGCAATTTCCCGATGCCCTTCACGCCGGGCAATCTTCAGGGCGGTATCCCCGCTCTCCGAAACAATGGTGATATCGGCCCCGTTTTCGATCAAGAGACGGGTGAGTTCGCTATTGCCCCGGTGTACGGCCGCGTGTAAGGGGGTGATGTTTTGCATTTGCACCGCATTCACATCGGCCCCGTTTACAATCAGGTGCCGGCACAGCTCCAGGTTTTCACGGGCCACGGCCGCGTGTAACGCATTCACCTTCATGGCGTTGTTAGCCGCCCGGTTCGGATCGGCCCCGTGTTTCAACAACAATTTCGCCAGGTCGGAATGCCCGAAAAAAGCTGCCAGCGCAACGGGGGTAAAACCGTCGCTGGCATAGGAGTTCACCAAATCGGCTTTTCCTTCTGCCAGGTATTTTTCGACCACCTCGCGCTGCCCGGCCAGGATGGCTTCGTGAAAACTCAGGTCCTTTTTCAGGGCCACGGCTTCCCTGAAAACCTCAGGAAGCCCATTATAAGCAAGCAGCATAAGGCCGGTGGCGCCCTGCTCGTCTTGCTGGCTTAGCACTTCCGGGTTTTGGCGGATATAGTCCAGGAGTTGGACGGCGTCGCGGGCCTTGAGGTGGGTTTTGAGGGTTTCGATCATGGAGTTGAGCCGTGTTTCCTATAAAAATAGGGAATTCCGGCCGTGCTAGTACCGGGCATGCTCCTATTTTCATTTACACGCTACGTACCGTATTTTTGAAAGAAACCCGCCAACCCCTATGACCCGCACCCGTTTCAAAATCAGCACCCTCCTTAAGTCGATCCTGCCTGTGATATTCCTGGCCAGCTGTGTGGAAGGCCCTAATGCCAAGCCCCCTGTGGCCGGGTCCGACGAATTCGCCGTTATTGCCTACTACGCCGGAGACGGGCAAGACCTGGAGCGGTACCGCTGGGAACAGCTCACCCATGTCATTTTCAGCTTCTGCCACCTCAGCGGGAATGAACTGGCCGTAGACTCGGCCCGCGACAGCGTGGCCATCCGAAACCTGGTGGGACTGAAAAGGCAGCACCCCCGCCTGAAGGTATTGCTCTCCCTGGGCGGATGGGGCGGGTGCGAAACCTGCTCCCCCGTATTTTCGTCGGCCAGCGGGGTCAGGCAGTTCGCCCGTTCGGTGAAAGCATTGACTGCAGAATACGGCACCGACGGCATTGACCTCGATTGGGAATACCCGGCCATCGAGGGCTATCCCGGCCACCCATACGACCCGGCAGACCAAGTGCATTTTACGCAGTTGGTAAAGGCGCTGCGGCAAGAGTTGGGGCCTGAAGCCCTGGTGAGTTTTGCAGCCGGCGGGTTCAAAGCCTATTTTGACCGTTCTATCGACTGGCAGGCAGTTATCCCAATGGTCGATTACGTAAACCTGATGAGTTACGACCTGGTTGGCGGGTACAGCAAGGTAACGGGCCACCACACGCCCCTGTATTCGAACCCCCATCAGGAGGGTTCGGCCGATTTTGGGGTGAACTACCTGGTGAACATGGGCGTGCCTGCCCGTAAAATTATTCTGGGAGCTGCGTTTTACGGTCGGGTTTGGGGGGAGGTAGCCCCTGATCGAAACGGGTTATATCAAACAGGAGTTTTTAAATCCTTTGTGCCCCACCACCAATTCGACTCGGTGCTGACGGCCGAAAGAGGCTTCGTTTTTTACCGCGATACGGCAGCTGCGGCTCCCTATGCCTACAGTGCCAAACTGCGGGAATTCGCCACCTTCGATGATACCGCGTCCCTGGATGCGAAAACCCGGTATGCCAACGAAAACGGCCTGGGGGGCATCATGTTCTGGCAGCTGACCGACGACCGGGCCGATGGCGGGCTGCTACAGGCCATCTGGGATGCCCAAGACCGGGAGTGACAAGTAGGCTATTGCCCTGTTCCCAGTCTGCAGGTTTCCAGGTGTTTGTGCGGCGCGCCTTGAAATCTCACCAACCTTGTTTACCTTGCCCTCAAACAAACTTACAATGAATCAGTTCCTAACGGTGTCTTCATGGATCATTTTGCTTGCGGTTTCAATGCCTCAGATCGGGGCCGAGGAGACCGGGTCTTTCGCCCGAACCCTTGAAAAAAGGCAAGCCATAACCTGGGAACCCCTCTTCAACGGGACAGACCTCAGCGGCTGGACCCCCAAGATTGTGGGGCACCCGCTGGGCGAAAATTTCGGGAGTACCTTTCGGGTCGAAGACGGCATTTTGAGCATCCGCTACGACGCCTACGGAGGCAACTTCGACAACCGCTTCGGGGCGCTTTTTTACAACGAAAGCCTGGGCAATTACCGGCTGCGGGCCGAATACCGTTTTGTGGGCGAAACCGCCCCGGGCGGGCCGGCGTGGGGTTTCCGCGACAGCGGCATCCAATACCACTGCCAGGCCCCCGAATCGATGGGGCTCGACCAGCCCTTCCCGGTATCGCTGGAGTACAACCTGCACGGCGGCAACGGCACGGAAGAGCGGCCCGTTGGGGCGGTGTGCGGCAACGGCATTTTTGTGGAGATCGAAGGGGAACGGAACAGCTCCTATTGCACGCCTCCGGCTGTGAGCCGCACCTTCCACGGCGACCAGTGGGTAACCCTGGAGATCGATGTGAAAGACGGTGTAATTACCCATTTCGTGAACGGGGAGGAAATCTTGAGGTTCACCAACCCGGCTTATAACCCCGACCACGAACTGGCTAAATCGCTCATCAAGGGCAGCAACCTGGTCGTTACCGGGGGCTATATCTCGCTCCAGTCGAACAGCCACCCCATCGATTTCCGAAAAATCGAATTGCTGCGGTATTGACCCTTCCGGCCGGCCTAGCCCTTCAATTCCACCTTCTGGCCGGTTTTCGCAGCCTGGAAGATGGCCTCGATAATTTTCATGTCTTTCACCCCTTCTTCTCCATTTACGGGGATTTCAGGCACCTCCCCGTCGAGGATGATGCGCGCCATGGCATCCATCTGCAGGGTCTGGTGAGTGGTATGGGCACCGGTTAGGGGCCCTTTGTGGGTGCGCCCCTGGATGGGTCCGTACCCGGTAGAGGGCTGCATCTCGGCAAAGCCCTGCTTGCCCACCAGGTAAAACCGGTCGAGGTAGTTGACGGCATAGGTAGAGAGGCACGAAGCAACCGCCCCCCCCGGGAAGCCCATCTGGAACTGTATGGTCTCGTCGATGCCTTCCTTAAATTTTACCGGGTCGGTCTTGGTTTCCTGGGCCGTAACCCAGATGGGCTCCTCCCCGATCATGTAGCGGGCCCCGTTGATGGAATAAATACCTATATCCATCATGGCCCCGCCCCCGGAGAGCTTCGGGTTGAGACGCCATTGGTTCGGGTCGCCGATAATGAAGCCCGACTGCCCCTGAAAGAACATGACCCTGCCGAAGTCGCCGGCCTTGCGCATGTGCACCACCTCCAGGGTCTTGGGCTCGAAGTGCATGCGGTAGCCCACCATCAGGTGTACCCCGGCCGCCTTGCAGGCATCGACCATCTGCTGCCCTTCGGCGGCGCTAATGGCCATGGGCTTTTCGGTAATCACGTGCTTGCCTGCCGCGGCCACGCGCTTGGCACCCTCGCAGTGCAGGCCATTGGGTGTGGTCAGGTAAACCGCATCGATGTCGGGGTTGTTTTTTAGGGCATCGTAGTTTTCGTAGTTGTAGCAGTTCTTCTCGGGGATGCCGTAGGTGCTCTGCCAGGCCTTTACCTTCGAAGGCGTGCCGCTGATAACCCCGACCAGTTTGGCCCGGGTGCAGTCTTTCATGGCCTCGGCCACCCGGGTGCCGTAACTGCCCAGCCCCATGATAGCCACCCGCAGTACCGGCCCGTCGGGGGTCGGCCCGAAGGCTCCGAAGGGATTGCTAAAAGGGGTGATCAGGGGCAGACCCACGGCCGAGACGGCCATTTTGCCTATAAATTTTCTCCGGGTTTCCATATGTGTTTTCGTGTTGGTGGTTGTACTTCAGGGAATTCCTAAGATACTGGAAAGCGGGGGGATGGGCAAGGGGAATATGGCATGCAGGGATTGTGCGGGGTAAAGTGGTATTTTGATGGTGGGGCGGGGCTTGTAGCCCCGGAGACCCTGCGCCGAAACACAACCGCCACAGGAACGCATTTTACCCGTGCACCCCAGCCCGGAAAACCGTACCTTGTTTAGGCCCGCTTGCCCCAGCCCGATCTGCTTGAAAAGGTTTTCAGGCGGGAAAGTCTGGTTTATCATTTGAATTTGTATGTCTGCCCCCGCCTTGTGTTTGTCGAAATTACTTGAACCCGGAAAAGCCTGTGTTTTCCTTTGTATCAAATTGAAAATCGCACACCCATGAAAACAAAAGCGCTACTCATCCTGGTCGGGGTTCTCTTGCTGAACTCCTGCATCGTGAAATCCCTCTTCCCCTTCTATACCAAAGAGGTTATCCATTATGAACCGCGCCTGGTCGGAACCTGGCAGGACGACAAGGTTACCCGCCTGGAGATATTTCCGTTCAAGGAGAAATACCTGGAGAAAGAAGGCGATACCGCGCCAGACGAAGTCGAAAAATACATTGACAGGCGCCTACGGGAACTGGCTGGCGACTATGCCGATTTCGGGCCTTTCGGGCTCTATGAAAAAGCGTATCTCGTATTCATGAATGAAGACGGGAAAGAAGCTGTTTTTATTGCCGTGCCATTCAAAGTAAAGGAAGAGCTATTCCTGGATTTCGCACTTGTGGAAGTGGATATGGAACCCATCAATTCCCTGGCCTCCTTCCACATGGCCAGGATGCACACCCTGATTAAAGTAGAATTTGATACGGATAATTCCCGGGTTAACCTGCGGTGGTTTGCCGAAGATAAACTCAATAAACTGATTGAGGAAAGCCGAATCCGGATCAAATACACCGATATTGCTTCGGCCGTTGAAGAACCCAGCTATCTGCTGACAGCACCCTCTGAGGAATTGCAAAAATTCATCGCCAAATACATGGATTCAAAGGATGAAGACAAATGGGCATCCGAAATCGAGTACAACTTCAAAAAAGCAGGCAATGGCACCCCGTGAATCCATAAGCAGGCACCGCCCGTTGCTATTTAACTTGATTCTCTGGGCGGGGTGCTTTGGCATACTGCTGATGGCCTTTTCCAGGGGGGTGGCCCCCGAAAAAATCGATCTGATTTATACGGGAAGTTTTCTGGTTACCCTTATCTGGCCGGCCCTGCTGAATTTCTACCTGCTTATGCCTGTGTTGCTAAAACGGGAACGGTATGTATTGTATGCGGTTGCCTTAATTGCTACCATTCTGGTCGCCACCCAATTCAATATCTGGTACTTCAATTACCTGATCGATTTCCTCTTTCCCGACTACTACTTTATCTCGTACCATTCCGGGCCGGTCTTGCTCATTATTTTCACAGCCGTTCTGGTGGGGACCACCCTGATCCGGCTGGCCGAAGACTGGATCTATTTCAACCAGAACCAAAACCGGGAGCTGAAGCGGCGCAATGAGCAGATCCAATTGCAGCTCACCTCCCTGCGCTCCCAGATCAACCCCCACTTCCTCTTCAATTCACTCAATGTGATCTATGCCCTGGCCCTCGATAAAAAAGAGACTGCCACCGAGGCCATCGTGCAACTCTCCGACGTGTTGCGCTATATCATTTACGATTCGAATGCGGAACAGGTGCCCTTGAAGGAAGAAATCACCCTGCTGAACAACTACCTCAATTTCCAGAAGTTCCGCAACCGGGCGGCCGAAAAGGTGGTGTTTGAAGTCGGGGTGGAAGATGACCACTACCCCATCTACCCCATGCTCCTGTTGCCCCTGGTCGAAAACGCTTTTAAACACGGAGCCAGAACAAAAGAATTGGAACCCTTCCTACGCATCAAACTGGAGCAGCAGGGCGAAACCCTGTCCTTTTCCATCTTAAACCGCATTTTGGAGGGCCCCGCCAACGGGTCGCCCGGGCAATCGGGGGTGGGCCTGGCGAATGTGCGGAAAAATCTGGAACTTGTATACCCCGGCGCATATGAATTCCGGGCAGGCAAAAAGGGGGAAACCTTTGAAGTAGAGCTAAAATTATTCCGAAAATGCGCATTACCTGCATCATCGTAGACGACGAACCTTCGTCCCAGCAAGTGCTGGAGCGGTTTATCGGGCAGGTCGACTTCCTGCTGCTGGCCGGCGTGTGCAACGATGCGGTGGAAGCGCTTCAGAAACTTAATGAGGATAAGATAGACCTAATGTTCCTCGACATCAACATGCCCAAAATAACAGGCGTGTCCTTCTTGAAGTCGCTCCAACACCCCCCAGAAGTAATCTTTACCACGGCCTATTCCAAATATGCCCTGGAGGGGTTTGAACTGAATGCTGCCGATTATTTGCTGAAGCCCTTCACCTTCGACCGGTTTTTTACGGCCGTAAACAAGGTGGTGGAAAAATTGAACCACAAGGGCAACCACTCCCCCGAAGATCCGTTTGTGCTTATTAAGGCCGATAAAACCCTGCACAAGGTCGCCTGCAGCTCCATCCTCTTTATCGAAGCCTTTGGCGATTACGTGAAAGTCCACCTCGACGATTCGGCCATCCTCACCAACAGCACCTTCACCGCCCTGCTCGAAGAATTGCCCGCCGCCAAATTCGTGCGTACCCACAAATCCTTTGCCGTGAACATCGACAAACTAAAAAGTGTTAGCGGCAACCAAATTGCCATCGGCAAACACAAGGTGCCCGTAGGTTATAAATTCAAGCCGGCTTTTATGGAATTCCTGAACAACTCCCGTTAAAGGGCCAGTATTTTCTCAGGGGCCTGTCGGAACTATGTGGTTAACCCGGCATTTCCCATGTATGACCCCTCCCCTTTTGCGTTTAACGATAAAGTTTACCCATACCGCTCATAACATGTTGCTTTACCATACAAACCACAATCATCACTAAAAGCAATCCGTATGAAAAATTTGATCATCACCCTCCTGATGGCCGCAGGGACCTGCGGTTTAAATGCCCAGAGCTTCGGGGTACGGGCCGGAGGCGAATTTGCAACCGCCAAGGCCGATTTTGATGGCTTCAAAATCAGCGATAACGAAACGGGGTTCTACCTGGGGGTATTTGCCCGGGTCGAAGTCTCCGAAAAATTCAACCTGCGCCCGGAGGTAAACTACGTGGGCGTTAAAGACCTCGACCAGATTCAGGTGCCCATCCTGGCCGAAATTGGCCTGGTCGATAAACTCCGCGGACAGGTCGGGCCGAACCTCGGGTTCCTCCTGAATCAGGAAGAAGGCGTAAAAACCTTTAACCTGGGCGCCAACCTGGGGCTGAGCTATGAATTCACCCCGCAATTCTATCTGGAAGCCCGGTACAACCTGGGGCTGAGCAATTTGTCAGACGACGAATTCTTCGATGCCTCGCTTAAGCTCAGTGCTTTTGAAGTGGGGCTTGCCTATGGGTTTTAAGGGCGAAAAATTCAAATAGGTTACACCTATGGCTGTCACCTAGCCATTTTATACTTTATCTCCCCGGTTTGTGTTGTGCAGGCCGGGGAGATTTGATTTTGGTCTGTAACTAAATTTAGCTTAGAATTTGGGCTTTGGTTCCGATAGCTATCGAAGTAGCGTGACCCCCAGTTGGGCCAGATAAATCCAATTTCAGCCTGCTGCCGCGCAATCCATTTATTTTCCGCTGGAATTCACGACGAAGAAACCATTTACATCCAGCCAATGGATAAAGGCGTCGAACCAAATGTTGCTGGTGCGGTTCGGGTTGCCGAGCCCAAAACCATGGCCGCCATTCTGGTACAGGTGGAATTCTACCGGGCGACCAGCCTTGTACCAAGATTCAATAAGGCCAAATTGACCGCCGAATAAGAAATCGTCAGTGGCAATTACATTGAACATGGGCGGGGCGTCTTGAGGTACTTCAACCGGCCCCATTCCACCGTATATCGGACCGATGAAGGCCAGGCGCATCGTCTGGGAGTTCAGGGTTGCATGCATGGTGAGCCCGGCCCCGGCCGAGAAGCCGATCATCCCGATCCGCTCCGTATCCACTCCCCATTCGCCGGCCCTTTTCACAATCAGTGCATAGGCTGCCTCAGCGTCCTGGAGTTGGTTGCTCAGGTCGAGCTGCATCCTGGGGGGAGGCGGTGTACCTCCCGTGCTGTCTGATGGGCTGGGTGGCGCCGGGCGCGGACGATTCATCCAATCGCTGAAATCCTCCAATTTTTCCGCGGTCGGGTAAAGGCGGTATTTGAGCACAAAGGCGGCTATGCCCTGCCTGGCCAGGGCTTCTGCCACTTCCCATCCCTCATTGCCCATAGAGAGCCACCGGAAGCCGCCCCCAGGGGCGACAATCACGGCTGCGCCGTTTGCTGTGCCCGGCTTGGGCAGGAAGGGGGTAAGGGTTGCGGTTGAAATGTTCCGGGCCATCGGGTCGCCCCATTGCCGGAACCACGATTCCGGGGACGGCTGATCGTCCACTCCGCCTGTTCCCAACAAAATGGCCCCGGGTTCCGAGGGCGCCTCTAGTGGGTAGATGGTGCCGTCCTGGGCCGAGACCTCAACAGCCAGGAGAACCCAACAAACAAACATCAATCTTCTTATTTGGAAATGGCTGGCTGCATTCATGGATAGGCTGATTATCAGGTTATAAGTAAATATAGTGTTTGTTTTACACATAAAGTATTTTGCGTGGAATTTCCTGGAATTGTTGGAATTTGAAATTTGCCCCCGTTGGGCTACCTCGCCTGCGCTCGGTTTCCCAAAGTGGGAAACCACTCCTGCAAATACAACACCCGCAGGCCCCGTTGGGCTACCTCGCCTGCGCTCGGTTTCCCAAAGTGGGCAGCCGCTTCTGCAAATAGAATACCCGCAGGCCTTTGCAGGCCTGCTTGGTTTTTTTCATTCCGCCTGCACGCTCAAGCGAGCTTGGCGTGCCACGGAATGAAAAAACCCCGCAACTATCGTTGCGGGGTTTTCTGCTTGATGTGGGCCCTGTTGGGTTCGAACCAACGACCCCCTGCTTGTAAGGCAGGTGCTCTGAACCAGCTGAGCTAAGGGCCCCTGTAGGGTGTGCAAATATAAAACAGATTTTAAGTTCCCAAAAGAAATTTGCGAAAAAAGAGGGCGCGGTCAGTTAGAGCGGACAATGGCCTGGTAGGCCTTGCGCATTTTCTGCAACCTTTCGGGTTCTTCGGCCGCCCGGTTACGGGTCTCGCCGGCGTCGTCGGTCAGGTGATAGAGCTGGTAGTCCGAACTGTTGCCCAGTTCAATGTTGACGTGGGCGGCCACGGCGGGGCCTTCGTGGGGCGGGATGAGCACCCAGTCGCCCTGGCGATAGGCGGTGCGGCCGGTGGCTTCCAGCACCAGCTCGTCGCGGCCCTGCGGGCTGCGGCCCAGAAAGGCGTCGAGCAGGTCGCGGCTGTCGGTGCCCGACACCTCAGCGCCGGTAAGGCGCCCCAGGGAGGCCAGCAGGTCTACCTGGCTCACGAGGGCCTGGCTCACGCCCGGGGTTACGGTGCCTGGCCAGGAAACGATAAAGGGCACCCGGGTGCCGGCCTGGAAGAGGCTGTACTTGCCGCCCCGCAGCGGGCCCCAGGGGGTATGATCCCCATTTAATTCCACGGCCTGGTCGATGTAGCCGTCGTTCAGCACCGGGCCGTTGTCGCTGGAGAGGATCACCAGGGTGTTTTCCAGCAGACCTTCTTCCTGCAACGTCTTCATCAGCTCGCCTATGCACCAGTCGGCCTCTGCGATGGCGTCGCCCCGCGGCCCAAGCCCGGTAGTACCGGCAAAGCGTGCATGGGGTGTACGGGGTACGTGGGGTTGCTGCAGGGCATAGTAGAGGAAAAAAGGTCCGTCTTGCCGGTTTACCACAAAATCCCTGGCTTCGGCCAAAAAGGTATCGGCCATATCTTCGTCTACCCACCGGGCCGACTGCCCGCCCTTCATAAAACCGATGCGGGGAATGCCGTTTACGATGCTGTTATTGTGGCCGTGGTCCCAGTGCAGCTTGAGCATCTCAGGGTGGTCGAGGGCCGTGGGTTCGCCCGGGAAGTTCTGCTGGTAATCCACCCAAATGGAATCGGTCAGATCAAGGTTCACCACACCCCCGTTCTGGATATACACCGTGGGAACCCGGTCTTGCGTGGCCGCCAAAATGTAGCTGTAGTCAAAGCCGAGCTCGTTGGGGCCGGGGGCCACATGGCCGTTCCAGTCCGCATTGCCATCGCCCAGGCCCAGGTGCCATTTGCCCACGATACCGGTCTGGTAACCCTGTTTTTTCAGCAGGGCCGGCAGTGTAAGCTGGGCGGTATCGATCAGCAGGGGGGCATTGCCTGGCAGGATGCGGGCCTCTTTCTTGCGCCAGGGATACATGCCCGTAAGCAGGGCAAAGCGGCTGGGGGTACAGGTGGCCGAGGCGGCATGGCCATTGGTAAACCGCAGCCCCCCGGCAGCCAGGGAGTCGATATTCGGGGTTTGCAGGGCGGTGGCCCCGTAGGCCCCCGTATCGCCATACCCGAGGTCGTCGAGGTAGATCAACACGATATTGGGCTTGGGAAGCCCGGTGCTTTGGACCGCCTCGGGGGCTCGCTGGCAGGCCGCCAGGCCGAAGACAATAGCCGTAAACAGGGCCGGCAAGGAGTGATGTTTCATATAAATGGGTGGGGGCCAACCGGGCCCGTACCTCAAGATAGGAAAAGAAAGCCAACCTGGGAAGTTTGGTCAGAGCACCTCGGCCACCGTAAAGGTGCTGCCGCCCACGAAAATGAGGTCGTCGGGGCCGGCCGCTTCCAGGGCGGCGCCATAGGCCTCCGCAATGCGGTCGAAGCGGCGGTAGTGGAACCCCGCTTCCTTAAAGGCCTGTTCCAGCCGGTCGAGGTCCATGCCCCGGGGGATGTTCGGGCGGGTGAGGTAATACAGCGCTTCCTTGGGGAAAATGGGTAGCAACTGCTCCAACTTCTTTTCTTTCACAAAGCCGAGCACCAGGTGGAGCCGTTGATAGGGTTGGCGGGCCAGCTGCCTGAAGACCAGTTCGAGGCCTTCCCGGTTGTGGGCGGTGTCGCAGAGCACGCGGGGGCGTTCGCCCAGCTGCTGCCAGCGGCCCAACAGGCCCGTATTTTCAACCACGTTCATCAAACCCCGCCCGATGGCCTCCTTCCCTACCGGAAGGCGCTTCAGGGCCTGCAGTACGGCGAGCACCCCCCTGATGTTGTGCTCCTGGTAATCGCCCAGGAGGGAGGTCTTAAAAGACGGCATTTCAAGCTGGTCGGCGAAGGCGATCGGGGCGTGCTTGAGGGCAGCCACTTCCCGGAATACCGGGGCTGTTTCAGGCTGGGTTTCACTGATTATAACGGGTACGCCTTCCTTGATAATGCCGGCCTTCTCGCCGGCAATCTGGGGCAATGTGTCTCCTAGAAATTCCGTGTGGTCCAGGCCGATGTTGGTAATGAGGCTCACCTCGGGGACGATAATGTTGGTGGCGTCGAGGCGGCCCCCCAGGCCCACCTCCACTACGGCTGCATCTACCCCCTGCTCGGCAAACCAGACAAAGGCCATGCCCACCGTCATTTCAAAAAAGGAGAGCCCGGCCTTTTCCAGGTAGGGCTTGTGCTTGTAAATGAAGTCTACCACAAAGTCTTCGGTAACCGGCTGGCCATTGATTTTGATGCGTTCCCGGAAATCTTTCAGGTGGGGCGAGGTATACAGGCCCACCTTGTAGCCGGCTTCCTGGAGTACCGAGGCAAGCATGTGGCTGCTCGACCCCTTCCCGTTGGTGCCGGCCACATGGATGCTTTTAAAGCGGGAATGGGGGTTGCCCAAATGGGCTGCAAACAATTCGGTGGGTTCCAGTTTGGCGTGGTAGGCCTCGGCCCCGCGAAGCTGGTACATGGGCAGGCGGGCAAACATCCAGTCCAGGGTCTGGCGGTAGGTCATTTACTGGCCCAGTTTGAAGTTCACCACCACAAAACCGATCTGCTGGTCGGGCGCTTTGGAATCGGTATTCCAGCGGTGCATGAGGGCTGTTTTACGGGCCGGCTCCAGCAGGCAGGGGTCGCTGTTGGTGGTACCCCTGACTCCCGGGGTTGCCTGGATTACCTTCCCCTGGCGGTCCACCACGATTTGCACCACCACGCGCCCTTCCTGGTTGCATTCCTGTTTCACCGCATCCTTGCTGGCCAGGGTACGGCCGCTAAGGCCATAGCCCCCCGTGCCGCTGCCGCTGCCCGGCGCCCCGTAATAGGTTTGGGCGTAGGGGTCGCCCCCCGGCTGGCCTTTGTCGCCGGCCTGGTTGTCGTCTCCCTCATTGCCCTGGGCCGTGCCATTGGCGTTGTTGATCCCGCCCATCAGGGCGTCGAGTTCGCGTTTCTTGGCTTCCCGCTCCTGGC